>JANOMT010000029.1:0-194565 GCA_031420415.1 Vulcanimicrobiota bacterium
ACGACACTCGTGAAAGCGCTCCGCGAAATCGGGCGTACGGTCGCACGCGGCGTTATCGGTGGGACCGGCTTTGGTGAAACGCAAGACGTTTTTCGTGTGACGGGCGACGCGGCGCGCGGGCTCGCGTCAGCGTCGTCATCGGGTTTGGGGTCGTACACCCAAGGCACCGTGCAAGGCGCGATCGCCGCAGCCCCGGGCGTGCAGCAAGATCAATTCGCGAATGTGATCTTGCAGGGCGGAAAAGTCAAAGACACGGTCTTCAGTTACGACGCGGTTCCCGTGCCGCAGGCGCTCATCGCAGAGCCCGGCGGTAATGTGGTGGGCGCGCAGCTTCCAACGACGGGTTTGGGATACACCCAGATCACGACGGGCGGTTTTTCGACGTCGAGTAATCAGGGCTTGGCGGGCGTCGTCGACGAGATCCCCGCAACGGGCGTCTATCCCGCGCTAACGACGCTGACGCTTTCGGGCGGCATCACACCGGGCGCGCACGATATCGAATTTGCGAGCCGCTGGGCGACGCCCGATCTGCGCCGACGCTACGCTTTCGATGCGACGCTCGGCAACGAAGCGATCACCTACGGCGACGGCCACACGTTCTATCCCGTCGAAGCCGCGACGTATGGCCTCTCGCTCTCGAGTCGCGCGACGTGGTCGGTCGGAGCGAACGCTCATCTGCGCATCAACAAACGCGACGAGATCTCACTCGTCACGCTCGAAGGCCAAGCGGTGTACGATCAATACGGCACCCCATTCGCGGGTCAAACGTACGGCGCGTTCGCGGGCGCCACCACCGCGTATCCGGGCGCACCATCACCCGATGCCGCCGTGCTCACGCCGACGCGGATTCGCGGCACCTACGGCGTGCAGAAGATCCAAGATCTCCGCTCGTACGATCGATCGACGGTTCGTCTGCAGGCGTACGGGTCGGAGTACGGGTCCCAGACGCGGGCGCCATTCTTCGATGATCTCTCTTTCCCGAACGGCCCCGTTTCGTATTACGGGAATCAGCACGCGCGGCTCTTCGGCATCGGGCTCGACGTACAAAACGTCGCGAGCCGCGTTCACGAAATAAACTACGGCGCCGAAGTTCGGACGCAGGCGTCGAGCCTCGATCAGCGCGTCCCGACACTCGATAGTCACATCACCTCACAGCCCATCCTCAATTCGTACCTCGGTTATCTCGCAGATCGCTTCTCACCGACCGAACGGCTCGTCCTAACCTCGACGCTCCGCGCGGCGGGAACGTGGATCGTTCGTAGCGATGGGCATCGCTATGGCGTGAGCGCGATCGATCCACATCTCGGCCTCAACTATACTTTTGCGCCAAAGACGGCATTGCTCGTGACGTTCGACCATACGACGCAAGCGCCGAATCCGCTCGAAGCCGAGCGCATCGATGCCGGAACGCCGTACGTCGCGATCGCGCCGGAAGCGGGCGACGCCTATCAGATCTCGCTGCAACGCACGGGTGTGGTGCGCGCGCGTATCGGATATTTTGCGAAAAGCGAACGCAATCTCATCGACGTATTGCCGTTCAACTTTCGCAGCGCGACGCAATCGGGCGACAATGCGAGCGCCGTCGGCGTGCCGACAAATGCGGGTAACCTGCTCGTCCACGGCTTCGAACTTGCGGCATCGACCGGTGGCTTTAATCTAAGCGCGACCTATACGCGTGGCTTCTCGTCGAGCGCGTCGCAGTTCGGGTATAACGCGCTCAACGCACCGGCGATTGCGGCCGGGCATCTCTTTCCGCTCGGCTACGTACCCGACGTATCAGCGATCGCGTCGTACGATCTCAGAGCTGGAAGAGGCGTGACGATCACGCCGACGCTCTCCTACGAAACGGGGTATCCGTACGGCAACGGCCGTAGCGTCTTCGCCTTCGATCCGCTCACGCACAAACCGATCCGTCTCGCGAACGATAATTACGTGAATCCAGGATTCAACTATTATTTTTTGACCGATCCCGCGCGGCCGTTCGATGCAGCGACCAATCCGTATATCGCGACGCTCGGAACGCGCGAAGGCGACGATCCCAATACGTTGCGCTCGCAGCCGCAACTGCTCGCGTCGTTGCGCATCAAGGCAAACGTCGGCCGCGGCACGACGCTCGCGATCGATATCGAGAACCTTTTCGGAAACGCGCGACCGACCCAGCTGCAGGGCAATCCGTATCTCATCGGTCCGCCCGGCTATACGGGTGGCGCCTATGGCGCGTCACTCTGCGGCTCCCTCGGCGGCGGACCCACATGCGCGACGACGCAACCCTACACGCTCGGGAACGGCGTGCCGACGCGCGATGGTCAGCACCCGGCGCTTCCCTACACGTACGGAACGGCAGGCTATCTTCCGTCCTCGTATCCCAATGCACGCGCGATCTACGTCCGGCTGGGGCAACGGTTGTAATATTCTCGATGCGGCGACGAAGAACTCTGCCGCCTCGCCGTGATGCTCGGGTACGACGCTACCGCCGTCTCGCGCGCGTCTTGCCGCTGCCGTAATCCTACTCGGCGCGCGCGAAGCGATCGGCCCGTCGGAGCGCGGGCACGAAGGCACCCCAGAGCGCGATGACGGCGAGCGTCCCGATGCCACCGATCACCACGGCGGGAACGACGCCGACGAATGCCGCGAGCGTTCCCGATTCGAATTCTCCGAGTTCGTTCGACGCGCCGATGAAGACGTTCTCGACGGCGTTGACCCGGCCGCGCATTGCATCGGGTGTCGCGAGTTGTACGAGGCCGCTGCGGATCACGACACTGACCATGTCGCTGCCGCCGACGATCGCGAGCAACACGAGTGTGAGTATGAAATCGCGCGAGAGCGCGAATGCGATCGTTGCCGCGCCGAAAACGGCGACCGTCGCGAGTAACGTCGGGCCGATGTGGCGCTCGAGCGGCCGTCGCGCGATGATGGCGGCGACGAGCGCAGCGCCGAGAGCGGGCGCGGCGCGCATCGTGCCGAGACCTTGCGCGCCGACGTGAAAGATATCACTTGCGAAAGCGGGTAAGAGCGCGGTCGCGCCACCGAGCAAGACTGCGAAGAGGTCGAGTGAGATCGCGGCGGCGATGATCGGTTGCGAGCGGATGAAGCGCAACCCGCCGAATGCGTCGTGCCACGTTGCCGGGGTGAGCGGCCGTGGCGCGCGTGCGAGCGTGACGAATGGATAGGTAAATGCGGCGATCGAGACGAGGCCCGCAGCGAATCCAAGCGCGACCGGCACGGATATGGCAACGAGGAGTCCGCCGAGTGCGGGGCCACCGATGCGCACGAATTCTCGTAGCGACGCATACGTCGCTTGCACTCGGAGGTACTCATCGGGCGAAACGAGCGCCGGTAAGATCGACCGGATTGCGGGTGCGTCGAATGCGCGCGCCGAGCCGATCAAAAGGAGCATCGCGAGATAGACCGGCAGCGCGGTCACGTGCGCGAGAACGATCGCGATGAGACCACAGAGCGCCGCGCCTTCTGTAAACGCGCAGATCGTTGCGATGCGTAAACGGTCGTGGCGATCGGCGAAGATTCCGGCCGGAAGCACGAAGAGGAACGACGGAAAAAAGAGCGCGAGGCCGACGAGACCGAGATCGAGGGGTCGGTGTGCGAGCGTGTAGACGTGCCATGCGATCGCCACGCCGCCGATTTCAGACGAGAGGTTCAAGGCACAGCTGATCGTGAGATACGCGAGTCGATTCCGGGGGTTCACGGGACATCATCATACTTGGCGTCGTCCGTCTTTACCGCTCGCGTAGCATTGGATGGGTCCAATCCGTCGAACGGAGCGGTCCACGCACGGGAGTCGTCGTCGCGCGCGGTAATGGACGGGTATGACGTCTACGCATCTCGACGACATCGACCCGACCGAAACCCAAGAATGGCTCGACGCCCTCGACGGCGTGCTCGCAAGTGAAGGCCCCGTGCGCACGCGCCAACTCGTCGAACGCGTCGTCGAACGCGCGCAGACCGGCGGCGCGCAGGTCGAACTCGGGGTTCAGACGCCGTACGTCAATTCGATTCCCACCGCGCAACAACCGATGATGCCGGGTAACGAAGAACTCGAAACGCGCCTGCGCCATTACATCCGCTGGAACGCGATGGCGATGGTCGTGCGCGCAAACGAAACCAGTAGCGAACTCGGCGGACACGTCGCGAGCTTCGCTTCGTCGGCGACGCTGTATGACGTCGGCTTCAATTACTTTTTCCGCGCGCCGTCCGCCGACTTCGGCGGCGATCTCGTTTTCTTCCAGGGTCACTCGTCGCCCGGCGTCTACGCACGCGCGTTTCTCGAAGGGCGCATCAGCGAAGATCAACTCGCGCATTTCCGTCAGGAAGTCGATGGCGGTGGCCTCTCGTCGTATCCGCATCCGTGGCTGATGCCCGATTTCTGGCAGGTCGCGACCGTCTCGATGGGCCTCGGGCCGATCCAAGCGATCTATCAGGCGCGATTCCTCAAGTACCTACATAATCGTGGGCTCGCCGATACGACGGGCCGCAAGGTCTGGTGTTTTCTCGGCGACGGCGAGACGGACGAACCCGAGTCACTCGGTGCGATCTCGATCGCGGCGCGCGAAGGGCTCGACAATCTCATCTTCGTCGTCAATTGCAATCTGCAGCGGCTCGACGGTCCCGTGCGCGGCAACGGTAGCATCATTCAAGAACTCGAGCGCGAATTTCGCGGTGCGGGCTGGAACGTGCTCAAAGTGATCTGGGGTAGTAACTGGGATCCGTTGCTCGAGCGCGATACTACGGGTCGACTCGTGCAACTCATGGGCGAGTGCGTCGACGGCGATTATCAGACGTTCAAAGCCAACGACGGCGCCTACGTGCGCGAACATTTCTTCGGCCGCTATCCGGAGACGGCCGCGCTCGTCGCCGATTGGAGCGACGAGCAGATTTGGGCGTTGCAACGCGGCGGCCACGATCCGCGTAAAGTGTACGCTGCGTATAAAGCCGCATCGCAACACGGCGGGCAACCGACGGTCGTGCTCGCGAAGACGATCAAAGGCTACGGCATGGGTTCGTCCGGTGAAGCGCAGAATATCGCACACCAGCAGAAGCATCTCGATATCGCAGCGATGCGGCAGTTTCGCGATCGTTTCGCCATTCCGGTCTCCGATGCGGAATTACCGAAGGTGCCGTTCTATCGGCCGCCTGCCGATAGCGCCGAAGGTGCGTATCTGCTCGAGCGCACGGCCGCCCTCGGCCACGTTCCGCAGCGTCGGCGAACGTCGACGACGTCGCTTGCGGCGCCCGACCTCTCCGCATTCGAGAGCCAACTCATCGGTACGGGCGAGCGCGAAATCTCGACGACGATGGCATTCGTGCGCCTCCTCTCGGCGATGCTCAAGGACAAAACGATCGGCCCGCGTGTCGTGCCGATCGTCGCCGACGAATCGCGCACGTTCGGCATGGAAGGCATGTTCCGCCAACTCGGCATCTACTCGCCGGTCGGGCAGAACTACAAGCCGCAAGATTCCGCCCAGCTGATGTACTACCGCGAAGACATCGCGGGCCAGATTCTCCAGGAAGGCATCAACGAAGCGGGCGCGCTCTGTTCGTGGATCGCGGCTGCGACGAGTTACTCGGTCAGTAACGTGCCGATGATTCCGTTTTTCATCTTTTATTCGATGTTCGGTTTCCAACGCGTCGGCGATCTCGCATGGGCGGCGGGCGATATGCGCAGCCGCGGTTTCCTCATCGGCGGCACCTCGGGCCGCACGACGCTCAACGGTGAAGGCCTCCAACACGAAGACGGCCATAGCCAGCTCTTTGCCGCGTTCATTCCCAATTGCGTGAGCTACGATCCAACGTATAATTACGAGCTTGCGGTCATCGTGCGCGACGGTATGCGGCGCATGTACGCAGACCAAGAAGACGTGTATTACTATATTACGGTTCTCAACGAAAATTACGCGCATCCGGTGATGCCTGCGGGCGTGGAAGACGGCATCTTGCGCGGCGCGTATCTCTTGCGCGATGCGGGTGAGGCGACGCGGCCGCGCGTGCAACTCATGGGCTCGGGGGCGATCTTGCGCGAGGTGATCGGTGCGGCGAAGCTACTTGCCGAAACGTTCGGCGTCGACGCCGATGTATGGAGCGCGACGAGCTTCAACGAGTTGCGTCGCGACGGCCTCGCCTGCGAACGCTACAATCTGCTCCATCCCGGCGACGAGCCCCGCGTCCCGTATATCGCAGCCGCCATGTCGGGGCATCGCGGGCCGATCGTCGCTGCGACCGATTACCTCAAATCGTACGCGGATCAAATCCGGCCGTTCGTCGATCGCCGCTTCCACGCACTCGGCACCGACGGTTTCGGGCGCAGCGACTATCGCCGGAAATTGCGCGACTTCTTCGAAATCGATGCTCGTTGGATCGCGCTCGCGGCGCTCAACGCGCTCGCGGCTGATGGCACGATCGAACGCCGTGTCGTTGCCGAAGCGGTTAAAACGCTCGGGATCGATCCAAACAAACCCGACCCGGTGAAGGTGTAAGCGCATGGCGATCACGCACGAAATTCGCGTTCCGAATATCGGCGATTTCAAAAATGTTCCGATCGTCGAGTTGCTCGTCAAAGTCGGCGACGTCGTACGCGTTGAAGACCCCCTCGTCGCGATCGAGTCTGAAAAAGCGACGATGGAAGTACCGTCGCCTTTTGCCGGTACCGTCGGTCGTATCGATGTCAAAATCGGCGACAATGTCTCGGAGGGTTCCGTTCTCCTCGAACTGATGACCGAGGGCGAACCCGCTGCCGTCGCACCGACCGTCGCGGCCGAAAAGCCCGTAGTCGCTACAACGTCGGCGCAGGCGACGACGCCCCCGGTCGCACCGACGCCCGCGCCACCCGCGCCACCCGCTCTGCAAGTTGCGCCACCCGCGCCCGCCGCGGCAGCCACGCCGCCCGAAACGCACGAGGTCGCCGCCTCGAACGGGATCGTGCATGCGAGCCCGTCGATCCGTCGCTTCGCGCGCGAACTCGGTGTCGATCTGCATCGCGTGAGCGGCAGTGGGCCGCACGCGCGCGTCACACGCGACGACGTGCAGAACTTCGTGAAAGTCGTACTCGCCGCACCGCCCGTAGCGACGACCGCGACTTCGACCGGCACGCCCTACGGCGTTCCGGTGTGGCCTGTCGTCGACTTCGCGAAATACGGTGCGATCGAAACCGTCGCGCTCTCGCGCATCCGCAAATTCTCCGGTCCCAATCTCCATCGGAATTGGCTCGCGATCCCGCACGTCACCAACAACGATGAAGCCGATATCACGGAGCTCGAAGCGTTTCGCAAAGCCATTAATTCCGAACGCCCCGATGCGAAGGTGACGATGCTCGCCTTCGTGATGAAGGCGGTCGTCGTGGCGTTACGCGCGCATCCCGAAGTCAATAGCTCGCTCGTCGGTGATTCGCTCGTACTCAAGAAGTATTACAACATCGGTTTCGCCGCCGACACGCCGCAAGGGCTCGTCGTCCCCGTCCTTGCGGGTGCCGATACCAAGGGCGTCCTCGCCATCGCGACCGAGACGGCGGCGATGGCCGCGAAGGCGCGCGACGGCAAACTTGCGATGGCCGAGATGACGGGGGCGACGTTCACGATCTCGAGCCTCGGCGGTATCGGCGGGACGTCGTTTACGCCAATCGTGAACGCACCCGAAGTAGCGATCTTGGGCGTGAGCCGTTCGGCGATGAAGCCGGTATGGAACGGCACATCGTTCGTGCCGCGACTCATGTTGCCGCTCTCGCTCTCGTACGACCACCGCGTGATCGATGGCGCGCTCGCGGCGCGCTTCAACGTGACGCTCTCCTCGGCGCTCGCCGATTTGCGTCGTGCGCTCCTTTAGCTGCACTAAGGGCTTCGGTCGCGTGCGCCGAAAGAAACGCTAGCGGCCGCGCGTTCGCGCGATCGAATCCCCTCCAGGAGTCACCGTTTTGGACGAACTCGCGCTCGACGGAAGCGTCAGCCTCGTACGCCGGAGCGCGTTGCTCGCCGATTCGTACGTCCTCGCAAAGGCCGACGCCGAACTCGTTACGTTCGTGCTCGCGGGTCAGCATTGCAGCTACAGCGTCTCGCCCGACGGAAGCTTTACGTGGGGCGCATTCGGTCAGACGTTCCGTACCATGGGCGAACTCCGCGCGCTCGCGACCGCGCATCCCGCACCCGCCGACCCGACACTCGCGACCGACGACGAATCGGAAACCGTTGGCATCGAGCTCTTCGGGAACATGCTCGATACGATTGCTTTCTTACGTGTCCGCCTACGGGCGCTCGCCGACGTCGTGATCGAAAAGGGCATCGTCTCGGGGCCCGAGCTCCTCGGCAAGTATCACGAGTACCACGAGAAGAGCTTCGAAGCGTTTCACGACATCATGCTCTTGCGGCCCGAAATCTTCGAACAGCGTTTCGCGAGCTGGCTTTCGACCGAACGCGAATACCGGGAGCAACTCGCGGCCGACCGAAAAGCTGCCGTCGAACCGTAAGCGCTAGCGGGGATTCTCCGCGCCATTGCAAATAAAGATCTCTCAGACGTACACGTCGAGCCGGTAGCTCCGTGGCCGCCACAATCACGACTCGTGTGATGAACAGGGCCCGACCTTGAATTTCAGTACCCTCCGGCTACGCCCGTATCAAATCGAGGCGCAGCAGGCGATTGTGGAAGCGCGCAAGCGTGGCTTCCGCGCGCAACTCGTGTCGCTCGCGACCGGGCTCGGCAAATCCGTCGTCATCGCGACGCTCCCCGATCTACTCGAGCTACGGCCGGGCGATGTGACGCTCGTCGTCGCGCACCGCGACGAACTCATCACTCAACTCGTCGAGAAGATGCACGCGCAGAATCCCGACGCGATCGTCGGTGTCGAAAAAGCCGACGCGAGCGCCGGCGACGATTGCAGCATTATCGTTGGCACCGTTCAAACGCTGACCGGCACGCGACTCACGCGCTTTGCGACAAAATTTGGTCGGCGGATCGCGCTCTTCGTAATCGATGAAGCACATCACGCGGCAGCGCCCACCTATCGGGCGATTGTCGACAAGATTCTCCTCAAACGACCCGATGCGATGATCGTCGGATTTACCGCAACGCCGCACCGCGGCGATGGCGCGCAGCTTACCGAGATCTTCCCCGACATCGTCTACACGATGGACGCTCGCGCCGCGATCGACGCGGGATATCTCGTGCCCGTTCGATCGTATGCGGTCGGAACGCAAGTCGACCTCGATAAGGTTGGTTCGCGAGCCGGCGATTTCGTTCAGGGCCAACTCGCCGAAGCCGTCGATACCGACGAGCGCAACGCCGCCGTTCTCGATGCGTATCGGACGCTCGTTCCGGGAAAGAAGACGCTCGTGTTCAGCGCGTCGGTCGAACATGCGCGTAATATCGCCGGAATCTTTAAAGACGCCGGGATCAAAGCGGCATTCGCAAGCGGCGAGACGCCGCAGGCGGAACGCGAACGCATCGTCGCCGATTTCCGTGGCACGAAGATCGACGTTCTCGTGAATTGCGGGCTCTATCTCGAAGGTTTCGACGTGCCATCGATCGAGGCAATTATTAACGCCCGCCCGACAAAATCGACGACGCTCTACACGCAGGTGACCGGCCGCGGCCTCCGTCCGCTCGATGAAGATGCGTTTATCGTTTCGAGCTTTCCGACGGCGGAAGCACGACGAACGTGGCTCTTGCAAAGTCGCAAACCCTTCGCGACGATCATCGATATCGTCGATCAAGCGCGTCGCCATCAACTCGTCACGCTGCCGACGCTCTGGGGCTTGCCGGCACAGATCGACGCCCAAGGCAATCTCATCTCCGATATCGCCACAAAGTACGAGAAACTCTTCGAAGTCGCCCCACGTGAAGCGGCGCGCGCGCGCACGGCTGAGGCGATCGATAGCGCTCTCCTCGACGTGGAGAACGCGGGTAAGCCGAAAACGCGCAGTGCCGCTGCGTGGCAGATGATCACGCCCGAACATTGGCGATTGGAGCGGCCGCCCGAGCGAACGGCGCGCGATCGTATGGGCCGACGCATCGCGAACTTCACTGAAAATTACGATCGTCTGGTCGAGACGGCGAAAAAAGTCGCACCCGAACAAAATGCCGACGCCTTTGCGATGCGAACGCTCGACGTCGATCGCCGTTCGATCTCGATGGAAGCCGAAGTCGTCGACGTGACGCGCCGCGGCGAACTTTGGGTCGCGAGCTTCAAGAGGGGCCGCCGCCCCGCACGCGATCTCGTGAGCGCACCGAGCCTTCCCGCCGCAATGCACGACGCGATGAAACGGATCGAAGCGGCCGAAGCTGCGCCCACGCCGCGCCGCCCGAGCGCCGCTAAGATAAAGAAGGGTACGACCAATCGCTGGCGCGGTAAACGCAAGCGCCGCACCTCCGACGCTCCCGCATCGGCGGCGATGTAACGAGCGCCCTCGAATCGTGGCGGGGGACGGTCGCTCGAGCGGCGTACCGCTGAGCTTTCCATCGCGCGCCCGAGGCAATCTCCGTGATCGTTCGTCGTATCGTCCCATACGTGCTCGCAATTCTCGCGTTCGGCGTGAACGCGCGAGCAGCGGAGGCACCCGCACCCGCACCCGCATCTCCCGGGCCGAGCCCAGTGGCACGTACGGCCGCAGCGACGGATGTGACATCGTCGCTGACGCCGCTCGCGTACGCGGCTTTTATAAAGAAAGCCGAGCGCCAGAGCGGTCTCATCGACCTCCTCAAAAAAGACGATGACGTCTATCTCGATCTCGGCGCAAACGAACTCGACCACCCGTTCATCGTGGCACCGGTCCTAGCATCGGGTGTTGGCGCGGATGCGTTTGCGGGTCGGATTTTTTCGCCGCTGCTCATCGAGTTCAAGCGTGTCGGTAAACGCGTCCTCTGGATCGATAAGAACGCTGATTTTACCGCACCTGCGAACTCGGCCGCGGCGAACGCACTCGCGATCTCCGTGACGGACTCCGTCATCAATAGCACGCCGATCGTCGCTGAAGACGAAGCGACGAAGCGCGTCGTTATCTCCGCGGCTTTCTTTCTGACGGATTTCGAAAACGTCGGTCGCGATCTCGGCGGTCGTGCCGCACCGACGTTCGTGCTCTTCGGCGGCCCATCGGCATCGAAGTTCAGCGTCGATGCGACGAAGTCGTACATCGAACGCACGAAAGCGTTGCCCAAGAATGACGAGATCCTCGCGAACCTCGCATTCGCCGGGCCTGCGGGGGATCTCAGCGGCGCACCCGACGGCCGCGGCGTTCGGCTGCGGATGCACTATTCGATCGTCGAACCGCCCGCAACTGAGAGTTACGAGCCGCGACTCGCCGACGATCGTGTGGGATACTTCATCACCGCGCACAAGAGGTTCGATGACGATACGTCGTCGTCGCCGTTCGTCCGGTACATCAATCGATGGAATTTCGGGCACGGGCCGATCGTCTATTACTTAACCAACGAAATTCCAGCACAGTACAAACCTGCGATCCGCGCGGGGCTACTCGCGTGGAACGATGCATTTGCGAAAGCGGGCATACCCAACGCCGTCGAGGTACGCGATCAGCCGACCGATGCGGCTTGGGACCCCGACGACGTGCGGTATTCGACGGTTCGTTGGATTACGAGCGATCGTCGACCGTTTTCCGCATACGGCCCGCACATTTCCGATCCGCGAACGGGTGAGATCATTCGCGTGGAGATCGTGATCGATGGCGAGACGTTGCGTTCGATCAAGCGCGGCTACGCCGATCAAGTCGTGCCGTCGCGTGTCGCGCGCGACGCATCGGGGTTGCCGCTTGCGACGAATCCGCTCGCGAATGTTTGCATCGATACGGCGACGTGCGACACGAACGCGTACGATTCGGCCGATCTGGCGGCTGCGGGTTCCGTCGCGCTTCGTGCGTATGGTGCGTCGCCCAAAGCAACGGAGCAGTACGCAAAGGATTGGCTCACGTCGGTCGTGTTGCACGAGTCCGGCCACAACTTCGGGTTGCGTCACAATTTCGTTTCCGCGACGCTCTATCCACTCGCGAGCCTCCACGACAAGCACTTCACGCAAACACACGGCCTCGTCGGTTCCGTGATGGGCTATACGCCGGTGAATATTTCGCCGCCGGGGACGCCACAGGGCGATTATTTTCAGCTCAAGCTCGGGCCGTATGATTATTGGGCGATCCGCTACGGGTACGCATCGCCCGGTGGCG
This sequence comes from Vulcanimicrobiota bacterium, assembly GCA_031420415.1. GTDB lineage: Bacteria > Vulcanimicrobiota > Vulcanimicrobiia > Vulcanimicrobiales > Vulcanimicrobiaceae > JANYGA01. Next base: position 12,171 of record JANOMT010000029.1, read on the forward strand.
CGCATGCGTCCGTCGCGGATCGAGCGTTCTTGCACGCGATCGCAAGCGAGAGCACGCAGCCGCAGTTCGCCTACGCGACCGATGAGGATGCCAACGGGCCGCTCGCGATCGATCCGCGGATCGCGACGTTCCATCTCTCGAGCGATCCGCTGGCATTCGATGCGAACCAATTCGCCGTCGCGGGCGATCTCGCGCGCCGACTCGATCGCATCTATCCGCGCGACGATCGTCCGTACGCAGAAGAACGCGCGACCTTCGAAACGTTGCTCGGCACGTATCGTCGCGCGGCGATGCTCGCCACGAAATACGTCGGCGGCACGTACACGTCGCGCGATCATCGCGGTCAACCCGGCGGCGTGGCACCGATCCGCCCCGTGCCGCGCACCGAAGCTCGGCGCGCGTTCGCGATGCTTTCGGAGCACGTGTTTTCCGCGCACGCCTTGCAATTTTCGCCGACGCTCCTCGCGGATCTCGGACCCAACCACTACCTGCATCGTGGCATCGATCGCATCGACGCACCCGATTTCCCGGTCGAAGAAGAAGTCGCGGCGCTGCAAGACGGCGTGATGTATGCGATGTTCTCTCCCGAGGCGATGAGTCGTCTCGCAAATGCCGCATACAAGGCGGCGCCGGGCGCGCGCACGATGTCGCTCGACGATCTTTTCATCTGGACGCAGGCCGCGGTGTGGGGAGATCTCGCGCCGAATCTCGCAACGATTCCCGCACCGCATCGCGCGTTGCAACGGCGGTACACCGGGCTCCTCATCGCCTACGCACTCGCGCCGAGTTTCGTCGTACAATCGATCGGCTACCCGAGCGATACGGCGTCGCTCGCGAGCTACGAACTGCGTCGCCTCGCACCCGCAGTCGATGTGGCGCTGCGTTCGCGCACGCTCGACGTCGCTACGCGCGCGCATCTCGAAGATATGCGCGCACGGGTGCGGCACGCTCTCGACGCGAGCGCCGTGAGAGGGGCGTGAAGATCCAGCCGAACGCGCGCGTCCTCGCTCGCGATGCTGCAACCACCGCGACCGAACGCTTGCGCGCGTATCTTCCGGCAAACGCCGTCGAAGGCGCGCGTAATGCGGCCGAGACGCGCATCATCGCGATCGATGCGCCGGGCTCGGGTGCGTCGGCGCTGACCGAAGCGCTTCGGGCTGCGGGAGCGGTCGTGCATCGCGACGAGGCGCGGCTCGTGCTGGTCGCGACGCGCGCCACGCTCGATGCCGCGTGCGCGGCGGTCGCAGCCGATCCGTCGAGCGCCGCGCTCGCAACCGAAGCGCTGCGAGCCTTCGTTGCCGACGGCACACCATCGTCGACGCTGCGGATGCGGGATCGCCACCTCGAACTCGGCGGGCGCGCGCGCGTGATGGGCATCCTCAACGTCACGCCGGATTCATTCTACGATAAGGGCTCGTACAACGGCGTCGACCGCGCGCGCTCGCGGGCGCACGAGATGGTCGCCCTCGGTGCCGACGTGATCGACATCGGCGGACAATCGTACGCGCATTGGAATCCGAAAATCGCGGCCGACGAAGAACGCGATCGTGTCGTGCCCGTCGTCGAAGCGCTCGTGGGCGACAATATCGGGGTCGCGCTATCGATCGACACTTTCAAAGCGAGCGTTGCCGAAGCAGCACTCGCGGCGGGCGCGCATCTCATTAATGATTGTAGCGGTCTCTCCGATCCCGCGCTCGCGGGTGTCGTCGCGCGCTACGACGCCGGGCTCGTCGTGATGCATATCAAAGGTGAGCTCAACGTGCGTTCGGTCGCGTATCCCTACGACGATGTGATGGCGGAAATCTCTGCGTTCTTGCGCGAGCGCCTCGATGCGGCGCGCGCGGGAGGCGTCGCCGAAGACTCGCTCGTGATCGATCCAGGCCTCGAGTTCGGCAAAGAGCCCGCGACCGATCTCGAGATCCTCGAACGCTTCGGCGATCTCCGATCGCTTGGCGTCCCGATTCTCTTTGCCGCGAGTCGCAAGAGCTTTATCGGCCGCGTCTTCGATCGGTCGGCGAAAGAACTGCTGGTGCCGTCGCTTGCGACCGCCGCGATCGGGATTTTTGCGGGTGCCAGGCTCGTGCGCGTGCACGACGTCGAGGAAACGACGCAACTCGCGCGGATGATCGGCGCGGTGCGCCCGGAGAGCCGCGCGCGTCTCGCGTTCGCGGCGGGGATGCCTGGAACGCCTGCGGCAACGTAGCAACGAGGTCGTCTTCTAACGAAAATTCATCGTGTGAAGGCGACGATACTCGACCCGACGGCGCCCGTTACGAGCGCGATTGCGACGGCGAGCTTCGCGAACACCGAGGCCTCGCGCATCGGTCGAGGGAGCCGGATCTGTTCGAAAAATCCGATGGTGGTCGACTCGGTGGCAAACCACGCTGGGTACAGGTCTTCGAGGGACGGGGTCGGGGTCGAGGTGCGCGGTGATTCCCGGTGTTCGGGTAGCTCGGTTCGACGATTCGTGAACGATGCCAGCCTGCTTGCGGTCTGGTCGGTCGAATACGAGGGTCCGGAAACGCGATTGGTGACGAGCATCGAATGGAGCCTTTCGTAGCCCGAATCCGGCAAGTGCCGAATTCTGACTATACGCTACCGAACGGAGCGTCCGATCAGGAGCCGCTCAGCGTCCGATTAACGTTCGGTTACGAAGCGGACCGTGACGCGAAACGATGCGAAGGAACACGTCCGGCCGATGGCTGAAATGTCGGAATGTCCCGACCGCAAACACCGCTCTCGGTGCGACTGTTCGGACCTCCGCGCGTCACCCTCGGCTGCGCCCCATTCGTCTTGCGTGCGCCGAGTCGCGCGCTACTCGTTATCGCTTTTCTCGCGCTCAATGCGGGGATCGCTTCGCGCAGGCGTATCGCGTTTGCGCTGTGGCCCGATACCGATGAGGCGGGTGCTCTCGCTAATCTGCGCCGCCACCTGGCCTTACTTGAAGAGGCGCTTCCCGGCGATCCGCCGTGGATTGGCAAAGACCGCGTTAATCTCCGCTGGCTTGGCGAAGGTCGCGCCGACATCGACGTCGTGCGTTACGAAGCCACCGGTCCGGAGACCATGGCGAATCAGGAAATCGCCGATCTTTATACGGGCGATCTCTGCGATGGTGTTGCGGATGAATGGCTGGCCCCGCATCGCGAACGTTTGCGCGATCGGCAACTCGCGTTACTCGAGCGGCTCGTCGCGCGCTACCGTGATGAGGCGAATCTTCCGGCGGCACTCGGCGCCACGCAGGCCGCGCTCCAGATCGACCCTTGGCGCGAAGACGTCGTGCGCGAGCGCTTGTCGATTCGCTTCGAGCTTGGAGACCGTGCCGGTGCCGTAAATGAATACCTTCGGTTCCGCGAGCGTTTGGGCGCCGAAATGGGTGTCGAGCCGCTCCCGGAGACGGAGTCAGCCTTCGCGTCGTTTGCAGAAGCGAAAAAATCGGGTGCGGATGCACGCACCCTAGCCACGTGCCCTCGGAATAATCTGCCGCTTCCACTGACGACGTTCCACGGGCGCTCGGAAGAAATGGCGGCGCTAAAAGATCGTCTGCACGACGCGCGTTTGGTCACGATTTGGGGACCAGGAGGTCTGGGCAAGACGCGTCTTGCAATCGAGTTCGCTCTCCAGGAGCGCGACGACTTCGAGGGCGGCGTTCGTTTCGTAAATCTGGCATCGGTGAGCGAAGCCGATGTCGTCCGAGAGGCGATCGCGACTGCGATCGGGATCCACCGACTCGGCGGGCGGGATCCCGTCGCGGCAGCGGCCGACGTTCTTGGCGAACGGCGGGTACTCGTCATCTTCGATAATTGCGAACACGTGCTGGATTTCGTGGCATCGTTTTGCGGCAGCCTCCTCGCGCGGTGTCCGAACGTTCGCGTCGTCGCGACCAGCCGCGAGCCGCTCGGTATGCAGGGCGAGTCCGTTTTCGATCTGCGACCACTGCACGTCCCCGGCTACGAGACGTCTCTTCCGTCATCCGAAATTTTCATGCTTCCGGCCGTCGAAATTTTCATGAATCGGGCCGCATTGCCGATGTCGCAAGTCTCCGCTACGACGATACGGTACGTCCTAGAGATTTGTCGCCACCTCGACGGTTTGCCGCTAGCGATCGAACTCGCGGCCGCGCAAGCGACCTCGATGGGAGTTGAGGAACTCATGCGCTCGCTCGAACATCGATTCGAAGTCTTGACCTCGGGAAATCGCGCTGCGCTCCCGCGCCAGCAGACGATGTACGCGACGATCGATTGGAGTTTCGAACGCTTACCCGATGCCGAACGCGACGTCTTCGTGCAACTCGGCGCGTTTTCGGGCGAGTTCACGCGGGCGGCTGCCGTCGCCGTCTGTCGCGTCGTCGCGAACGAGCCGCGCATCGTCGCCGACGCGCTCAAACATCTCGTTGCGAAATCGCTGTTACACGAAAGCTTCGTCGATGACGAACGGCGTTATTATTTTTTAGAAACGATCCGAGCCTTCAGCGAAGAAAAATTGCGCATGCACCCGCAATGTGTCGACGTACGCAGACGGCATGCCGAGAAGTATATCGACATCGCAGCCGAGACGGAAAACTCGTTCTGGACGGGTACGACGCGCGGATGGCTACGTCGCATCGAGGCCGAAATAGACGACGTTCGTTCCGCGCTCCACTGGCTTTTCGACGAGGCTCGCGATCCGCAAAGTGGCGTCAGACTCCTCAATTCGCTCAGCGCTTTCTGGCTCGATAGCTGTCGCTTTGCCGAGGCGGAGGCGTGGAACGCGCGGGCGATCGAAATTGGCGAGTTGGCTCTGGGGCGTAGCGCGTTCGTCAAGTTGCACGTCGATGCGAACCTCTATTTAAATCGCTTGGGTCGCGGCGCGCTCGCGCGCGAACACATCGATGAAGCGATGCGTCTTGGTTCCGAGTGCGACGACGCGTTGGGCTGCGAATTACGCATGATGTACGCGATCACGGCCATGCGCCAGAACGATGCCTCCGTCGATGTCGCGGCGGTACAACGCGAGGCCCTCGCGGCCGCCCGTCGCGCGGGCGACGTGCGGCATGAAGCCCAAATACTCTTACATATTGGTTTCGGACCCTTCACGAGAACCGTCGACGAGGTGGCACTTTACGAATCGCTCGAGATCGCGTGTCTTCACGGCTTTCGGTGGATCGCATTTCGCGCGCGGCACGCTCTCTCCGTGGCTGCGGATATCGCGGGCCGATCCGAGGCGGCGCAGGTCTTACTCCTGGACGCGGTCGCAACGTATCGCGAGGGTGGAAGCCGGGGCAGGCATTTTGCGAGCTGGATGTTGCTGAAGTACGCAAAGCTCGAAATGACGCGAGCGAACTTCGCCGAGGCGCACGATGCGCTCGTCGAGGTCTTTTCGATCGCGGCGACGCTCGGCACGAAGGTCGCATGTTGCGAGCCGCTCCTCCTAGCCGCCGAGATCGCCACGATGTGTTCGCAGCCCGAGGCAGCGGCGGAATTATATGGGGCTGCCTCGGCGTTTGCTGGCGATGAGACAGATCCCGGGCTCCGCGAGCCCTTCCGAGCCTCTATTGAGGCGCGGATGCGATGCCTCCCCGTGCGGTCGGAAATCGAGCGAAGTTTCGATCGCGGTCGAGAATTTGGCATCGCAGATGCCAGGCGAGCGTTGCTGCGGATCGAGTTACCCGCAGCCATCGAAGACGTCACGCGCCTCGCGCCGGACCGGCCGGTTCGCGAACACGCGAACGGAGCGAACCCGAGCCCGTATCATCCGTTTGCGGCGCTCACAATTTGAAGGTACCACTGATTCGCGAGCGCAGCATGATCGGAAACCAAGCGAGTTCGGAGTAGGTCTATGCTTCGTATGCGCACCGTCTACGTGGGACTCGGCTCGAACCTCGGCGACCGGCAGGGGAACATCCTTCAAGCGCTTCAGAAGCTGCGAGCGAGATGCGTGGTTTCGGCCGTCTCGGCATACTTCGAGACGCAGCCCGTCGCGGGCGTCGAGGGTCCGGCTTTTTATAACGTGGCGGCGAAATTGACGACCGACCTCGAGCCGGAGGCATTCGAACGCTTCATTCGTGACGTGGAGATTGCAATCGGCCGGCAACGGGCGCAGCATCTCGCAGCGCGGCCGATCGATATCGACATTCTCCTCATCGACGATCTGGTTCACGATTACGGTCGCTTTGAAGTGCCGCATCCCTATCTCGCGCAGCGCCCGTTTAACGTGGTTCCGCTCGCTGAGATCGCTTCCGACGTCGTCGAGCCCAAGACGAAGCAGACGATCGGCGCACTCGCGGCTGCGTGTAATGCAACGGGGATCGTCCGTAAGCAACGGTCGTTAAATTTCTTGGCGAATCGTCAGGAAGACGAGCCCGACGTGAAGCTGTCGATCAATCGCGTCGGCGTCTCGAGCGTGAAGCGCATGATCCGCCTCGATATCGGCGGTCGCGAGACGGTCTTCAATGGCGAATTTTCGATGGTCGCCGATCTCGCGCCCAACAAAGCGGGCGTCCACATGTCGCGCTTCTCCGAACTGCTCGAGGAAGCGACGCTCGACGTTCTCGCGCGAAGCGAGAAGCCGGGACGGATCGAAGACGTCGTGACGCAGATCGCGCGCGAGATCGTCGATTCGCAGAAGGCACTCCGCGCCGACGTTCGCTTGCGCGCGGATTTCGGTCTCGAGCGCTGGACGCCCGTAAGCGGCAAACGCAGCGAAGAGACCTACAAGCTCATCGGTATCGCGCACGCCGACAAGCACGGCGTGCGGCGTGCGATCGGCGTCGAAGCCGAAGGCATGACGGCGTGCCCGTGCGCCCAGTTGATGGTTCGCGAGCACAGCCTACGGGAACTCGTCGAGGCCGGATTTTCCGAGGCCGACGCGAATCGCGCGCTCGATGCGTTGCCGGTCGCGACGCATAATCAGCGCGGCCTCGGTTCGATCCTCATCGGCACGGGCGACGATCGTGATCTCGAAATTCGAGCCGAAGATCTCGTCGAGATCGTGGAAAATTCGATGTCGAGCGAGACATACGATCTCCTCAAGCGACCCGACGAATTCTTCATCGTCAATAAATCGCATCACAACCCAAAGTTCGTCGAAGACGTGGTGCGCGGCATCATGGCGCGCGCGCTCGATATCTATGCGGATTTTCCCGACCACACGTTCGTGCGAGCGACGCAAGTCAATTACGAGTCGATTCACAAACACGATGCGTTCGCAGAAGCCTTCGGCACGTTCGGCGAGTTGCGTCGCGAGCTGCGCACGGGTGCGTACGACGGGGTGAAGACCGATCTCGCATCGTGGCTCGGCACGCGGCCGTCGCCGGTGATCGTCTAGCTTCGATCGGTGCGCGTTCCATTCGAGATTTGGGCGTCGCCCGAGCCGACGATCGCCCGGATCAGAGCGGACGCGTTTCGCGATCAACTCGCCGAGACGGGGCACGCGACGCGTGCGAGCGATCTCGATCTGCTCGCCTCGCTCGGCGTTGCCGCGACGCGGTATCCAATTTTGTGGGAAGCGTGCGCACCGGACGACCCCGCGCGGATCGATCTCGCGTGGGCGGAGCAGCGGCTCGAGCGCTTACGCGAACTCGGGATCGATCCGATCGTCACGCTCCTGCATCACGGGAGCGGGCCGACGTACACGAGTCTGGTCGATCCCGGATTTCCCGATCTTTTCGCTGCGTACGCGGGCGCGGTCGCCGCACGTTTTCCCTGGGTGCGACGGTGGACGCCGATCAACGAGCCGCTGACGACCGCGCGCTTCTCGACGCTCTATGGCGTGTGGTATCCCAATACACGCGAAGATGACGTCGCCTTCGGTGCGGCGCTCACGAACGAAGTTCTGGGGATGTTGCTAGCGATGGTTGCGATTCGAAAGCACGCGCCGCGCGCCGAGTTCGTCATGACGGAAGACTTACAGAGCTTTACCGCACTCGATGCATCGGTCGAAGCCTTCGTCGCGCACAAGCGTCGCCGAATGTTTCTCTCGATCGAACTCGCCCTGGGTCGCGTCGTGCCCGGCCACGAGTCGTATCGGTATCTCGTCGACGTCTGTGGAGTGCCGCGCGAGAAGCTCGCGCGCATCGCAGCAAACGCCTGCGCGCCGAATCTCATCGCGTGGAACTACTATCCGAACTCCGAACGCGCGCTCTTCAGGCGCGATGGTACGGTCATAAACGATCCCGCGCGACTGCATCAGGCGATCTCACCGCGCCCGCTCTTGTCCGCCGCATACGCGCGATTGCAGCTTCCATTTGGTATCGGCGAAGTGCATATCAACGGCACGGCGGCCCAACGCGTCGCGTGGCTCGATGCGCGCGTTTCGGATCTGCTGGTGCTGCACGACGACGGTCTGCCCGTCCGCGCACTCGGCGTGTGGGCCGCGTTCGGCATGGTCGATTGGGATTCGCTCTTAGCGCGCCACGAAGATATTCGCGAGGACGGCATCTTCACGTTTGCCGGCCCGCACGGTACGCCGCAAGAGACGGCGGTCGCGACGGCCGTGCGCGCCCTCGCTCGTGCGTCGCGCGTTACGCTCGTCGAGTAGGCCACGTCGGGACGACGACGATCGTCGCTCGCTGCAAAGAGTTTGCGAAATTAGGCTTCGGAGAGCGAATGCGCTGCGGGCATATCGTGTTAGCCCGTCACACCATTTGCGGGTGTGGTTCGTCGTCGTCGAACGGCGTGAATCTCGCCTCGTTCATGGCCGCATTTCCATCGATGGCGGCCGCGCGAGGATCGACTCCGCGCTTCTGTTCGCTCGTGTGACGGATAATGGAATCGACGGTGAGCGCGGCGTGCCCCGCGCGAACTTTCGTGAATTCGGCACCCAAGAGCAAGATCAGCGCAGAATAATAGATCCACACGAGCGCGACGAGGAGCGAACCCGCGGCCCCATACGCCGATGCGACGCCGGCTTTGGCGATATAGATGCCGATGAGCGCCTCGCCAACCGCGAAGAGCACGGCTGTTACGGCGGCACCGACCCACACGTCGTGCCAGGCGATGTCGACATCGGGCAACACTTTGAAGACGAGCGCGAAGATCGCCGTCGCGATGGCGAGCGTAACGAGCGCGCCTACGACCGATGCGACGATTGGATTGCCGACGATGGGGATGTCGCGCGTATGCGCGCTCGCAAACGCGATCGCCGCATCTGCGACGAAGGTCAAAAGCAACAGCAACCCGACCCCGAGGATCATCCCGAACGATGCGACCCGGTCGCGTAGCATTTGGCGCCATCCGCCGCGCGTCGCTTCAACGTGCCAGATCGCGTTGAGCGCGTCCTGAAGCGCTGCGAAGAGGCCGCTCGCACCGATCGCGAAGAAAATCCAGCCGAGGATCTGGGCGATTAGGCCGGTCTTGGGTTTGTTGAAACTACTTTCGATTAAGGACCGTACCGTCGTCGCCGCACCTTCGCCTGCATTCGCACGGATGTTCGCGAGCAGCGAATCGAGGGCGGCCGCATGCCCGCCGTGCGCGCCGCGCGCGTCGAGAACCGAGCCGACGATGGCGACGAGCACGATGAAGAGGGGGGCGATGGAAAAAATCGCCGCGTAGGCGACGGCGGCTGCAAGGCGCTGCGCTTTATCGTCGTTGAATGCTTTCCACGTCGCCTTCAAAAGCTCGACGGGAGACCGAGCGTCGCGCCCGAGATGCTGCATGGCGCAAGCATACCCGATCGGGGCGATGACTAACGCTGCCGCACTGCGAACCTCGCCCGCGTATGAACGTCGACTGCATCGTCGTCGGCTCGCACCTGCGCTTCGATGGCGTCTGGCAGCGCCCGCAACAGCTCCTGACCCGCCTCGCTGCGCGCGTTCCCGTACTCTTCGTTGAAGAACCGTTTCTCGCAAGCGACGATCGCGACGATCTGCGCATGCAGGGGAGCGTTACGGTGTTGCGGCCGTTGCGTGCGAAGCACGCTGCGGTTGCCGATGCCGAGACCGTCGCCTCGACTCGCGCGTGGATCGGCGGACGGCGCGCGCTCGTCTGGCTCTACACGCCGATGATGCTCGCACTTGCCGATGCGGCACCGGGCGCGCCGATCGTCTATGACTGCATGGACGAACTCGCAGCGTTCGATTTCGCGCCGCCGGAATTACGCGCGCGCGAATCCGATCTGCTCGCACGTGCTTGCGCGATCTTCTGCGGCGGCCGATCCCTCTTCGAATCGCGAAAATATCTCGGCGCGCGCGTGCATCTTTTCGCAAGCGGCGTCGAATTCGACCATTTCGCAAGGGCTCGCACGATCGCCCCGCATCCGCTTTTGACCGATCTCCCGCATCCGATCTGCGGCTACATCGGCGTCGTCGACGAACGCATCGATATCGCGCTGCTCGAAACGCTCGCGGCGCGCGCGTGCTCGGTCGTGCTGATCGGTCCGATCGTGAAAATCGATCCGGCGATCTTACCGCAACGAACGAACGTCCATTACACGGGTCAGGTCGACTATGCGGATTTGCCGGCGATGCTCGCGGGTTTCGACGTCGCGATCATGCCCTTCGCGCGTAACGCCGCCACGGCATATATCTCGCCGACGAAGACGCCTGAATATCTCGCGGCGGGCGTGCCCGTCGTAAGCACGCGGATCGCCGATGTCGTCGCGTCGTACGGCGATGTCGTTGCGATCGCAATCGACGCCGAGTCGTTCGCGAATGCGGTCATGGCCGCGAAAGACACGCCTCCCGAACGCGTCGCCGCGGGCGTCGAGCGTGCGCGCGATGTGAGCTGGGATGCGATCGTCGAGCGCATGTGGGCAACCCTCGAAGGCGAATGAGCGGGCGTATGGGTTTTTTTCTCAACTCGCACCAGCGCGCCGTTCGGCTCGTTCCGTTTGCTTCGCTAGCAAACCATTCATCAGACGCATCGTCGCGCAGGAGCTTTCGTCGATCGATCGCAGCGATCGCGCTCGCGACGGCTGCGTTCACCGGTACCGCCTCGCCGGTTCGTGCGGGCGAGCCACCGTATCTCAAGCTCGCGGAGGCGCTCGGGACGCCGAAGCTCGCACAGTCGAGCGGACCCAAAGATAAATCGCTTTTGGCGCTCAACTTCGTGCGACCGGGCGAATCGATGCAGCGCTGGACGAAGATGACGACGGTGAGCATCGTGAAGGTACCGGAGGAAACGACCGACGCGGCGACGCGCGGCGTGATCGCGCGCGTCCGCGCGAAGCTCGGGCTCTTGCATGCGAAGATCGCAACATTCGAAATGTCCGCTGGTGCTCCGACGAGCGCGTACTTCGAGTTTGCGGCAAAAAACGAAAACGATGTGGGGATCGCGTACAGCCCGCACCCCGGTTTCGTGACGGTCGTGCAACTCGAAGCGCACAAGGCCGGTGTGATCACCGCAATCGATATCGCCGGGCTTCGGCATATCGTCGGCAAGGATCGCTAGCCGCTCGCGGCCGCCTCTTCGAGTGCGGCGATGCGGCTACGTAGCGACGGGTGTGAGGAGAAGAGGGTCTCCATCCATGCGGGCTGCTCGTCTTCGGCCATGTTGCGTTCGCGTAAACGCCGGAATGCCGCGGCACCTGACGACGCATCGCTCGTCGCGGTAATCGCGAAGCGGTCCGCAGCGCGTTCGCGATTGCGTGAGAAGCCCGCGAGCACCGGTCCCGCAAGCGTGCCGAGCAGCGACATCGCGAATGCGAGTCGCGCGAGACCGGTCGTCGTCGCGAGCGATTCGCCATCGCGTCGCGCCATCTGGCGGCTGCCGAAAAAGATCGCCGCAGACGAAACCATGGCGAGTGCGACGCCGCGCCAGACGTCGGCTGCAACGTAGTGCCCGAGCTCGTGTGCGACCACGAAGAGCGTCTCGCGCTCTTCGAACCGATCGAGCAGCGTATCGCCGATGACGATTCGTTTGGTCCCGAATAATCCCGTTACGTACGCGTTCGCCTTCTCGGTTTGGCGACTCATGTCGACACGCAAGATCGTCGCATCGCCCGCGCCGTAGCGACCGGCGAGCTCGCGGATGCGATTCGCGAAATCGCCTTCAACCGGCGCGAACGTGTTGAAGAGGGGCGCGATATACGTCGGCGCGACGACGTTCGCGAGGATTACGAGGGGAAGCGTCCCCGCCGTCGCGATGAGAGGCCACGACTCGGGTGCGCGCTCGATTGCGAAGGCGAGTGCTTCGACGAGCGGTACGGTAAGTGCGAGCGAAAGCCCCAGGCCCTTCGCGCGATCCGCGATCCATGCTTCGGCCGTCTGTTTCGAGAGACCGTAGCGCCGTTCGAGCACGAAGCCCTCGACGTAATCGATCGGCAATTCCAGGAGCGTCGTTGCCACGATGCCCGCGGCGACGATTGCAATTCGACGTGCGCGCGGTTCCGTCGTTCCGTCCGTGGGCTCGAGCGCCGGGGCAACGGCGTACGCGGTCGTGGCGAGCGTTGCGAAGGAGCGAGCGATCCCCGCGAGCATGTACGCGCGACGCATGCCGCCGTACGCGGCCGGGTCGCTCGCAAGTTCGGGTGCGGGTCGCGCGCAATCCGCAATCGCCTCGCGCGCGCGTATCGCCGTGTAGCCGAGCACGACGCCGGCTCCGAGCCCGATAAGAAAACTTCGCATTGCCGGAGCGTACGCCGACGTACGTATCGGAAACTGCCGTCGGCTCTTATTTTTCAGTCGCGTGCGCGATCGTATGGAAGAAGATATCTTCCCGGAACGATGCCTTCGATCGCGAGGCAGCTCGGATTTGTTTTCAAAGCGAGATCGGTTCGTTAGGCTTCGTTACTGAAAAAATTGTTTGTATTTATCCGCACTTCTATTTGAAATACGATGAGAAGAAGCCGTAGCGAGGCGGTTCGACAGGTGACGGCATTTCTTTCGTGCCGGATGTCGAGGGCAACGTCTCGAAGGTCGCAGAGTCGCCTCCTTATTTTTCGCTACGGTGCGAACTTCGGCGCCATCTCAGGCGTCACAGAAAAGTAACTTGTTGCATCGCGCCACTTCGAATACGCGGGCTCGATCTTGCGCCCTCGCGAGACGAGCGGCATCAGACAACCTGGGCGCGACGAAGCCGAATGCGGTAAATTTGCGCGCCTACGAAATCCAACGTTTTGCAATCTTCGTACCTTGATTGACATTATTGTCCGCTCCATGAAAGGCAAAATGAAACGTAGTCTCTTACCCTGCCTGGCGCTCTGCGCCACGTTAGTCCCGCTGGGCGTCAACGCTCAGGAAAAAGTCGCCACCGCCGGCACGCCGCCAACGATGTCCGCAGCGAAGGGCGATTGGTCGACCTACGGGCACGACTTCACGAACCAACGTTTCGCGGATCTCGAGCAGATCACGCCGGACAATGCCTCGAAATTGACGACCGCCTTCGCCGTGCAAACGGGCGTGGTTGCGCCGTTCGAGACGACGCCGATCGTTAGCGGCGGCGTCATGTATCTCACGACCGCCTACGACCACGTCCTGGCCGTCGATGCGAAAACGGGCAAGCGGCTCTGGGCGTATCAGGCGAAGCTCGGCAAGACGGTATTTTGTTGTGGTCCGGTCAATCGCGGCGTCGCGATCTCGGAAGGCAAAGTTTTCCTCGGCCAACTCGACGGAAAACTCGTCGCACTCGACCAGAAGACAGGATCGATCGTTTGGACCGTCCAGGTTGGCGATAATGCAGCCGGATATTCGTTAACGCACGCGCCGCTGGTTTATAAAGACATGGTCATCGTCGGCGGAGCCGGTGGTGAGTATGGCATCCGTGGTACCGTCACCGCGTACTCCGTTGCCGACGGCCACAAAATCTGGAATTGGTACGCGACCGACAAAGCGCATTGGGCAGGATCGTTCTCGCCAACCACGCCGGATGGTATAAATCTGCATCGCGATGTTGCTGCGGAGAAGGCGGCATATCCGAAATACGCTGACGCATGGCAAAAGGGCGGCGGCGCCGTCTGGATGACGCCTGCCGTCGACGAAGCGCGTAATATGATTTACGTCGCGACCGGTAATCCGTCGCCCGACCTCACCGGATCGGTTCGCCCCGGAGACAACCTCTACACCGACTCGATCGTCGCGCTCGATGCCGCGTCGGGCGAGATCAAATGGTACTACCAAGAGATTCCGCACGACGTTTGGGATCTCGACGCCGTCTCGCCGGTCGTCCTCTTCGATACCGTCGATAAAGACGGCAAGAAGGTCGCAGCCGTCGGTCAAGCCGGTAAAACTGGTTGGTTCTACGAGGTCAATCGCGACACGGGGAAATTCATCCGGAAATCGGAAGCCTTCGTACCACAGGAAAACATGTTCGCGCAGCCGACGCCAAACGGAACGCGCATGCTTCCCGGTGCCAACGGTGGCGTCGATTGGTCGCCCGTTTCGTACGATCCGATGAATCACATCGTCGTCGTCTCGGCATTACATCAGCCCATGAATTATGCAAATAAAGATCAAACGCTCGAAAAAGGCGCGCTCTGGCTCGCCGGAGCGTTCTCGACGATCCCCTCGGAAAAGCAGTACGGCCTCGTCTCGGGGATCAACGTTGACACGGGCAAGATCGTGTGGCAGAACAAGGTCGACTACCCGCTACTGGGCGGTTCGGTTTCGACCTCGGGCGGAGTCACCTTCGTTGGTGAATCGAATGGCTACTTCGATGCGTTCAATACGAAGACCGGAAAACAACTTTGGCAGTTCAACACCGGCGCCGGCGTCAATGCGGCACCGATGGCCTATATGATCGATGGCGAAGAATATGTAGCCGTCGCCTCGGGCGGTAGCTTCCAAATCGGCACCCAATACGGTAACACGCTTTACGTGTTCCATCTCCCGAAATCGTAGGTTCATGACGCGTACCACCATCGCGACGATCGCAGCGTTCGTCGCACTCGCTCCAATCGCATCGATCTCCGCTCCTTCGCACGTGATGTCGAAAAAAGTCGGCATCTCGGCGAAGGCGGGGGCAACGATGGTCTCGCCATCGTGGATGAAGATCGATGCGCCGAATAAGAGCGTGCACTTCGACATCAAGATGGCCGAGAACGCGAACAACGGCACGCTCAATTTCAATGGGTACGGGCACGGCGATCTCACGATCACCGTCCCGTTAAATTGGAAAGTGTCGATGGATGTGGTCAATATCGGCCAGGGAGCGATCCCGCATTCTCTCGAGATCGTGCCCGTCACGGAAGCGATTCCGAGTCAAGGTTCCGAACCACCGGTTTTCGATGGTGCGGAAACGGTCGAACTCATCAATGGCCTAGGAATCGGGAAGAGCGATAAGGTCGAGTTCACGGCCGGTAAAGAGGGCCACTACTGGATGTTCTGTGGTGTCCCTAACCACGGCATCGGGGGCATGTACGACAACTTCGTCGTGTCCTCAACGGCCGCCATGCCGACGGTTCGCATCTCGGGACACGCCGCGAAGTAAATCTCGGGCGAGCCGAACTGAAAAACGCCCTCGAATCTGATGAGATTCGAGGGCGTTTTCTTTCTGCTAGATAATCGAAATGGTCTCTTTGAGCTTCGGTTGAGCCGCGAGCGCGGCGATGAGCGATGCCGCTAGTGTATCGCAGATCGGATCGTCGAGTTCTTCGAGGCGTCCGGTATCGGCGAGCGTCATCATCGTCCCCGAGATCGGAATGCGCGCCAGCACGGGTGCTTTCGCGAGATCGGCGACTTGATCGGCGTACGAGGGCCCGAAGATGTCGTAGCGCGTACCGGTATCCGGGGCGACGAAGTACGACATGTTTTCGATGACGCCGAGGATCGGTTTCTTCATCTGATGGATGAGGTTCGCGGCCTTGCGCACGATCATGGTCGCGAGCGCCTGCGGCATCGTCACGAGCACGACGCCATCGATCGAAAGCGACTGCAAAACGGTAAGCGGTGCATCCGAGGTACCTGGAGGCAAGTCGATGAGCATCACGTCGAGATCGCTCCACAGCGTCTGTTCGTAGAATTGCTTGATGACGCCCGAGAGAATCGGCCCGCGCCAGATCATCGCGGTATCTTCCTCCGGTGTGAGGAGATTCGCACTCACCACTTCGATTGCCGAGCGCGTCTTTGCGGGAACGAACAGCGGCCGTGTCTTGCCGCCGGGCGGCACGACTTCGTTCGGATCGTTTTCGATGCCGAGCGGCGTGCGCAGGCCGAAGAGGCGCGGGATCGAGGGGCCCGTGATATCCGCATCGAGGATGCCGACGCGCAGTCCTGCACGCCGCAAGCCGACCGCGAGCAATCCCGTCGTGAGCGTTTTGCCGACGCCGCCCTTGCCCGACATGACGGGAACGACTGCCTTGAACTTCCCGCGTTTGGTGAAGGCACCGGGCGCGCCGACCTGCGGTCGGCGATCGTCGTTCATGATCGTTGGTACGCGGCCCGAGAGTTTGGCTTGCGTGAGCGCCGCGATGATGGGATCGACGCGCAGGCCGTGTGCCTTCGCACCGGCTTCGAGCGTCTCATATTTGTTCACGCCGCAACCCGAACAGTGAAGACCGAACGCTTCGAGCACGGCCTCGGCGATCGGAAGCGACGTGACGAGTTCGCGAATGTTCGATTCGGGGGCGATCGTTATGGATGGCATGACGCCTCGGCTACAACTTTCTCGGAGAGATCCTGTTACGATAACTTCGACGCCGGATCGTGCGTCTCTGTGCGGCGAGTCACCGTACCGCACGAGCCAACCCGCATACGCTACCCGCACTGCAGTGCACCTTGAGGAGAACGATGGCGGCTTCCGCTACGCTGACCATTCCCATGACGCTGGGAACCCCCGCGCAAGCACAGGACGCGGCGGCCGCCTTCGGGCGCACCCCCGGCCTCTTGCGCCACGAGTTCGACGCTGCCGGCGCCTCGGCGACGGTGCAGTTCGAATTCCCCGGGAACGTCGATGCGCTCATGGCGCGCCTCACGAGCAAGCGCCTCACCGCGTCGCGGACCGCGATGATCTCGGTGCCGGTCAAGAATCTCACCGGGCGCGTAATCGATCCGACGCAGCTTATCGCGAGCCTCAACGCTTCGCCTGCCGTATCGAACGCAAGCTTCGACGGAACGACCGTCTCGGCGACGATCGTCGCTGCGAACAATGCCGTCCGGTATATGTACGAAGAGATTATTCTCGCGGGGCTCATGCCGCTCGATAAGGCGACGATTGCGGGACCGCAAGAATTCGTTCTGTAAACGCTGCTCTCGTCTGCAAGGTCGTGCTCGCTCGGAGTATAACCCTGCGCGAGGTAATGACGACCGGAAAACCCATGGAGTCCACGGGTGCTCGAACGGAATCTTGATCCGAGCCTTTCGGGGGAGCTCGCGTCGAGCGATGCCCCCGATCTGCGCGCCGCGTACGGGATTTGCCGCGAGATCACGCAAGTCGCCTCGAAGACGTTCTACCTAGCGTCGCTTTTTCTCGCGCCCGAAAAACGGCGCGCCGTGTGGGCGGTCTACGCGTTTTGCCGCACGGCCGACGATCTCGTCGACACGACGCGACCGGCTGCCGAACGTCTCGCGCGAATCGACGAGCTCGAGCATAAGTTACTCGCGGCGGCCTCGGGTAGCGTATCGGAAGCGATCTTCATTGCCTATGCCGACGCGTCGCGCTGCTTCGATATTCCGCTCGAACCGGCGCTCGCGCTCTTGCGCGGTGCGCGGATGGACGTCACGGTTCGCCGCTACGCTACGTACGACGAGCTCTGCAATTATTGTTATCACGTCGCCTCAACCGTGGGGCTTCTCGTCTCGCCGATACTCGGGTATGCGTCGCCCGAAGCGCTCGAATATGGCGTGATGCTCGGCCGCGCGATGCAGCTTACGAATATTCTGCGCGATGTCGGCGAAGATGCACTCATGGGGCGGGTCTACTTACCTTCCGAGGATCTCGCTCGCTTCGGGTACGCCGAAGACGAGATCTTCGCGAGCGTTCGTGACGACCGGTTCGTCGCGCTCATGGAATTCCAGATCGCGCGCGTTCGGGCGATCTACCTCGAGGCCGAACCCGGTATCGCGATGCTCTCACCCGAGAGCCGGTACACCGTCCGGCTCGCGCTTTCGTTATACCGACGGATCTTGCGCGCGATCGAGCTCAACGATTACGACGTCTTTTCGCGGCGCGCATTCGTGCCGCTACGGTCGAAAATCGTCACTGCGGTCGGGGTTGCGCTCGCGCGGTAAGCGTCCGGCCATCACAACTGACAGAGAGCACCGTAGCTGATCGCACGGTGCTCTTTACGTTTTCCTCATGGAGCGCTCGAGAAATTCGGCGAGCTCGGTGATGTGGGTCGCATACGGTAGTGGCCGCTACAACGTACGATGATCCGGTCCTGATAAGCTATTCATAGAAAAGCCGACGCAAGAAGGCCGATCAACGCTTCACTCGTAGGGGGACCGCCTCAATGGCAACACTCGATCCGGCCACCGCCGGAGTTTACGAAATCGGCAACGATCAAGTACCGGAAGTCTATCGCCCGTTTTTCGATAACGGCGATTGGACACAGCACACGCTGACGGTTTACGGCTCCTGGGTGTTTTTCGTCATCGCCGTCATCGCCCATATCTTCGTCTGGCTCTGGAAGCCTTGGTAGGGGAGATTAAATGATGATGGTACGCAAAAATTATAACATCCGCGCAGTCATCGCCGCTTTCATTGGCGCCGGTCTCGTAGTCGCATTCCTGATCCACTTCATCGTCCTCTCATCCCCGAAGTACAACTGGATCTTCCCGCAAACGACGACGACAGCTGCGATTGCTCCGGCGCCGGCGCCGGGAGCTAAATAACCACCCGCAAATGAAATCGAGCGGGGGCGCTCGCCGCCCCCGCACACGTTTGCAATAGAGAGGCAACAATGCTCAGTTTCGAAAGCGTCTATCGCAAGCGTGGGGGAACGTTCCTCGCCGATCTGATCGGCAACGATCCGCTCGATTTCTGGGTGGGCCGTTTTTACGTCGGCATCTTCGGCGTGATTTCGGTGGGAGCCGCGCTCGGCGGCATCCTCGTCATCGCCCTCTCGATCGCGATGATCGGCGACGGCGACCTGGCACGGGTCACGATCAGCGCGCCGCTTCGTCAATACGGACTCAGTTTCGCTCCCTTCGCCCAAGGCGGAAATTGGGAGCTTATTACGATTTTTGCGGTCATCTCGTTCGTCGCATGGGCTCTTCGTGAAGTCGAAATCTGTCGCAAGCTCGATATGGGCTATCACGTGCCCATCATGTTCAGCTTTGCGATCTCCGCCTATGTGGTACTCGAGATCATTCGTCCGCTGCTCTTGCGCTGCTGGTGCGAAGGTTTCGATCTCGGATTTACCGGCCACTTAACGTGGGTTTCCAATACCGGCTTCAAATTCCAGAACTTCTATCTCAATCCGTTCCACGCGTTTGGCGTGCTCGGATTCTTCTTGACCGCGATGGTGCTCGCGATGCACGGCAGCGCGATTCTCGGCACGTACAACACGAATGCCGATCCCGCGGTCGAAACGGCGAACGTCGATAATTTTTGGCGCGATTACATCGGCTACTCGATCGGCGAGCTCGGCATTCACGTGCTCGGCTTCTGGCTCGCGATCTACACGTTGATCATGTCCGATCTCTGCATCCTCACCTCGGGACCGTGGGTGAAGGACTGGGTTGAGTTCTGGCACTTCCAACTTCCCTGGGTTCATTAAGAGGCCGTTCGTATGGCAACCGTAATCGCTCGCCCCCGCATCCCGCATTTCGAGACACCGGAAGACCATCCGATGGACCAAGGCGATCTCGGCGGCATGCGCATCGGTAAACCGATCAGCATTCCGATCCTCGCGCGCTTTGGTGTCTCGACGCAGACGGGCGCGATCTGGCTCGGTACGTGGGGCATGTTTTCGGTTTTGTTCTTCTTGGCCGGACTCGGCGTCTATCTCTACGCCGCGATCGAACAGATGCAAGGCAATGTTTTGCTCGCGCTCAAGTACGCGGCGAACATACAGATCGCGCCGCCCGACGGGCTCGGCATGGCGCCCTCGCTTGAAGCGGGCGGATTCTGGCAGATCAATCTCTTGTTCTGGGCGCTCGCGGTGCTCGCGTGGGGCGGTCGTTGCTACAATCGACTCGTGCGCTATTCGTGGCGGCCGTATCTCTTCTTCGCGTGGATGTCGGCGATTCTGCTGACGGCCACCATTTGGATCTTCCGGCCGCTCGTCATGGGCTCGTGGGCCGAAGCGCCGGCACTCGGCTATTTCGCCGACGTCGATTGGGCGCAGAATTTCAGCGTGCTGTGGGGCAACCTCTACTACAACCCTTGGCACATGCTCGCGATCTTCTTTCTCTTCGGATCTACGATGCTCTGGGGTATGCACGGTGCGACGGTTCTTTCAACGGCATCCGAGGGCTCGCATCAAGAACTTGCCGAAATCAAAGACATGCACTCCGGTTCGCATAAATCGATGCTCTTCTGGCGCTGGACCATGGGCTTTAATGCGAATCCGAAGACGATTCACGATTGGCTACTATGGTTCGCGATGGGCACCGTCCTCGCGTCCGCGATCGGAATCATCGTGACGGGTCCGATCGTCAAAGACTGGTACGTCTGGGGCGTCGATCATGGCTGGGTCCAGCAATACGGCCCGATGACGCGCGACGCGGTCAACGGTACTCCTTCTGCGATCGCACCCGTCCGTGCGACGACATCGCAAGCTCCTCCGGCCCCCTAGGCGGAAACGAAACCATGCGTAAACTTTTCGGACCTCTCCTCATCGCGGCGACCGTGATCGCGGCGAGTTCCATCGCGCCGATGTTCAGTCCGGCAAAAGCCGCGGACAGACTCGGGACTGCAGCCGAAAACGGCATGACCGGTCCGCAATTGCCCGGAGCCGCCAACCGCACCGCAAACGCAGCCCAGCTCGGCGTCGAGAACGACGAGTCGGCACTTCGGATTTACAAGGGCCAATACGGCCCCGTCAACCAGAACGATCCGCTCGACTTCTCGAACCAGCCCAAGAGCGTCCCGCGCAATTACGTGCCGGGTCAGCTCTACAACGTTCAAGTGCTGAAGCAATATTCGTACGCGCAGCTCATCGGGCAGATGGCGTACTACTCGTCATCGCTCGGCGTGCAGTGCTCCTATTGCCACAATGTCGGTAACTTCGCGTACGATACGAAGACGAAGAAGATATCGCGCACGATGCAGATCATGTCCAACGCCGTGCAGACGAGTTGGGTGCAACCGGCGAAAGCCGATTATCCGAACTACGCCGTAACGGGCGCCGTCGGGTGCGTCACCTGCCATCGCGGTAACGCGCATATGGGCGTGAAGTGGAACGTCGTACCGGTGCAATATCTCAACTCGCGCACGAAGTCGACGAAGCAAGTCGGCTACGTGGTCAACTCGATGTATTCGGCATCTCGATCGCTCGGGGTGAATTGCCTCTTCTGCCATAACAGCGCCGATTTCGTTTCGTTGCAGTACTATCCGACGAATAAAATCTCGCATCGGATGTGGGCGATGGTAGATGAGATCAATCACAAATATCTGCCCCCCAACATCAAAGCGGTCACGTGCTACACGTGTCATCAGGGAAACAAATGGCCGAGTGCGCTCGTGAAAGCAGGGCTGGACCAAACACCGGTGCAAGCGATTGCGGCGCACCCCGAAGTTCACGAGAATCCAGGGGCGCATCTCGCGTCGGGGGCCATCGACCGCTAATTGGATCTTTTCTGGAGTCTGCCGAGTTCGACGGTCGCATCGACCGCGAATTCCGATCGATCGATCGACGCACTTTTTAAAGAAGGTGCGTCGCGTCGTTACGACCACGGAGCCGTCATTTCCGATCCCGACGGTCGGCCGGAGAAAACGTTCTATTGCGCGTCGGGCACGTTGAAAGTTACGAAGCTCCTGGCGAGCGGGCGCGAGATCCTCATCACGATTCTGCAGACCGGCTCGTTATGGAGCGATCGCGCCGTGCTCAACGGATACTGGCGCGAGGTCTTCATCGAAGCGATGGAGCCGAGCGACATCTATGCCGTGGATAACGCGATTTTCGAAGCGTATCTGCGCGAGCGTCCCGAGCGCCTCACGAGCTTTATGCAACGCATCTCAGAGCAGGTCAGCGATGCGCTCACGTTACTCGATGACTTTCGCGGCCGCGATGTCGCATCGCGACTCGCGCGCGTACTCGTGAAATTTTCGCAGCAATACGGTGTTCAAACCGATAGCGGCGTTCGTATCGATCTTCCGGTCACGCACCAGGATCTCGCAAATATGATTGGCACCGCGCGCGAAACCGTCTCGCGTAACATGGCGCGCTTTCGGCAAAAAGGCTACGTTCGTGATGCGAGCACGGGCCAGGCGCTCGAACTGCTCGATCTCGGGTCGCTCGAAGCCCTCATCGTCTGATTTTTAAGCGAGACGTCCGGGGGGGTCGATGATGTTGAGGGTAAGGTCGGCACGATGATCGTTGCGCCGAGTCCTCCGATGAGCGTCGCGATAAGCTAGACGAGGACGCCGTTCACGTTTGGCTCCGAACGCGGGGGTGCGATTTTCGTCGCACCCCGCCGTATCTGCGAGCAACCCCCTTTGCGGCGGGTGATAGGTGTCACCGTGTCCGCGTCACCCCCGGGATAGCATTGGGCTGGAGGATACCCATGTCCCAAGCGTCAGCGCTGGCCGTCCGCGACCGTCGCAAAGCCAGCATCTGGACGGTGATTCATCCGCTTTTCGCGATCGGCCAATTGCTGGCGTTTTTCGTGAGCGTCGGATTCCTCGTCGCGTACTTCCGCGGCGCGGCATCGTACGAAGCCGTCCACGTGTCGGTCCTGGCGAAGATCGGTTTGATGGTCGGTGCGGTGCTAACCGGATCGTTCTGGGAGCACGACGTCTTCGGCTACTGGTGGTTCGCGCCCGAGTTTTTACTCGAAGACGTTATGACGCTTATCGTCTTCATGTTTCAGCTCGCCTACCTTGCGGTCGTTGCCTTCCACCGGGATCTGATGCCGGCGGTCTTGCTGATGCTCGGCATCGCGTACACCGTCTACGCGATCAACGTCGCGCAGTACATCCACCGCACGCAACTGCAGAAGCAAGAGACTCAGGCGGCGGAGAAAATGCTCGGTATCGCCGCGTGAAGACGTCGGAAATGGTCCCTGCGGTGCATGGCGCGCCGACGGCTGCGCCAACGGCGCACGCGACTGCGGGCCACGGTCATGGCCATGGCCACGGCGCGGCGATCGCGCCACCCAAAGCGAGCGGCGAGACGACGCACGCCATCGTGTTTCGCGAAGCGGGCAAACTCGGTACGCACAAAGCGAGCCTCCGTGAAGCGAGTGCCGACGAAGTCGTCGTCGATACGAAGTTCTCTTCGATCTCGGCGGGCACCGAACGGCTCATCTATTCTGGGAAGCTGCCCGGCTTTCCGATGCTGCGTTTTCCGCTCGTGCCCGGCTATGAATCGGTCGGCATCGTCGCGCGCGTCGGTCCGGACGTCACCGAGGTTTCGGTCGGCGATGCGGTCTTCGTCGGTGGCTCGATGTGCTACACCGACGTTGCGGGTGTTTTCGGCGGTAACGCGGCGCGACTCATCAAGCGCGCCGCGCAAGTCGTGCCACTACACGGCATTCCGCTCGCCGTCGCACCGCTGCTCGCGCTCGCGGCGACATCGTTGCACGGCGTCCGTCGTCTCGGTGACGTGCGCGGACTGCGCGTCTGCGTGCTCGGCATGGGCGCGATCGGACAATTTGCAGCGCGCTTTCTCGTGGCGGCGGGCGCGCACGTCACGTGCGCCGACGTGAGTGCGGCGCGACTCGCGGATTCCCCGGATGGCTGCGAGCGACTCGACGTCTCGACGGTGCCGGTCGACGAAGCACTGCACGATCTCGATGCGGTCTTCGAAGCGACGGGCAAATCCGAATTGATCGCGGCCTGCGCGCGTACGGTGCGGCCCGGTGGGTCGATCGTGTTGCTCTCGTATTACGATGAGTTGCGGACGCCGTTCGTCGATCTCTTCGTCAAGGAAGTCTCGCTGCTCGTCGCACGCGAGTGGGCGCATCCCGATCTGCTCGCGGCGCGCGATTTGCTCGCCGCAGGCACCATCTCCGTCGGCCGCATGGCCGATCACATCGTGCCGATCGCCGACTACGAAGCGGCGTATCGCACGGCCTTCGAAGATCCCTCAGTCCCGAAAGTGATACTGCAATGGGCGTAAGCAAGAACAATACGACCGCGTTCTACGGCAAGGGTGGCGCGGGCAAGTCGTTCCTCACGAGCATGGTCGCCAAAACGCTGACCGATCGCGACAATCGCGTGCTCCAAATGGGCTGCGATCCCAAACACGATAGCGTCGTGCAGCATTTTGGCGGTGCGTTCATTCCCACGGTTCTGGGCACGTGGGCGCAGTTTTCGAAAGACGGGAAAGAAGAAGAGCTCGCACCCGAGCATATCATCTTCAAAGGTAAAGGCGTGTACTGTATCGAGCTCGGCGGGCCGGAATCGGCGCGCGGATGCGGCGGCCGTGGGATCACGTTCGGCTTCGGACTCCTCGAAAAATGGGGTCTCTCGGAGTGGAACTTCAATTATATGTTGCTCGATTTTTTGGGCGACGTCGTCTGCGGCGGCTTCGGTACGCCGATCGCGCGTTCGATGGCGGATAAGCTCATTATCGTCTGCAGCAACGAAGGCCAGTCGATGTACGCGGCCAACAACATCGCGTCGGCCGTGCGCTATTTTGCGGAGCAAGGCGGCAAGACGCGGCTTCTTGGTTTATTTGTGAATAAAGACGACGGGTCGGGCAAGGCGGCGCGCATGGCTGAATTTCTCGGCGTGCCGGTGCTCGCATCGCTGCCGGTGATCCCGCAATCGGAAATCGCGGCTGCGGGTGAGACGCATCCGCTCATCGCGGCTGCCATCGATAAGGTCATCGACGCGATCGACAACAAGCCGGCGTACGTACCGAAGGCCGTCGACTTTCATGAATTCATGTGCGTGCTCTCGGGCAACGCCGCGACGATGGACGGCACGGCCGTTTCGTCGGACGAACTCTGGTCGCTACCCGAGATCGCCGATATGCGCGGCATTCCCAACGGCGGCGCAATCGACCATCGCTATCTCGAAGCCGAGCACGACGCCGAAAAACTGCTCGTTCCGACGGTCGTCAGCGCCGGTGGCTTCGCCGTTCCGTCGGCCGATTGGTGAGCGACACGTGTCGCGCCGCCTCGCTCTCGTCATCTCCTGAACGGTTGAACTGAATTGTCGAAACAAGCATCTTCGATGTGTCCCGCATTCGGCGCGATTCGCAATCTCTTGCGGATGGAAGATGCGATGCCGATCGTCATCTCGTCGGGCGATGGCTGCATGTACGGCCATACCTTCGTCGCCCACTTTTACGTCGCGAATCGGCCCATCTTCTCACCCGGCGTCTCCTCGCAGATGTGGGCGAAAGGCTCCGTCTTCGACGAACTTAAAGCGATGGTCATCGAGATGGCCGAGAAGTACAAGCCGTCGCTGATTCCGATCTGCTCGCTCTGCGTGAGCGATACCGTCGGGCTCCCCTTCGAACTCTTGCCCAAGCAAATCGGTAATACCGAGATCGTCTACGTGCCGCTGCCCGCGTACTCGGTGCACACGCACGCGCGCGCGAAAGACATCGTCGTCGATTCGCTCGTCTGGCGGCTGCCTTCGCAGCGCAAGGCGCGCTCGGGCGTCAATCTCATCGGCGAACTCTTTCCCTCCGATCCGCTCAAGATCGACGACGTTTTGCGACGCATCGGAACGCACGTCAATACGACGGTGCCGGGGCCGCGCTGGGAAGATTATGTCGCGATGGTCGATGGCGCGGTCAACGCACCGCTGCATCCGTTCTACAGCGAAAGCGTGAAGCGGATGAAGATGAAACAGGGTCTGCCTTTCGTGGAGGGCGCGCCCGTCGGCATCGACGGGACGTATGCGTGGATCAAATCGATCGGTGAAGTACTGAACCTCAATGCGGCCACGGTCGAAGCGGTCGCAGCCGACGAGCGCGACAAGGTGCGCGCGGCGATGGCGGATTATCCGCTCAACGGGCTTACGTTCATGGTCGCGGGCTACGAGGGTCACGAGTTCTTGCTCGTGCGCTTGCTCATCGAAGCGGGTGCGAAGGTGCCGTATCTCTCGACGGCCGTCAATACGAACCCGCTCGCCCGGCAAGAAGAAGCGTGGTTGCGCGAGCGTGGTTGCACCGTGCTCTACGGCGCGAACTTCGACGACGAGATCGGCGCGTTGCAAGACCATCCCTACGATTGCGTGATCGGTACGACGCCGCTCTGCGCGCACGCAAAAGAACTCGGCATTCCTTCGCTCTACTACACGAACGCGATGGCGACGCGATCGCAGATGTTCGCCGAAGGTGCGGCCGACATTCTCTCCCTTGCGACCTCGACGTATCGCAGCAAAGAGCGCTACCACAAAATCGCCTCGTTCTTCAGCGAGACGGGCGTACCGCGCCAAACGGCGACGTCGTGGCAGCCGAAGATCGATCTCACCGAACACCTCATCGTCAACGACGCCTTCGCGCCCGCGCCCGCGCCCGGCGTTTCGGGAGATTAGCGCGATGGGTCTCGCGCAAGAGCTTCCGAGCGACAACGTCAATACCCCGATTCGCAAACGCGTCACCGATCTCGATCACGCGGGTGGCGATACGGGTGCGATGCAGGTCTTCGCGAATTTGCGCGACGGCAATGTCGTGCTCGACGGACCGGTCGGATGTCACGTGATGCCGGCGGTTGCGGTCATCAACTATACCGATTCGATTCCGTATCTGCAGAACGTGACGTGTTCGGAACTCTCCGAAAACGAAGTGACGATCGCGGGCACGCTCGGCGTGCTCAAGGAGAAAGTCGCGCGTGCGAACGTCGAGGGCAAACAAGTCTTCATCGTGAGTACGCCGATGTCCGAACTCATCGGTGCGGCATGGACGACGATCGACGAAGGCGTCAAAGGCACGCCGCTCTTCTTCAACGCGCAGTCACTCGACGACGACGAATGGCACGCGCGCGATCGCGCGCTCCTCTTTCTATGGCAGAATCGCGATCATTTCGTGCGTCCTGCGAGTGCGGGACCCGAGCCCAAACCTGCGGGCCCGTCGGTCAATATCATCGGGCCGACGTACGGCTGTTTCAATTCGTACAGCGATATCGCCGAGATCAAACGCCTCCTCGCGGGGTTCGGCTCCGAGATCAACCTGGTGTACCCGTGGGATGCGAACTCATACGATACGACGCGCCTCACCGACGCGACGGCGACGATCGTGATGTATAAGGAATTCGGCTCGTCACTCGCGCGCGAAGTCGGCTTGCCGACGTTTGCGGCGCCGTTCGGTCTCGAAGATACGACCGCGTTCATCCGCGGTATCGCGAAGACGCTCGGCCTCGAAGCGCGTGCGGAAGCCTTCATCGCCCTCGAAAAGAAGACGACGCTCGCGGCGTGGCAAGATATCTGGCGCTCGACGCACAGCGATTTTTTTGCGAATAGTCCGATCGCGATCATCGCTCCGCCGTCGTACAAAGACGGTCTCGAGAAATATCTCGGCGACGAACTCGGACTACCGATTTCGTACAGTGCCTATCGAACGGGGCCGGAGAGTTCGCCGAGTGAGGTCGTGCGCGAAGCGCTTGCCGAGGCGAGCCCGAGCCCGATGCTGGTCTTCGGATCGATCAACGAGCGCATGATTCTCGCGCAGGAAAAGCTGCCGTCGCGATTCTACCAGGTGTCGTTCCCCGGTGCCGTGGTGCGCCGCGCGACGGGCACGCCGTTCGTGGGCTACGCGGGCGCCGTGTGGCTGCTGCAAACCGTGTGCGAAGTGCTCTTCGATACGCTCTTCGCGAATCTCCCGACGTCGTACGCGCCGCCCGTACAAGCGACGAAACCGACGAGTGAGATCTTACGCGACGCTCCGATTGCAACGGCCGACGGAGGCAAGGGGCAGAATAGCGTCCTCACCTGGACCGACGGTGCGAAAGCGCTCGCCGATAAGACCGCCAAACGCGTGCCGTTTTTCGTGCGCGTCTCCGTGACGAAGAAGTTGCGAAGCGAAGGCGAGGCGCTCGCGCGCGCACGGGGGACCGACGTCGATGAATCGGTCATCGAGGAGATCACCGCAAAATACGCACCGCGTCGCTAGGCGCGGTTCGTGCCCTCCGCGCTCGTGCTCATCGCTGCGGCATTGCTCCGCATACCCGCACGTCGCGTGCGCGCGCTCGCGCTCGGTGACGAGGCAGCGCTGCGTGATTGGATCGCCAACGAATCGGCGATACGGCTCGCCGAAGCACGGCGCGATGCACGCATCGTTGCCGAGCGTCTCGAAGAATTGGGCGCGCGCGTCGTCGCACTCGGCGCTCCGTCGTATCCCGCAGGCCTTCGCGATCTGCGCGATGCGCCGCCGATGCTCTTCGTCCGCGGTGCGTTGCCAGAGCGCGCGCGATGGCGCGAAGGCACCGCGATCGTCGGCTCGCGCGATGCCGATCCCGAGGCGCTCGCATTCGCACGCGCATTCGCGCGCGTCGCGCCCGGCCCGATCGTGAGCGGTCTCGCGCTCGGCATCGATGGAGCCGCGCATGAGGGCGCGCTCGATGCGGGAACGCCGACGCTCGCATATGTGGGTCACGGCTTCGGCGCGACGTATCCCGCCGAGCATCGCGCGCTCGAAGATCGGATCGTCGCGGCGGGTGGCGCGATTCTCACGGAATCGCTGCCGGATACGGCCGTGCGCCCGTACGCACTCGTGCGTCGCGATCGGTTGCAGGCCGCGCACCCGGCGAGCGTCGTTCTCGTTGCGAGCACCGTCGACGGCGGCGCGATGCATACGCTTGCGGCGGCACGAAAACTCGACCGTCCACGTTTCGCTCTCGAACCGCGTGCGCTGGTTTCCTATGCCGGCAACGAGCGGGCGATTCGCGAACATGCCACAACGCTACCGTGGGATATCGAACGCGCGCGAGCGACGATCGCGACCTTGCGGCGAACCCCACCCGGAGACGACGAGAAATTGTGAACGAGATCTGCGAGCCTCTCGAAATCACCGAACGCGAACGCACCGATCGCGATTTCGGCATTTCCACGGGTGCGCTCGCCGGTGGTGCGAGTTCGCCCGTTCGCGTGGGTGCGGCCGTCGGGGGCACGCCGTTCGTCCAGGTTTCGGGCCGCGGCGCGTATGCGATCGATGGCGCGGGGCGCGCGTTCGTCGATTACGTCATGGCCTACGGGCCGCTGCTCTTCGGGCACGCGCATCCCGCGCTCGTGCGCGATCTCGATGCGATCGCGGCGCGCGGCACGGTCTTCGGCGCGACCACGCACGAAGAGATACGGCTCGCCGATCGCATCGCCCGCCACGTGCCGTCGATGGAGCGCTTGCGCTTCGTGAGTACGGGTACGGAAGCGATGATGTCGGCGGTTCGCGTCGCGCGCGCGTTCACGGGGCGGTCGCTCGTCGCGCGTTTTGCCGGTAACTATCACGGCCATTTCGATGGTGCCTTGCACGATGCGGGCGCCTCTGCGGGCGCATCCGCACACGCGAACGATGTCGCACGCAGCGGAATTCCGGCGGGTGTGCGCGACGCATCGGTCGTCGCGCGCTACAACGATGTGGACGATCTCGACGCGCGTCTCGCGGGTCGCGAAGACGAGCTCGCTGCAATCGTCGTCGAGCCGATCGTCGGGAACATGGGGCTCGTGCTGCCGGAGCCGGGCTTTCTCGACGCGCTCTTCGCACGCGCGCGGCGCAACGGTGCGCTCGTAATTTTCGATGAAGTCATCATGTGGTTGCGCCTCGGTCTGGGCGGCGGGCAAGCGCTCACGGGGCATCGTCCCGATCTCACCGCGCTCGGCAAAATCATGGGTGGCGGGTTCCCTCTCGCGGCCTTTGGCGGCCGCGCGGACGTGATGGGCGCGCTCGCACCCGACGGCGCGAGCTTTACCGGGGGGACGTACTCGGGTAATCCGTTCGCAGTTGCCCTCGGTCATCGCACGCTCGATCTCGTCGAAGGCGATCCGACTCTCTACGCGCGTCTCGATTCGCGCGCGGCTCGGCTCGCTCGTGGCTTGCGCACGATTTTCGCCGCGCATGCGCTCCCGTACGCGGTGACGCAACTCGGGAGCATGGTCGATTTCGCATTTCGCGCGGGCCCACCGGTTCGCAATTACGACGAGCGAGTGCAAGCCGATCGCGTCGCCTTCGCCGCGTATTATCACGCGATGCGCGATCGCGGTGTCTTGCTCGCGCCCTCGCCGAACGAGCTGATGTTTCTTTCGACCGAACACGGCGATGCGGAGATCGACGCAACGCTTGCAGCCTGCGATGCGTCGATGGCGGATTTGCGCGCGCGGGGGATCGTATGAGTCTGGTCCATCACGACGAGATCGTGCGGCGTCTCGCCGCGATGCCGGAATGGCACCATCGTGGTAACGCACTCGAAAGGTGCTTCGACCGCACCTCGTTCGACGGCGCGATCCTTTTCGTCAATGCCGTCGCGAAACTCGCGAACGCCCACGACCATCACCCCGATATCGCAATCTCGTGGAATAACGTGACGCTCACGCTCTGCTCGCACGACGCGGGCGGAATCACGAAGCGCGATTTTACGCTTGCAAAGGCGCTGGACGATCTCGCATCCGCACGGCCGTAGGCCGTTGCAGTGGATGCGCTACTTCGTCTTCGGCGTTGGGAACGCGACGACGCTCGCGTGGCCGCTCGCATCGAGTGCGCGTATGCCGAAAAGCCAATCGTCTTTCGAAAGCGGTAACGTCGCATTCGTCGCCGTGCCGACGTTGCGCGCGTGGCTCCACGTCGAATCGTCGGTCGCGCGCCACAAAATCTCGTAGCTCTGCGCGCCGCGAACGGCGGTCCAGAGCAACGTCGAATCGTAGCTGAGTTTCCGATTATCGACCTCGGTCACGGGTGCGGGCGGCGCGAGGGCGAGCGTGGCTGCCGCGACAACGTTGAGTTGCGTGACGCGCGCGAGATACTCGAAATCGACGTATTTGAGGAGATCGCCGTACTGCAGACCATTCTCGATGCGAATGTCTTGGTGTTGGTGATCGAAATTTTCATGCGCTTCGACATAGCGAATAGCGGGGAACGCATTTTCGGCAAACGACTCTTGATCGCCGCCGCGTAAGAAGCGATCCGCACGGTAGATGAGGTTCACGTGCATGTTCGGGAGATACGCCTCGCCGATCGCTTTCGCAGCACGCGCGAGTTCGCGCGCGGGCGAATCGTTCTCGGTACCGGTGGCATTTACGCGGCCCGGTTTTGCATCGACGGGAAGCGCTTCGCTAAAGAGGCGCACGTCGTTCGGCGATCGTTCGCCGCCGTGACCGGCCGACGCGCCGATGATATCGTTGTTGAGATCGGCTTCGACGATCGTGCCTCGCTCCTTGAGCATCTTCGCGAAATGCGCCGAGCCGAAGAGCCCTTGTTCTTCGCCATCGAAACACACGAAGACGATCGTTGCGGGAAAGTGCATCGGTGCCATCGCGCGCGCGGCTTCCAAGACCGCCGACGTGCCGGAGCCGTTATCGTCCGCGCCGGGTGAATCTTTGATCGGATCGCTACCGTCGGAATTACGCGAATCGTAATGGCTCGAGATGACGATCGTACCGCGCGTCGGATCGTCGCCACGCAACGTCGCGTAGACGCTCGAAGTTTCGACTGCCCGAGGCGTGCGCGCGGTTTTCTCTTGCACGAACGTATCGAACTTTACCGTCATGCGATCGCCCGCGATCTTCGCGACGTCGCCGAATTGGCCGGCGAGCCAATCCCGCGCCGCGTAGACGCCACGATTGCGATCGTGCGAGCCTTCGGAGAAGAGGTTGCGCGTCCCAAAACCGACGAGCTTTGTATCGATGTCGCGCAATTCGTTCGCTTTCACGCGCGCGAGTGCCGCGACGATCGCCGGATCGAGTGCGGGCGTCGTGACCTCATCGGCGGCGATCGCCGGAGCGGCGAGATTCGGCGCGAGTCCGACGACTGCGGCGAGCGCAACCGACGCGAGTGTGCGAGAGACGAACGAACGTGGCATCATAGGATGTTCCGCGCCATGCAAGAGCGGTCTTGCTCGCCGCTTCTAAGCGATCGTCGTCGTTTGCCGGCGTGCGAAGGTAACCCAATCGTTATGCCGTGCGTCGGCTCCAGAGACCGCAGCGAGGTACGCCGCGCGCAGCATCGTGGAGATCGGTTTCTCCACGGGATAGACGTGCGCATCCAGGCAGCGCAACGGCGTGACTTCGGCTGCCGTTCCGGTGAAGAAGACCTCATCGGCGTCGTGCAGTTCGTCGAGCGAGAGGTGATCGATCTCAACGGAGAGCCCGCGATCGCGGGCGAGTTCGATCACGCTCGCGCGCGTGATGCCGTGCAAGATATCCGACGAGCGATCGTTCGTGCGCAGCGCGCCGTTCTTGACGACGAAGATATTCTCACCCGTACCTTCGGCGACGTCGCCGCGATCGTTGAGCATGATCGCCTCATCGAACCCACGGCCCACGGCATCTTGCATCGCGAGGACGGAATTGGCGTAGTGCCCGGCTGCTTTCGCCGTGGACGGAAGCGCTTTGGATGAGAATTTGCGCCACGGTGAGAGCGTGACGGCGATCCCCGCTTCTTGTCCGGTACCAAAGTAATCGCCCATCGCGCGATAGGCCAAGAGTACGTGCGTCGGTGAGACGAAGCGCGCCGAGAGCGAGAACGTCTTCTCGCCGAAAAACGCGAGGGGTCGAATGTATGCCGATTCGAGCTCGTTGCGTACGAGTGTCTCGACGACGGCCGCGCACATCGCCTCGACGTCCCATGCGATGTTGATACCGTACACATCCGCCGAACGTTGGAAGCGCACCATGTGATCGCGCAGACGAAAGATCGCGGGACCGTGCGGCGTCGCATACGCTCGAATCCCTTCGAAGACGCCCGAGCCGTAGTGGAGGCCGTGCGCGAGCGGATCGACCGTCACGGTCTCGCGTGGCGAGATCGTTCCATCGAACCAATAGAACGGCGCGATCGCCATGTGCTCGAGCGGAACCGACGCCACGACGTGCGTTCCGAGCTTACGAGGCTTCGGCGAACGCGCGGTCGTCGACCGCGACGCCGTCGGAGATGGCCATGCGTGTCATTGCGAGCGCTTCTTTGGCGGTGATCTGAGGCGGACCCGACATGAGCGGCGTGCGCGGCTGCGTCCAATTATTGAGCGCGGCCTTCACGCCGGAGATCGCCATGCGCGCGTGGTGTGCGGGCGTGACCTTCGCCATCTCTTTGAAGAGATAGCTGTCGAACGTTAACTCCTGAACTTCTTTCGTCGAACACATGTCGACGAAGAACTCACGATTCTTATCGCCGCGATACGAGAGCTTCTCGAGGACCTCGAGGAAATCGAACATCGTGCCGTAGCGTTTCTGCCAGGTCTTCTCGTAACGATCGAGTTTGAATTTTGCATCGCCGAAGTGCGCGTGCAGCGTCTGCGCGGCGAGGCGCCCCGCGGCCATCGCAAAGTAGATTCCCTCACCCGACGTATGTGCGACCATACCGCCGGCATCGCCGACGAGGAGCGTATGGCCGTAGACGAGTTTTTTATAGCGCTGCATCGGGAGCGGATGGCCCTCGAGCAAGATGCGCTTCGCGCCTTTGAGCTTGTCGCCCGCGCGCGCTTTCACGCCTTCGAGAAACGCATACGAACGGTTCGCGTGCTCGGGACGACAACCGGTGCCGACGGCAACGTGATCGGATTTCGGAAAGACCCAGCCGTAGAAGTCGGGCGAGACGTCGTTGCCGAGGTAGAGTTCGGCCGTCGTTTCATAGTATTTCATCGCGTCGTCGGGAAGATAGAGGCGTTCTTGAATCGCCGAGGCGTGTTTGATCGGGGCACGGCCGCACGATTTTGCGACCGCAGAACCCGCACCATCTGCGCCGACGAGCGCGTCTGCGACGAGCGTCTCTTCGTGTCCGCCACGATAGCGTATTTTCACGTGCACTTTACCGCTGGCATCTTCCGTGTGCGAAACGAACGTCGCTTCGCGCAGATCGGCACCGGCGTCCTGTGCTTTCTCGCGCATGACGCGATCGAGATTTTCACGCGTGACCATACAGATGTAGTCGTCTTCGCGCGCGCGCGTGCCGCGCACGTCCATACCCGTCTCCGAACCGCTCGGGCCGATCATGACCGCGCGCGTCGTCTTGCGTTCGATGACGCGGTCGGGAATGCCGAATTCGCTGATCGCTTTGGGCGGAATCGCGCCGCCGCACGGCTTCTTGCGTTTGAAATCGCGCTCGAGGAGAATAACGTTCGCGCCGATCGCGGCGAGATCGCCTGCGGTCACGCTGCCGCCGATGTTTGCACCGACTACGATAACGTCCATGTGGTTAGAAACCTCCAGAGCGAATGGCGAGAGCAGAGACGAGCATGCCCCACACGAATGGCGGAATGGCACTCGCGCAATACCAGGGCGCGAGGCCCTTGGGGTCGGTCGCAAGTTTGCGTTGCATCGGAAGCTGGATGATGAAGAGCACGGCCATGATGCCGCCCGCGAGATACATGCGATTGGCAAGGACGTAGGCGATGGCGGCGACTTGGAAAATGTCGATGAAGGCGAAGGCCGCTTTGAGCGCGCCGTCGAGACCGAGCATCACGGGGAGCGACCGCAAGCCCAGGCGCGTATCGCCTTCGAAACTCTTGAAGTCGTTAAGCGTCATGAGGCCGTGCGAACCGAGCGAATAGAGCGTTGCGAGGACGATCGTTCCCGTCGTCACGTGGCCGAAGATCGCCGCGCCCGCAATCCATGCGAAGCCTTCGTATGCGAAGGCGCAAGCCGCATTTGCGAGCCAGCCGTTGCGCGCTTTCAGACGTACCGGCGGCGCGGAATATGCGAGTGCGAGCGCGAGGCCGCCGATCGCAAGATAGAAGACGGTGGTGCCGAGCGCCCAGGCGAGCCCGAGGGCGGCTACCGCAAGACCGGCAGCAATCGCGAAGACGGTCGATGGCGCGAGCGCGTTCGCGGCGGTCGGACGGTCGGGTTCGTTGATGCGGTCGACGTCGCGATCGAACCAGTCGTTCGTCACCTGCGAGAACGCGCAGAGCAGTGGCCCCGCGAGGATCATGCCGAGCACGATGCGGCCGATCGATCCGAACTGCCAATGCGCGTTGCCCGAAGCGACGCACCCAACGATCATGGCCCACATCGGCGCGAACCACGTGCCGGGCTTCGCAAAGGTTTTTAACGACGCGTTGATGCGCGCGGCACCCGTCGTGCGATCGGCAAACGGTAACATCATCGCGCCGAATTGGCCCGCGGTTTCAACCGCCGATCGCGCGGAATCGCCGAAGACGCGCGATTTACCCACCGACGTGCTCGCGTGCGCGCAACATCACCGTCTCGTCGATGAGCATGATGTTGCGTTCTTTGGCGTATTTTTCGATATTCGTGCGTGCTTTTTTGCGAACGAAGAACGGCACGCGGCCGAGCAGTTTTTCCGCTGCGTCATCCCATCGTAGCTCTTCGACCGCAACGCCATCGACCATCACGGGAACGCGCGCTTCTTCGGGGATGTGCTCGGGCTCGGGTGCGGCTTCGGCGAATCGGCCTTGACCGCGCGGACCGAAGGTCTCGATGAGATGGTGTTCGAGGCCGAGTACCTGCGTTTGGTTCACGAGATCGCCGATGTGATTGGCGCCGTCGTAGCCCATGAACGGCGCGTAGCCGAGCGGAAAGTTGAGGATGTGCGACGGCGGCGAAACGACGGCGCACGGAACGCCGAATCCCGATGCCGAGTGGCGCTCCATTTGCGAGCCGAACATGATATCGGGACGCGTCTGATCGATCTCTGCGGCGACGACGCGATAATCGTCGCTCACGAGCACGTTCGTCGTGATGTCGGCGACGCGCGCGCGCAGCCAATCGCCGTAGTCGAGTGCGTAGGTACCGACGAATTCGACGATCATGTCGAGCTCGTCGTGGAGGACGCGCGCGATGCCCGCAACGGCCGTCGGTGCACCGAAGACGGCGACGCGTTTCGACGAGAGCGCGTGCGCGTCGACGGTCCGCGAATACCAGAGCAGATTCGATGCCCGCGACGCCTTGACGATACGTTCTTGCGGAATCTCGCAGTAGCCGCAGAGTTCGCGCAAGAAACGCGTCGTGCCGGCCTCACCGTAGGGAAGCTCGTCGACATACGGTGTCCCGAAACGCGTCTTCAAGTACTGTAACGTCGGCATCGCGAGTTCGTGTGCGGTCGGGATGTTGACCCAGGCGCGGCCGATCGTCCGCAGGTCATCGGGCGTCGCACCCATCGGCACGACGGCGTTGACGTCGATGCCGAGTTCGGCGAGCGTCTTGCGTAGCGATTCGATATTGGCTCGATCGTGGAAGCCGAGCAGCGATGGCCCGATGATATTGACCGAGGGCCGCTCGGTGCGCGCGACGTCGACGGCGTAGTGCGCGACGATTTCGTGCGTCGTTTTCGCAAACGCGGAGATTTCGTTGTCGCGCATCGGATGCGTCGAGGCCATGAAGATCTCGGCGTTCACGTCGCCGGGCGACATCATCGAGATTTCGCCGTCGAGGGGTTCTTGCAAGACGGATGCCGTGGCGCTACGCGTCACGACGATCATTGCGGGCTTGTGGCGTACGTCGATCTCGCGCAGCATCGCGGGTAAATTTGCCGCCGCGCCCGCGAGCGTCGCCTCCGACATCGCGCAAAATGAGAGCGGCGGCATGACGCCCAGACGCTCGAACATCGCGAGCATGATCGTGCCGTAGCCGTCGCCTTTGGGCGCGCGCACGACGCAGTGGATATCGGCAAACGAGGCCGCAGCTTTGGAAACGCCGACGTGTGCGGGCGCGAGATAGCTCCAGATCGCGAGCTTCACGCACCCACCTTTTCGATCTGCCGGAAATAATGGAGATCGATCGGTGCCGGTTGCGAGCCGTCGCGTTTGCGCCGCGCGGCGAGCGCTTCATGGCGTTTGATCGAACTTGCGAACATGCCGAAGAGCGTGGAGGCGCCGCTAAATCCGTGGATCGGTTGGAACGTGAGTTCCGTCGACCACTTCACGGCGAGGCCCATGCCTTCGAGCGGATTTGCGACATTGAGATTGGCGACCACGAGATCGGGTTTCGCCGCGAGGAACCGCGCGAAGAGATCGTAGCGGTCGGGGCGTTCGAGAATCTCGACGCCCTCGAGCGCGGCGAGTTCGAGTGCGTGAAATTTCTTGTAGATATTCGGCGTGCCGAGCACGGGAATCGTCGCGCCGCCCGCGCGGAGCGTCCGTGCGATCGGGAGTTCGAGCATCGCATCGGAGCAAAACGCGATCGCTTTTCCGCGCAGCACGTCGGTCGTCGGCTTCAGAGCGGCCCATACATCGCGTTCGCGATCCGCGTACGAGACGGATTTGCCGAATGCGGCCGCAAGTGTTTCGTAAAACGCGCGCGTACCATCGGGGCCGAAGGGGAAGAGCGTTTTGTGCATCGGCGTGCCACGTTCGCGAAGCGCGTAGGCCGCGGCGCCGAAGAGGTACGGTTGCACGGGCGCGAGCACGGTGTTGGGCCCGATTGCGGGCAGTTCCAGCGCGCTTTCAGCGGGCAAGAATTCAGGCACGGGTAAGCCCATCGCCGCGCATTCGAGGCGGATCTCGGCTTCCTCGAGCGGGGAGATGCAGCCGAGGATGACGAGGTTTTTTGCTTCCGTTTGAGGCGCGCGTTCGATCATCGCTTCCAAGACATGGTCTTCGCCTTGGGTATAGGCGGGGTCGAAACCATCGAGGCGACACGGGTAGACGCGCACGCCGAACTCGGCCTCGAGCGGTGGTGCGCATCCGGCGATATTCATCTTGAGGATCTCGGGCGTGCACGTCGAGGCGAGAAAGATCGCTCGTGGCGCGTGCTCTTTGACGATCGCCGCAACGAGCGGCCGCAGGCCATCGAGGGCATCGGCGCCGCCGAGATCGTCTTCATCGAGCATCGCCGTCGCAAAGCGCGGCTTCGCGAAGATCATGACGCCGAGCGCCGTTTGCAGAAATCCTTGGCACGAGCCGGTCCCGACGACCAAGAAGAAGCTGTCTTGCATCTTATGATGCAGCCAGCCGATGGGAGCGAGGGAACAAAAATCGTCCCGCTCGATGATCTCCGTCTGCGATTCGAACAACCCGTACACTCCAAGCCCGGCGCTTTCGCCTATCTTGCGGGTTGCGGGCAACTCGTACCGGTGATGGCCGTCACCTGGGGTTTCCTCTCCGTTTGCGCTCGCGGTCATCTCACCGGCGTCGTCTGAATTAGGCGACGATTTCATGGTCGGGGCTATGTCGCAAGTAGCGCCCGATCACGACGGCAGTCCCGGCGCCGGGTTCGCTCGAAACGCTGAAAATATCGCAACATCGTCGCATGATGGGCAATCCGCGGCCGCGTTCGGCCGAATGGTCGGGCAAGGCGCGATCGACGACCCGGGAGCTGTCGAAGCCGATTCCGTTATCGCGAATGGTTGCGACAATGCGATCCGCACCGATGCGAACTTCGATTTCGATCGGGCGCTCGGCATGGGCGTGTTCGATGGCGTTGGCGATTGCTTCACCGAGCGCGGTGAGGAAGTGGCCGAGGTCGTCTTCGCCTACGCCGTGCGTGCGCGCGAAATCGACCACGCTCTCGCGAACGACGCGGGAGAGGTGTGGTTGCGGCGGAATCCGGAAGTCGAGGACCGCGTCGTGCGTTGCCATCACAGTTGCCGTCGGTATTTCCCGTGCGATTGTCACCTAAACGGTCCGAGCGCTAAATCGTGTTGGGTAGTATCTCTTGTCGGCTTACGTCTATATCTTGCGTTGCGCCGACGGCTCGCTCTATACGGGCTGGACGACCGACCTCGCGTTCCGTATCGCCGCCCATCGGCGCGGCGCGGGATCTCGCTACGTGCGCTCGCGTTTACCTGCCCGGCTTCGCGCGTTCTGGGTCGTTCCCGATCGTGAGACGGCACTGCGCGAAGAGCACGCCTTCAAGCGCTTGCCGCGCGCCGCGAAGCTCGCGGCGCTCGCGCGAGGACAGGTGTTCGAACGCGACCTGCGCAACGCCCCGGACGTTCTCGAGCCGGCTCTGCAGCAGGCTCGTTCTGGAGGAGACATGGCAGCCCAAACCCCGCCGACCGGCGCCGAACTCGACGCGCTCGCGCTCGAGGCCGAAACCGTTCGCGCCCGCATCAAAACGAAAAAAGGCGATATCGTCTTCTCATTCTATCCGCACGACGCAAAAATCCACAGCGCGGCGTTCATCAAGCTCGCGCGCGCGGGCTTTTACGATGGCCTTACGTTTCACCGCGTCGAACCGAACTTCGTCATTCAGGGCGGTTGCCCGCAGGGCACGGGCACGGGCGGTCCGGGCTACAACCTCGATGCGGAATTTAACGACAAGCCCCATGTGAGAGGGACCGTCGCAATGGCGCGCTCGCAGAGCCCGAACTCGGGTGGCTCGCAATTCTACATCTGCCTCGGCGACGCACGGTTCCTCGACAAGAACTACACCGTCTTCGGTCAGACCGTCGAAGGGCAAGAAGTCGTCGGTACGATTCGCGTCGGCGACGTGATGGAATCGATCACGATCGAGCCAGCATAGACGCCATCGCATGAGGTTCGCGCTCGGGACGCAAGGCTGGTCGTACGCCGATTGGGTCGGCACGATGTACGATGCGGCCGCGCGCCCCGAGTCGTATCTGCGTGCATACGCCCAGGAGTTCGCGACGGTCGAAATCGATTCGACATTTTACGGAACACCCTCGCTCGAACGCGTGCGTAAATGGGCGGCGAGCGTGCCGGACGGATTTACGTTTTCATGCAAGTTGCCGCGCGAGATCACACACGAGCGCCGGTTGCGCGATTGCGATGGGCTCGTGCGCGTCTTCTACGATACGATGCGCGTCCTCGGGCCGAAGCTCGGTTGCGTGCTCGTGCAATTCGAAGCGTCGTTCGGGCGCTCGGAAGAAGGTGCGCTACGCGCGGCGCTCGCGGCATTTCCGCGCGATGTGCGGACGGCGTTCGAATTTCGCGATCCCGCCTGGTACGCGAGCGATGAGATTCAGCAGTTGCTCGAAACGCACGGCCACGCGCTCGCGGTCGCCGATGCGCCATTCGTTCCGCGCGAACTCTTGTCGCGCGTGCTCGCGTCGACGACGCTCGACTTCGCCTACGTACGCTGGATCGGTCATCACGATTCGCTCACCCGTTTCGACGTCACACAGATCGCCCGGGAGGACGAGATCGCGTGGTGGCAACGTGCGATCGTCGAGGTGTCGCCACGCGTGAAGACCGTCTACGGGTACGTCAACAACCACTACGCGGGTCATAGTCCGGCGACGGTACGCGCGCTTTTCGCAGCACTCGGCGTCGCGCACCTCCGTCCGACGCGGATCGAACAGACGAGCCTTTTCTAACGCACTCGACCGATTAGTAAAGTGCCGAATGAACGGCGCGTGCGACGCCGCGGATCGCTCTGTTACCGAGCGAAAAATCTTTGAGATCTTTCGTAAGCACGGCGAGAATGTACGGCCGGTCGCCGAGCGGATCGACGATTCCGACGTCGTTGCGAACCTCGTCGATCTCACCCGTCTTATTCGCGAGCGGGATGCCTTTTGGGAGCCCGCGGGCTATTTTGTCACGATCTTCTTGACGCAAGAGGATCGCGATCATGCGCCGACACGATTTCGGCGACGCGATGGTATACACGGCCTCGTGTGCGCCGCGCTCGATTTGATAGAGCAGCGAACCCATGTCGCGCGGTGTCGTAAGGTTGTCGCTGTGATGCGGGCGGGCGTTGGGACTCATGAAGTGCCGCCTGAGCTGCGTGTGGTGCAAGCCCGCGGTCCCGATCGTGTTTTCGACCACGCCAAATCCGAGATAGTCGAGCAACACATTCGAGGCGGTGTTGTCGCTCTGTTCGATCATCGCGTGCGCGAGCGTATCGATCGAGATCGTGTGGCCGACGCTATATGCATCGAGAATTTCCGAGCCATCGACGAAATCGGAGCGTTTGAGGCGGATGAGCTCGCTGAAGACCCCGGGATTACGCTCGGCGAATTGGAAGAGCGAGACGAAAATCGCGACTTTGATGACCGATGCCGACGGAAAGATTTCGGTGGCATTATAGGCGACGGCGGACGGGTCGCCGAGTTTACGGGCGTAGACGCCGACGACGCCCGACGAGCCCGCGGCAACGCGCGCGAGTTCGGCCTCGAGTGTCGCCGCCCGAGCGGCACGCGGGATGGCACAAGCGGCGGCGGAGCCGATCACAAAAGCGGCGCGTTTCACAAGCGGCCACGTTCCCTCCGAGGACTTCTCGATTCCTCGCCCGCATCGGCCCGCATGGCAAATCGACATCCAATCTGCCTCCGCACGTGCGCGATCATGGGAGCGTTCGTTCTCGGCTCCCTGCTCGTGCCACGCGCGCCGGTTGGCGCCGCGCAATTGCTTTCGGGCAGGCTCTTCGTGCTCGATCCCGGCCACGGCACACGATATCCCGACGGATCTCCCAACAACGTCGGCGCGGTAGGACCGTCGGGTGTTCTCGAAAATGTGGTCACACTGGCCATCGGCGAAAAGCTTGGCGCGCTCTTACGAGCGGCGGGTGCGCGCGTCGTCCTCACCCGATCGTACGCGCATCCGTATCGCGTTGCGACCGAGAAGCGTGTGGATAACCGCGCGCGTGCGGCGCTCGCGAATCGCTTGGGTGCGACTGCGTTCGTTGCGATCCATGCCGATGCGTCGACCGATCGCAGCGTGCGCGGGACGAGCGTTTTTTGGCTTCGCGGTAACTCCATCGCGCTCGCGAATGCCGTGCGCGCGCGGCTCGCGCCGCTTGGCCTCGGCGAATCGGCGTTCCACGCACGCGATCTCGCGGTGACGAACGAAGCACGCATTCCGGCTGTGCTCGTCGAAATTGGCTATATCTCCAACCCCGATCAAGAACACGCACTCGCAACGCCAGCGTTCCAACAGCGCGAGGCTCGCGCTCTTTTCGACGCTCTGAAGGATACGTTTTCACCACGATGAGTTCGACGCCCTTAACCCCGAACGATCTCTTGTCGATCGTCCTCGCAAGCGATCCACAACTCTGCCCCGACGGACGCGTTTTCTACGTGTGCGCCACGCAATCGGAGGCGAAGAACGAGACGCAAACGGCGATCTGGTCGGTGCGCCGCGGCGGGGAGCCCGCGCGATTTACCTCTGGTGAGAAAGACAGCGCGCCGCGCGTCTCGCCCGACGGCACGCATCTCGCATTCGTCGGCGATCGCGGGGCGGGAAAACGCGTCTACGTGGTCGCGCTCGCAGGCGGCGAAGCGCGTGCGATCGGAGAGGCGTACGACGCGATAGCATATTCGGTGTGGTCGCCGGATTCGAGGGAGCTCGCCTTCGTGGCAACGACTCCGCTCGATCCCGCGAGCGCACGTATCGCGCACGACGAAAAAACGGGCGCCCGGCATATTCGCGCGCTTCCGTTCAAAAGCGACGATGACGGCCTCCTCGACGGTCGGCGCAAACATCTCTTTACGATCGGCATCGCGGATGGCGCCATCGCAACGCGCGTGACGCACGGCGATTTCGATGTCGAGACGCCCGCATGGTCGCCCGATGGCGCGCAGATCGCGTTCTCGGCTCAGATCGACCTGCCCGAGTTTTCGTTCGGCACCGATCTCTTCGTGGTCCCGCACACCGGTGGCGCGCCGCGCAAACTGACGGCCTCACGCGGCCCCGCGAGCCATCTCGCATTCTCACACGACGGGACCGAAATCGCGTTCATCGGCCACGAACACGGTGACGACGCCGGCGGTCGGTTCAATACCGAACTTCTCGTCGTCCCGGCGGCAGGCGGCGTGACGCGCTCGCTCTCGGCACACAGCGATCGCTCCGTCAACGATTCGGTCATCTGCGACACGCGCAACGGCGGCGGCCAACAGTCGCCCTTCTGGTCGGCCGACGATCGCGAACTCTTCGTGCCCTTCGGCGATGAGGGAACGTGCGGCGTCGCTGCATTCGCGCGCTCGGGCGGGGTGCATCGCCTGGTGCTATCCGGCGAGCGCGATATCGTGACGTTTGCCCGTGCCGACGACGGCACGCTCGCGATCGCCTATGCGACGCCGACGCAACCGAGTGAGATCGCGCTCGTCGATCCGAGCGGAACCGAGACGCAACTCACGCATAACAATCGATGGCTCACCGAGCGATCGATCCGCGCGCCGCGACGCGTGCGACCGCTCGCGAGCGACGGTCAAAAACTCGACGTCTGGATTCTCGATCCCGACGAACGGGCGAACGCACCATACGTCTTGCAGATTCACGGCGGCCCGCACGCCGCATACGGCTATGCGTTCATGTCCGAGTTTCAAATACTCGCGGCGCACGGAATCGGCGTCATCTACGGCAACCCTCGCGGAAGCCAAACCTACGGTCACGAATATGCGAACGCGATCACCGGCGATTGGGGCGGCATCGATGCCGCCGATGTGCTCGCTCTCCTCGATGGTGCGCTTGCAGAAACGCACGCCGATCGCGCGCGCATCGGCGTCGCGGGTGGTTCGTACGGTGGCTTCATGACGACGTGGCTGCTCGGCCATTCGAAACGTTTCGCCGCCGGCGTTTCGATGCGCGCGGTCAACGATCTCGTGAGCGAAGTCGGTGCAACCGATCTCGGGTGGTTCATCGAACGTGAAGTCGATTCGCCGTGGACGGCGGACGCCGGCCGCAAACTTTTCGAAGGTTCTCCGATGCGCAGCGCCCATGAAATCGATGCGCCGCTCCTCGTCGAACACAGCGAACGCGATTTCCGGTGCGCGATCGATCAGGGCGAACAACTCTTCACGCTGCTACGTCGACTCGGCAGAAAACAAACGGAGTTCGTGCGCTTTGCAGGCGACGGTCACGGCCTCTCGCGCAGCGGCAACCCGCGCAATCGTATCTTGCGTTTGCGCGCCATCGCGCATTGGTTCGTGCGGTTTCTGCGGCCCGCAGGTATCGAGCCCGTCGGCGATTTTGCGGGCGCACTCTTCGAGCCACTCGCTACGGAGAAGCTCAAGGACTAACCTAAAAAGCAATCGCAGGCAAACGCTCGGCTCGAGGGAGAACGTATGCGCGCATGGCACCTCACCCGGCGCGCGCCACCGACGTTCTCGCGAACGAGCGAACGTTTCTCGCCTATCTTCGGACGGCGCTCAGCTTCATCGCCTTCGGCTTCGTCATCGCGCGATTCTCGCTCTTTACGCGGGAGATCGCGGGCGTCGCGCACGTCGCGGTGGTCTCGTCTGGTTTTTCGAACGCGTTCGGCATCGCGGTTTCACTTTTCGGAACTGCGCTCGCCGCGTTCGGTAGCTATCGGTACGTCGCTGCGGATCGTGCGATCTTCGCCGATCGTGTCGCGCGCTTGCCCGTCACGCCCGCGATCGTGATCGCAGGCGTGGTCGGGGCGATCGGAATTGCGGTAACTGGCGTATTAGTTATCGTTCACTAGGCGCGGGGCGGCGAATGCGATGATCGCTACGG
This sequence comes from Vulcanimicrobiota bacterium, assembly GCA_031420415.1. GTDB lineage: Bacteria > Vulcanimicrobiota > Vulcanimicrobiia > Vulcanimicrobiales > Vulcanimicrobiaceae > JANYGA01. The sequence continues at coordinate 56,554 of JANOMT010000029.1, forward strand.
GATCGATTCGAGCGAGCGGATTTTCACGTCGTTACGGCGGCTCGGCCGGACGCATACCGAATTCAGCCGCTTCACCGGCGACGGAGAAGCTACAGGACTAGACCGAGAGGCGCCGAGCGTCAGGCTCCGAAGGGTCGACCATGAACGAACGATTTCGGACCGTCCTTATCGCGTCGGCTACGTTCGTAGCCGGATTCGCGATCTCGCACATCGCTGGCCCCGCGAGCGCTGCGGCGACGCCGCTCGAAGCGCGCGTCGTCAATCTGCTGAGTTTGGCTCCGGGCGCCCTCAAGCCGAACCCCGCGCTTCCGGGCATCTCGGCGATGCCCCTCACGACGACTGACGGCGACACCGTCGCTTTCCAGAGCGTGACGGTTGTCAACGGAACGAACACCAAACACACGCACGCGACGGCAAACGAATTCCAAATCGTTCTCACCGGCACGGGCACCGAATGGGTGGGCGACAAGCAAATGCCGATCGAACCGGGATCGTTTGTCGAAATCCCCATGAATGCGGTTCACGCCGGATTCACGGGCGGTCCGTTTACGCTCGTCTCGATCAAAACGCCGCCGCAAGCGGCCGGTGATTACAAGCCTGCACCGTAAGCGGCGGGGTTACCGCACTGGTCGTCAGTGCGGTAAAAAACCCGTCGAGAACCATGGCACCGCAGCCACGATGACGGTTGCGACGACGATCGAGGCGAGATACGGCATCATGCGTCCCATCGCATCGTCGGGCGACGTCTTTCCGAGCGCGCAGGCGGCGTAGTAGCCGAAGCCGAGCGGCGGTGCGAAGAGCCCGATCCCCATTCCGAGCACGGCGACCATCGCGTACTGGACCTCGTCGATCCCGTACGCTTTCGCAATTGGAAAAAGGAGCGGCCCGAAGAGCACGACGGCGGGAATGCCTTCGAGAACCGAGCCGAGCACGATGAAGAGCAAGACGGAAAGCGCCATGAATCCGGCCGCGCCGCCCGGCGCATGGCCGAGCGATTCCGTGAGTGCTTGTGCGAATCCGGACTGCGTCAGCGCCCAGCCCATCGCGGTCGCCGTCGCGATGATGAGCATGATGGCACCCGTGAGCGCGGCTGTTTCGCGTAAGAGCGGATAGAGTTCGCGCCATTTTAGCTCTCGATGTACGATCGTGCCGACGAGCAACGTGTAGAAAATGCCGACGGTCGAGACTTCGGTCGCGGTCGCCACGCCGCCGAGCACCGCGGCGCGAATGAGTAAGGGTAGCGCGAAGCCAGGGATCGCCGCGACCAATGCAACGGCGATCTCTTTGCCTGTCGCGCGTTTCGCGAGTTCGACGTGATCGCCACGCGAGCGAATGAGGATGACCACGAGGAGACAGATCGCGGCGAGCAGCGCGGGCATGAGTCCCGCGGTGAAGAGCGCGCCGATCGAAACACCGGTGACCGATCCGATGATGATGAGCACGAGGCTCGGTGGGATCGTTTCCGCCATCGCACCCGCCGACGCGAGCATCGCGACGAGATCGCGCGGATCCGAGCCGCGCCGACGCATTTCTGGAAAGAGCACCGGGGCGACGGCAGCCATGTCGGCCGTCTTCGAACCCGAGATACCCGAGACGACGTACATCGCGAACACGAGCACGATCCCGAGCCCACCGCGCAAATGACCGACGAGCGCCGCGAGCGCGTTGACCAAGCGCTTCGCGATCCCCGCACTTACGATGAGATAGCCGAGCAAGATGAACATCGGAATCGCGAGCAAGACGATGTTCGAGGCGCCCTCGTCCATGCGGCTGACCACGACTTGCGCCGGGATCTTCGTCGCAAACACGATATACGAGAGCGTTCCGAAGCCGAACGCGAAGGCGATCGGGACGCCAATCGCGATCGCGCCGCCGACGACGAAAAAGAAGAAGATAACGAGGTTGACGTTTCCGAGCGTCGCGAGGAACGGCCGCATGAAGAACATCGCGGCTACGACGACGACGCTTCCCGCCATAACGCGCAGCGCGATGCCGCGATCGATCTCGAGCAGTCGCACGATGGAGAGCGCGAGTAAGAACGCCATGCCTACGACGATCGCGGCGATGATCCACGCACGCGGAATATTGAGGACGGCGGTTGCGTCGTTAAGATCGAGGACGAAGAGTTTCTGCGCTGCGGGCAGCATCTCGAGCGCGAAGCCCCCGACGATGACGGCGACCACCGCATCGAACCATTGTGACGCACGGCCGCCAATCGCGCGCGCGAGTGCGGTCAAGCGCATGTGTTCCCCGCGCCGATACGCGATCACCGCGCCGAACATCGAGAGCCAGAGCATGACGATCGTCGCGACTTCGTCGGTCCACACGATCGCGTGCTGGAACACGTAGCGCGAGACGACCCCGGTGATGAGGATGAGGACTTCGGCGACTAAAAAAAAAGCCGCGACGGGCTCCGTGAACCGGCCGATCGCGGTATCGATTGCGCGCGTGTAGCGGATGCGCGCTACCCGAGCTTTCCGGAGTACTTTTCGAGCGCCGACCACGCGACGTCGCCGAATTCACCCTTCCACTTCGTGTAAAACGGTTGGAGACGCGTGTGGAAGCCGGACGTGTCGGCAATGTTGACTTTCATACCGCGGCGTGCGAGCTTATCGGCGAGCGACGCATTGAGCAGCGCGACATCCTGGCGCTCCATGAGCGCGTACTTCGTCGTATTGCGGCGCACGATCGCTTGAATGTCGGGCGGCAGCGCATTGAACGCATCCGCATTTCCGAGCATCCAATAGCCGTCCCACATGTGATTGGTGACGCTTAAGTACTTTTGGACTTCGTAGAACTTGGTCGTCTCGATAACGGCAAACGGGTTTTCCTGTCCGTCGACCACCTTCGTCTGCAACGCCGTATACGCTTCGGCGAGATTGATCGGCGTCGGCGACGCGCCAAGGGTCTTAAAGAGGTCGATCCAGAGACGGCCGGGAGGTGTGCGGATCTTGAAATTTTCGAGATCCTCGACCTTCGTGATCGGATGCGTGCTCGAGGTGATCTGCCGGAAACCGTTCTCCCAGATATGGTCGAAGGCGATCAGCCCTTTTGAGGCGGTTTCTTTCTGAACGATCTTGCCCACGTCTCCGTCCATCGCGGCGAACGTCGTCTTGGAATCTTTGAATGCGAACCCGACGCCTTGGATCGCGGCCACCGGCACGAGCGATGTAAGGATGCCGCCGGAGAGGGTGAAGAACTGGACGCCGCCCAGGCGTAGTTGCGAGAGCACCTGCGTATCGCCGCCGAGGATGTTGCTCGGAAAGACTTGGACCTCGAGGCGTCCGCCGGATTCTTTCTTCACCGCGTTCCAGCACTGCACGTTGCGAACGTGCAATGGGTGATTCACCGGTAAATTGTGGGCCATCTTGTACTGAAACTCGGCGGCTCTCGCCGGCGCTTTGATGATGCCGATCGACGCGAACGTCGCGGCGGTGGCGACGGCAAATTGCCGCCGCGATAAGGACTGGCCCACGGCAAAACCTCCACAGCTTGAGAGCTATAAATATTATTCTGACTTTCATCGTAACTTCTTGCAACCGACGTTGCGCGGCCACCGAATACACCCGCGCACAGGCCAAGGCTCCGCGTGAGCGAGAACCCGTCCGCGCATGGGGTTAGCCCGTAATTTCAAGTGGCTCTGGGCGGGCCAAACCATCAGTCTCGTCGGCAGCGCGGTAAGTCGGCTCGCTATTCCGACGACGGCGATTTTCTCGTTACACGCGAGTGCATTCGAAGTCGGCGCGCTCGGCGCGGCAACGTTCGTTGCGTTTCCGGTGCTCGGCGTCTTCGCCGGCGTGTGGGTCGATCGCTGGCCGCGCCGCCGGTTGATGATCGCGTGCGATTTCGTTCGCGCGCTCGCGCTCGGTACGCTTCCACTCGCAGCAGCACTCCACGCGCTCACGCTCGTCCAGCTCTTCATCGTCGCAATCGTTACGAGCGTCGCGAGCGTATTTTTCGATATCGCGTATCAGGCCTATCTTCCCGATGTGGTCGATGCAGATTCGTTGCACGACGCCAATGCTCGCCTTGAAGCGAGTAGTAGCGGGGCGCAGATCGCGGGGAATGCGGCGGCAGGCGCGCTCATTGCGTCGCTCGGCGCGGCGCTGACGATTACCATCGACGCGGCGTCGTTCGGGCTTTCGATCGTTTCACTCGCTTGCATTCGCGATCGACCGCGCGAGCGAAGCGTTGCGAAAATCGCGATTCCGTTCGTGCATCAGCTACGCGACGGCTTGGACTACGTATTCTCGAATCGCGCGTTGTTGCGCATCGTCTTGTGCACCGCAACGAGCAATCTTGGAGGCTCGATGGTGGGCGCGGTCTATCTGCTCTTTGCGTACCGAACGTTACATTTCACGCCGACCCTCGTCGGCCTCATCCTAGCCGTTGGAAATGCGGGGTTCGTCGGTGCGTTTTTTGCGCCGCGCATCGTGAAGCGATTCGGGCTACCGATCACCCTCGTCTCCAACATGGGCGTTGTCGCGCTCGCGCAGTTTCTCGTGCCGCTCTCCGTGCGTGGCTGCGCCGATTTACAATATAGCGCAGGTGAGCTGGCGCCAAGCGGCCGTACCACCCGAACTCGGTGGGCGCATGAACGCGACGGTACGCACGATTGCGTGGGGAACGTTGCCGATCGGGGCACTCATCGGCGCGGCGCTCGCGACGAGAATTGGGATCGTGCCGACGCTCGTCAGCGCGGCATTCGTATATCTGTCGGCCGTCGCGTGGCTCTTGCACCCCGACGTGCGCGCGATCGGCAGATCAGGCACGTAATCGCGGGTCGAGCGCGTCGCGTAAGCCGTCGCCGAGCAGGTTGACGCCGAGCACCGCCGTCGAGATCGCGATGCCGGGAAAAAGGCCGAGCCACCACGCCGTGTCGAGATAGGCGCGGCCGTCGGCGAGCATACCGCCCCACGATGGAATCGACGTCGGCACGCCGAGGCCCAAAAACGAAAGCGCGCTCTCGAGAATGATCGCACGCGCGACTTCAAAGGTCGCGAGTACGCTGATGACCGATGTGAGATTAGGCAAAATATGCCGAAGCACGATACGCAGTGACGACGAGCCCGTCGCGTGCGCGGCCATTACGAAATCGCGTTCGCGCAAGCCGATCGTCTCCGCACGCACGACGCGAACGTATTGAACCCAACTCGTCACGCCGAGCGTCGCGACGATCGTCCACAACCCCGGACCGACCACGCCGACGATTGCGAGCGCGAGCAGCACGAGTGGAAACGCGAGTTGCATGTCGGCAATGCGCGAGATGACGGCATCGACGGGTCCGCCGTAATAGCCCGCGATCAGCCCGACGCCGATGCCGAGCGTACCGCCGATCGCGACGACGCAGACGCCGACGATCGCCGCGATGCGCGCGCCCCACACGATGCGCGCGAAGATATCACGCCCGAGGCTATCGGTTCCCAGCAGATTGCGCGCATCGCCGCCCGCGAGCCACGACGGCGGGCGCAGTGCGAGCCCGAGATGTTGCACGTTCGGATCGTGCGGCGCGAGAAACGGCGCGAGGAGCGCGCAGATCGCGACGAGCGCGACGATGCACGCACCCGCGATCGTCGCGGGTGCGGCGAAAAGGACGCGCGCGAACGAGCGACGCGTGGGCGCCACGGCCTCGGCGATCATCGGTAGCGAATGCGCGGATCGAGTGCGGCATACGAAAGATCGACGAGCAGATTGAGCGCGACGAACGACGATGCCGAAAGTAAGACGATCGCTTCCACGACGGGATAATCGCGATCCGCGATCGCCTGGACGGCGAGCCGCCCGATCCCCGGCCACGAAAAAATCGTCTCGGTGATGATCGCTTGCGAGAGCAACGTCCCGAGTTCGATGCCGACGACGGTGACGATCGGAATCCACGCGTTGCGGAGCGCGTGATGCCAGACGAGTCGCAGCGAACCTACGCCTTTCGCGCGCGCGGTCCGTAAGAAATCCGAGCCGAGAATATCGAGCATCGCCGCACGCGTGAGTCGCATGATCTTCGCCATCGTAAAGAGCCCGAGCGTGATCGCTGGGAGCACGAGGTGGATCGGGCCGCCGCTACCGCCCGTGGGGAACCAGCCGAGTTGCACCGAGAAGACGAGCACGAGCATGATGCCGAGCCAATACACGGGCATGCTCTGACCCACGAGCGCCGCGACGCGCGCGACGAGATCGATGAGACTATTGCGTCGTAGCGCCGCGATAACGCCCGCCGGGATCGCGACGAGCAACGCGATCGCGAGTGCGCAAAACGCGAGCTCAGCCGACGCGGGCAGACGATCGAGTGCGAGGCCGAGCGCGGGCTCGCCGTGGCGGAGCGATAAGCCGAAATCGCCGTGCACCGCGGCGATTGCAAATGCGGCGAATTGCACGACGAGCGGGCGATCGAACCCGTGGACGTGTCGGAATGCTTCGATCTCAGCCGTCGTCGATTCGGGAGGCATCATCACCGTTGCGGGATCGCCCGTGAGGTGCAGGATGATGAAGACGATCGCGCCGACGCCCGCGAGCACGATCGCCGCGCCCGCGAGACGACGCAAGAGATAGGCGATCATCGCGCGCGGTGCGGCTTACGCGCCGAGCGAAATTTCATCGCAGAAGATGAGTTCGTCGGGACGGGCTTGCCAATGCACGCGCTTCGTCGTGGCGTAGAGATCTTCGTATTGAAAGAGAAAGATCCACGGCGCTTCATCGTGCACGATCGTGAGCGCCATGGCGTAGAGCGCGTCACGTTTTTTAGGATCGAGTTCGAAGCGTGCGTCGGTCAAGAGCTTATCGAGTGCGGGATTGGCATACGTCGAGAGACGCGCATCGCTCGAGAGCAGGCTCGTGAGCGTGTTGTCGGCGTCGTACGAGTCGTTACCCCAGCCGAGCATATAGGCGGGTGCGAGCGCGCGTTGGCCGACCGCATTGACGTACGTCGTCCACTCTTGAATCCGCGTCTCGGCTTTCACGCCGACGGCCGCGAGTTGGCCCGCGATCGCTTCGGCGATCTCTTTATCTTTATTGTACCGACCCGTCGGAGCGTTGATCGTAAACTCGAGGCCCTTTCCCTCAGGGTAGCCGGCCTTGGCCAGAAGCGCCTTCGCTTTTGCCGGGTCGTAACCATAGGCGGGAATCGCCGCATCGAAGCCCGTGAAGTTGGGCGGAAGTGGCGTCGCGAGATCGTAGCCGCGTCCGCCGAGAACGACGCGCACCAATTCTTTGACATTGACGGCATAGTTGAACGCTTGGCGCACGAGTTTATTGTTCTGCGGCCCGGGCTTCGTCATGTTGAAGGCGATATAGAGCACGCGGATGCTGCGCGCGCTCGTGAGTTTGGAGTTGCGACCGCCGACGAGTTGCGTTTGATATTGCGCGGGCACGTTCGTGATGATATCGCTCTCGCCCGTACGCAGCGCTGCGACGCGTGCGGCGGCTTCGGGAATCGGCTTTAAAATGACGCGATCGATTTTAGGTCTGCCGTTCCAGTAATTCGGATTCGCTTCAAGTTCGAGTTGCTCGTCTTTGCGCCACGATTTGAAAACGTAGGCCCCGCTGCCCATCGGGTGCTCGGCCTGATACGCGTCGCCGTGCTCTTTCCAATACTTCGCATCGACGACGAACGTCAGCCACGGAAATCCCGGAACGATCGCGGCCGGTCGCGTCGTGATGTAGCGGATCGTATAGGGGTCGGGTGTCTCGATGCGAGCGATCGTATTGAAACGCGGAGTCTGCTCGGATTGTTCGGCTGGATCCTTGATTTTCTCGACCGTGAACCTCACGTCGGCGCTCGTGAGTGGGTCGCCATTCCAAAACTTCACATCTTTACGAAGATTGAATTCCCATACGGTCGGCGCGACGCGCCGGTACGAGGTTGCGAGCCGCGGTAAGAGTTTGCCGCTCGCGTCGTGACGGAGCAACGTATCGAACATTTGGAGATGCGCGTTGTTGCTCGGGGTGATCGTGCGCTTGAGCGGATCGAGCGTCACGACGTCGACGCCCTGCGAGATGGTGAGCGCCGAATCCGTGGCGCGTACGGCCGTTGCGGGCCCGAGCACGACGACGGCGAGCGATAACGCGATCGCTGGAAATGAACGTACCATCGAATCTCCTCGCAGAGCGGCTTCGTGCCCCTTGCCGCGCGCGCGCACGCGGTCCTCCTCGGTTAGCTGCCGGTACCCTGATACCGATTGAGGCCGACGCGCCAGAAGAGATACGCTGCACCAAACCACACGATGCCGACGAGCGGCGTGAGCAGCCCGATTTGCGGCGAGAGTGCGAGCGCGCCATCGGTCTTATGCAGCAGATACGTCGCCGGGAAGTAATTCATGAAAGCAAACGGCACGACGAGCGTGAGGAAGACGCGTACGCCCCGCGTGTAAATGCTGATCGGGTAACGCGTGAAATCCTGTTCGAGCGACATGACGACCCAGCGCAGCGTGTCGATCCGTACGATCCAAAACGACAGCGTCGTGATCGCGAGCTGGATCCCAAAATCGATGAGTGCGCCGCCGATGGCGACGAGCGGCACGAAAAGCAGAAACGCGAGATCGACACGCACGTGCACGAATGCCGTCGCCGTGGCGAAAAACGCGATCGCGAGAAAGAGTTCGTCTGGAATATTTTGTTGCGGCATCGTAAGCGCTTGAAAGAGTGGATCGAGCGGTCGCACGAGGAAGCGATCGAACTTGCCCTCGCGCACCATCATCGGCACCTCGCCGATCGCGTAGAAGAACGTACTGTGCACACCGTGGCCGAGCATCCAGAGGCCGTAGAGAAAGGCCATGTCGCGAAAATCCCAACCGTTCATCGATGGAAATTCGTGCAGCGTCACGTAGAGCGCGCCGATCGCCGTTGCGTGATAGACGATCGTGAAGCCGAACCACATGAAAAAGCTCGCGCGATACTCGATCATCGTGAGGATCGTGATGCGCCAGTATTGTTGGTAGACCGCGAGACTCACCTATGAGCGATTCCGCTCGTACGACCGTGCTCCCCGTCGCGGCACCATATCGTCTCGATTACACGGTCGCGGCGTTACGGCGCTTCTCGACCAACCTCGTCGACGTGGTCGCGCCCGACGGCACGTACCTTCGCGCGCATCGCGACGATGCGGGAACGCCGCACGTCATTGCCGTTCGGCAAACGACGGAGGCGACGCTCGACGTTCGCGTTGTCGGCGGCGGCATGTCGGCCGACGTCGCGTGCGCGCTCGTTGCGCGAACGCTCGGCACCGAGCGCTTCGCAGCCCACTTCGATGCGGCCGCAGCACGGATCCCCTGGCTCGCGGGGATCTCGGCGCGTATGCGTGGCGTGCGCTCGCCGCGCTATGCGACGCTGTGGGAAGCGTGCGTGAATGCGATCGTCTTCCAGCAGGTCAGCCTTCATGCTGCCGGCGCGATCCTCGGTCGCGTCGTGCGCGCGATCGGCGCGCCGATCGACGTGGACGGTGTGGTCGTGCGCGCATTCTTCACGCCACAGGCCTTCGTGGCCGCAGACGACGCGACGTTGCGCGCGGCGGGTCTGAGCGGCGCGAAGATCGCGACGCTTCGCCGCGTGACGGCCGCGCTCGATGACGGCACGCTCGTCGAATCCGAACTCGAAGCGCAATCGAGCGCAGCCGTCTCGACGCATCTTTGCACGATCAAGGGCATCGGTCCGTGGACCGCGGCGGTGATCGCACTACGTGGGCTCGGTCGGCTCGACGTCTTCCCCGAAAACGATAGCGGCGTCGCACGGAGCCTCCTCGCACTCACAGGCGAACGGATCGATGTCGGCGCGACGCTCGCGATGCTCGCGCCCGAGCAGGGCATGCTCTACTATCATCTCTTGCTCGCCCGGCTCGAAGCGCGCGGCGAGTTCGCGTAATCGGCAGGCCGAAGGTGACCGCGGAGGGGACCCTCGTCTGTAACTCCAGTAGCGACTCGAGGTAGCCGCCCGCACATGCGTGTCCAACGCGTCCTCGCTCCGATCCTTAGCGCGACCCTCGTGATCGGCGTCGCCCTTGCAGTCTACGTGTCGTTCGGACATCAGCGAGCGCGAGGCGCTTTCGGCGACGTGGCCACGGTTTCGGGCTTGGTCGGGTCGGAGAAAAAAGAGTATCTCAGCGATCCGCGCGTGCTCGCAATCCTGGCGAAAAATGGGATCGCGTTGCAGATCGAGACGTCGGGCTCGCGCGATATGACGACGCGGAGCGATCTCAAAAAATACGATTTTGCATTTCCCGCAGGCGTGCCGGCGGCGAAAAAGTTGATCGCGCTCACGCACGCGACGACGACGTATTCGCCGTTCTACACACCGATGGCGGTGGCGTCGTGGAAACCGATCGCCGATATCCTCATCGCGAGCAATCTCGTCAAAAAAATCGGCGCCGATTATTACATCGTCGATATGAAGCGCTTCGTGTCCCTTATGAACGCTCGCGAACGTTGGAACCAGTTGCCGCATCACGAGGCCTACGACGTCGGGAAATCCGTGCTGATCTCATCGACGGACGTCACGTCGTCCAACTCAGCCGCGATGTATCTGGCGCTCGCGAGTTATCTGCTCAACGGTAATGCCATCGTGCAAGACGACGCGCAGGCACGCTCCGTGACGGCCGCCGTGGCACAACTCTTCTTACGCCAGGGCTACCAAGAATTGAGTTCGGCCGGGCCTTTCGACGACGACACCACGATCGGCATGGGAAAATCGCCGCTCGTCATGGTTTACGAAGCGCAATTCCTCGAATACGCGATCGCGCACGAGGACGCGCGCGATCCCAACATGGTCTTGCTTTATCCGAAGCCAACCATCTTTACCAAGCACGTTTTCATATCGCTCGATGCCAAGGGTGAAAAGCTCGGCGCGCTCTTGGAGAACGATCCAGATTTACAGAAACTCGCAAACGAACACGGCCTTCGCACGGCCGATCCCGCGTACGCTCGCGAGTTCTGGCGCAAGGCCGGCGTGCACGTTCCCGATCGCATTATCGACGTCATCGACCCGCCGAGTTACGACGTGATCGAAACCCTCATCCGCGGCATCGGTGCCGCAGCTGCAACGTCGCCGTAGGAGACGCATCCGTGAGTACGCTCGAATCATCCGAGGGAGCACTCGTGCTCCAACCGCCCGCTCCCGTTGCGGTCGTCGCACCCGCAAAAGCCGCAAACGCGGTGCCGCTCGCACCCGAGGAGACGACCAAACTCGACGGCCAGATCGCGGATTTCGTTACGGCCGTAACGTCGCTCGATATTCATGGAGCGGATTTTAAATCGCGGGTCGATGCGATCGGTTCGATGGGCAATGCCGAGATCGCGCAGGCCGCGGCGGTTTCGAATCGCATGCTCGAGCGGCCGATCAACTCGCTCAAGAATGGAATGCTCGACGAGAAGTCGTCGGTCTCGAAAGGTCTCGGCGACTTGCGTGCGACGATTGAAAAGCTCGATCCATCGCGCCAAGGCGATCTTTTCTCGCCGCGCAAGTTGCTCGGCTTCATTCCGATGGGCAACAAGCTCGTCAGGTATTTCGATGGCTACAAAAGCGCGCAATCGCATCTCAACGCGATTATCGAATCGCTCTATCGCTCCAAGGACGAACTGCAAAAAGATAATGCGGCGATCGAGACGGAGAAAACGCAACTCTGGGCGCTAATGAAGCGGCTCGAACAGTACATCTATCTCGGGAAGAAGCTCGACACGTCGCTCTCGGCAAAGCTCGACGCGCTCGATGCGACCGATCCGGATCGCGCGAAAATTTTGCGTGAAGACGTGCTTTTTGACACGCGCCAGAAAGTGACCGACCTGCTCACGCAGATGGCCGTCAACGTTCAGGGCTATCTCGCGCTCGATCTCATCCGCAAGAATAATGTCGAGCTCATAAAAGGCGTCGAGCGTGCGACGACCACGACGGTCTCGGCCCTTCGTACGGCCGTGATCGCCGCGCAAGCGCTCGCGAATCAAAAGCTGGTGCTCGACCAGATCACGGCGCTCAACACGACGACGGGCAATATTATCGAAGCGACGGCGCAGATGTTGCGTCAACAGACGGGTAAAGTCTACGATCAAGCCGCGGGCGCGACGGTCGACGTGAAACAGCTCCAGCGTGCTTTTGAGAACATCTACGCGACGATGGACGCGGTGGCCGATTATAAAGTCAAGGCGCTCGGCAGCATGCAGCAGACGGTCGACGCGCTCACGACCGAGGTCGGGAAGGCGCAGGGCTATCTCGATAAGTCGCGGGCATCGCAGGCGCGCGAAGGCGTCACGGCGATCGATGGAGCGCTCGACGATGGTATCGTCAAACTTCCGGGGTCGTAGGTGCGTGAACGATCGCTTCGACCGCGTCATCGCGATCGTTCGATATGCGATCGTGACATTCTCGTTCACCGCTGCGACGCTCGTCGGATGCGGTGAAGGCGCGGACACACATGCCGCGACCGATGCGGCGACCCTTCACGTGATCGCGGGCTCCGAACTCCAAGATCTCGAGCCGTATTTTCAACAGATTGCCGATGCCACGGGTATCACGCTCGTGCCGACGTATTCGGGGACGCTCGCCGGCGTCGATCGGATCAACGCCGGCGAGAGCTTCGATGCGGCGTGGTTTGCCAATGCGAAATATCTCCTGCTCTCCGATGCGAAGAAGCGCGTCCGCGCGCAAGAGCGGATTATGCTCTCACCCGTCGTGCTCGGCGTGCGCGAAAGCGTCGCAAAGCGATTCGGCTGGACGCCTGATGGAACGACGTGGAAGGCGATTGCCGCGCGCGCGGGTGCGGGCCAATTCCACTTTGCGATGACGAATCCGACCGCGTCGAATAGTGGGTTCTCGGCGGTCATCGCGGTCGCATCCGCGCTCGTCGGTGCGCAAGACGCGCTCAAAGCAACCGACGTCGACACGAAAAAACTGCGCGCGTTCTTCGCAGGCCAAACGGTAACGGCCGGAAGTTCGGGCTGGCTCATCGATGCCTACCTGCGCGATCAAACGAAGCTCGACGGCGTGGTGAATTACGAGTCGAGTCTCCTCGCGCTGGGCGCGAGTGGGAAACTCCGCGAGCCGCTCGTGTTGATTTATCCCAAAGAGGGCGTGTTGACGGCCGATTATCCGCTGCTCTTACTCGACGACACGAAGCGTGCGGCTTTCGAAAAAATCACGACCTATCTGCGCACGACGGCATTTCAACGTCTCGTGATGGAGAAGACGTTTCGGCGTCCGGCGATCTCCGGCGTGCCGCTCACGACCGCATTTCCACACGCTCTCGTCAACGAAGTTTCGTTTCCAAATTCGCTCGCCGTCGTCGATGGAATTCTCGGGCGTTTTCTCGCAGACGATCGCGTGCCGGCGCATACGTTTTACGTGCTCGATACGAGCGGTTCGATGCAGGGCGAACGTCTCGGCGGCGTCGTTCGCGCCCTCGGTACGCTCGCGGGTAAGGATCCGTCCGTCACCGGACGATACGCTCGCTTTCAAAATCGCGAACGTATTTCGTTCATCTCTTTTAGCGACGTGCCGCGAACATCCGTGGACCTCGTGATGCACGCGACGGGCGACGCCGCAACACTCGGTCGCGTCGTCGCCTACGCGAATGGCATGCATGCGGGTGGGTCGACGGCGATATACTGCGCGCTCGAATCGGCGCTCGACGATGCGGCTCGCGCGCGCAGGACCGAGGGGCCGCGATATTATTCGATCGTGTTGATGACGGACGGTGAGAATAATGGGTGCGACGATGCTGCGACCTTTGCCGACAAGTACGATCGACTCCCCGTCGACCGAAAGATCCGCATCTTTCCGATTCTCTTCGGCGAGGCGAAATCGAGTGAACTCGAGGCGATCGCGCGCATCAGCGGCGGTCGTCTCTTCAACGGTAAGACGCAATCGCTCAGCGATGTTTTCAAGGAGATCCGCGGCTATCAATAGCGCGTAAACGACGATGGGCGCACTTCTCTATCTCTATAGCTATAAAAATATCGCGGGTTCCGCGCTCGCACTCGCGGCACTCGGGGCCTATTTCGGCGGCGTCATCCATGATTTTTGGTGGGAGATCGTTGCGGGGTCCTATGGGATTGGGGCATTGCTCGTGCCGAATCAACGGGGCCTCGATACGGCGTCGATAGAGAATTCGCTGACCCCGGAGCAAGTCGCGGCTTCCCTCACAAAACTCATGATGCGGATCGAGCGATCGGTGCCGGCCGATGCCTTCGCGCTCGTGCAGAGCGTCGTGGGATCGATCGACGGCATCTTGCCGATGCTCGCGGCGAAAGCGGCACAGTTTCCACGTGAGGACGTGTTTACGATCCGTCAGATCGCGCTGCATTATTTGCCCGAAACGCTCGACGGATATCTCAAACTTCCGACCGCATTCCGTAACATCCAGCCCTTGCAAGATGGGAAGACGGCCAAAGTCATGCTCGTCGAGCAGCTCACGCTCCTAGACGGTAAGATGCGCGAGATTGCGGAGAATCTCGTCGCGAACGACGCGCGAGCACTCGTCGCAAACGGCGCTTTTTTGCGCGAGAAATTTCGCCCCGTAGACCTTTTGCACGCGGTAAACGAATGACGCAGACACGCCGTGCAACCCCCTCGGGTTATGGAGAGCGTCATGACTACCGCGACATCCCCTTTTCACATCCAGCGCGCCGCCGATCGTGCGACTTTCGATCATGGATGGCTGCAGACGAGCCATTCGTTTAGCTTCGCGGGATATCAAGACCCGAACAATCTCAATTGGGGAGCGCTCCGCGTCTTCAACGACGATGTCGTCGCGCCGGGTGAAGGTTTTGGCCGCCATCCGCACCGGGATATGGAGATTCTTACGTACGTCCTCGATGGCGAACTCGAACATGCGGATTCGATGGGCAATCGGGGCATCGTCGCTGCGGGCGCCGTTCAATATTTAAGCGCCGGCACGGGCCTCACGCATTCGGAATCCAACGCCTCCAAAGAGCGACCCGTGCACTTCGTGCAGATGTGGGTGCTCCCGCAAGCCGCCGGCCTCGCGCCGCGCTACGGACAGGTCGATTTTACGATCGACGATCGACGCAATCGATGGCTCGCTATCGCGACGGGGCAACACGGGGTCGACGCACCGATCGCGCTCTGGCAAGATGCGACAGCGTACGTTACACGGATCGAAGGTACGCTTGCGACGCGAACCATCTCGGCCGGGCGCAAGGCATTTCTCTTCATCGCGAGCGGCGAGGTGACGTTCGGTGCGGAGACGCTGCAGAAAGGCGACGCCGTGCGGATCGCGGGCCCTCTTTCACTCGATCTCGCGGGCGCGGGCGAAGTCGTTCTCTGGGACGTGCCGCCGATGGAACGCGAAGCGGCCTGATCGCGCCGAGACTTACGGGACGGAACGCACCGCTTTTCTTCGGACGGCGGCGTTTGCCAAACGCTGAGGTGAGAGCATGAAGGCGAGCCCGTGGAGACGCCGCTGCCAAGGATGACGATCGGAAAGTGGGACGTTGCGACGGAGCGCCTCGGTGACGGGGTCGGGCCAGCGACGGGCGACGATCGAGCCGAGGCTCGCGGGATTCGAGAGAAATTCGCGGACGGCCCAGCGCTCGTCGAGACCGAGTTGCGCGGCTCGAGTCCACATCGCGAAGACCGCAGGGACGAGCCACCGAGGCAGGGCGCTCAGATACGGGGCGGCTTTCGGTGGTACGTCGCAGCCGAGTAAGTCGCGCGCCAGACCGATCGCACAGCCGATCCACTGGTCCTGCGCATGCATGTTTCCAACGCAACGCTCCCAGTCGAAATCGCTGCCGGCCGTTTCCACGGAGACCGCGATATCGCAGAGCCATAGCGGATTGCGGAAACTGTGTTTGAGCCCGTGAATGGCGATCGCGCGCAGGTGATCCTCGCGCGAGAGCACGCGGACGTTGCTGCCGGCGAACGGAAGTGTGCCGCTGCGGGCAAGCACATCGTCCCATCCGATCGCATCATAGCGTGAGATTTCCTCGTGAACGAAATCGACGATCGCGCCACTCGTGTCGCCAGCGGCGACGACACGTTCGGCACGTCCCGCTTCGTCATCTCGGACGATGAAGTCGATATCTTCATAGGGACGCAGCGCTGTGTTCGGATAGAGCCGCGCGAGATCCCAGCCCTTGAGGAGCACGGGTTCGATCGACGCGGCGCGCAGCAAACGCAGGAGCGATGCGAGCCGCGCCTGCTGGTGTTCGGCGTGCAGCGCATTGTAGCGGAATGTATCGTGTAGGACTTCGAGGCCCGGGATATCCGTGGGCGCTCGATCGCGTAGTCGCCACCAGAAAAGCGCGGCGGCATTCGTTCGCGCGACGATCGGCAAGGCTCGCGCGATATCGCCCGTGGAGACCTCGAGCGGCGGTGGCGTCGATCGCCAGGAACCTGCGAGCACGCGGGCGATCGTGCCCCCGATGTGTCGCGTTTCCGCGGCGTTCACGTCACGCCGGAAACCGTTTAGCGAGGAAGTCGATGACCTGCGACGTCTCGCCGCGGGTGCCTTTGATGAGCGCCGCGCCCGTTACGACGCGTTGCAGTGCTCCGAGCGCGGCTTCGGGAGCGTGTCGCGCCGACATCGTGTACTGCAACATCTCGAGCGCCGCGCGACCCGGCGTGACCGTGCGCGGACGGAAACGGCCACCCTTTTTGTACGTACAGAATGCGACGAGATCGATCGCGATGGGTTCGCTCCCCGCGACGCCTCCGATCTCGCCGACGGGGATTGACGTCTGCGTTCGTTCCCCTGGTTTACGCATTTGAAGTGGCCGAGGATAGGGATGCGCGAATCCGTCGCGATCGAGCAGCGCGTATTCATCGGAATAGTAGAGTGCGCCCGCGCGCACGAGTTCGGCGACGAGCGTCGTCTTACCGGCAAAACTGTAACCCGGTAACATGATGCCGCGCCCGTGAAAACGGACGACGCCCGCGTGAACGAACGTGTGGTGCGGCGCGCGTTCGGCGATCCGCATGATGAGGTGCGGTTCGAAGACCGCGAGCACGTCATCGAGCGGTGCGGGGCCTGCGAGCCACGCGCAGTCGATGGTGAGACCGTAGAGTGCTTGCGAGGGATGCTTCCAAAAGGCGTACGACGCGGCGTCCCGCGTGCGTCGCATCCTCCGTGAGCCTACGGGAAGACCGGATTCGATCCGTTTGAGAATCGACGCTTCGCTCGCGCAAATCTCGATCGGGACGCCGTGCGCTGTGATGCAGAGACGTCGCGGTGGCGCCGCGACGTGCTCGGCCCTGGGTCTCACGTGATTGATAGATTTCATAGGAGGCTGTCTTGCGCGGCAATATCGCTGGTGATCGATGCGGTTAATTTACTTTGACATTGTGTGACACGACACCACCGGTCAAGTACGTGTGTTCGTCCGTGGTCATCTCGAATAGGTACACGGGTTGCGACACGTTGCTGTAGGCGACGCTCACGATCGGGGATTCGACGGCGCGCCCGAGCCGCGGATCGTGGACCAGCAGTGGATCGCCAGGCGAGAATTCCGTCGCCTTGGTGCCGTCGCGATCGCCGAATCCGCGGATGAGCGGGTGGGTTGCGCTGCAACTGACGACTTCTCCGCTCTGCGTGACGAACGTATAGAAGCCGTCGGCCTGATATTCGTGAACGGTCGCGACGGTGCCCGGCACGAATGCGCCGGTGTCGGTACGGACACCTACGAGCTCGTCGCCCGCGGCGATGTCGATCGCGCGACCGATCCGTCCATCCGCGCGCAGAACGGGAGTCGCGAACAAGACGCAACCGCCACCGCCACCACCGTAACCACCGCCGCTCGGGGGCGGTGTCGATGTGCCGTAGGCTTTCGCGGCGGTCGGTGCGACGATTGAAGTCACGAGCGGCACGACAAGGGCGGCCGCGATTCCGGCGCGGCCGAAACGCGCGACGAGGCCTGCACGCGTGAGGCTCGCGTCTTCGGTGGCATTCCTAAAGCCAGTTTCGAGTAGACCGTCGGCGTAAAATCGCTCGAGCGCGAAGGTGACGAACGTGGCGTCGATCGGTGCATTCAGCGTCTGCGTAAGTCGCTCGGTCATCTCTGTGATGGTCGTGTTTCCGTCGCACATCTCCCACACGAGCGCGGAACTCGCGTTGAGGCAGAACGCCTTGGTTGTCGCATTATCGTAGACGAGCAGCTCGCCGTCGAGGTTCTTCACGATGAGGTCCGGGCGGACACGGGGTAACGACTCTTTCACGTAGACTCCGTTCGAAAAGCAATGGAATGCATGGTCTCACCGTAAGCTCGTGAGCACCGCTCATAGCCCATGCTAATTGATCAATTGGGTTGAAAACAAGCGCCCAAAAAGGGGGATTGCGCGATTGGTTCGTGCCCTAACGAATCCTTACGATCGACCGAATATGTTTGTTGCTTTATCATCGACGAGCCTTCGCGAGAACGAACATGCCATCGATTCACAACGACTCTGCTCGAAATGAGAAATTAACGTTCGATCGTGAGAAAGTACGACCGTTTTGGTTGCCGCCATGACGACAAACGCCTCGTCGAACGTTAACGACGCCTGGTGCGGCGCTAGACGGCGTCGCTTGCGAACTGACGGGCCAGCGACGGTATCCCCTCACCGAACATCGGATGGATGCCGACGAAACGGTCGATGTCGTGCCACGTCGCGCCGAGCTCGATCGCAAGGCCGATCGCGTGGACGAGCTCGCCCATTTCGTAACCCACGAACGTCGCGCCGATCACTTTTGCAGTCGCGTCGTCGATGACGAGACGCATGAAACCGTTCTCGAGATTCCACTCAGGACCACGGGCGACGTCTTCGAGTGCGAGCGTTTCCGCTCGCGCCCTGATGCCTTTTTCGAGCGCTGCGTGGAGCGTGAGCCCGGTGCGGGCGAGCTGTGGCTCGGTGAAGGTCGAATACGATAGCACGCGATCGTCGCGCGTCCGAGGCGTGCCCGCGAGCGTCGATTCGAGGCGCCGATAATCTTCCCACGCGACGTGCGTGAAGGCGGGCTGACCCGCCACGTCGCCGATCGCATAGACCCCCGGACACGTCGTTTGCAAATGCGCGTCGACGGCGATAAAACCGCTTTTGACGAGATCGATTTTCGAGCGATGCGGATGGAGATCGGCGGTGTTGGGCACGCGTCCGGTTGCGACGAGGAGGCCCTCGGCCTCGAGCGTCGCACCGCTCGAGAGTGTGAGCGTGAAGACGCCGGCACGATGCGAAACGGCCGTCGCATTTGCGCCGAGGACGACGGTCACGCCATCGGCTTCGAGACCCTTCGCAACCGCGACGCTCGCGTCGGGCTCCTCCCGATCCATGATGCGATCGCCGCTATTCACGATCGTGACCGCACAGCCGAGGCGTTGCGCGCCCTGCCCGAGTTCGAGCCCGATATAACCGCCGCCGATCACGAGCACGCGCGCGGGGAGCGTCTCTTGATCGAACCACGTCACGTTCGTGAGATAGGGCACGTCTGCGAGCCCGGCGATCGGTGGGAGCAGCGGGCTCGTCCCCGTATCGATGACGACCGTCGTGCCGATGAATTCGCGATCGCCACCGGCAACCGTACGTTCCGCCGTAAACGCAGCGCTCGCGCGAACGAGTTCGATACCCGATTTCGCAACTTTCGCCTCGACACCATCGTGCCATTCGTCGCGAATTTTCCGAACGCGCGTCATCACCGCGCGTTGATCGACGCGCACCGTAACGTCGATGCCAAGCGGTTTCGCGAGTCGCGCGCGACCGGCGTTATGCGCGCTTGCCAGAAACGCTTTGGACGGCGTACACCCGTAGTTTACGCAGCTGCCCCCGAGGCGACCGCGCTCGAAGAGCACGACGCGCTTGCCCGCTTTCGCGTGCGCGACCGCGAGCGGAACGCCGCCTTGTCCGGCACCGATGACGATGAGGTCGACGTTTTCCATGCGCGCGACATTCGCGCGCGATGCGGACTACCCGCCTTGAACGATAATGCGTTTCTCGGCGAAGCGCCACGCGATTGCCGCAAGGATCGCAAAGAGTACGATCCAACCGACCTGCGCGGCGATCGCGGGAAACCATCCGCTTGGCGGCAGCTCGCCGATATAAATGCGCAACGGCGTCGAGTAAATCGAAGCGAAGGGCAAGCCCATGACGATCGCGCCGAGGATGCCGGGAAAGAATTCGAGCGGTATGATCTGTCCGCTCAAGAGATCGGATGCCCAGCGGACCATCATCTGCATCGCGAACGCTTCCAGCGTCCAGAACGCGATGACGTTCATCAGGAAGTTCAAGAAAAAATTGACGAGATACCCGAGCACGAACGAAAGTGCGAATGCGACGAAGACCCCGGGCGATGGGACGTCGACGTGGACCAGGAGTAACGCAAAAGCGAGCGATGGGACGATCGTAAGCGCGTGAAAGATCGTCTGACCGATACCATCGCTAAACCAGTACAGGGGTTGCGAGATCGGCTTCATGAGGTCGGTTGCGATCGTGCCCTCACGGACTTTATCGCGGATGAGCCGAGTGCCGTCGACTTCGAGGACGAGCGACATCAAAAGAGCGACGGTCGCATACGTGATCATCGCGTGGAGTGGGATGCGCGACGGCGCGATATTCTGGCTGTAGAGCGCGGTCCAGAGCGAACGGAGCAAGTAGACCCGGAGCACGAGCGAGCCGATGCTCGTGAAGACTTCGACGCGATAGGTCGATTCGCGCGAGAACGCTTTGCGCGCGAATTCGAGATACGCCTCGAACGCGCTCGCGAACGTTCGTTCGCGCGTCGTGTCGCCGAACGCGATCTCGCTCACGGCGTCGTCGTCACGAGCGGATCCGAGTAGCCTTCGACGTAGATGCGACGGATGATCGACTCGAGTTCGGGCTCTTCGATTGAGACATCGTTGACCGCGTAACGTTCGGTCACGCGCCGAATGAGTTGATCTGCGCTGATCGCTTTGCGGTCGAAGCGTAGGCGCACGACGTTGCCTTCGCGCGATTCGAGTTCCGCATCTGCGACGGCGACGCGGCTAGGATCGCCCGCGAGCGAGACGACGAGCGTTCGATGCGTGCCGTATTGCTCTTTGATGCCCTCAACGCCACCGTCGTAGATCACGCGGCCCTCATCGATGAGCACGATGCGTTTGCACAGCCGTTCGACGTCGGTGAGATCGTGCGTGGTGAGGATGAACGTCGTGCCCCGTTCGGCATTGACGCGCGCGACGAATTCGCGGATCGCTTCTTTGGCGAGTACGTCCAGTCCGATCGTCGGTTCGTCGAGATAGACGATCCGCGGATCGTGCAGCATGGCTGCGGCAAAATCGCCGCGCATCCGTTGGCCGAGCGAGAGTTGGCGCACGGGCGTATTCATAAAATCGCCCATCTCCAAAAGTTCGGTAAACTCGGCCATATTCGCCTTGTAACGATCGCGCGGGACGGCGTAGATCGCGCGCAAGAGTTCGAACGATTCGACAAGCGGCAGATCCCAATAAAGCTGGCTGCGTTGGCCGAAGACGACGCCGATGTTGCGCGCATTCTTCTTTCGTTCGAGATGCGGTACGAGCCCCGCGACATGAATCTCGCCCGAGGTCGGCACGAGAATGCCCGTAAGCATTTTGATCGTGGTCGATTTGCCCGCCCCGTTGGGGCCGATGTAGCCGACGAGTTCGCCCGCTTCGAGCGACATCGTCACGCCTTCGACGGCCACGCGTTCGACGGTTTCGCGTGAAAAGAGCGTCTTGATCGCCCCGAGCGCGCCTGGCGTCCGCTTGACCGAACGAAAAACTTTGCGGAGGTCACGCGTCTCGATGATGGGCACGAGCGCTCCGCTTCGGTGTCGCGACCTGACGTACTTGCCGGGGGTACTTCGGTGCAACCGGGCATCGGCGCTGCGCTGAACGTTTGGTGCCCGATATCGCGCTGGGGTCGTCTCACCGCGACAGAATGGCGAGATTGCGCGTCTCATTGCCGATGAAACGAACGAACGATTCGAAGGGCGGCGGGGCTCGAACGACGGTGTGGGTCGCAAGCGACCATTGCACGCCGCATCATTCTGCGCTCGCCGGGTGCGATCGTGCGTCGACGCGCGTCCTGATGATCGAATCGCTCGCATCGTGGCGCGAAAAGCCATATCACAAACGCAAGCTCGTGCTGATCTTCGCGGCGATGCGCGGATTCGCAGACGATCTCGGTGCGGACGGCTGGACCGTCGACTACCACGCGGAGTGTGACGATCTCGCGGCGGCTCTTGCAGCTCATGTCGCCTCCGCGGTTCCGACGCGGGTGCTCACGATGATGGCCTCCGATTATGGCGAGATCGATCGCATGCGCTCGGCTCTAGCCATTCACGATCTCGAGATCGCGGAGACGCCGCATGCAAACTTCGTCTCGACAGGCGATGACTTTGCGGAGCTCTTTTCGCGCGGCCAAGCGCGCGTGACGATGGAGAATTTCTACCGAAAGATGCGCAAGAAGACGGGTCTCCTCATGGAGGGCGGCGAGCCCGTTGGCGGCGCGTGGAATTTCGACGCCGACAATCGCGAGCCGCCCAAAAAAGGCATGCGTTTTCCCGCCGAGCCAATCGTTCCGATTCGGCCGCACGTCCGCGACGTTATCGCGATGGTGGAGCGCCTTTTCCCCGATCACCCCGGGGTCATCGGCGATTTCGATATCCCGACGACGCGCGCCGACGCGCTCGCCTACGCAGACGACTTTTTCGCGCACCGAATGGACAAATTCGGACCGTACGAAGATGCCATGGTGCGTGGCGAAGCGCGGCTCTATCACTCGAAGCTTTCGGCTGCGATCAACGTCGGCTTGCTCCACCCGCTCGAACTCTGCGAACGCGCGGAACTCGCGTATCGCAACGGGGACGCGCGACTCGCATCGGTCGAGGGATTCGTGCGGCAACTCATCGGCTGGCGCGAATACATTTGGCAGACGTACTGGCGGTTGATGCCCGAGTACCGTGACCGCAACACGCTCGGCGCCGATCTGCCCGTGCCCGCATTCTATCTCGATGGCGAGACCGATATGGCGTGTCAGCGCGAAGCGCACCGGTTCGTTCGCGAACTCGGCTGGGCGCATCATATCCTGCGGCTGATGGTGCTCGGAAATTTCGCGCTGATCGCGGGCATCGATCCGCAAGCGATGACGGATTGGTTCTGGTACATGTTCGTCGACGGCTACGATTGGGTGATGGCGCCAAACGTCATCGGGATGACGCTCCACGCCGACGGCGGGTTCGTCGGAACGAAGCCCTACGCGGCATCTGCGAATTACATCAACAAAATGAGCGACTATTGCTCGGGATGCCGTTACGATCCTAAGAAAACGATCGGCGACGACGCATGTCCGTATAATTCACTATATTGGGATTTTATGGCACGGCACGAGGAGCGCTTCGCGAAAAATATGCGGATGTCGCTACCGATTCGAAACTGGCGTGGCCGCGATCCTGAAACGAAGTTGGCGATTCGGGAGCGCGCGGCCGAGTTGAGAGCGAAGTTGCGCGCGGGCGAGCGAATCTAAGAGAGTCGTGCTCGCGCGCCACGAGCTTTCGTCGGACCAATGCCGTCGGCCGGTCGGCGAGCCGTCGATAGCGTCGGCTATGTAAGTTGTAATTCGCGCTTCGTCGTGACCGCGCCGTGTTGTGCGACGACGCGGCGAACCATCGCCATGATCGTAAGCATCGGGTTTACGCCGCTCGCCTGCGGAAAGAGCGATGCATCGGCGACCAGCAGATTCTCGTAGCCCCACACGCGCCCGCTCGGATCGACGACCGACGTCATCGGATCGGCGCCCATCGACGCCGTGCCCATTTGGTGCGCGGAGAAGAACGTCTGCCGGTTCGATGCGATCCCGATTCGCGCGATCTGCTCGGCGAATGCGGTACGCGCCGTTGCATTCCAATCGGATCGTTCGATGATGATTGGTTTCGTGTGTAGCGTCGAGATGCGGGTCGCACCCGCGGCGAAGGCGAGATCGAACATGCCGACGAGGCCCGCGAGGAGATGCTCGCCATCATGCGGCGAGACGGTGTAGCGAATCTGCCCTTCATCGTCGAGATCGATCGAGCCCGGATCGCGATCGCGCGTTACCGCGATGAGCGTTGCGGCATTACGCGCACACATCATCGCGTCCGCGTGTTCGGCGCGACTCGTCCATGGGACCGAGAGCGCGGCGAGGCCCGGATGAATGGGCGCCGTTTCGATCTTCGAGCCGTAGTTGCCGGTGCGATAATTGAACGCATCGGAATACGCGCTCTGCATCGGACCCGCCCACGGATCGATGTGGTGATCGAATTGGGTAAAACACGCGGAGACCGGATGTAAGAAGAGACGTTTACCCAGCATCGGATGGCGGACGCCACTACGCGCGAGGATGCCGGGCGTGCGCAACGTACCGCCGGAGACCACGTACGTATCGGCGACGATCGTGAACGTGCGTACGTCGCCCGGCGCGACCGTCTGCTCGACGGTCACGTTGTGCGCGCGGCTTCCGGAAAGGGCGATGCGCGCGGCGCGTGCGTTTGCGTAAATGGTACCGCCCGCGGCAGGCACGTCGGGGAGGAACGCGCGCGGCGTCGATTTTTTCTTGCCGTACGCGCATCCGAGGCCGCAGTATCCGCAGCCATCGCCGCAATCGGGCGAGGCGTTGCGCGGCATGGCATCGCTGTGGATTCCGAGCGCCTTTGCCCCATCGAGGATGACGCGATTGCTCGCGTTGTGCGTCGCGACGGGCGCGAGTTCGAGTTCGGCTTCGAGTTCCGCGTAGTGCGGCGCGAGTTCGGCTGCGAGACCCGCGATGCCGGTCTCTGCTTCCCACTCCGCTGCGACGCGTTCGGCGAGACGGAACGACGTGCACCAATTGACGGTCGTGCCGCCACCGAGCGTCGCACCCGCAAGGATCGCGACGCCGAGATCTTTCGACGATGTAAGACCCGCATCGAGATAGAGCGCCGACATATCGATCTCGCGCTGCCGAAACGATTGCGCGTTGAAGGCAGCGCCTGCCTCCAGCACGATGACACGTTTGCCCGCACGTGCGAAGGCACTTGCAGCGACGCCGCCGCCGGCACCGCTGCCGATGACGACGACGTCGGCATGGACGGTTTCACCGTCGCGAGCGATCGCGAGCGGGAGTGTCGCGTCATCGTAGGCGCGATCGTCACGCGGACCAGGATAGCCGATTCGGTCCCACGTCGGATTGGGATTGCCATCGTCGCTTTCCGCATATGCCAAAAAGAGCGCGAGGCGTTTGAGTGCTTGATAGCCGCTGCGTAACTTCGCGACCGGCGAATTCGCGAGCGCGCGGAGCGTTGCCGCGCGAATTTTCTCCGAACCGCGCATCGGCAACGCGAGAAGATCGAGCAGCTGCCGTAATTCTGCCGCGCGACCAGGTGTCAGCTCGTCGATCGCCTCAGCCGCATAATGCGTGACGCGATCGATGCGCGCATCTTCGGGTGCGAAGGTCGCAACGATGGCGCGGAGCGTCGTGAGATGGCGGGCGTCCATCGGGACCTTTCTCGAGCTAGATCGCCATCGCTGGAGCCGGAATATTCGCGGGACGTACGTAGTCGGCGCCGAGCTGCGTGAAGAGTTCGCGTTCGGGAATCGGGGTCGGAAGCGTGAGCGGGACGCCGGCGAGCATGCGATCGGCGAGTTCCATCCACGGCGCGCCGAGTTCGCCCGTGCTATCCATCTCGAAGACGGTCTGTGCGGTAAGG
Source organism: Vulcanimicrobiota bacterium (assembly GCA_031420415.1). GTDB lineage: Bacteria > Vulcanimicrobiota > Vulcanimicrobiia > Vulcanimicrobiales > Vulcanimicrobiaceae > JANYGA01. The sequence goes on from JANOMT010000029.1 coordinate 82,175, forward strand.
CGCGATTTGCGTACGCCGTCGTTCTCGGGAATGCACGTCAAACACACGGTGCCGATGCGCTTCGCGAACGGGCCGACGAGTTCATCGTTCGATGCGCGGTTCGCGACGATACCGGCGAGTTGGCCGCCACCTGTTTTGTGCTTGATCCCGATCGCCGTCGCGATGCGGTTCGCAGCGAAGATCGAATCGAAGTCGTTGGTCGCGACGATGATGACCTGTTCGCTGTGTTGGAGCGGAGCCGAAAAACCGCCGCAGACGACGTCGCCCAGAACGTCGAATACCATCACGTCGTACTGCTTGTAGACGCCGAATTTTTCGAGCAATTTTACCGTCTCGCCGACCACGTAACCGCCGCAGCCCGCACCTGCCGGTGGTCCGCCCGCTTCGACGCAATCGACGCCGTATTTGCCGCGGAAGATGATTTCATCGCGTTCGATTTCTTCGGTTTTGAACTTGTACGAAGAAAGAACTTCGACGACGGTCGGGATCAAGTTGCCCGTCAGTGTGAATGTCGAGTCGTGCTTGGGGTCGCAGCCGACCTGGATCGTCTTGCGCCCCAAGCGCCCGAACGCGGCTGAAAGATTGGACGAGAACGTGCTCTTGCCGATGCCGCCCTTACCGTAAACCGCGATTCTGAGCATTCGAGACCCCACACTACGTCGAAGGTATGACTTACGCTACGCCTGGGCTCGCTTTGGGGACGGTGACACGGCTCACCGGCGCGAACGCTCGAAGACACCGTGATCGTCACCATTTCGCGCTCCTACGGCGCCGCGGGCCTCGCCGTCGCCGACGGGACGGCCACGGCACTCGGCTACGAGCTCCTCACCGACGACCTTCCGAAAGCCGTTGCCGCGCGACTTGGGACGTCGCCCGCGGTCGTCGCCGAGCGCGCGTCGCTCGGTCGATCGCTTTCGGAGCGTATCATCAGCAGTCTCGGGGCGGGCACGCCCGAAACGGTCTCACCCGCCGCGACACCTCTGCCGGGCGACTTCGATGAAGCGATGCGTCGCGAGATCGAACGCACGATTCGCGACCGCGCGGACGTGGGCGATGTCGTGATTCTCGGCCGCAACGCGGGTGCGGTGCTCGCGGGTCGCACCGATCTCGTCTGCGTTTTCCTGCATGGGGCGAAGTCGTGGCGCGTGGCGAGGCTCGTCGCCGCGTTCGGTCAGAACCCCGAGGATGCCGCAAACGATATCGATCGCGTCGATGCCGCGCGACGGTCGTTTGCGAAAGAACGCTACAAAATGACGTGGGGCGATAGGCGCCACTACGATCTCGTCGTCGACGCGTCGCGGTTCGGCGTGCACGGTACGATCGCGACGATCGTTGCGGCCGTGCGCGCGGCGGAAACGGGGGCACCGTGAGTGTCGTCAAGCCGCCGCTGTCGACGACGATGGAAACGTCGGTACCGAAGCGCTCGCCGGCACTTTTCGTGCCGTTTCGCTCGCGCGATTTTCGCCTGCTGTGGTTCGGTCTGCTCGTTTCGAACACGGGTACGTGGATGCAGATCACGGCTCTCGGCTATCTCGTCGTGAAGATGGCGGGTACTCCCGCGCTCGCTTCACTCGACGTCGGAATCCTCGGCGCGTGTTCGGCCGTGCCGGTCATCGCGCTCTCGCCGCTTGCGGGCGTGGTGGCCGATCGCTTTCCGCGACGGCTCGTGCTTTTTTGGACCAATGGATTCATCGTCGTGGCCGCACTCGTGCTCGCAATCCTCACGAGTACGGGGCACATCACGCTCTGGGAGATCTTCGTGCTCTCGAGTATTCGCGCGGCAACGGCGGCGTTCGACGCACCCGCGCGACAGAGTTGGGTGCCGTTGCTCGTGCCGCGCGAAGCACTGGGGAATGCGATCGGGCTCAACTCCGTTGCGTTCAACGCACCGAGCGTGCTCGGTCCGCCGGTCGCCGGGCTGCTCATTCTTTCTGTCGGCGTCGCCGCGTCGTTTTACATCAACGCCGTACTGACATTCGGCGTCGTCGCCGCACTCGTGTTCATGAAACCCACACCGCCGAGTTCGACCGTACGTGAAGGCGTGCTCGCATCGATCCTAGCGGGGGTGCGATACCTGCTCGGACATCCGGTCTTGCGTTCGGTGCTCGCGATGCTCGTGGTGACGTGTTTGCTCGTGCGTCCCTACGCTCAACTCTTGCCCGCGTATGCCGCGCACGTCGTACACGTCGATGCGCGCGGCCTCGGCATCTTGCTCGCGGCGACGGGTGCGGGCGCAATCGTCGGATCGCTCATCACCGCATTCGTCGGGGCAGATCGACGGGCGATCGTGTGGTTCGTGAGCGCGCTCGCGATGGCGCTGGGTACGATCGTCCTTGGAACGGTACACGTCTTCGCCGTCGCCGTCGGCGTACTCGTCGTTATCGGATGCGCGGTGCTTTCGTTTGCGGGAAGTTCGAATGTGATGTTGCAATCGCTCTCCCCCGACGACATGCGTGGCCGGGCGATCTCGGTCTTCTCGATGATCATTCTCGGGCTCGTACCCGCGGGCTCGCTCGTGCTCGGTTCGCTCGCAACCGTTGCGGGGCTCGAGGCGAGTTTCGTTTCGGGTGGTGTCGTCGCGATCGTCGTCGCCGTCGCGATTTGGGCGACGAATCCGTCGCTACGCGCGGCGTGAGTAAGGGCGTGCGCGGCGGCGGCGAGCATCTCGCGCCACTCGACGGTTTGCGCGGGATCGCGATCGCGCTCGTCGTGTGGTTCCACCTCTGGGAGATCACGTGGTTGCGTGCAGACGCGCACCTCGGCCCGTTCACGATGAACCTCAACGCGATTCCCGAGGCGGGATTCATCGGCGTCGATCTCTTCTTTTTTTTGAGCGGCTTCGTGCTCTTCTTTCCGTATGCGCGCGCGCTCTTCGATGGAGGCGAGACGCCGACGCTCGCGACGTTTGATCGGCGTCGCGAGCGCGTTCGGTTGGGCGCAATTTGCCTCTCCGGGCGATGCCGCCGTGCAACTCGCCTCACACGCATTCTTTGTCCACATATGGTCGAACGATACGTTCGGCGGGATCAACGGCGTGCTCTGGTCGCTCGCGATCGAGGTGCAATTTTACGTGCTCTTCCCGGCGATCGCGTGGTGCGCGATGCGACGGCCGTTGCCGACGCTTGCCGCACTCGCTGCGATCGGGCTTGGATACCGCCTCATCATCGCGCCACATGCCGATGCGTTGCATCAGATGCAACAATTACCGGGCACGATCGATCTTTTCGCGGCCGGAATGTTCGCGGCGTACGTCTACCGGGGCCTCGCGACGGGCGCTCCGAAACTCGCTTCGCGGGGGCCGCTCTGGACAGCGGTCGCGATCGTCGGTTTGGTCGCGACGGTCTCCGTCTTCCGGGGTGCCTTCGACGCGCGGCTCGCTCCGAATTGGCCGACGTTGTGGTACGTCTGGGGGCGAACGGAACTCGCCGCGAGTTTCATCGTGCTCACGATCGGCTCGCTCTATGCGGTTCCGCTGTGGCAGCGAGCCCTGGCGAATCCCGCCCTCACGTTTCTTTCACTGATCTCGTATAATTTATATTTGTACCATCAGCTCATCGCACGCGCGCTTTTGGCCGCGCACGTGCCCGAGTGGGTCGGCGCGAGCGAGAAGTCCGACGGCTCGTGGGGTATCGCGTTCAGCATCGTAGCGCTTGTGGTATCACTCAGGGTCGCTTGGGTCCTCACGGTCGCGGTAGAAATTCCTCTTCTCCAATGTGGCACGAGCGCCGTCGGCGCAGCCAAGCCGAATTTCAGCTCGGCCCGCATGTAGTAAGAACGTTTCGGGGGAACGAAGGCTCCCGTGCGGGCATCTTAGTAGTGTAGCCCGCCCTTTTTAATTCTGAGGTATCGCCATGGTAGATGACAAGAAACCGACGACCACGTGGCCCGAACTTGCCGAGGGTCTTTACGGATTCCTGACCGGCCGCGGCGCGACGATCGAGTACGCGTTCGATAATATGGAAGTCTGGGTGCCGAGCACGGCGCATGCTGAGTCACCGTCGGCAAAGTGGAAAGTCAACGGAACGCTACGGATTCGCACGAGCGAAGCCAAGAGCGGGCACTAGGGTCCACGTGGCCGCAAACGTCGAGATCACGGGTCATCTCGAGCTCTCGCTCGACGACGAACACGTCATCGACGTGACGGCGCAGGGGTCGCGCATTAGCGCCGAGATCGGGAACTTCGGCCCCAAACGGCCGGGGTTGCGCTTCATCGGGTCGAGTGCGCTTCTCGCGCGCCGTCTTTCGCGCGTCTTGGACGCTCGAAAATTAACTCTTGCGATCACACGGGAAGGCAAGACCCTCGCGGAAATCGGCGCGGGCGTGCCGAGCAACCCGATCGCAAGACTGCTGGGGTTCGGACGCGTACGCGTGTTTGGAAAGAAGAAATAGGAATGCGCGTTCTCGTCACAGGAGCCACGGGATATATTGGGGGGCGACTCGTTCCACGCCTGATCGAGGCTGGGCACGACGTTCGGCTCGTCGCCCGAGACTCAGCACGTCTCGCCGGCCGATTCGAACTTGCGGAAATCGTCGAAGGCGATCTCTTCGACGAGCCAAGTATACGCGCGGCCCTCGATAGCGTCGACGTTGCGTACTATCTCGTTCATTCGATGACGCGCGGTCGCGGCGATTTTGCTGAAGACGACCACAAAGCAGCCGAAATTTTCGCCAAAGCCGCGCGCGATGCGGGCGTAAAGCGCATTATTTATCTTGGCGGCCTCGGCGTCGACGGCGCCTCGCTTTCACACCACTTGCGCAGTCGCCACGCCACTGGCGAGACGCTCCGGTCGACGGGCGTGCTCGTTACCGAATTTCGCGCCGCGATGATCGTTGGCTCTGGCAGCGCATCGTTCGAAATGATGCGGTACCTGACCGAACGCCTTCCCGTGATGATCGCGCCGAAGTGGGTCGATACGCCCTGCCAACCGATCTCCGTACGCGACGTTCTTTCATACTTGGTCGCAGAACTCGAACGGCCGTCGCAAACGAACGAGATCTTCGAGATCGGTGGCGCCGATGTGTTCTCGTACAAAGAGATGATGATGCGCTACGCCGCGATCCGCGAACTCAAACGGTCGCTCATCGTCGTGCCGTTCTTCACGCCGCGTCTCTCCTCGGGATGGATCCATCTCGTCACGCCGATCCCATCATCTATCGCACGACCGCTCGTCGATGGGCTTCGAAATCCCGTCGTCGTACGCGACGATCGCGCGCTCCGCATTTTTCCGCAGATCGTTCCTGTAAGCTACGAAGTCGCCGTCCATCGCGCACTCGATCGTTATACGAACGTCGGGCCCGAAACGACGTGGTTCGGCGCGTTCGACGTTCGCGCGCTCCCCGGCAACTTCGCGGGTACGACGCAAGGCATGCTCATCGATCGGCGCATGCGTCGCTCGACGGCGAGCGCACACGCACTTTTCACGGTCTTCACGAGTCTCGGTGGGACGCGTGGCTGGCTTTACGCCGATGGGCTGTGGGAATTGCGTGGAATCCTCGACCGACTCGTCGGCGGATTCGGCACGCGCCGCGGTCGCCGGGACGCGACGAACTTACGCGTGGGCGATGCCGTCGACTTCTGGCGCGTCGAGGCATACGAACCCGATCATTTGTTGCGTTTGCGTGCCGAGATGCGTTTACCGGGGCATGCTTGGTTGCAGTTTGAGATCGTCGACGACGGCGGGCATCGGGCGTTGCAGCAGACGGCGTTCTTCGATCCGCGCGGAGCCTTCGGGTATCTCTACTGGTATTCGGTCCTGCCGTTCCACGAACTGATCTTCGGGAATATGGCACGCCGTATCGCCCAAGAAGCCGAGGCACTGGACGCGTTGCCGCACACGCAGGCGCTTCCGGTTTAGCGCGATGGAAGAGCAGAAGCCTTACCGGGTGTTCGTCATCGACGAGAACGGGACACGGACGGAGATGCCGGACCTCATCGTCGCGAGTAGTGCCGACGACATCCGCACGGCGATGGCCGAGACGGTTGCGAATCTCGGGTCAGGTGACGTGGCTACGCCCGAATCGAGCCAGTAATCACGCTCTGGGCGAGCAACCTGGAATAGGTAACCTCCGTCCCGGGTACGCTCCATAGCATGGACGAAGCCACACGTAAACGCATGCTCGAAACGGAACTCCCAAATGGGATCGATGGCGATATCGCCCGGGATGCGGAATTGTACGAACGCAATCTCGATCTCCCACACATTGCTGCGGATGTGGCGGCTCGCGATTTACACGGCGATTCGACGCGTAAAGCGAGCTCCGAAGAAATCCAGAGCGTGCGCGATGCACTCGCGCGCGAGACGGGGCCGACGACATGATGCATGGTGAATCTCGCGACAGGCGCCCGGCAAATGAATCGATCGAAGCGAATACGTCTCGCGATGAGCGCGATGTGGAATCCGATACAGATATCGACCTAGCCGTCGAGATTGATCCCGAAAGCGAAACGATGCGAAACGTCGACGAAAGTATCGAGCGCGCTTAATCCCCCGCGGCGCCCGCTAGTTGCTTCTTGTACGTCGCGAGTTCCACGTCTTGGTCGAGCTCGTTGAGCTTCGCCTTGAGTGCGTTCTCGAGATCGGCATCTTCCCACATGCCGCGGCGACGTGTATCCAGGAGCGTCTCGCCGAGTTCGCGCGTCTTGTGCGGGTTAGCATCGGCGATGCGCTGCCAATCTTCGAGCGTCACCTCGACGGTGCGCTTCCAGAGTTCGGGTGAGATCGTGTTGCCGAGGGCAGCTTCAGTCGAGCGCATCGCTTTGAAGATATCGCCGAACTCCATCACGCCGGAGTACCCGTGTTCGAGCATCGCGTCGCGCCACGACTTCGAGTGGAAGCGTGTGAGCACGCCGTTGACGACGACGTTGCGGAAGTTGCGTACGACGGGTTCGCGTTTGGTGAGATCGCTCACCACGATCATCGTATCTTCCTGACCCATCGCACGTTTGGCCGCACCGAAGGCCGAGGTGAACGAGGCGAACATGTCTTCCTTCACGGGGCCACCGCTCGCCATCTGAATGAGCGGTTGCTGGATGATCTCGACGAGGCTCACCAGATACTTCTGGGCGTCGGGTGCGGGTTTGATCCGGATCTGCGTGAACTCGGGGATATAGGCGTTCGAGTTGTCGCTCATCCAGGCGTTGCCGATATCGTTGAAGTCTTCGAAGCGACCCGTATCGAGCATCATGCCGACTTGACCCATGAACGCATCTTCGCCCATCCCGAAGCAGCGCGCGCGTGCGAGCTGCGGGTCGATGCCGTTTGCGATCATGTGATCGCTATGCTTCTTAACGAAATTAAATTCGTGCGGTTCGTCTGCGGTCGCGGCGAGATACGCGGCCTCGTGGATGAGTTTGATCGCGCCTGGGAACGTGTTCTTAAAGACGACCGACGTATTTGCGAGAATATCGATGCGCGGGCGACCGAGTTCGTCGAGTGAGATCAGCTCGGCGCGTTCGGAGCGATTGAAGCGATCCTTCGCGACGCGCGCGCCCATGAGGTCGAGCGCCTGCGCGATACCGACGCCTTCGCTCTCGAGTACTTCGGAGCCCCAAAGCACGACGCCGACGGCTTCGGGCATATGACCGCGTTCTTTGACGGCCGCATCGAGGATCTGTTTGACCGTGCGTTTGCCTTTGCGTTGCGCGGCTTCGCGCGGCAGCATGCGCACGTCGGTCGAGGCCATGTTGCGACCCGTCGGCAAGACGTTCCAATCGCCGACGACTTCGCCACCGGACGACGGTTCGAGATATTCGCCCGCAAGCGTTTTGATGAGGCCTTCGCGCTCGGCATCGCCAACGCGGCCGAGCTCCATGAAGAGTCCGCGCGCGCGGTCGACGTACGACGCGAGTTGCTCGATATCGTACGGGCTTTTCGCGAGCTTGTGGCCCGCGATCGGCCGCGCTTGCAAGATGCCGAGCATCGCCGTCTGACGGAGCTTCGCTTTGCCGTCGACGGCCGAACCCGGTCCACGCAAAACTTCCGATGAGAGCAACACGCGACCGGCCTCGCGCAGCAGATCGACGACCTCATGGTGGTACGTGCCGTCCGGCATGCGGTCGTGCGGGCGACGCGTCAACGCGTCGTAGTCGAAGGCGTAGCAATTCGCGAGCAAGCGATACAGATCGACGTCCGCATATTCCAGACACGCGTGGAACGTATCGAGGCGATCTTGCTCGGAGAGATTGCGACCGAAAACGTGCTGGCCCGTCGGTGCGAACTCACCCTCGAGTGCGACGAGTTCGTCGTGCACCTTCGAAACGAAATCGCGATCCGCGCCACCGGGCGATTCGATCCGTAATCCCGTGCGGTTCACGATCTCGGCGATCTCGGATGCGACGTCGTCGCGCTTTTCGGTATCGCTCGACATGAGATTGTAGTAGTCGTGCACGAGGCGGTGTAGGTTGCGTAGATCCTCGCTGCCTTCAACCGCACGCAACGGCGGGCAGAGATGCGAGAGAATCGTCGCGTACGAGCGGCGACGCGCGATCGAGGCTTCGACGGGATCTAAGATATTGAAGATGTATGCATGCGGGCAACTGTCGACGAGAAATTCGGGATAATCGCCCTTGGCGGGGCACCATTCTTTGCCGCGGCTCCACTCGACGAGCCCGTGCGTGCCGACGTGAATCATCGCATCGGCATTGAAGCGACGCGTGGCGTAGCGGTACGACGCGAGCAGCCAAGGTGAGGGCGGTGCCTGCTTGTCGTGGATGATCGACATATCTTCCATGCCCTGCATGTCTTGCAAGAGCACGAGCACTTTACCGTACCGCAATCCCTTGATCGGAATCGTCGACGGCGGTTGACCGAAGACGTCGTAGAAGAGCGCTTCGTGTTGCGGCGTCATCTCGTGGACCCAGTCGCGCATCTCGCCCGCGGAAACGGCGCCGACGTTGAGATAGCCCGCATACATGTCGCGTAATTTATCGGAGACCGCCTTATCGGTCTCGTCGACCTCGCCGACATCGTAGCCCTCGGCTTTGAGCGCGCCGAGCATCGAGCGAAGCGAACCCGCGACGTCCAGGAAGTACGCGACGCCAACGTTACCCGGTCCCGGTGGAAAATTGTAGACGAAGACCGCGAGTTTCTTTTCGGAGTTCGGGATGTGGCGTAATTTGAGCCAGCGCGTCGTGATGTCGCCGAGGAGCGTAACGCGATCGGGAATCGGCTCGAGTGCGGAGATCTCGTCGCCCGCCTCGCGCGAGCAGATCGGTGGGAGCGGCTGGATGCCTTCGGTCTCCGGTGTAACGACGTTGCCGATATATTCGAGCGATGCGACGCCGAACTTCGAGATTTTCAGTTCCGCTTTCGACATCGCCGCGTTGACGGGCGACGTGTAGACGCGCGGCGAGCCGAGATCGCGGATGAGATCGATCGACGCTTCGGGTGCGCCCGCGAACATCGAACCCGCAAGGTACAGCGGCACGTTGTGGTACACGGCGCCGACGAGGTTCTCGCCTTTTTTATTTTTAAGATGGCCACGCGAGACGATGTGCGCGTTGAAAACGGCGGTCATCGAGCAGATCACGCCGACGCCCCGACCTTCCCACTCCGCGATCGCCGCGTTGAGCACCGGGTGATTCCAATCGACCAAAAAGAGATCGTGCGTGATGAACCCGATCCGGTCCCACGCTTTTTTGCCGTACGTTTTGAGATACCACGGCTCGTACCACGCGAGATAGGCTTCGGGCGTTTGAAACATGCCCTTGTGGGCGGGATGGTAGATGCCTTCGTTCTCGACTTTTTCGGGCAGGTCGACCTCGCCCGCGAAGCCTTCTTTCGTAAAGTGCTTCATCAAATACAGGAACATGTTCTCGATATTCTTGACCGAGCGATTGTTCCAGTAGCCGATCATCACGAGTGATTTGAAGACGGGCTTCTTGAGCATCTTGGCCATGAGCGGCGCGGCGCCGACCATCTTCTGCATCCCGAGGAAGCCTTCGCGCGCCTCCCAAAAAGTATCGATCGTCTCGTCGTTGCGCTTCGCGTTGAAGCGCTTGATGTTCATCGAGAGATCTTTCATCGGGTTCGACTTGTTCATATCGAACTCGAAGCCGAGCGACTTGAACATCAGCGCTTGGAGGCGCGGATCGGGGATGTCGTACCAGAGAAATTTTACGTGCGCGAGTTCGCCCGCGGCATCCATCTCGGCGAGAAGATTCGCCATGCGCTCCACGACCTCGACGCTCATCGACTGCCAGCCGATGAGGACGTCGGCGGCCTTGATCGAGGCACGGAGTTTGTGAATCGCGGCTGGATCGTTGAACTCCGAGGCTCCGAAGTGCTCCAGGGACCAATCCTGTGTGGTGCGCGAGCGCAAGCCTTTGAATGCCAATCGAATGGCGTTGGCGCGCTCGTCGGGCGCCCAGGAAGAGTAGCCGACGATCTTCATGGGGTTACGCTAGCGGGCCAAGGCTCTGCGGCACGGTGATAGTCATCACCCGAAAGTCCTCGACGATAGTCCGGTTAGAAATATTTTCCGGCTCGCAAGAAGGCGTTTGGGAACTTTCTTGAATGTCGCGGCATGCGATTTCGTCTTGCGACAACCGCGCTCGTTCTTCTGACGAGCGCCTTCTTTACCGCGTGTTCCGGTGGCTCCGGCAGTGCGCCGACCTCGACGGTAGGAGCGTTGCCGCCCGGCTCGGCGAGCACACCAGCGCCGACGCCCGTTCCCCAAACGATCGCGCCGCTCGGCGTGACGCAGACGGTCGCCGACCTGCGGTTCGGCTTCGGGCCGACGATCGCGAAGGCTCCCGGTGTCGACCCCGCGGGCGATGCCAAGGCGTTGATCGCCGCCACGTTCGTCTCGCCTGCGTCGGCGCCGATTCCGGGCACGATCACGCTTGGGTCCTACGCCACGAACGAACGCTTCGTCTTGCGCGTCCCGACCGCGTGGAACGGCAAGCTCGTCGTGGCCGGCACGCCCGCGACGCGGAGCGAATTCGCAAACGACGCGATTTGGAGCGATTTCGTGCTCGCGCGTGGGTACGCGTTCGCTTCGAGTAATAAGGGGATTTCGTATAACGCGGTCGTCGAAAGCGCGGGCGTTACGAGCGCGCCGACGACGGCCTATCCCATCGCATTTAACCCGCTCGGCTTCGAGGCCGCCGGCCTCACGTTGAAGTTCGGTTTGCTCACGCAATCGGTGCCGACGACGATCGCGGATTGGAATGCCGATTTCGCCGCACTGACGTACAAAATGCAAGATCAACTACGCGCGTTGGTTGGGAAATCGCCGACGCGCACGTACGCGGTCGGTCTCTCCAACGGCGGCGCTCAAGTTCGTTCACTCATCGAGCAACATCCCGAACTCGTCGATGGCGGTGTCGATTGGTCGGGCGTCTTCTGGTCGCCGAATGCGAGCTTCATGGATTACATGCCGAAATTCAACACGGCGATGCCATCGTATATCGCGAGTGGCTTCACCGATTCGACCGCGCAAGCGGCGATCGTCGCTGCGGGGTATCCGGCCGATATCAAACAAGGTAATCCCGCGCACCCGTCGCTGTGGTCGGAATATTTCAGCAACGTCTTCCCCTATTATTCCGACCTTACCATTTTCGAATACTCGCTCTATCTCGATCCGCAGGTCGCATCTTCGTTCAGCGGCAGCAAACCGTGCGTACCGAATGCGAGCGATCCCGTGCGTCTGCCCGGCACGTGTGCGGCGACGGGAATGGCGCTTCCGGCGAGCCGCGCGTCGTACGTCCCGTCATTTTTTGCGCGTCAGAAATTCGCGGCGTTCTCGCACACGGGTGCGATCGCGAAGCCGATCGTCTCGATCGCAGGCTCCGCCGACATGTTCATCACGCCACAGAACAACGCGGTCGCATATCTCAATGCGGTCAACGCCTCGGGCGCGGGTAGCCTCTACCATCAGTACATCGTGACGGGTGGCACGCACGTCGATTCCTTCGCCGCTTTTGGATACGGCCTACAACCGCAAGCGCCATTCGCTTGGCGCGCATTCGATCAACTCGTCGACATCGTCGAGAAGAAGGCGATCGTTCCGGGGGCGGGGAGCTCGATTGCGGTTTCAACCCCGAGCGATATCCCCGTTCCGTAACGGACTCGCCGAGCACGCTGGAAACTTGGATGACTTCGCGAATCGGACGCCATGAGGTTATCGCGCGGGCTCGTCCCGCTTTTTCTGGCGGCGCTCGCCCTGGGTCTCTCGAGAAGCGATCCGACGTCCGCTGCGACGGGGCTTCCGCATCCCGCACACGTCGTCGTGATCGTTGAAGAAAACAAATCGTTCGCGCAGATCGTCGGCAACACAAACGCACCGCACATCAACGACTTACTCCGGCACGCGGCCCTCTTTACGAACGCCCACGGCGTCACGCATCCGAGCCTTCCGAACTATCTCGCGATGTTTTCGGGTCTGACCAACGATAATGGCGACGGGTGTCCCGCGACGGGCATCTCGCCGCACGCGCCCAATCTCGGAAGCGAATTGCACGCCGCGCATCGGACATTTGCCGGTTACTCGGAATCGCTTCCCGCGACGGGCTCACCCGTCTGCGCTGCGGGAACCTATGCGCGCAAACACGCCCCGTGGGTCGCCTTCGATAACGTTCCGCGCGGCAATCACCGAACGTTTGCCGATTTCCCCAAAGTTCTCGATCGATTGCCGACGGTCTCGTTCGTCGTGCCGAACGTCGATGACGATATGCACGACGGCACGATCGTGGCGGGTGATAGGTGGATGCACGATCATCTCGGCGGTCTCTTACGCTGGGCCGACGCGCACGATACGCTCGTCATCCTTACGTGGGATGAGGGATTCGATCGCGACAACACCGTCGCAACGGTGCTCTACGGTCCGATGGTAAGGCCCGGCCGATACGCACAACGGATCTCGCATTACGAACTCTTGCGAACGATCGAAGACTTCTACGGATTGCCGCCGAGCGGACGGGCGAAAAATGCGCTCGCCATCGCGGGGTGTTGGCGCTAGGCGACGAAAGCTCGCGCGCATGGATGAAAGCGCTTCGACCGATCTTGCGACGCTGCCGGGCTTCGCGTTCTTCGCACCGCAATTTCAAAAAATGCTTGCAGACGGCGCCGCAGGCGATACCACGCATCGTGCAAAGCTGCTCGAAGCGACGCGCGAAGCCGTCGCCGTTCTCGCCGAACTCGAACTCTTGCAGTTCGTCTATCTTCCGAACGACGACGAAGAAGAAGATGACGAAGAAGATGAAGACGTCGCGTGGTTCAGCATCGACGGCGTGGAGATCGACGAAGAGCGCGATGCGGTCATGCTGATCGGCGACGTGACGCATCTCTACGGTGGACCGATCACCCTCGAAGGCGTCGAAGATGGCGATGACGAGCACGATCATGCGGGTCACGACCACGCGAACGGCGACACCGCACACTAATTCTTTTGCGAGCGGGTCGCTGCGGGCTCGGCTACTTGCCGCTGCCCGCGCGTACCGCCGCGAGCGCTTGATCGAAGCGCTCCGGGACGGTGATCGAGTAGCGATGTATTTCCAGAAGCGATGACGACGCTGCCGCGTTACCGTGGTCTTCGGTGAAACCGAGCGTGTAACCGGCTCGCGCCGCAAGCAGCTCGACGCGCGCGTCGTAGACGTCGTAGGGATAGACGAGCGCGAAAACTTTTCGACCTAAGCGATATTCGAGCGATCGCTTCGAGAGTTCGAACTCGTGTGCCACGTCGGCGTCGGAGAGCTTCGTAAGATCTGGCGGATGATTGGCTGTGAGGCTCTGCACTTCGATGAGACCGCTGCGTTCCATCGCACGGAGCTCGTCCCAGGAGTTATGCGCCTTGCTCGTCCTCTTGCCCACATAATTCGTGTGTACGAAGAGCGTGGCGGCGAAGCGATGTCGCTGCAAGAGCGGGAAGGCGTAGGCACCGATCCCGCGCGCGTTGTCGTCGAAGGTGAGCACCAGCGGCTTTTCGGGAAGCGGCGTCCCGTGCACGAGTCGATCGCGGAGCATCGCCAGGGTGATGACGTGAAACCCGCCCCTGGCGATCGCATCGAGTTGCGCGGCGAACTCCACCGTCGTCGTATCGAAATACACGTCTTTGCTCGGCAAGACATCGTGCCAGACGAGGACCGCGACGTACGGACTCGCGACGTTCGCGGCGAGGCGCGGGAGCGTGTTTACGGGATCTCCGGTCGCGCCTCGCGCGAAGCTCGCGGTCGCGATCGCAAAGGCAAGGACCACGATTGCCGCGCGGAGCGAGCGACGAGAGCGAGAGAAGAACGAGCGCATCGCAAAAGGTGTTGCGGCACCGCGCGCGGAGAAACCCGCACGCGGTGAACCGCATCGCATCGAATCGCACGACTACGCTTTTCACGATCGTCGCGATCGGCTTCGTGGCCGTCGTGCTCGGTTTTCTCGTGCGCGAACCCGTCGAACGCGCGCTCTTCGTTCGTGCCGCTTCGAATGCGACCGGATTCGAGATCGCGATCGATCGTCTCGATCACGACGGCCCGACGTTCGTGTTGCAGAATCTCCGCGCGAACGTTCCCGGCGGTTCCGGTTCGCTCGTTGCGGCGAAGGCGCGCGTGCTCGTGCGCGATCGCTCGATCGCCGTCATGTTATCCGCACCGAGCGTCACGTTCGATCCCGATCGGTATCGCGATGCCGATCGAACGCGCACGCACGATGCGTTTGCCGGCTTCCGCGGAGGTGCGGCGAGGGTGAGCGTCACGGTCGATCGTGGGATGCTCAGCATCGCGCGCGGACCGTCGGCGTTGCTCGACTTCGATGCGATCTCCGGCACCGTCGACATCGATGCGGCGCGCGTCCTCTACGGGCTCACGGCGCAACTCGTCGTCGGCGAATCGCGCTACCCCATCGCCGGAAGCGAGCGCGTGCGCGACGATGGATCGCGCGTGCAAACGTGGACGGCTGCGAGCGTGCCGCTGGCGCCCTTCGACGCATTCGTCGCACCCGATAGTCCCTTTCACGCACGCGCGGGAACGCTCGACGATCTCGCGGTCGAAGACGGTGCGAACGTGCACGCGACCGCACGCGTCGTCGGCGGTCGGTTCGTGCTCGGAACGCACGAACTGCGCGGCGTGCACGGGTCGGTCGTCGCCGATGCGGGCGGCATCGGTTCGCGCAAGCTCGTCGGTTCGCTCGATGGGAAACCGTTCGATGCGGCGGGCGAGGTGCACGATCTGCACGCCCACTACCGATGGTTACGCGACGGATCGAGCGACCTCGTCTCGCTCGCAACGCTTGCGACGACGATGGCGAGCGAGCCGCGCGTGAACGCGATTCACCTCGAGGCGACGGCACCCGGCCTCGTTTATGGGCAATACGCGATGACGGGCGATCACGGGCCGCTCGCCGTCTCGATACTGGGCATCGATCCGCGCGAACCGACGCTGCGCATCGGTACGACGATCGCCGAAAATCACGTCGTCTCCGGTGGCGAACGAACGTCGACGATGGGCGTGCGGACGCATGCGGTCGGTGGCGTCAACGGCGATTACTTCGATATCGATCGCACGTATCAACCGCAGGGCATGCTCGTCAAAGATGGCGCGCTCGTGCGCGGTCCGACCGATCGCGCGGCGCTTACGATCAGCGATGCGAAGCACGTGACGTTCGCAGAATTCCATCTCCACGGCACGGTGCGCACCGCGCGCGGGACGATGCCGATCACCGAATTCAACGATTGGCCCTCGGGTCAAGTTGCTGTCATCACGCCGGATTATGCGAAAGAACTCCCGGCAAAACCCGGCATGACGTTCGTGCGACTCGAACCGCTCGGTGTCGGCAGCACGAAATTTCGTGTCGATGCGGTCGAGCCCGCAACGCATGCGTTGCCGATCGGATTCGGCATCGGAATCGGTCGCGACGTCACGACGCCGCTTCCCCGTGTTGGCGAGACGATCGACGTTTCGTATGCCACCGAACCTTCGATCGCGCATGCGACGAGCGCGATCGGCGGCGGACCGATCCTCTTGCGCGAAGGCGCCGCCTACGACGATGCGCACGCGCCCGCGCCCGATGAAAAGGAGTATCGCTGGCCCGTCATCGCCCTCGCGCGCGAACGTGACGACCGTTTGTTACTCGTCGCCGTCGACGGCCGTCATCCCGAACGCTCCGTGGGCATGACGCGTCCCGAATTCTCCGACCTCTTGTTGCGTCTGGGCGCGATCGATGCGATGGCGCTGGATTCCGGAGGATCGGTCACACTCGTCTCGCGCGCGCCGGGCGACGCGAACGTTACCGTTCGCAACGTACCCTCCGACAATAGCGCCGAGCGCTGGGTCTCAGACGCCTTCTTGCTCTACAGCGACGCACCGAAGCCGACGATCGTCGCGCCGATCGCCGCTGCGACGCCGATCCCCGAAGCACGCCCGTCGCCGTGAGCGTTCCCGCGCTTCCGGCAACACTCGTACCGCCCGCACCATTTCCGGTCGTCATCGCGCAATCGATGACGTCGGAATTTGTGGCGCCAGGCGTACGCCGCGCGACCTATCGCTTGCAAACATCGAGCGGACCGCTCGTCGTCAACGTCGTCGCCGTCGATCCGAGCGAGCCGAGCGTTCGCGTGCACGCCGTGCTCGCAAACGATCGACTCGTTTCTTCGGGCGAGACCGTCGGCGCGATGGCGCGACGGACGAATGCGATCGCGGGTGTCAACGCGGATTACTTCGATATCGGTAATACGAACCAACCGCTTAATCTCGTCGTGCGCGATGGAGCGTTGCTACGTTCGCCATCGAAGCGCGTCGTGCTCGACGTCCGCACCGATCGCTCCGTACATTTCGAGAACGTCGCGATGTCGGGAACGCTTCGATTTGGAAGCTCGACGCTTCCACTTACGACGATCAACGAATGGCCGCCGCAGGGCGGTGTCGGATTCTTGAGCGAGGCATACGGTTTGGCGAAAGCTGCGCCGGGCGTGCGAATCGCGCAGATCGTTCCCGTCGATGTCGAACATCCGCCATTCCATCCCGCGGGAGTATTTCGAATCGCGTCGTTCGACGATGCGACGCGCGCACACACCGTGCACGGCTACGAACTCGTCTTCGGTCCGGCCGCGCTCGCATTCGGTGCGTTGCCCGCCATCGGCGACGCGGTGACCGTCGATGTCGCTTCGATTCCGACACTCGCCGATGTCACCGAAGCCGTCGGTGGCGGCCCGATGCTCGTTACGCGTGGCTTCGCCGTCGACGATCCCAATAGTCCCGCACCGGAAGAACGCGATCGCCGTTTTCCCGTCTCCGGTGCGGCGACGCTTGCGGATGGCGAAGTGCTCTTGCTCTGCGTGGATGGGCGGTCGCCACTCTCGGTGGGACTGACGCGGCCGGAATTCGCAGCGCTCGCACGTGGCTTCAATGCGACCGATGCGATGGCGTTCGATAGCGGTGGCTCGGCGGAGCTCGTCGCGCGCGTCCTCGGTGATGCGCAACCGAGCGTGCTCGGAAAACCGAGTGATGGCGAAGAGCGCGCGGTCGCCGACGGCCTCTTCGTCTATAGCGATGCACCCGTGGGTCCGCCGGCGCGACTCGTCGTGCGGCCCGATTCGATCGTTGCGATGGCGGGTGCGCGCGTCGCCGTCCGTGCTGCGATCGTCGATGCGGCCGGGCACGCCCTCGCCGTAGCGCATCTCGATGGTGGCGATGTCGTGCGCGTGGGTGCGACGTCGTCGCAGGTAACGGTGCGCTCGGGAACGCTCGCTGCCAACGTCGGCGTCGATGTCGTCGATCGGTTGACGCGACTCGATCTCGAAAGCGAAACGCGTCATCCCGAACCCGGTGCGACGATCACCTTGCGCGCGACCGGCTTCGATGTGCGCGGACGTGTGGTCGCGATCGGACCGAGCTTGCGCGTGCGGGGGGCGCGCGGCGAGATCGACGTTTCGCAACCGTACCAACTCGGCGATCGCGACGAACGGTTCGTGGTGCGTGCGGGCGGCGCGCGGACCACGCTCGAGCTGCGCGTCGGACGACATAGCGATGCCTTGCGACTTTTCGATGCGGCAACGGCGACGGCATGGAGCTTCGCATCGGCACCGGCCGGCGTCGCCCGAGAGATCACTTTTGCGAACGAGCCGCCGGAGATGCGGATTCCGTATGATTTCACGCGCGACGAACGTGCGGCATATGCGCGCAGTTCGACGGGCTTCGCGCTTCCGGGCGAGCCGCTGGCCTTCGCAATCGAGATCGCGGGCGATGGAAGCGGTGTCGGATTGCGTGCCACGTTCGTCAATGGACTCGGTGAGATGCGCGCGCTCACGCTCGCCAAGGCCGTCGATTGGAACGGCTGGCAACGACGCTCGATCGTACTTCCCGACGACCTCTCGCCTCCCGTACGTTTGACGTCGCTCTACGTCGTCAACACGCTCGGCCCGCACCCTGCGCGCACCGCGGGAACGATTGCGTTTCGCAATCCATTCGTTACGGTCGCGGGTCGGCCGTAGGCGATCGCGAGCGCGACGAGAATGCAAATTCGCGACAGTATGATGGATATCACGATCCCACGCATCGTTCGCACGACTGCATTTCGCGCGCTCGCGATCGGTGCGCTCGTCGCAGCGACGGCATCTCCCATGCGAGCCGCAGAACCGAGCGGCGTACCCGTCTTGATGTACCATCTCGTCGACGCGCACGTGCCGACCGATGCCGTCGGCCGCGATCTCACGGTCGAGCCCGCAGCATTCGAAGCGCAACTCCGTTATTTGCGCGATCACAAGATTCGGACGATCACTGCGAGCGAGCTAGCCGCAGCAATCGCGCGTGGCGAGCATCCGCACGATGTCGTCGTGCTCACGTTCGACGATGGCTACGCCGACGCGGCGACGACCGCGTTTCCGCTCTTACGGAAATATGGCGCTCGTGGCACGTTTTACGTGAGCAGCGGATTCGTCGGGACGCCGCGACATCTCTCGTGGAAGCAGATGCGTGCGATGCACAAAGGCGGAATGGAGATCGCGTGCCATGGCACGGATCATCTGGATCTCTCGACGCTCGATCGTGCGGGCCAACTTCGCGAAGCGGCGGGCTGCAAGGCGCGTTTCGCACGTTGGCTCGGCGCGAAAGCTTCGGATACATACGCGTATCCCGCGGGCAAATACGACGCGACGACATTTGCGATCATGCGCGAACTCGGCATGAAGGCGGCATTTACCGAGCGGCGCGGCACCGTTCGCGATCTCGCAAGCCCGTACGATCTGCCGCGGAGGCGCGTCCGGCACGACGATGATCTCGCTCGATTCGCAGCCGTGGCCACGCCGTAGCGGATAACGAAAACGAACCGCATCGAATGATGCGGTTCGTTTTTAACCTGAGTTCGGGCGGTCCGGCTAGCCGGCAACCTTACGACGGGTGGTCTTACCGACAGCCTTCTTGCGAGCGACCGTCTTGCGGACAGTTTTCTTCGCGGCTGCAGTTTTGCGGGTGGTCTTCTTTACGGCCGCTTTACGCGTCGTCTTTTTGACGGCGGTTTTTTTCCGGGTCGTTTTCTTCGCGGTGCTCTTTTTGGCGGTGGTTTTTTTGGCGGTCGCCTTCTTGCGCGTCGCCTTTTTTACGGTGGTCTTGCGCGTTGCGGCTTTACGTGCGCCGACTTTTTTCGCGGTCGTCTTACGAGCCGTCGTCTTTTTTACGACTTTTTTACGGGTCGCGGTTTTCTTGACTGCCATGTTTTGGTAGTCGTCCTTTCTGCGATTCCGATCGTCTGACGACGAAGGGAAATCGACAGTCGTCAGGGTGGTTGTTAATGTTATATCGTACTTAAAGGATTTTTGCAACAACGGCAGAGAGCGGGAAGTAGCGTCCGCGTGCTAGCGTCGCGAGTTCGCGCATGAGTGGATGCGATTCGTATTCGTCGAGATTGACGCACGTGAGGTTCGTGCGACCCGCGAGTTGCGATGCGATGTGACGACACTGTTCGCTCGCGAGCTCGCCGAGTTCGCGAGCGCCGTCGCCGCCGCCGATCGCCGATGCGAGCATCGCTTCACCACCGATTGGAACGTTCGCACGACCGTCGGAGAAGATCGCGACATCGACTTCGCCACCGGGATGCGAGCGACGAAAACGTTCGGCAATCGTACGCGCGAGTTCGAGTGCTTCGGGTAACGGCGTGAGCGCGCGGATGGCACCGGGTTCGAGTTCGTCGAGACGCGCGGCGACGAGATCGATGTTACGGCCGGTGTTTTCATCGACGGCGATCTCTGCGCGCGGACCCCAACACGAGATGAGTGCGGCGCGTTCGCGCTCGGTATAGATGGGGCGCAAGAGTTCGCGACCCGCGGCGCGGACGAGCTCGGAACTCTTCTGCGTCGAGAGCGATGCATCGACGACGAGAATCGAAAGTCGCATCGGCTTCGCTGCATCGAGCGGTTCTTTGGGTTCGGGCGTCATGCCGGATTTGCTCGATGCCGCACGGTCGAGCAACGTCGCGCCGATATCGAGACGGCCGCCGGGCTGCAGCGTTTGCGTGCCGATCGGAAGGCCTTCGCGTTCGCGTTGCGGGCGTTGGGCGAGCGGCGTTTTTTGCGTGAGCTCGGGCGCGACGACGATACGCGGTGCGTGCTCGGTTTCGCGTGGAGCGTCGTCGCCCGCATTCTCACCGAGCGTCGCTTCGAGTGCGGCTGCGATCGCTGCGTCTTCTTGGAGATGCTCGGATTGCGCTTCGACGCGCAGACGACTGCGGCGCAGACGTGCGGCGAGCGGGAAGACGCGCGCGACATCGGCGGGCGTCGCGCGATCGCGTCCTTCCCAGGCGGCGAGCGCGCTAGCCGCTTCGAGCGCGACGAATTCGGTGCGATGGCTATCGATACCCAAACGCGCGGTCGCTTCGATTGCGGCTGCCTCTGCGGCTGGCTCGACGATCACACTCTCGATGCGCTTCATCGCGTTGCTGAGTTTGGTTCGCAACTTTTTCGTCGCCGCTTCATACGCTAGGGTGACGCCGCGTGCGTCGCGGGCGAACGCGGCATTGCGGCGATAAATCTCGAGTCGCTCTTCGAAACTCGGCGCCGATCGAACGAACACGCGCAAGCCGATGCGATCGGTGATCTGCGGTCGCAATTCGCCTTCCTCGGGATTCATCGTACCGATGAGCGTAAAGCGCGACGGATAGTCGATGGCGTGTTGACCGCGTTTGACGTGGACGACGCCTTGTGCCGCCGCATCGAGCAGTGCATCGACGGCGAGATCGGAGAGCAAATTGATCTCATCGACGTAGAGCACGTTGCGGTTCGCACGCGCCAAGAGGCCTGGACGAAAATCGATCGTGCTGCGCTCGAGGGCGGCCTTGAGGTCGACTGCGCCGACGACGTCGTCGAGTTGCGCGCTCGTCGGCAACTCGACGATCTCGCCGCGGATCTTTTTCGATTTGATGGTCTCACCGCGATCGAGCGTCGCCGCACACGTCGCGCAGAGACTCGAACCAGCGGGATCGCAGCCGTACGCGCAAAGCGCACGATCGAGCGCGGGTAAGAGTTCGCCCGCGGCGCGGACGATCGTCGTTTTCCCCGTGCCCTTCGGTCCCGAGAGCAACACGCCGCCGACGCGTGGATTGATGCTCGCGAGGATGAGCGCGAGCTTCGCTTCGTCTTGTCCGACGATCGCAGCAAACGGAAAGGGCATATAGGTAACGCGTGCGACGGATGCCATGGCTGAGTCTTCGCTTCGTCGAAACGACGGTCATGCAGTTGAGTATCGACGACGCACGCTTCGACGTGACCGATGCCGGGAGTGGTCCCGCAATCGTTTTGTTGCACGGATTTCCGCTCGCAAAAGAAGCGTGGGACGCGCAGGCGGATAGCCTTGCGAAGTATGCGCGTGTGGTGCGTTTCGATCTGCGTGGGCTTGGCAAATCGAGCGTTCCGATGGGACCGTATCTTATGGAGTCGCTCGCGAGCGATGTGGTCGGCGTGCTCGACGCACTCGGGATCGAACGCGCCACGATCGTGGGCCACTCACTCGGCGGGTACGTCGCTTTCGCATTCTATCGTCTCTTCAGAGAGCGTTGTGCGGGGCTCGGCATCGTGTGCAGTCGCGCGAATGCCGACGACGCGGCGACGGCTGCGGCGCGCGAAGCGCTCGCCACGCGTGCGGAAGCCGAAGGCATCGCGCCGATTGCAGCCGCTTTCGTCCCCCGCTATTTCGCACCGTCGATCGCGACGACGCATCCCGAATTACTCACCCGCGCGCACGCGCTGATCGCGCCGACCGATCCGCGCGGTGCTGCCGCGATGCTACGCGGCATGGCCGCGCGCGTCGCATCGGACGACCTCTTCGATGAAATCGATATTCCCGTGCGCGTGATCGCGGGAGTGCACGATGCGTTCGTCTCAGTCGATCTCATGCGCGAGATTTCGGATGGCATCGGTGGTGCGAAGCTCGACGTTATGGACTGCGGGCATTTCCCGCTGTGGGAGAAGTCGGACGAAACGACCGCGTCGCTTGCGGGGTTGTTACATGACGTTGCGGCTGCGAACGAACGCGCCGCGCGCGTCTGAAGGAGAGGAGAGTATGCCAGAGTTCGTCGACCCCGGAAGCCTCGGCATCGTGCGGCCGGTCTATTTCAAGGAAGCCGTTCCCGTCATTCCCGCCCTCGATGTCGCGATTACGGTCGCATTTTACGAAGAGAAGCTCGGCTTCACCGAACTCTTTCGCGCCGGCGACCCACCGGTGTATGCGGGCCTCCAACGCGACGGCGTCAAGTTTCACATTTTTGAATGCATGGATAAGCGCATCGCGGACTGGACGGCATTCCGTGTGTATGTCCGTGGTATCGCCGAGCTCTACGCGATCTCACGCACCGCGCGGATCATTCATCCCAACGGCGTGCTCGGCGAAACGCCATGGCGCACGACGGAGTTCACGATCGTCGACCCGAGCGGCGTCGCGATCACGTTCGTCGAGCAAAAGCCGATGGACGATCGGTAACGCTGTCGGCGCGACGACATGGCTGAGACGGACGACATATTTCTCGAACGCGTCGACTCGAACGGCGAGATCGCCCGTCTCCGTCTCGTCGATTATGGTGGTGTCGGCCCCATTGCACTGCTGCTTCATGGCCTAGCCGGTGCGGCACACGAATGGCGCGATACCGCGGCGTGGCTTTGCGAAAACTCGAAACGTCTCGCGTCGTTCGCACGTGCCGAATTTGTCTGCGATGCGGTGTCGACAATCGAATCGATTGCGAGCGATCCGGTGTCGCTTGTGGGACAATCGCATGGTGGCGTGACCGCATTTCTTGTTGCCGCGCGACACCCCGAGCTGATTTCACGCCTTATCGTGATTGAAGCAGGCATCGCGTGCGATCCCGATGCGCCTGCGTCGATCGCGGTGGCTCGATACGTGGCCGCTTCCATTTCCCGACCGCGTGTCGGCGCGCTTATTTTTAAGCGCCAACACGAACGCCGCACGCGTCTGGTCGGAGATGCTCGTCGAAACGGCCGACGGGTTTCGACCCGCATTCGATCGAGACGATCCAAGATTATCGTGACGACTGGCGTCGGATCGCGTGTCCGATACGTATCATCGTGAGTGAAGCCGGCTGGATGGGCCGCGAACCCGAGCAGATGATCGATCTCAACGCACGAGAGACGATCGACGTCATTTCCTGGGCTGGGCACGATGTGCATCTCGACGCACCGGAGCTTTGGAGATCGAGCGCCGAGCAAGTTTTACGCGGAGAAGAACGCGAGCGTTAAACGTCCATCTCTTCGAAGAGCGGTGCGAGCGCGAGCACAAATCCAGGCATCGAACGATGCGTGACGATATCGGTTTCGCCGATCGTCAGCGAATACTCGCGATCGTGGAGTGTTACGATGCGCTGCTCGGGATCGAGCACGATGACGAGTTCGGTCCCACCGCTGAGATAGACGTTAATTTTATGTTGGACGAGGACGTTCCGATCGCGTGGTGAGAGGATCTCGTCGACGATATCGGGTGCTAGACGCGGTTCGCGAATCGCATCCCGTGGTGCTCCTTTGGGAAGGCGATCGAACGAGACGAAGGCGACATCGGGCACGAGATAGCATGCCGGGCCGAACGATGGTGCGATCCAGAAGCGCCATTCCGAGCCCGTGCGGCCTCGCAAGCGTCCCCAATTTCCGAGCTCTTCGGCGAGTTTTCGCTGCCAAAAACTATGGTCGTAGACCGGACTCACTTTTTGAACGGGCTCGTCCATGAGCCACTCCATCGCGGGTTCGGCCTCGACGACGTACGGGATCGGGACTTCGATCTGCATGTGTTGCACTCCACGCCACCTTATCACGCCCGATCGGCGACTCGGAAAGGGCGATCGACTCGCGGACCGGCGATGTCAATCAGCGATCCATCTTCGCGAACGCGGCCGCGAGCGCAAGTTCGAAGCCAGGCAATGCGGCGTGCCTCAGGATATCTCTTTCGTCGAGGATTTGCGATGATTCGGGATCGTGCAACGTCACGACACGCCGTTTCGGATCGACGACGATGACGAGGTCGACGCCGCCGCTGAGGTAGACCGCAAGTTTGTGGTGCACGAGGATGTTGCGGTCGCGCGGTGAGAGGATTTCGACGATGACGTCGGGCGCGAGATGCGGTTCTTCGACCGACGCTCGCGGTGCCTCGCGCGGAAGCCGGTCGAACGAAACAAAGGCAACGTCCGGTACGAGATATCGTGACACCCCGTCCTCTGGGGTAAGCCAGAAGCGCCACTCCGGACCGACGCGACCGCGTTCTTCACCCCAGCGACGAAGTTCTTCGCCGAAGAGGAGCTGCCAGAACGCGTGACTATACGCTGGGCATACTTTTTGGACCGGCTCGCCCAAGAGCCATTCCATGGCGGGCTTTGCTTCCACGATGTAGGGCTTCGGGACGGTAACTTGCATGGTTCGCACTCCACACTCGTTATATCACGACGCTCGACCTCGATGGCAACTCGTGGGACGAGGAAAAGTAAACGTCGACTGCGATGCACGTACGGTCCTCAACGACCGAACTGTATCACAAAAAAAAGAGCTTGCCGAAGCCAGCTCTTTCATCTCCTCTTGCTTTGGCGTTACGCCGTCGCGGGGATCGGTTCGCTGCGCATCGGCGAGCGGCGTAACGTGACGGGAACCGCGCCCTCGAGTTTGAGGACGCTCGCGTCGCCGGGATCGCAACACGTCTTCGTCCACTCGCTACGCGGCAGCGGCTCGACCCAGTCGTGCTTCTGAAACATGAGCTTGGCGTATTGCAAGATGTTGCTCGCGAAGCGCGCGTAGCGCACCGGGACGGCCGCGTTTTTACGCCAGCCCGTGTGGAGACGACCCTTGGCATTGGCGCGATTGTTATCGCGCATTTTGCGCAGGCACGATTTGAAGTAATCCGACTTCGTGCGGATCGCGATGCCCCAGATGCCGTGTGCGGCTTCTTCGGTCTCGTCGATCACCTTGAAATCGTATTTCTCCCAGTTGATGCCCATCGCGTTGTAGACGGCCGACTTTTCATCTCGCAGATACATCGTGATGTAGACCGCAAGCGTGAAGAACTTCACGCCGAGCTTGCTGAGCCAACCGCTGTAGTAGTGCGGTTGCGAGCGCATCATCAACGCGAAGAAGCGGCTGTGACGGCGTTCGTCCTTGCACCAGTTATCGAAATAATCGAAGATCGGGTGGAAGTTGAACTCCGGGTGCAGCTTCATATGGTCGCTGATATTCTGGTAGCGATAGAAGCCGACGATTTCGGAGAGATACGTCGTTACGAAGATCCACTTGGGATGCATGTACGACATCCCCTTGACGTTGGGCAACTTCGCGAGATCGAAAGGCCGACCCATGTGGCGCATCACCCAACTCAGAAACGACGAGTGCCGACCTTCATCGCGACCCATTGCGCGATAGATCGCGCGGAGCGTTTCGTCTTTGAGATGTTTCTGGACGTCACTATAAAGAAGACAACCGGAGAATTCCCCGATCGAGCTGCGATTGAGGAACTCGTAGAATTCATCCCACAGCGCCTGATATTCGACGTTTTGAACTTCGGGGCCCCATTTGAAATGGGCCCGATTGTAGTCCGCATCGAAATCGCTGCGTAGCTCTTCAAACTCCGCACGGCAGAGATCGATCGAGAGGGAGTTGAGGATGCCGATATCGGTTTTATAGAGCCGCGGCGCGAGAAGCTGTTGCTTCTCTTTCACGACCGGGGCGACGGGGGCAGCTGTCGCCACGAGGACTACGCGCCCACCCGAACCGCTTCGAAGATGAAGCTGTCGTAGAAGAAGAATTTCACGCGCTTGGTGCGCATCATCTTGAAGCCCGCGCGATAGAGGATGCGCTCGACTTCATCGTAGGTGAACATGTGCAACTTGGTCATGCGGTTCTTTTTGTGGAATTTCTGACCGATGGCCATCCAGAAATCGTTCATCGGCGTACGAATCGCGAACGAACCGATCATTTTGTTCGATGCGAGGCTCGAGAGGCGCTTGAGCATCTCGCTGACTTCATTGTATGGATAGTGGAAGAGCACGTCGAGGCAACAGACCGTATCGTACGTCCGCGCTTGGCCGGCGAGCGCTGCGATATCGCCGACTTGGAAACGCGGTGGAATGCCCTTGGTACGACCGGCATTGATGTACTTTGCGAAGTGGATCATCGGCGCGGAGACGTCGAATGCGTCGACTTCGTAACCGTGGCTCGCAAGCGCCGTCGAGAGCGTGCCCGTGCCGCAACCGGCATCGAGGGCGGTGTGGCCCTTATCGGTCGAGAGCCACGAAACGACGGTTTCGAGCGCTTGGTCGTGGCCGTCGCGAATGACTTTCCAGATCGGCGGGATATCGCCCGAGCCGTAGATCGCGCTCCAGCGCGAGAAGCCGGACGTTTCGAAGTACTGGCGGACGCGTTTTCCCGTCTCCGATTGTTCGCGGTCGGCGAAGAGCGACGTGCGCTCTGGAGCCTGCAACGGGCGAACGGTTTCCACGGTCTCGATCATTCGGCGTCCCTTCGGTAACGTCGGTCTGGTCCGACGAGACGAAGTGTAGGTGTAACGTCGTCAGGAGACGGTGACAGGTATCACCCCGAGAGTGCGGTTCGCTTCCGGACGAGCGCCCGCACGAAGTGGAAGGCGAAAACGCTCGCGAGCACCACGAGGGCGACGACCGCCGCGACGAGGAGCAGCTTGAGCACGAAGATGAGCGCGACTATGGCGACGAGTACGAGCGCGGAGCCGAGAGCAAAGCGCGAAAGAGCGTTCATGAATGAGTCCTCCGCGCTCACGTACCGGGTAACGAAAGCCGGAGTTTCGTTCGTCGCTCGATGTTCCGGTTACGCGCCGCTCTCGGCGAGCTCCGCAAGGGCATTGGTATCCCGGAGCGCGATCGTCGCGTTCTTCCGCGCTTCGAGAATGCCGCGTTCTTGAAGTTCGTGTAATTTGCGCGTGATGGTGACGCGATTCGAGCCGATCATGTCGGCGAGTCGTTGGTGCGTGAGCGGATAATCGATGACCGTGAGCGCGCCCTCCGGTTTTCCGAAGTTCTTCGCGAGTTCGAGAAGCGTTCGGTAAAGCCGCAGATTGACGCTATTGTTGAGGAGATCTTCGATGAGGACTTGCGATTCCGTGAGCCGGCGCGCGAAATTCGTGATCACGTCGAGTGCGGCTGCGGGTTGTGCGGAGATGATTTCGGTAATCTGGCCTTCGCTCGCCGAAATGATTCGCGATTCGTGCAGCGACTCAGCGCACAGGCACGAGAGACTCTGCGATTCGGTACGCCACTGAAGAAAGACGTCGCCCGGACCGAGGATCGAAAGCGTGATGCATCGGCCGTTGGGCAAGAGATTGTAGAGTCGCAACGTGCCCGAATCGACGAAGTGAAATTTCATGCCATCGTCGTAGAGCGGTGCGATCTCGTCGCCCGCTGCGAGCATCCTTACTTCGAACGACGCCTCTTTGCGCAGCATCACGGCGCGCAAGCGCTCTTTGTGATCGCGTTCGCTCGCGACGTCGCGCTTCGTATCTTGGTCTGCTTTGTAGCCCTCGGCGACCGCTATCGCGATCATCGAGCGCAAGTCGGCGATCTCGTTGATGATCTCCATCTGCGGGATCGCGCCGGCATTGGTTTCCAAGAGCGCGATTTCGATCATGTTCGTCGCTTCGATCGTGCGGCCGATCGCGTCGGAGAGATCGAAGCCCTTGCTCGATTGGAAGCGCCCGGCGTCGCGCGAGAAGCCGATGAGTTCGTCGAAATCGGCCGTCTCGACCGCGCGAACGATCGCGTTCCAATAGAGGTTGTGCTGCGCGACGACACCGTGATCGGCCGTCGTGTTGTAATCGGTTTTCGTTGCCCCGATCCAGCGCTCGTTATACGTTTTCGTGCTTTTGCGGAGCATTTCGGCTAAGACGGCAGACACGCGGGGGTGATTAGCGAAGGACGGTTGCCGCCCTGCGCGCTTTGTCGCAGGTCGAGGCGAGGAACCGGAGTAGGAGCGCAATCGCGAGCCGACGGCGAACGTATGTACGATGGAAGCCCCGTTCTCTGCGCTGCATTCTTCGGTCGCGCAGTGGTGTGTCGAAAAGCTTGGCGTCGCAACGCCGCCCCAAGAAGACGCGTTGCCGCTCGGCCTCGCGCGGAAAACCCATCTCATCTGCTCGCCGACGGGGACTGGGAAAACGCTCGCAGCTTTTTTACCCGTCATGAGTCGTCTCGCCGAGTTGCGCGATCGCGACGAGCTCTTTCCGCGACCCTACGTGCTCTATATTTCGCCGCTCCGCGCGCTCGGGTACGACGTCGAGCACAACGTTCGTCGGCCGTTGCGCGAGATGGGTCTGCTCGAGCGGCCGAACTCGGAACGCGCGCAGTTGCGCCGCGGACGCATCCGCGAGACCTCGATCCGCACGGGCGTGCGCACGAGCGATACCCCGGTCGAAGAACGCCGACTGATGATGACGCGCCCACCACATATCCTCATGACGACCCCGGAATCACTCGCGCTCATGCTCGCGATGGAATCGTATCGCAAACATTTACGCGCGGTCGACACCGTCATCATCGACGAGGTCCACGCGCTCGCAGGCAATAAACGCGGGTCGTACCTCGCGCTCTGTCTCGAAACGCTCGAAGAGCTCGTCACCGATGGGCTCGTGCGCGTCGGGCTTTCGGCGACGGTCGCCCCGCTCGATCGCGTCTCGAAATTTCTCGCGGGGTCGCAACGCGAATGCGCGGTCGTCGACAAGCGCGGCCTGCGCGCGATCCGCCTCGAGGTGACGGCACCGTTCACGGGTGCGATGGCGCCGATGACGAGTATCGCACAACGTTGCATCGAGCTCGGATCGGACGTCCGCACGCAGCTCGTCTTCACCAACGTGCGCAGTCAAGCCGAACGCGTCGCGCACGAGATGGCGCTCATTGCGAATCCCGACGATACCGAAGCGCGCGACGAAGCCGATCTCGAAGCACGTGCGGGTGTCGGCATCGCGAACCCCGATGCGATTCCACGGCCGCGCAGCGATGCGAAGATCGGTATTCACCATAGCGCCCTCGAACGTAGCGTGCGCCATCGTACGGAGGCGCAGTTGCGTGCCGGTGAATTGCATACGGTCGTCTGTAGTTCGAGCCTCGAACTCGGCGTCGATATCGGCTTCGTCGATCGCGTCTGCATCGTCGGCGGCGCGCGCGGCATGACGCCGACGTTACAACGCGTCGGTCGCGCGGGGCATCGTCCGGGTGCCGTCGCCGACGGCGTCGTCGTCGCGCAAGATCGCGACGATATCATCGAAGCGGCCGCAACCAAACGCTGCATTCGCGACGGGATCATCGAAGAACTGAGCATTCCCGAAGCGCCGCTCGACGTGCTCGCGCAGTGGCTCGTGATGAGCGTTTGCTACGACAAACGCGTTCCGATCGCAGACGCGCTCGAACGCGCGCGACGCGCGGAGCCGTATCGCGATCTGAGCGAAGCCGACGTGCGCGCCGTCGTCGCGTATCTCGCGGGCGGAGGTGCGGGGCCCGATGAAGCGCACGTGCGACGACTCGGTGCCGACGATGTCGCAATCTACGGGCTCGGCCGCGATGTCTGCGCGGCGTTTTTCGAAAACGTCGGCACGATTCCCGACGAAACGAGCGTCAGCGTCGGCACGAAAGGCAGCGCGATCGGGAAAGTCGACGAGAGCTTTGCGTCGAGCTTGCGCGAGGGCGACGTCATGCTCATTTCCGGGCGTACGTTTAAAGTGAAAGAAGTTCGCTCTGCGGGCGTGACGGTCGAGCCGTTCGCGGGCCGACCGACCGTGCCGCAGTGGAGTTCGCACATCAAGGGCGTACCGACGGTGCTCGCGCGCGAGATCGCGGATCTGCGCGCGGGAATTGCGGCACGCCTCGCAATCGACGGCGGCGCGCGCAAGACACTCGCGTGGCTCTCGCGACGATATGGCCTCGAAGGCGCCGAGGCGTCGCACGCCGTGCGCTATATCGCGCAACAGATGGCGATCTCAGCGGTGCCGAAAACGGGCGAAGCGCTCGTCGAAATCTATCGCATGGATCGTAAGCAAACCGCCGTCTTCCATACGTGCGCGGGCCGTCGTGCCAATGAAGCACTGGCGCGCGTGATCGGCGCGCGACTCTTTCGCGAAGCGCGTGTCAATACGCAGATCACGACGGACGATAACGGCTTTCTCGTCACGATGCCGCACGGGAAAACGCTGCCGGATGCGTTTTGGGCGACGCTCTTGCACCCGCGTGATTTCCAGCGCGATCTCCTCGACGGCTTGCGCGCGGGGTATCTCCTGCGCTTGCACTTCCGCTACGTCGCGAATACGGGCTTACTCGTCTTGCGTCGTGCCGGCGGGCAAACGTTGCGGCGCAGCGGCTTGCGCTGGAATAGTCAGAAGATCTTCGACCGCTTGCTCGAAGCGGCGCCCGATTTTCCGCTGCTGCGCGAAACGATTCGTTTCGTAACGACCGATCTGCTCGACGCCCCCGGAGCCCTCGCCTATCTCGCGGCGTTGCCGAGCGAAGTGCGCGTCATCCATCCGGCAGCGGCCTCGCCGTTTACGTTCGGTATCGTCACGTCGAGCTTCGGCGATTCGGTCGTGATGGACGATCGTCGCAGCATGGTCGAAGCGCTCCACGAACGCGTGCTCGCGGTGCTCGGCGAGAGCGATCTCCCCCCGACTCCGCTGCGCACGGCCGACGGTCCGCTTTTCGATGCGGGATATGCCGCGACGCCGACGGGAAGCAAGATCACCTAGATGTCGGTACGATTCTTCAATGCGCGCGCAGCGCAGAGACAGGTTTTCGTCGTCATCCGCGGCAGTGGTCGTTCATGATGACGCCCTCGCGGTCTTCGGAGCGCTGCGAGCTCGCGCGCGGGGTCGTCGCGCTCGCACCGGGGCTTGCGTGGATGCCCGCAACGCAGACGCTGATCGCCGCAGATGCGCACCTCGCCTACGAAGACGTCATCGGCGGGACGCTTCCGCTTTGGAGTACGGCTGAGATCGTCGCGACGCTCGCGCTCGTTGCCGCGCGGATCGAAGCGCGCGAGATCGTCTTCCTCGGCGATATCGTTCACGGCGCACGCATGAGCGAGGGCGCGGTTCGAACCGTTCGCGATGGGCTCGACGTGTTGCGCGCGCGCACGACCGTGACGCTCGTTGCGGGAAATCACGAGGGGCGGTCGCGCGCGTTCGCGGTGCTCGGCGCGACGGTCGAAGCGTGCGAACGCGACGGCTGGCTGCTCGTCCATGGCGATCGTCCGGCCGTCCTCGGACGGCCCACGATTATCGGCCATCTCCATCCGAGTCTGCACATGGGCGGCGGCGCGAACGCGCCCGCCTTCGTCGCGAGTGACGCGCTCGTCGTCGTGCCCGCGCTCACGCCGTATTCGCCCGGTCTCGATCTGCTCTCCGATGATTTCGCGAATGCGATCGGTCTCTGGTCGGTGTGCCGACGTGATGCGCACGTGGTCGTCGCGACGATCGACCGCGTCTTTCCATTCGGTTCGCTCGCGAAGCTACGGACGACGCTACGGACGCCTTCCGCCGCGTTCGCACGACCGAATTCGCGCTTTCGCAAAAAGCATCTGCGCGCCGATCGCTAACCCGGCTACGAAAGCTTGCCGAGCACGTCGAGTGCGAAGTAGATGGCAGCTGCCTGCGACCCAACGTCGATCGTGCCGTCACGAACGTACTGCCGGAGCTGCGGAAACGTCGCGAGTTCGACTTGGATATCTTCGAGCGGATCGAATTTCTGCTTTGCGGTCGGTCGAACGTCGCGCGCGAGATAGAGATGGTAGCGCGATGTGGAGCTCGTCGGTTCCAAGATGAAGCTGCGCAAGAGTTCGAGGTTTTCCGGAGCGCTTTCGTATGCGGTTTCTTCGGCGAGTTCGCGCATCGCGCAGGTTTTTGAATCTTCGCCTTCGTCGATGCCGCCCGCGGGTAACTCGAGGACGACGTCGCCGATGCCGTGCTTGTATTGCC
Organism: Vulcanimicrobiota bacterium; assembly: GCA_031420415.1. Taxonomy (GTDB): domain Bacteria; phylum Vulcanimicrobiota; class Vulcanimicrobiia; order Vulcanimicrobiales; family Vulcanimicrobiaceae; genus JANYGA01. Next base: position 114,552 of record JANOMT010000029.1, read on the forward strand.
GCACGAGGACGACCCGTTCGTCGGGCGTCACGGCGAAGACCACGCTGAAGCCGCGCGATTCGCGAACGTAGTAGTCGCCGACACGCGTACCATCGGGAAGTTCGATCTGATCGCAACGCAATTTGAAGTAGGGCGACTCGATCACGATCGCCGAGTCGACGACGCGCCAGGGGGCCCGGGACGCAGATTCCATCGTCGCCCAATACGCGACGGCGGGCGAAGGCTCATTCGGTGGCAAACTTCTCGTGGTACTCGAGGCGCGTGCCTAACAGGCGCGGGCTTGCATCTCGAGCGAGGCTTCTGCGTTCGCTTCCCGGCAGGCGCCGGAGACGAGCATTTCCTCGGCCGCGTCGGCTCGATCGACGAGCCGCCGGCGCACATTTCCACCTTCACGAAAGCGACGATGTTTAAACGAACGACCTCACTAGGCGCCGCAGCGCTGTTGCTCGCAACGATGCTTCCGAGCGTCGCCGACGTTCCGGCGTCGGGCGCAAATGACGTGGCCTTCGCCGCGCTTGCAAAAGCGTATTTTGCCGCTAATTTCGCGGCGAATCCCGTAAACGCGACGGGTGTCGGCATCCACACCTACGATGCGGAACTCGGCTCCTACGCGGCGGCGGATTATGCAGCGCAACTCGAGCGCGATCGGTCGTATCTCGCGAAGATCGAAGCGCTCGGACCCAATACGCTCTCACCCGAAGTCGCGATCGATGCGAAAATGCTCGCCAATAGCTTGCATGACGATCTCTTGCTCAACGGCGATCTCGCGCAATGGCAACATAACCCCGACGCGTACGTAAATATCGCAAGCGGCGGCGTCTATGCGATCGTCGAGCGACCGTATGCGCCCGTCGCGACGCGCGCGCGGTATGCGATCGCTCGCGAACGTGCGATCCCGCGCCTCATCGCCCAAGCCGAAGCGAATCTCACGACGGTCGACGCGACGACGGCGATGCTCGCCGAACGCGACGCGCGCGGGAGCGAAAATTTCTTTACGACGACGGTCCCGGAGGCGCTCGGTCCGATCGCAGATCGCAAGCTGCGCGCGGAGTTACTCGCAGCCGACACCATCGCCCACGATGCGATCGCCGGCTACGCGACGTGGCTCGCCGCACACCCGGTCGCGCATCCGTCGGGGACGTTCGCGATCGGCGAACGAGCGTACGCGTTGCGGCTTAAATATGAAGAAGGCCTCGACATGCCGGTCGCGGCGTATCTTCGCGTCGGTGAAGATGCTCTGGCCGACACGCACGCCCGATTCATCGCGACGGCGAAGCTCGTGAGCCCGGATGCTACGCCCGCCGTAGCGTTCGAATCGCTCAAAAAAGTGCATCCGTCCGCCGCGACGCTCATCCCGGCCGCGCAACACGATCTGATCGCGCTTCGCGAATTCGTGATCGCGAAGAAACTCCTGACGTTACCGAGTGACGCCGACATCAAGGTGATCGAGACGCCCGTCTTCCAACGTCAGACGACTTTCGCGTCGATGGACGCACCGGGCGTTCTGGAGAAAACCGCGACACGTGCGTTTTACAACGTGACGCCGGTCGATCTCAAATCACCGATCGCGAAGCAGAATGAGTTCCTCGGCTTCTTAAACGATTACAACCGCCCGATCGTCTCCGCACACGAAGTCTATCCCGGGCACTACGTCAACTTCACGATCGATAAGCATCTGCCGCTCAGCCTCACGCGACAGATCTTAAGTTCGTCGTCATTTGCTGAAGGTTGGGCGCACTACGACGAGCAGATGATCGTCGACGAAGGCTGGGGCAAGGGCGATCCGCACGTGCGCCTCGCGCAACTCGGCGGCGCGCTCGTGCGCGAATGCCGGTACATCGTCGGCGTGAAAGAACATACGGCGGGCATGACGGTCGACGAAGCGACGAAGTTCTTCGTTGAAAACGCTTTCATGGCGCCGGGCCCCGCACGCGTCGAAGCGTTGCGCGGCACGCAAGATGCGACCTATGGCTACTACACGCTCGGGAAACTCGAGATCCTCAAACTGCGCGCCGACATGCAGAAGAAACTGGGGTCTGAGTTCACGTTGCAACGCTTCCATGACGCGCTTCTCGCCCACGGCGATCCGCCGATTCCGCTCCTGCGCCCGATTCTCTTGGGCACCGACGATGATGGGAAATTGCTCTAACGCCGAACGACTCGCACCGAACGAACGAAAGGCCAATTAATGAAGACGATGGACGCGAAACTCGCATTTGCGATGCCCGGGACGATGATGGATGTCGATCTCACGATCGGGATGATCTTCGAGCACATCTTGCGCAACAATGCGGAGCGCGAAGTCGTCTCGCGCAACGACGACGGGTCGATCTTTCGGTATACGTACGGCGATTTCGGCAAGCGCGTCGCGCAACTCGCGCACGCGCTCGTCGAACTCGGCGTGAAGCCGGGCGATCGCGTCGCGAGCTTCGCTTGGAACAATCACCGTCATCTCGAATTGTATTACGCCGTGCCGATGATCGGTGCGGTCTTGCACACGACGAATATCCGGCTTTTTCCCGAACAAGTCGCCTGGGTTTTCGAGCATGCGGGGGACACCCTCGCATTCGTCGACACCTCGGTTGCGCCGGCCGTCGCGAAAGCGATGGCGACGCGACCCGATTTCTCGATTCCGTTCGTGACGATGGGCGCGAGGAGCACCGAACTCCCAGACGCGTACGATTACGAAACGCTCCTCGCCGGAAAACCGACGACCTTCGATTGGCCGCAGATCGACGAACGCAGCGCCGCGATTCTGTGCTACACCTCGGCGACGACGGGCGATCCCAAAGGCGTCGCCTTCACGCATCGCTCGACCGTGCTCCATGCCTTCGCTGCAGGCACGGTCGACGCGCTCGGCATCGGACAAGCCGATACGGTCATGCCGGTCGTGCCGATGTTCCACGTCAACGCGTGGGGCACGCCATATCTGGCACCGATGATCGGCGCGAAGCTCGTGATGCCGGGACCGAAGCTCGACCCGGCGAGCATTATCGAACTCGTCGATGCGGAGCGGGTCACGATGTCGCTCGGCGTGCCGACGGTGTGGCTCGCGGTACGCGATGAACTCGAAAAGCGCGATGGGTATCTGCCGTCGCTGAAAAATCTCGTGATCGGCGGCTCGGCGTGTCCGCCTTCGCTTTTCGACGATCTCAAGCGTCGTGGCATCCAGACGATTCATGCCTGGGGTATGACGGAGATGTCGCCGATCGGCACGACGTCACGCCTGACGTCGTCGCTCATCGATGCAACGCCGGACGAGCAGCGCCGGAAACTTCTCACGCAGGGTCGATTTACCGCGCTCGTCGCGTGGAAGCTGCTCGATGAAGCGGGGAACGAAGTGCCGCACGACGGCAAGACGCCAGGCGACCTATGGGTACGCGGCGCGGCCGTGACCGCGTCGTATTATCGCGTCGGAAGCGATCTACCGTGCTTCGCCGACGGCTATTTTCATACGGGCGACGTCTGCACGGTCGACGAGTTCGGCTACATGCAGATCGTCGATCGTTCGAAGGATCTCGTCAAATCCGGTGGTGAGTGGATCTCGAGCGTCGACCTCGAGAACATGCTCATGGGCCACCCCGCGATTCGCGAAGCAGCCGTCATCGGGTTGCCACACGAGAAGTGGGTCGAACGTCCGGTCGCGGTCATCGCCTTGCGCGACGGTCAAGCGGTTGAGGAATCTGCCGTGCAGGCGTGGCTTGCAGAACGTATCGCGAAGTGGATGGTTCCCGACCGCGTCATCTTTGTAGAGGCAATTCCGCGCACGGGGGTGGGCAAATTCCTCAAGCGCGATCTGCGCAAGCAGTACGAAAGCTTACTGCTGCCCGCAACGACGCCGTAACCCGTTTTTCGTCTTTCGGAAATCGAGCGACGATTTTCGACGGGAAATACGGGAATAGGTGCATAACGCCACCCGCCATCGGTTGTGGGTCGGTCAGCCAATTTAGAAAAACTCTCCACCCGATTTTCGAAAGGGATTTGACGTGCCAGACTTCAGCGATGCAAAGCAACTCGAATTGATGTGGGAGTCCGACACACGGTGGGCCGGAATCCAGCGCCCCTATAGCGGAGCCGACGTCGTTCGCCTTCGTGGTTCGGTTCAAATCGAGTACACGCTCGCACGTCGCGGCGCGGAATTTCTGTGGAAACATCTTTCCAACGAGCCCTATGTTGCGGCGCTCGGAACGATGACCGGTGGCCAGGCCGTCCAGGCCGCCAAAGCCGGGCTCAACGCCATCTATCTCTCGGGCTGGCAAGTTGCCGCCGACGCAAACGGCGCGTCGCAGACCTATCCCGATCAAAGTCTCTATCCGGCAAATAGCGCTCCGCAACTCGTGAAGCGCATCAATAACGCGTTCCAGCGCGCGGACCAGATCCAGCAGAGCGAAGGCAAAGAAAACCTCAACTACTTTTTGCCGATCGTCGCCGACGCGGAAGCCGGATTCGGCGGCGCGCTCAACGTGCACGAAATCGTGAAGGCCTTCGTGGAAGCCGGCGCCGCCGGAATCCATCTCGAGGATCAACTGGCGAGTGAGAAAAAGTGCGGCCACATGGGTGGCAAAGTCCTGATTCCCACGAAGACCGCCGTGCGCAATCTCGTCGCCGCCCGTCTCGCAGCCGATCTCATGGGCGTCCCGACGCTCATCGTCGCACGCACCGATGCCAACGGCGCGCAACTCATCACGAGCGACGTCGACGAAGTCGATCGTCCGTTCATCTACGGCGAGCGCACGGAAGAGGGCTTTTTCCGTCTCAACGGCGGCATCGATGCGGCGATCGCACGCGGAATCGCCTATGCGCCCTACGCCGATCTCATCTGGTGTGAGACGAGCGAGCCGAACATCGAAGAAGCGCGCCGTTTCGCCGCCGAAGTTCACGCGAAATTCCCAGGCAAATGGCTTGCCTACAATTGCTCGCCGTCGTTCAACTGGAAGCTCAAACTCTCACAGAGCGATATCGAGACGTTTCAACAACAGCTCGCCGCGATGGGCTATAAATTCCAATTCATCACGCTCGCCGGTTTTCACGCGCTCAACCATTCGTTCTTCCAACTCGCCAAAGCGTATAAGTCGCGCGGCATGGCGGCGTACTCGGAACTGCAGCAGGACGAATTCGCCGCAGAAAAAGATGGGTACACCGCGATGCGCCATCAGCGCGAAGTCGGTACGGGTTACTTCGACGAGATCGCGCAAGTCGTGAGCGAAGGCAAGTCTTCGACGACCGCATTGCATGGCTCGACCGAAGAAGAACAGTTCAACGGGGTAGCCGCGCACTAAGCATCGCGCGCTCGATGGCGTTTCGTGCAAAGTTTTGACACGAAACGCCATTGCCAGGAAAGATGTTTCCCTCCTTCGTGAAAGAAGCGCCAGCGTCGCATCCGATACTTTCGTCGGATTCGCGCTTCTTCAAAGGAAACACGAGCGTGTCGTCATCTCGTCTATCGCGCGGATCGTTCGTTCGCGCTTCAAGCGCGGCCATTGCGGGGGCCGCAATCGGCATCCCCGCCTTCATTCCTCGCATGGGCGAGGCGGCCGATGCGATCAAGATCGGTCTCCTGGAACCTGCCACGGGCGTCTACGCGGCAAACGGAGAGAGCGAACTTCGCGGATTTCAGATGGCCGCCGACATGTGGAATGCCCGCGGCGGCGTGATGGGTCGCAAGCTCGAACTCGTGAAGGAAGACGACGGTAACGATCCCGGCATCGGCGCGCAGAAGGCTCGCAAGCTGATGAACCAAGACAAAGTCGTCGCCCTCGCGGGCACGGTCAGTAGCGCCGTTTCGCTCTCGGTGAGCGGTGCGGCCAACGCTGCGGGCATGCTCTTCATCGATTCCGGCGGACATACCGACGACGTTACGGGCAAAGATTGCAAGTGGAATACGTTCCGCACGTGCCATAGCACGTGGATGGAGGCTCACGCCACAGGCTACTCGCTCGCCAAAAAGTTCGGCAAGAAATTCCACCTCATCACGCCTGACTATGCGTTCGGCCATTCGCTCGAAACGGCGTATAAAGACGTTTTGGCACGTATCGGCGGCACCATCACCGGCAGCGATCTCACGCCGCTCGGCACGACCGATTTTAGCCCGTATCTCACCAAGGCGCTCGCCGGTAATCCCGACGTGCTCCTCGTTCTCGTTCAAGGCGCGGATTTCGTCAATTGCATGAAGCAGATCGACTCGTTCGGGCTGCATAAGAAAATCGGCATCGGCGGACCGCAAGCCGAACTCGAAGCCGTGCAATCGCTACCGAAAGAAGCGCGCGTCGGCTACTTCGGCATCGAATGGTACTACAAGAGCGACAAGGTTCTGGGCAAGAGTAAGGCCGCGCATGCGTTCGTACGCGACTACACCAAACTCCACAACACCGCTCCAAGCGCGCGAAGCGCGTTCGGCTACATCACGATGGATCGTCTCGTCGCGGCGATGAACGACGCCAAGAGCACGGACTCGGCGAAGGTCGCGCGTGCGCTCGAAGGCGCGAAGTTCGGTTCGATCTTCGAGGGCACCGCCTATTTCCGCAAGGAAGACCATCAGCTCATGTGGCCGATGTGGTTCGGCGAAGTGCGGCGCGAAGGCGCGAACGGCGATAAGGACGATCTCTTCAATATTACGGACGTCCACGAGGCCGACACGATCGAGCAGAGCATCGCGGACAAAGCGAAGATCTGCACGCTGAGTTACCCCTAAAGTATGCTCGAACACCTCGGCCCGGAACTCTTCAACGGGCTCGTTCTCGGCGCGTTTTACGCAATCGTCGCGATCGGGCTTTCGCTGATCATGAATCTCACCGGTACCATCAATATGGCGCACGGAAGCTTCATGACGCTCGCCGGCTACCTCGCCTTCGCGATGATCTCGCGCGGTACGTCGTTTTGGTTCGCCTTACTCGTCGCACCGTTGCTCACGGTCATCGTCGGCATCGTCGTCGAACGAACCTTGATCCGGCCGCTCTACAAGCGAGAGCCGTTCTACAGTCTTCTCCTGACGTTCGGACTCTCGCTCGTAGCCGAGGAAGTTTTCCATCTCATCTGGGGCGCGAACGGGGTCCCGCTCTCGCCGCCGGCGAGTCTGAGCGGGACGGTGCAACTCGGCTTCATGTCGTTTCCCGCATATCGGCTCTTCATTGCAGCGGCACTCGTCGTCGCGATCGTAGCGCTCGCGCTCTTCCTCACGCGCACGCGTTTCGGCTTACGCCTGCGCGCCGCGGTGCAAGATACGGAGATGATCGCCGCACTCGGGACCAACACGCAAGTACTTTACATGGTTAATTTTGGCCTCGGCATCTTTCTCGCGGGCATCGCGGGCGTTCTCGCGGCGGGCCTGCTCGGCTTGAGCCCGACGAGCGGAAACGCGCTGCTCATGCCGGCCTTCGTCACCGTTATCATCGGCGGGATGGGCAGTCTCTTCGGGAGCATCGCGGGTGGCCTTTTGATCGGCTTCGCGATCTCGCTGACGACGCTCTTCATTCCCGCAGCGAGCGAAGTTTCGATGTACGTGCTCATGGCGATCGTCCTGCTGATCCGGCCGCGCGGACTTTTCGGCGAAGAAGGCATCTTCGGATGACGCCCGCACTTCGCACCGCGCTCGTGATCGGTGGCCTGCTCGCGCTCGCGCCGCTCGTCTTACCGCTCGTACATCTCGACGTCTCGATCGTGAGCGAAGTCTTGCTCTTCGCGATCGCGGCGATGAGCGTCAATCTCTTGCTCGGTTATACGGGCCTACCCGCGTTCGGCAACGCGGCGTTTTTCGGACTCGGTTCGTACGGTGCCGCACTATCGATCAAATACGCGCACGTGCACTTTATCGAGGCCGTGCTCGTCGGAACGTTGGCCGGGCTCGTCGGCGGCCTGATCCTCGGGCCGTTCCTGTTGCGGCGACGCGGCATCTATTTCGGGTTGCTCGCGATCGCCTTCGGCCAAGTCTTCTACTTCGTCGCCTATCGCTTCACGAACGTGACGGGTGGCGAGGACGGCATGAATTTCGCGCGGCCGTACGTCGGCTTCCCGAGCGCGCATTTCAGCCTCAACGAGATGTCGTTCTACTACGTCGCGCTCGCGATCTACCTCGGTATCGTCGCGCTCTTTTCCGTCGTCGCGGTCTCGCCGTTCGGGCGCACGCTCGTGGCGATCCGACAGAACGAAGTGCGCGTGCGCTATCTCGGCATCAATACCGACCGTTTCATCTTCGTCGCCTTGCTGATCTCATCGACGATCGCGGGGCTCGGCGGTGCGATGTTCGCGCTGCTCATCAACTTCGCATATCCGCTCACACTCGATTGGCATCAATCGGGGGATTTCGTGCTCATCATGATCCTCGGCGGTGCGGGGATGATCTGGGGCCCACTCGTCGGTGCGACGATCTTCGTCATCGGCAAGGACATCATCTCGACGATCACGCCGCTGTGGCAGATCTTTCTCGGCGCACTCTTCATCGCGTGCGTGCTCGGATTCCCTAAAGGCATTCTCGGTTCGATCGCAGCGTTACGCGACCGGCGCGCGCTCGCCCGGAGCTCCGTATCCGAAACGCCCGAAGCGCCCGCACCTCTCTCGCGAGGAACGACGTAGATGTCCGAGGTCTTACTCGAAGCGAAAAACATCGGCAAGCGTTTCGGCGGTGTCGTCGCCGTCGACGACGTCTCGGCAAGCGTCCACGAACATTCGATCCATGCCGTCATCGGGCCAAACGGCGCCGGAAAGACGACATTTTTCAATACGCTCTCGGGCTTCTATTTTCCCGATAGCGGCAACGTTCGTTTCGAAGGGCGCGAGATCACGCGGATGCCCAATTGGCAGCGCGTCGCAGCGGGCATGGGCCGCACGTTCCAGACGCCGAGTATCTTTCCCGAACTTACCGTGCACGAAAATCTCCAACTCGGCATTTGGAGCCAGGCCGGTCAGGCGTTTCGTTTGCGTGGTGGAACGCGGGCGGAAACGCAAGCGGTGGAAGCGCGGATCGACGAACTCCTCGGCTTCGTCAACCTCGCGAGTTCGCGCTCGCGGCTCGTCGCCGAGCTCTCGCACGGTTCGCAACGACTCTGCGAAATCGCGATGAGTCTCTCGACGAGCCCGAAGATCGTCTTGCTCGACGAACCGATGGCGGGCCTCGCGGAAGCCGAGACGGAGCGCATCGTCGGCGTCATACGCGATCTGCGCGAACGCCTCGGGCTCACGGTTCTCTTCGTCGAACACAATATGCGCGTCGTGCTCTCACTCGCCGATCGCATCACGGTCATGGATCGCGGGCGACTGCTCGCCGAGGGCACGCCGGACGAGATCTCCTCAAACGAAGCGGTGCGCGATGCCTATCTCGGACGTGAGGTCGTCGAGCATGTCTGAGCCGTTGCTCCGCATCGCCGGATTGCATACGAACTACGGCAAGATCGCGATCTTGCGCGACGTCTCGCTCACCGTCGGCGAAGGCGAACTCGTGGCGCTGCTCGGTCTCAACGGCGCGGGCAAGACGACGACGATTCGCAGTATCCTCGGGCTCACGCCGCCGCTCTCGGGTTCGATCGCCTACGAAGGTCGCGAGATCGCAGGATGGCCGGCGTATAAAGTCGCGCGCCTCGGCGTCGGCTACGTGCCCGAAGGCCGGCGAATGTTCAAGGAGTTAACGACGCTCGAGAACCTGCAGCTCGCGGAGAACGGCCGCACGGGCGACTGGACGATCGCCCGCGTGCTCGAAGCGTTGCCAAAGCTCGCCGAATTGCGGTCGCGCAAAGCCGGACGACTCTCGGGCGGCGAGCAAGAGATGCTCGCGATCGGCCGCGCGCTCGTCGCGAATCCACGCTTACTTCTCGTCGACGAGCCGTCGCAGGGTCTCGCGCCGCTCATCGTCGAGGATGTCTACGCGATGCTCGCGACCCTGCGTGCACGCGGCACCTCGATTCTCCTCGTCGAGCAAAACGCGTTGCTCGCGCTAAAAGTGGCGGATCGCGCGTACGTCCTCGATAGCGGTCGGATCGTCTATTCCGGCGATGCGAAAGAACTCGCGAGCGATCGCGCGCGCGTCCGGACGTTGATGGGTCTCGAAGCCGCCTCGTAGGTGGTGCGTTACATCATCGCAGACGATCTCACGGGCGCGTGCGATGCCGCGCTCGCTTTCGTAAAACGCGGCATGCGCGCACGGGTTTGGCTCGATGCGCGCGACATCGCGGTCGCCGAGTGCGCCCGGGACGTCGACGTTCTCGCGATCGATCTCGATTCGCGCGAACGAACGCCGCAATGCGCGACGCAACGTACGACGGCATTGCTCGAGCGGCTCCGCCCGCACACGACCTCGGAGATCGTGAAGAAGATCGATTCGACGCTTCGCGGAAACGTCGCGAGCGAAACGTGCGCGATCCTCACCGCTCGCCCGGGTGCAGTCGCGATCGTCGCACCGAGTTTTCCCGCGCAAGGCCGGACGATCCGCGACGGGTGCCTCCACGAGCGCGGGCGACGGAGCGAGGGCGCGTCACTGCCCGAATTGTTCGCAGACATACCGTTCGTTACGATCGGACTCGCGACCCTACGTGCGGGCGGTGCGGCCCTCGCAGCGACGCTCGCGACGCTCGGCACGAACGGTGTCCGTATCGCGCTTGCGGATGCGGAGAGCGATGCGGATCTGCGCGCGCTGGTACGAGCGGCACGCGCGGGCGACGACGTAGTGTGGGTCGGATCGGCCGGCATCATAGAAGTGCTCGCGGGCGTCGCGCTCGTCGACGCGACGCCCGCGCTTCGCACGCCCGGTGAGACGGATGCCGCACGCGTGCTCTTCCTTATCGGCAGTCGCACCGCAACGACGCGGGCACAGATCGCCGATTTCGGGCAATGCGCGATGGTCGAAACGCTCGATGCGGGCGCGCTCGTCCGCGCCGAGCCCGGCGTGCGCGCGTCGATCGCGCGTGCGTCGATCGCGCTCGATGCGAGCGACGTCGCGCTCGTCGCGATCGGCGGCGAAACGCAAAGCGACGAACGCCTCGTGCGTACGGCGTTCATCACCGCGACCGCGCCTCTGTTGCGCGACCGAACGGGCCTCACGGTCGTGCTCAGCGGCGGTGCCATCGCGCGCACGTTTTGCGACGGCGTCGGCATCGTCGGTCTCGAACTGCACGACGAAGTCGCCGCGGGCACGCCGCGATCGCGCGCGATCGGCGCGCCGCTTTGGATCGTGACGAAATCCGGCGGCTTCGGTACGCCGCATGCCTATCGAGAGGTGCTCGCATCCATTCGCGAACGAACGACCGCATGAGGCTTCCGACGATTGCGCTGACGATGGGCGATGCCGCGGGCATCGGCGCCGAGGTGATCGCAAAGACGCTCGCCGATGGGAGTTATCACGCGCGCTGTCGCCCGATCGTCATCGGCGACGCGAGCGTGATGCGGCGCGCGAGCGCCATCGTGCGCTCGTCGCTGAGCGTGCGTATCGTCGACGATCTTACGACGTGGATTCCGGAAGCGAGTTCCATCGACGTGATCGATCTCGCGTTGCTCGGCGAAGACGAGATCCCGTTCGGCGCGCTCTCTGCGAAAGCGGGCGATGCAGCATATCGTTACCTCGAACGCGCGAACGAACTCGCGCTGCACGGCGATATCGACGCGATCTGCACCGCACCGCTCAACAAAGCGGCGCTTCACGCGGGTGGACATCTCTTTCCGGGCCACACCGAGATCCTCGCGACGCTCTCCGGCACGCAGGACTACGCGATGATGCTCACGGCGCCCGGCTTACGCGTCATCCACGTTACGACGCACGTCGGCATCATCGACGCGATCGCGCGCATCACGCCCGAACGCGTCTTCACCGTCGTACGGCTCGCGCACGAAACGCTCGTTCGCGCGCGTATCGCTCGGCCGCGCATCGGCGTCTGCGGCATCAATCCGCATGCGGGTGAGAACGGACTCTTCGGCTATGGCGAAGAGGAGCGCCAGATCGTGCCGGCACTCGAGCGCGCGCGCGCCGCCGGGATCGACGTCGACGGGCCGCTTCCCGCCGATACGCTCTTCTTCCGAGCACGGCGCGGTGACTTCGACGTCGTCGTCGCGATGTATCACGATCAGGGCCACGGTCCGATCAAAGTCCTCGGGCTCGAAAACGGTGTCAATATTACCGTCGGCCTACCGTACGTGCGCACGAGCGTCGATCACGGGACGGCATTCGATATCGCGGGCACGGCGCGCGCCGATGCGGGATCGATGTGCGCCGCACTCGACGCTGCGATCGCGCTCGCTTAGATCGGTTCGAGCACGGCGATCGGAAACGGCGTGAGCGCAGCTTTCGAGGTGAGGAATGGGCCCGCGTCATCGCGATCGGTAACCAAAACGGCGCCGGTGAAACGGTCGCGATAACGTTCGGCTGCGTCGAGTTCGAGTCGAATCGCGACGTCGTCGCAGTCTACGCGCAGATCGCTGCGATCGCTCTCGAGTAAGCGCCGTAGCAAGCGCGGCACGATCGTCACGATCTCTTCGCGCGCGAACGCTACGATGTGATCGGCCAATGTGCCCGTCGTCGCGAGCGGTCGGTACGACGAGCCGAGGTACGTCGCCGCGCGTTCGCGGCGCAAGTGCAAGAGTCGCCACGTCACGTAGGCTTTGATGCGGCCGTCGCGCCACGTCGCGAGCAATTCGTCACAGAGATCGGCGCTCTCGCCCGCCTCGACGCGCGCGCGCATCGCGGTAATGATGCCCGCACGCTCGACGTAATCGACGGCACGGCGATTATCGGGATCGACGAGTGAAAAATCCCACAGTTCGCAGCCTTGGTAAATATCGGGAATGCCGGGTGATGTGAGTTTGAGGGCGACTTGCGCGAGGCTCGAGATCGCACCGATCGGTGCGAGGTCGGCTGCGAGCGTTTGGAGCTCGAGAACGAAGGTGTTGCCGCGGCGCGGTTGCAGGATCGCACGGATGAAACCGAGCGTCGCCGCTTCATATGCGAGATTGGGATTCGTCCAACTCGTGCGAAATTTCGCTTCGCGTAGCGCTTTGAGGAAGTACGCCTCGATGCGTTCGACGTACGCGCGAAGTGCGGCCTCGTCGATCGCCTCCGGCGTTGTATCGAGCCATGCCATCGGCCACGTGCCGACGAGGGTTTGATAGATATGGTACTCGTCGTTTTCCGTCGGTGCGGGCGCGGCGTCGGCGGTACCCTTGCACGGCGCATTGAGGCGCGACCAACGATCGAGCGTCCGTTCCCATAGCTCCGGCACTTCGGAGAGCGCGTCGATGCGCGTACGCGTATCTTCGCCACGCTTGTGATCGTGCGTTGCCGTTGCGAGCATGGCGTGGGGGTGGTTTGCGGCGCGTTCGGCGTTGGTTGCGTGAAACGTTGCGACACTCGTGCCGAAATGCCGTGGATCGCCGCCGACCTCATTGAGCGACGCAAGACGAACGTAGCGATAGAAGGCGGTATCTTCGACGGCTTTGGCCATCACCGGACTCGAGTATTGCTGGAACTTCATCGCGAAACGCAAGACTTCGCGCCGATCGTAATTCTCGGATTGCTCGGAGGTTTCGGCGGAAAGTACGTGTGCGAGGAAATCGAAGACGCGATCGTCACCGAGTTCGCTGCGCTTGCGCGCGGCTTCGATCGCGAGGGCGATGAAACGCGTGTCTTCGGGTTCGATGTTTTCATCGGTCACATACGTGCGATAGACAGGGAACGAGGCGAGCACTTCGGTGAGCGCGTCGCGCAACACGTTGTACGTATAGTCGTTCGATCGTCGATCCATTCCGGCGATGCGATCGAGCATCGTCGCGAGCACTTCGAGTTCGCTTGCGAGCGAGGATCGCATGATGTCTTTTTTCGCGCGATAGGCGAATTGATCGAAGTTGGTCGCGATGCCCGCGAACTGACGATAGATGCGATCGAAGGCGAGTTCGCCCGCGGAATCGACGAAGAGCCCGTTGACGACGTTCATGAAATCGTAGCCGGTCGTTCCCGCAATCGGCCAATCGCATCGAAGCGTTTCGAAACGCGCGAGAATCTTCTCGACGACGAGATATTGTGGTTGCCCGAGCGCTTCCGCACGATCGGCCAGAAACGTACAGTACCCCCCGGGATTGAAGAGGCCATCGACGTGATCGATCCGCAAGCCCTGGACGCGTCCCGCTGCGATCAAATCGAAGACGAGACGATGCGTCTGCCCCAAGACCTCGGCGTCTTCCACGCGTAATCCCGCGAGATCGTTGATATCGAAAAAGCGACGATAGTTGATCTCATCGGCCGAGACGCGCCAGTACGCGAGGCGAAAGTTCTGCTGCGACAAGAGCGTGTCGAGCCGGTCGATCGCGGCCGCATCGTTACCGATGGTAAAGGTCTCGAGTGCCGCTTCGATCGCGGCGGAGACGGCGGGATCGCGTGCGACGATCGCGAGTTCGCTTTTGAGTTCGCGCGCGCGATCGAGCGACGCAGAAGCGAACTCCGCCGCGAGTGCGCGAAGCGACCACGCATCACCGGTCGCGCAATCGACGGCGATTGCGAGTACGCCCGCATACGATGAGGACGAAAGCGGAAAACGACTCTCGAAATAGGCGACTGCAAAGCTGCCGCTATGCGCGTCGAACGTCGGTATGAGTTCGCCGCGTTCGAGAACGCGGCCGTAATAGTCGCCGAGGAACGGCACGAGCACTTTGCCGCGCATCTCACTGCGCAGCGGGGCCCAATCGATATCGAAGTATTTCGCGTATGGCGATGCTTCGCCGTTCTCGAGGACGTCCTGCCACCACGGATTCTCTCCGCCGCCGATGCCCATATGGTTTGGCACGAAGTCCATGAGATGCCCGATTCCAGCGGCCTGCGCGGCATCGATCATGGCGGCGTGGTCGCCAAGCGTACCGATCTCATGATTGAAGCGATTGGGATCGACGACGTCGTAGCCGTGCGTGCTTCCGGGGCGCGCTCGTAGGTACGGAGAGGCGTAGATGTGTCCGATGCCGAGTTCGGCGAGATAGGGCACGATCGCCCTCGCGTCATCGAAGCGAAACGTCGGCGCGAACTGCAACCGATACGTGGAGAGTGGAACGTGCGAGATCAATCGATCGTCCACCGCACGCTCCACGGCGGCGCGATGCCGTTGGTAAACGTGGGATCGTGCGTCGAGAAAACGATGTAGCCTTTGGGATTGGCGGAAAAGCCGGCCTGCGCGGTCTCACCGAGATTGGTTTCGAGTCCGAGCATGCAGCCGTCGTCGAGACGCCAGCGCGCACGCAAACCACATTCTCCGATTCCGGCGTAGTCGGCGTCGATGCCGCACGCAAGCGCGCTCCGCGGCGCGATCTCGAGCGCACGAATGCGTAAGAGATTGCGATAGTACGCAAGCCATGCGTCGTGCGGTGACGTCGCGCGTTCGTCCCAACGCAAAGTGCTGCGCGCGAAAGTCTCGGGAGCATTCGGATCGGGAATGCGTTCGTGCGTCGCGACATCGGCAAACGCGGCGAACGTGCCGAACTCGCCGCGGCGACCGGCCGTCACCGCGCGTGCGAGATCGGGTTCGAAATCGCAGAAGAAGAGAAACGGCGTGCTCGCGCCCCATTCCTCGCCCATGAAGAGCAGCGGCACGGGTGGCGCGAGCAGCAGCGCGGCGACGACGGCGCGCACCGCGTAATCGGGCGCGAGTGCGGTGATGCGTTCGCCGAAGGGTCGGTTGCCGATCTGATCGTGGTTCTGCAGAAAGTTCACGAACGATGTGTGCGCGAGATGATCGCTCGGATCACCGCGTAGCTTACCGCCGCGCATGCCCGAGGGCTCGCCCTGATAGCCGAAGCCTTTGGTGAGCGTACGTCCCAGGAGGGCGGTCGTCGCTTCGGCATAATCGGCGTAGTAGCCGTCGCGTTCCGCCGTGACCGCAACGTGTGCCGCGTGATGCGCGTCGTCGTTCCACTGCGCGCGGAACCCCGCTTCCAGGAGCGCGCTTTCGTTGTCGTCGTTTTCGAGAACGAGGTGAACGGGTCGCGATGCGCAGGTGTGGACGGTCGCCGCGAGTTCGCGTAAGAACGCACGGTCCTCGCCGTCGTGAATCGCGTGCACCGCATCGAGCCGCAGACCGTCGAAGCGAAATTCTTCGAGCCAATAGAGAGCGTTCTGGATGAAAAACGCGCGCACGTGCGCGTTTCCCAGGACGTCGATCGCGGCGCCCCACGGCGTGTCGTGGCGGTCGGAGTAGAATTCGCGCGCGTACGCGTGGAGATAGTTTCCTTCAGGACCGAAATGATTGTAAACGACATCGAGATAGAGCGCGATGCCGAGCGCGTGTGCGCGCGCGACGAGCGCTTTGAGATCGTCGGGCGTTCCGTATGTATGTGCGGGCGCGTAGGGCAAGACGCCGTCGTAGCCCCAGTTGCGTTTTCCCGGCGCCTGCGCGAGCGGCATGAGTTCGATTGCGGTGATGCCGAGTTCGACGAGGAGCGGCAATTTCGCGGCGGCCGCGGCGTACGTGCCCTCGGGCGTGAACGTTCCGACATGAATCTCGTAGAAGACATGCTCGTGCCATGGACGGCCGCGCCAATCGTCCTGCGGCCACAGGAAGGCGCCCGGATCGATAACGACGCTCGGTCCGTGGGGCCCTTCGGGATTGAACCGCGATGCGGGATCGGGGACTCGCAAACCATCGACGACGAAGGCATATCGCGAACCCGCCCGCGCCCGCGAATCGACGCGCAAGAAAAATCCGTCGTCGTCGCGGTGGAGCGGCTCGGGTGCGGCACCATCGAGTGCGAGTTCGACGCTCGTCGCGCTGGGCGCATACAGCCGAAAACAAACGCCGCCGTTGGGGATGAGCTCGGCGCCGAAGGTCATCGCAAAGGTTGAAGTCGGGGGCATCACCATGGTGCGTACCCGACGCGCCGCTTGCCAAACCGCCTGAGCGAGTTAGGCGCTGCTCCGCTTGCCGCTGGGCTGAAACGAAAGCGCAGCACCGTTCATGCAATAGCGCAGACCTGTGGGTTTTGGACCGTCGTCGAAAACGTGGCCGATATGGCTGCCGCAACGGCGGCAATGCACTTCGGTGCGCGTTTCGAAGAGCGACCGATCGGTCGTCGTCTCGATGGCCTTCGGTAACGCGCGGAAGAAGCTCGGCCAGCCCGTACCGCTTTCGAATTTGGTGGAAGCATCGAAGAGTGCGAGCGCGCAGCCCGCGCAGGCGAACGTACCCGGCCGATGTTCGCGTAAGAGCGGGCTCGATTCGGGCGCCTCGGTCCCGGCGCGACGCAAGATCGTAAACTGGTCGGGCGTCAAGCGTTTGCGCCATGCGTCGTCGCTGAGGGCGATTTCGAAGGTGTGCGCTGCGGGCTCGGCTGCGGCGGCTGGGCGGCGGATCGTTACGAGGGCGGCTGCGGCAATGGCGGCGAGTCCCAGGATCGAATTCGCGCGCGTCATCGGTATTTGCATAGTACGGAGTATAACGGATGGCGCGTACGCGCGGACGTGGGCCGGCTTACGAAAAGCATTTGCGCGCGCCGTGCGCGAAGCGGCGGCGCATGAGCGAATCCGTCGTCCTCGCAGCGCAAGAAGGCGCCGTCCTGACCCTCACATTGAATCGGCCCGAAAAGATCAACGCCTTTAACGACGCCATGGCGATCCAGCTCTTGGCCGCACTCGAACGCGGGGCCGCCGATACGAGCGTGCGCGCGATTGCGATCTGCGGCGCGGGTCGCGGCTTCTCGTCGGGTCAGGATCTCGAAGCGTTCATCGAGATGCAAACGCCCGGCGCATCTCGCGTCTCGGTCGCAGAGCATTTACGCCACGGGTACAACAAACTCGTGATGAGGATCCGCACGATCGAGAAACCGATCGTTGCATCGCTCGGCGGCATCGCCGCGGGCGTCGGGCTTTCGATCGCGCTCGCGTGCGATCTCCGCATCGCGGGCGACGATTCGCAGCTCACGCTCGGCTTTGCGAAGATCGGCCTCGTCCCCGATGGTGGTGCGAGCTTTATGCTGCCATTGCTCGCGGGTTTCGGACGCGGTCTCGAGCTCGCGATGCTCAGCGACCGGATCGACGCCCTCGAAGCGTATCGTCTCGGGCTCGTCAATCGCGTCGTCCCCGCGGCGTCGCTCGTCGTGGAAACCGCAGCGCTCGCGCGACGGCTCGCCGAGGTTTCGCCGATTGCGGCCGGGCTCACGAAGCGCGCATTTAACGAAGCGATCATGCCGCAGTTTGCCGCATGGCTCGATCGTGAAGCCGATATTCAAGAAGAAGCCGCACTCGGCGGCGACCTCATGGAAGGCGTCGGTGCATTTCTTCAAAAACGCAAGGCCGTGTTCGCGGCGCGATGAGCGACGATCTCTTCGATCTCACGGGCAAAGTCGCCGTCATCACGGGCTCCACGCGCGGTATCGGGCGTGGGATCGCAGAACAATTCGCGCGTCGTGGCGCGTCGGTCGTCATCTCGAGCCGCAAGGCCGATGTTTGCGAAGAAGTGCGCGATGCGATCGTCGCCACAGGCGGTACCGCGATCGCGATCCCATGCAACATTTCCGATAAATCGCAACTCGCCGCACTCGTCGATGGTACCGTCATGGCGTACGGCGGGATCGATATCGTGGTCTGCAATGCAGCGGTCAATCCGTATTTCGGTCCGCTTGCGAACATTACCGACGACCAATACGACAAGATTATGAATTCCAACGTGCGCTCGAATCTGTGGCTGTGCAACATGGCGCTTCCGCACGTCGCGGTGCGCGGCGGCGGGGCGTGCATCATCATTTCGAGCATCGCCGGTCTCAAAGGCTCGCGGCTCTTGGGCGCCTATGGCCTTTCGAAAGCCGCCGATTTTCAACTCGCGCGCAATCTCGCCGTCGAATGGGGGCCGAAGAACGTCCGCGTCAATGCGATCGCGCCGGGCGTCATCAAGACGGATTTTGCTAAGGCACTGTACGAAGATCCGAAGATGGAAGCGTTCGTGACGAAGCAGTATCCCATCGGCCGCCTCGGGGTCGTCGACGACGTCTCGGGCGTCGCGGTGATGCTCGCATCGCGGGCCGGTGCGTTCGTCTCGGGCCAAGGCATCGTCGTGGACGGCGGCACGACGATCGGTGGCTTCGACTAGCGCGCTTCCCACCGTGCAGATCCGCACCTTGGTGGTGTCGCGCCTTTATAGCCCCCGAATCGCTCGTCGCGAAACGCTCGGAAACGATCGCACGACGTTGAGGTCGCTTGGCGCATTCGTGATCGTGCGCTCGCGCGAGCTGAACTCAATGAGCTTGAGTCATGAAGCCTCGGCGTGGGTATGCTGTTGCTGTCGCGACGGCTTGAGAGTACGCTTGCGGCACGGCGCGACACCTGAGAGCACCCGAAAACATTCCGCTCCTTCCGAGCGTACATCGGGCGAGGAATGAACCTTCCGGACGCGAATGTCAGCAATCTACTTTTAATCCGAACGAGGATGGACACGCTTATGGCCGCCTATAAAGCCCCGCTTCGCGACTTCCAGTTCCTGATCAACGAACTCGTCGATTTCGACGCAATCTCGAAGCTCCCGGGATATGAAGAATTCGCGGACATCTCCGATGCCGTGCTCGAAGAAGCCGGAAACTTTGCGAGCAATATTCTCGATCCGCTCAACGCCGTGGGCGACCGCGAAGGCGCGAAGTTTTCCGATGGCAACGTGACGATGCCCAAGGGCTTTAAGGCTGCCTACGAGCAGTTTGCCGGCGCCGGTTGGGTCGGTCTGCCGATGCCGACGGAGTACGGCGGCCAGGGCCTCCCGTGGCTCATGTCGACCGCGACGCTCGAAATGTGGAACGCCGCGAATCTCGGCTTCTCGCTCGGGCCGCTGCTCAACCAAGGCGCGATCGAAGCGATCCTGCTCGTCGGTACGGACGAGCAGAAGAAAAAGTACGTTCCGAATCTCGTTTCCGGCAAGTGGACCGGCACGATGGATCTCACCGAACCGCAGGCCGGATCGGACCTCGCGCAAGTGCGCACGAAGGCCGTTCCGCAGGGCGACGGGTCGTACAAGCTCACCGGCCAGAAGATCTATATCACCTACGGCGAGCACGACTATACCGAGAACATCATTCATCTCACTCTCGCACGTACGGCGACGGCACCGGAAGGCGTGAAGGGCATCTCGCTCTTCATCACTCCGAAGTTTCTCGTCAACGACGACGGCACGCTCGGCAAGCGCAACGACATTTATTGCGCCGGCATCGAGCACAAGCTCGGCATCCACGCGTCGCCCACGACGACGATGAATTATGGCGAAAAAGAAGGCGGCGCGACCGCGTTCCTCATCGGCGAAGAGAACCTCGGCCTCAAATACATGTTCATCATGATGAATGCGGCACGCTTCTCGGTCGGAGTTCAGGGGTATGCGATCGCGGACCGCGCGTATCAAGCGGCGGTCGATTACGCGAAGGAACGCGTCCAGTCCAAAGATATCGCCGCGAAGGAGTGGACGCCGGTCCGCATTATCGAGCATCCCGACGTGCGTCGCATGCTCATGAACTGCAAGAGCCAAGTCGAGGCGATGCGCGCGGTCGCATTCTACGTCGCGGCGGCACTCGATCACGAACACGCCGATCCCGACGAAGCGCAGAAAAAAGAAGCGAACGCGATCGTCGAGTTTTTCACGCCGATCGTCAAGGGTTGGTCGACGGAAGTTGCGACACAAGTCGTCTCCGAAGCGCTCCAGGTCTTCGGCGGCATGGGATACATCGAAGAGACGGGTGTCGCGCAGTACTATCGCGATGTCCGCATCGCGCAGATCTACGAAGGAACGACGGGCATCCAAGGCAACGACATGCTCGGCCGTAAGTTCCTCAAAGATATGGGCAAGACCGCAACCAAGATCATGATGCAAATGCAAGCCACGGTCAAAGAGTGTGGCGAATCGGAGAACGAGCACGTCAAGGCGACGGGCGTCGAACTCGGCAAAGCCGTCGCGGCGCTGCAAAAGTCGTCGATGTGGCTCGGCGGCAACGCGATGAAGGATCTCCGGCAGACCTTCGCAGGCGCGGTCCCCTACCTCATGCTGTGGGGCTACGTGGCCGGCGGCTGGCAGATGGCGCGAGCGGCGCTCATCGCTTCGAAGAAGTCGGGCGATGCGTTCTACGACGCGAAGGTCATCACCGCGCGTTATTACGCCGATCACGTGTTGCCGAAGATCATCGGCTACGAGCACGAGATCACGAGCGGCGGCGTGACGACGATGGCTCTCTCGGAAGCGGAATTCGATATCGATCGTAAGGCGATGGCGATCGCGTAACGCGCGCTCTCGTAGCGGCGGCGACGGTGATCCAACCGCGCCGCTCGTGCGTCAAAGGTCAGACAACATTCATCCAGCCAGGAGATCGTCTTGCGAGTATTACGTTCTTTCGCCGTGATCGCGGCGTTCACGAGTGTCGTTGCATGTAGTAACGAAGCGGTACGGCTAACGCCCAATGCGGTGGCCACGCCGACACCCGCGCCGACGGCTGCGCCTGCCGGCAGTGTCGGATCGTTGAAGACGATCACGACGATCGCATCGACGGTCGACGTCGGTACCGGCGCCGGAGCGGGCGATCAAAACCCCTACGGTCTCGCGATAGCGCCCGTGACGGCAGGCCTCGAAACCGCAGGCGATCTCATCGTCTGTAATTTCAGCGATAAGGCCAATGTTAACGGCAACGGCACGACGATCGAAGACATCTCGCCGGTTCAGGGCTCCGCGCCCAAGCGTCTCGCGCAGTCCGCATCGCTCGCCGGTTGCGATGCGGTTTCGATTTCGTCCAACGGGTACGTCTGGGCGGCCGATTATACGGCTAACAATAACCCCATCGTCTCGCCTAGCGGAACGATCGTAACGACGCTCGCACAAGGCCCGTGGGCGGGACCGTGGGGCCAGATGTTCAACAGCGGCAACGGCGGCAAGCCCGCGTTCTTCGCTACCAACGCGAAAAATGGTACGGTCATCCGAATCAATATCAACGCCGGTCCGACGTTCTCGTTCGATACGATCCTCACGGGGCTCAGCTATAACAACGGCGCGCCTGGAAGCATCCTCGCACCTGCGGGCCTCACCTACGATAACGCGAGCGATACGCTCTATATCGTCGATTCCAACGCCAATCGCGTGATCCGCATCAACGGCGCGACGACAGCGCCTCCGAACACGTACGCGGCTTCTGGCAGCACGTTTAATTCCACGATGGTCTCGACCGTTTTTCAAGGGACGCCACTCGCCTCTCCGATCAGCATGACGACGCTCGCGAACGGCGATCTTGTCGTTGCGAATACGGCAGCAAGCTCACTCGGCAACAACGTGCTCGTCGAGATCAACCCCGCCACGCAGGCCGTCGTCTCGACGACGAATGTCGATCCGGGAGCAGCAGGCGCCCTTTTCGGAATGGTCGCAGCCGTCGTCAACGGCACGCAAACGATCTACTTCAACGACGACAACGACAACACGGTGAAGTCGCTCACGCCGTAACGCAAACGCCAACCTTGCCCTCGATGACGACGAGCTTCATGCACATCGCATGTGGCTCGTTTTGTCTTCTTTTGACGCACGCGCCCGCGAGGGCGTACTAGCCGAGCCTTCCCATCAACACTTCTGTGCGCGGCGATGTGTCGGGATCGTGTTCGCGTTCGAGCATCACGCGGACGGATGCTGCCGCTGCAAGCGCGTCGCCGGGTGTGACGAGAACGAGAAGTCCATCGGAAGTTGGTTCGAGGGCACCGAGTACGTGTCTACCGGCGGCATCGCGGGTATAAACGCGATAAACCATACCCGCCTGCGGCATCGGTAATCCGCTCGCGAGGAAGCCGCTTCGGCGGCGCCCATCGCCAACGATCGCGCGGCCCGAGACGCCGGGAACGTGGCCGATAAGGGCGATTTGGTGTGGCTGGTTCGCGAGCATCAGCACGATTGCGGTATAGCTTCGTTCGCTGCGTTCGTAGCGTATGATGCGGGGAGCCGCGAGTCCGATCGCGAGCGCCGCAACGGCAGCGGCTCCGAAAACGGCACGTGCGCGATGATGATTTCGGGCGAACGGGCGCCCGTCCACGAATGGTACCGGCGGCGGAGCGGGCACGTACGTATTTGCGAGCGACTGAAGCGTTTTCGCGTACGCGGCGCGTTCGTGCACGCATGTCGCGCAAGCGGCGAGATGCGCCTCGAATGCTTCGCGCTCGCGTGCATCGAGCGCGCCGAGAACGTAGGCTTCGAGATCGTCGTGATCGTGTCGGTCGTCGCTCATCACGCTCCCCGTCCTTCGTGTTGCGCGAGCGCGCGGAGTTTGCCTAAGCCCAGACGCAAGCGCGATTTGACCGTGCCAAGCGGTACGCCGAGGACGCTTGCGATTTGGGTCTGCGTGAGTTCGCCAAAATAGGTGAGTTCGATGACGCGTCGCTGCGGGCTTTCGAGCGAGGCGAGGAGGTCGCGCGTTGCGACCGCACGCGCGCGCGTGACGACGGCTTCGGCGACGATTCGGTCTTCGGGTCCGATCGCGCGCAGGCGTCTTCGGCGAAGCGTATCGACGGCGGCATTGCGCGCGACGCGCAGGAGCCACGGCCGTAGCATGCCTTCACCCGCAGAAACGGCGCTCGGGCGCTCCCAAAGTTTCAGGAACGTCGCCTGGGTAAGATCGGCTGCGATCTCGCGGTCGCCTACGAGTCGAAAAGCGACGGACATGACGGCCTTTGCGTGGCGGTTATAAAGCGACGCAAAGCTCGCTGCATCGCGCGACGATACGCCACGCAAGAGTGCCTCGTCGGTTGGGATGCGACTCGGCCACATACTGTGGAATTCGCGACGCCGCGCAATCATCATCGTCACTCCAAGAGACGCACGAAAAACGCGCATGGATCACTCGTGGCCGAAAAGTGATCCGCGGCGCGGGCTCGCGCGTTTGCACACCCGGAGGATTTCCCGTGCTCGCTCGTTTTCGTCTGATCGCAATTGGAGCGACCGCATTTGCTGCAATCGCGATCGGATCGCCGCGCCTCGCCAATGCCGCCGTGTCGGCGTTCGACGCAGCCACGATGGCGGCGATGACGCACATGGATGCGGCGATGATGCACGCACCGATGACGGGCGATGCGGATCGCGATTTCGTCGCGATGATGATCCCGCATCATGCCGGTGCCGTCGCGATGGCGACCATCGAGTTGCAATACGGGCACGACCCACGGTTACGGCGGCTCGCCCAAGAGATCGTCGTGACGCAACGATCCGAAATTACCGTCATGCGCGACGTCCGTCGCGATCTTACGAAGGTACAGTAATGAATATTCGATCTCTTATCGTGCGCTCGAGTGCGAGCGTGCTCTCACTTCTCGCGCTCGCCGCGCCTGCCGTCGCGGGCCAGGCGCCGGGCGCTGCGAGTGCGCCCGACATCGCGATCTCCGCGCGCGATCGGATCTATCTCGCGGATCAATCGTCGAACACCGTCTCGGTCGTCGATCCGAGCACGAACACGCTCCTTGGCGTGATTCGGCTCGGCCTTATGACGCCGGGAAATCTGAGCCCGCTCTACACCGGGCAATTGCTCGTGCACGGTATGGGATTTTCGCCCGATCACCGCACGCTCGACGTCGTTTCGGTCGGCTCGAACTCGGTGACGTTTATCGATACCGCGACGAACGCGGTCAAGCACGTGACGTACGTCGGCCGCTCGCCGCATGAAGCGTTCTATACACCCGACGGCGCAGAGATCTGGGTAACGGTTCGCGGCGAAGATTACCTCAGCGTGCTCGATGCGAAGACATATCGCGAAACGCGACGCATCGCCGTTCCCAACGGCCCCGGGATGACGATCTTCTCACCCGATGGCAAATACGCATACGTCTGCTCGAGCTTCACACCGGAGACCGTCGTCATCGATCGCGCGTCGCATCGCATCGTCGGCCACGTAAAACAGCTCTCGCCATTTAGCCCCGATATCGCAGCTACGCCCGATGGGACGCAAGTCTGGTTGACGCTAAAAGACATTGGTAAGACGCAGATTTTCAATGCCAGACCACCGTTCGAGACGATCGCGACGCTCGATTCGGGCCCGATAACCAATCACGTCAACATCGTACGGAATGCGAAGGGCCAATTCGCTTACGTGACGGTCGGTGGGCTCAATGTGGTGAAGGTCTATACCACTGCGGTGAAACCCGAACTCGTCGCGACGATTCCCACAGGCGCATTACCGCACGGCCTCTGGCCCTCGGGCGACGGAACGCGCATCTACGTCGGCCTCGAAAACGGGGATGCCGTTGCCGCGATCGACACGTCGACCAATACCGTCGTCGCGACGATTCCGTCGGGGCAGGCACCGCAGGGGATGGTCTACATTCCGGGTGCGGTACCGAGCGGAAGCGGGCTCGAGGGGCTCGAGCCCCTTGGCGCGGCGAGCGTCAGCGATCACCTCACGCTCGGCGGGCGCGACGAGAAGAGCGTGGCGACGACCGTTGCGGTGAACAACCAAGGCCTCGTCGATATCGTGCAAGCCGCGATAACGGGGCTAGATCCCGGCAAACCGTACACGCTTGCGATCGCGAGTAATCGCGATGGATCGGGAGCGATCGAAGCGCTCGCGGGCTTCAAGACCAATCCCGCGGGAGCGGCGATCGTCTCCACGATTGCGACGTTGCGTGCGGTGCTCTCGGCGCAAAACACGACCCCGACGCGGCGGTATCTCGTGATTTTGGAAGGCGTACCTGCCGCACACGGGGCGGTCGTTCAGACACAGAGATAGCAAATTTGTAGGCTCGGCGGCTGCGGCTGCGGCTGCGGCTCGCGCGTCGCGGCGGTCGAAGCTATCGTTCGGATATGGCGGTTGCCGTCGTCGTGGCTTGCACGTGCAGGCTTCGCGCGAAAGTCGCGTAGTCGGGCGTCGGCGCGAGCGGATGTCCGATGAGATCGCCAAGCGTGTTGGTTTCGATCGTCGTTGCGATCGCTTGCAGCTTCCACGGCTCGTGGCGAATGCGCGCCGTGAGCAGCTTCGAGCCTCGCTGCGAAAAGAGTCGATAGCGCTCGTGTAAGAACGCATCGAGCGAGCCATGTGCGGCATGGCGGATATCGCCGTGCGGCGTGTAGCGTGCGTCAAAGAGACCGGAGGCCGCCGCGCGCGCGTCGTTACGGGCGCTCGAGTAGGCGATCGTCCCATCGCGCTCGCTCGTGGCGATGCGCGCGTTGAAATACGGCAGCGCCGTGAGGATGCGCGCCGATTCGACCGCGATGCGGCTCGTGGCATCGAGGCTGAAGAACCAGACGCCCGAACGCCCGCCGACGTTCACGTACGTTCGCAGATTGAGTTCGGGTACGCGTGCGAATCCCGGCAGCGTCGGGCTAAAGCGTGCGCGCACATCGCTCATCCAAAACGGCACGACCGAGAGCCACGCGTCCCCATCGAAACGATCGAGCGTGATCCCCGGCGGCAACGCGCGCGCGACGATCTCCGGATCGGCGCGCCAATGCATGAAACAGACGTCGTGCCACCACATGTCGAGCAGCCACGCCATCATGCGAGGAATCGTTCGGCGTCGGCCGGGGTCGGAATGCGACACGCGTCGCGCCTGCCGAAGATCGCGTACCGATTGCGCGCGACGAACCGGTACGCGGCGTCACGAACTCCCTCGGGGACGACGGCCAAAACGCGCGCAAACGACCACGGCGAACCCAGCGTTTCGGCGATGTGCAAGATTGCGGCACTTCGCTCGAAGATGCGGTCGCCGTTGATGACGATGATACTCGTCGGATCGTCCTCAGCGGTCCGGCCGAATCGGAGTAGGAGATCGCGAGCGACTTCGGACTGGAGCGACGCGAAACGCAGGCGTGCGCGACGATCGCGATCGAGCATGAAGCGGACCGCGCCATCGCAGAGATTGCAGAGTCCGTCGAAGAGGACGATTGCGGGAGCCACATCTCTACGCATGCGCATCGGACACATCGTCGCTCGAGCTGCGCAGCGCATCGATGAGGGATTGCGGGTCGGTCGGCTCTGCCATCGCGGCGGCCTGCGGATCGTGCCGGTTCACGATCTCGGGATGGTCGCTGCGTAATTCCTCGAGAAGCGCGATCACCTTGGCGAGCTTCTGTTCGCCGACGAGGGCAACTTGCAGGGTGAGTTGCGCGCGTTCTTCGGCGAGCCGGTCGAGGCGACGCTGCGTCGAGAGCACGAGAATCGTAAGACAGAGGGCGGTGAGCGACACCGTGCCTTGGAGCCAGTAAAATGGCGGCGCGTCGACGACCGCGAGATGGAAGAACGGCGCTGTGAGGTTGCCGCCGATCCACACGGCGACGAAAATCAGGACGCTTGCGAGGAACGCGGGCCGGCCGAGCGTGGAAACGAGTCGGTCGGCGAATCGATCGCCCCGCGTCGCACCCCTCGCGTGTTGGGATTTTAACTCGACGATCGAGCGAACGCTTTCACGAGCGTGTTGCGGGAGCGAATACTCGTCGTCGGGGCTCGATGGAAACGTCTGCACGACGTCCCTTTGCCCATCGAACGCGCGGAGCTCCCCCTCGCGCTCGGCAGGCATCGCGGGCTAGTGCGGCGTCGTCGCGTCGAACGCAAGCGCCGCTTCGAGCTGCGCGTCGGCTTGATTGAGCAGGTTGATCGCGTTAGCGCGATGTCCGCCGTAATCGCGCTGATCGCGGTTGAGCGAGGCGATGATGCGCTTGAGGCGACGTTCGACGTGCGTGATATCTTGAGCGCTTTGGCGCTCGCCGCGTACGTGCGGCGTCATGGGAGCGTTCTGCGCGGAGGCTTGCGACGTAAAGGCAGCGCCGGCTCCGAAACCGAGCAGCGTAAAGGCGAGTGTTGCGATTCCACGACGGAGAAACATATGCGATACTCCTAGACCGACGCGAGTGCGCCGGCGGGTGATGAAGACGATATGGCGATCCTACGCAACGGCGTCGCCGCACGTGAGCATCGCGCACGAAGTCTCATCGCATTTTTAGTCGGCTCTAACGCACGCCTAATGGTCGACCGTCGCGAACTTCGCATTTGCTTCGATAAACGCACGGCGCGGAACCACGTCATCGCCCATCAAAATCGTGAACGTCTCGTTCGAGCCTGCGGCGGCCTGATCGCCATAGCGGATGCGGCCGAGTTGCCGCGTCGCAGGATCGAGCGTCGTCTCCCAAAGTTGCTCGGCATCCATTTCACCGAGGCCTTTGAAGCGCTGGATCGTCCAGTTGCCCGGGCGATTGCGCATAAAGCGTTCGAGCGCGGCGTCGTTGCGAATGTAGTGCGACTCTTTACCCCGGATCACACGAAAGAGCGGCGGCATCGCGGAGTAGACATGACCGCTCGTAATGAGTTGCGGCATGAACCGATGGAAGAACGTAAGCATGAGCGTCGCGATATGCGCACCGTCGACGTCGGCGTCGGTCATCATGATGACTTTGTGGTAGCGCAGCTTCGTCACATCGAAATGTTTGAGCACGCCACACCCGAGCGCGCGAACGAGCGTATCGATCTGTTCGCTCTTGAGCGCTTTCGCAACGTCGGCTTTTTCGACGTTGAGGATCTTTCCGCGCAGCGGCAAGATCGCTTGGAATGCGGAATCGCGGCCGCTCTTGGCCGTACCGCCGGCCGAATCGCCTTCGACGATAAAGATCTCCGAAAGTTTGGGATCGCGCTCGCGACAATCGGCGAGCTTGCCTGGCAGCGACGTCGAATCGAGCACCGATTTGCGCTTGATAACGGTATCGCGCGCGCGGCGCGCGGCGTCGCGTGCCTTCGCGGCGAGGATCGCTTTTTGGACGATCGCTTTCGCGACGCTCGGGTTCTCTTCGAAAAAGCCCGCGAGCATCTGATACGTTGTCGACGAGACGGCGCCGTTGGCTTCAGAATTTGCGAGGCGCTCTTTGGTCTGCGCTTCGAAGCGCGGTTCGCCGAGACGGACGGCGATTGCGGCGACGAGGCCTTCGCGTACGTCGTCGGCGGTGAGCGCATCTTTAACGAGACTGTTGTTCTGCGCGTAGGTATTGATCGCGCGCAGGAGCGCGGAGCGGAAGCCCGCTTCGTGCGTGCCGCCGAGCGCGGTTGCGATATTGTTCGCGTAGGTCGCGACGATCGCTTCGTCGGCATCCACATAGCGCAGCGCGAGAAAGACTTCGACGTCGCCCTTATCGGTCGCGACGCTCTTACGCGTGGATATCGGGGGCGAGAGTGGGGTGGCTTTGGTCGTTATGAGATAGCCGAGAATCTCGGCAAAATCGCCCGCGCGAAAGACCTCGCGCGTCTTTGCGGCTTCGTCGACGAACGTGAGCGCGAGACCCGGATTGAGGAACGACGAGACGCGCAGGCGATCGCGCACGATCGCGGGATCGAAGCGCGAGATATCGGTGAAGATCGTGGTGTCGGGCCAGAAACGGATGGTCGTTCCGTGCGCGCGCGTCGGCTTGCCCTGGCGGAGTCTCGCGACCGGCCGGCCACCGTCGCGAAAGGTTTGCTCCCATATGAATCCGTCGCGTTGGATCGTCATCTCGAGTTTGGATGAGAGCGCGTTCACGACCGACGCGCCGACGCCGTGCAAACCACCGGACGTTTTGTACGCGGCGCCCTCGAACTTGCCGCCCGCGTGCAACACGGTCATCGCGACGGTCGCCGCGGGCATCTTTTCGGTTGGATGCATGTCGACGGGGATTCCGCGGCCGTCGTCTTCGACGGATGCGGACCCGTCGGCGTGCAGGGTAACGACGACGATCGTCGCGTGGCCCGCGAGCGCTTCGTCGATGCTGTTATCGTAGATCTCGGTGAGGAGGTGGTGGAAGCCGCGCATCTCCGTATCGCCGATATACATGCCTGGCCGTTTGCGCACGGCTTCGAGACCCTTGAGCACGCGGATCGACGATCCGTCGTAGGTGGCCGTCGTGGCTTCGCTTGAGAAAAGGTCGAGTTCTTTTGCGTTTTTCGCCACGGATCAGTCTTGCGTTTCTGCTGTGACGATGCGGGCGTCGGCGACGGCATCGTCGCGATCGAGCGTGACGAGTGAGCTCCCGCTCCAACTGCGCGGCGTCGTGCGAACCGCATCGACGCTCGCACGCACGAGCGTACCCTTCGCGGTGATGATGATGACGTCGCTTGCCGCCCCCGCGGCAACGATGCGCGCGAGCGGGCCGGATTTCGGGCTCGGGGTGAACGAGGCGACGCCTTTACCACCGCGCGCCTGCACGCCGAATTCCGCGAGTGGCGTCTTCTTGCCCACGCCGCGCGTTCCGATTGCGAGAACGAAGAGATTTCGATCCATCGCACGCGTGTCGAGTTCTTCACCACGCGTGACGACGCCATCGACCTCTTTGCGGACCACGTGCATTTTTTGCATTTTGCCATTGCCTGCAAGCACGATCGTACCCGCGAGGATTTCGCCCTTGTCGAGTTTGATGCCGCGCGTGCCGCCCGTGCCGCGGCCCATCGACCGCAACTGTTCCTCATCGACGACGAACCGGATCGCTTTCCCGTTCGATCCTGCGAGCACGACGTGGTCGAAATCGCGGCAGATCTCGGCTGCGACGAGCGCGTCGTCGTCGTCGATTTTCATCGCTCCGATGCCGCCGCGTCGCGCCGCGCCGGCATATTCGGCGAGCTTCGTTCGCTTTATCGCACCGGCGCGCGTTGCGGTGAGGAGATGCACGTCCTCGGCGAAGGCTTCGATGACGAGGAGCCGCACGATCGTATCGTTCGCCTCGATGCCATCGATGACGTTGCGCACGTGGCGCGCCTTGCCGCCCGGGGCGGATTCGGGAATATCGAAGATTTTGCGCGCGTGCGCCTGGCCGCGCGCGGTGATCGCGACCAGATAGCCATGCGTGGTCGCGGCGTGCACGTCATCGACATAATCATCGGGTGCGGTCGCCAGATACGCGCGCGAACGAACGCCGCGCGTGGCGCGCTCGGTAACGCTCGCGGGGACGCGCCGGACGTAGCCGTTACCGGTGACGACGACGAGCACATCTTCGCGTTCGATAAGCTCTTCGCGCGAGAGACGCGCGATCGTTTGCTCGACTTTGGTTTGGCGATCGCGACCGTGCTCGTCGACGACGGCTTTGAGATCTTTGCGCAAAACTGCCGTCTGCCGGGGCTCGCTCGCGAGTAAACCTTCGAGATTTTTGACCTCGGCGGTGACGGTCGCGTGCTCTTTGCGAATCGCTTCGAGCTCGAGCCCGGTGAGTTTCGCAAGGCGTAATTCGAGGATCGCCTGCGATTGTATCTCGTCGATCTCGAGGAGATTCATGAGTGCGATCTTCGCTTGCGGCGCGTCTTTGCTCGCGCGGATCGTCGCGATGACGCGGTCCATGAGACCGATCGCTTTGATGAACCCTTCGAGGACGTGGAGGCGTTCGCGCGCCTTGTCGAGATCGAAGCGCGCTCCGCGGCGAATCGTCTCGAGCCGGAACTCGACCCAACGCTCCAAGATTTCGCGCACGTTCATCTGCCGCGGCTGTTTGCCCGCAAGCAGCATCGCGTTATAGGCGATCGTAACTTCGAGACCCGTGCGTCGCGCGACGATCTGATTGAAGACCATCTCCGCCGACGTCCCGCGGCGCAGTTCGACGACGATGCGGATGCCATTTTTGTTCGATTCGTCGCGTAGATCGGTGACGTCGTCGATCGTCTTGGCATTGACGAGCTCGGCGATCTTTTCGACGATCGTCGACTTGTTCGATTGATACGGTACCGAATCGATGATCAGCAGCGTCTTATTCTTGACCGACTCTTCGTGCCAGGTCCCGCGCAGTTTGACCGATCCGCGGCCCGTTTCGAGCGCGGTGATGTACCCCTCGAGATCGTGCACGACGCCGCCGGTGGGAAAATCGGGCGCGACCATGATGTGCGCGATCTCGCGCGCGGTAATTTCGCGATTATCGATATAGGCCGAGACCGCCGCCGCTACTTCCCGTAAGTTGTGCGGCGGGAGTGACGTGGCCATGCCGACGGCGATCCCATCGGTGCCGTTGATGAGGATGTTGGGGAAGGCGACCGGCAAAATCACGGGCTCGGTCGTCATGCCATCGAAATTATCGCGGACGTCGACCGTCTCTTTATCGATGCCGCCGAAAAAAGCCATCGCGATTTTTGCGAGTTTCATTTCGGTGTAGCGATACGCGGCGGGTCCGTCGCCGTCGATGGATCCGAAATTCCCTTGGCCCGTGATCAGGGGATGCAGCAGCGACCACGGTTGCGCCATGCGCACGGCAGCGTCGTAGACCGACGTGTCGCCGTGCGGATGATAGAGCTTGAGCACTTCGCCGACCACGCCCGCGCTCTTACGCGTCGGCTTCTCGGGCGTGAGTCCCATCTCGCGCATCGCGTAGAGAATGCGGCGATGGACGGGCTTGAGACCGTCGCGCACGTCGGGCAACGCGCGGTCTTGGATGACGGACATGGCATAATCGATGAACGATTTGCGCATGTGGGAATCGACCGATAGGTCGACGACGGTCGGGGGCTGCGAACTCACTCGCCATGAGTAGCGGGCGAGAGTGCCGCCGTCCTGTCGCGCTCGAACGCGGGTTCCTCGGGTCGCTCGCCCGAAAGTCGCACCTATGACGACACCACCTCTTACGAAACCGCGACGTTGGTCCGTCGACGTCGACGGCATCAAGTGGTTGCCACGCATGATCGACAAAGCGCGGATGCGCGAGGGGGGCGCCCTCGGCGCCTATTTGCTCGGTCATTCACCCGTCGATCGGTCGTTACTCGAGCGCCTGGGAATGTCGACGGATGAATTTGCCGCGCTCGCATGTCGCTGCGCCGACGATCCCGCCGCACTTGCGGCGCTTCGCACCCGCGGCTTCGATGAGGCGCGCGTGCGCAAATGGTCCGACAATTTCGAGACCCGTTTCAAGGCGTATATCCCGCTCTGGGATCTCGACGAGGGCTACCGCGAACCCAAAGCGTTCGAAAAACCGATCATCGCACTCATGCGCACCATCGAGGGCCCGCTTATGGGCCTCGCGCGCAAACTCCTCAAAGCACCCTAGCTCGGGCGGCATCTCGCGCGGAGCGCACGTGGAACCTCGTCGTCGACCGTACGATCTCGACCGCTTGACCGACGTCGCCTTCGCCGTCTTTGCAGAGCGTGGCTTCGACGGGGCGTCGATGGACGATGTCGCGCGCGCGGCCGGCATCAGCAAGGCTGCGATCTATCATCACGTCGCAAGCAAAGAGGCTCTTCTCGAACGTGGGCTCGGCCGCGCACTCGAAGCGCTCTTTGCGATCTTGGATGAGTCGGGCGCACGCACGGGCGATCCCGAACGTCGCTTGCGATACATCGTCCGTCGCGTTGCAGCGCTCGCGCTCGACGTCTTACCCGAACTGACGGTGCTCGTGCGCGTGCGCGGCAATTCAGCCGTCGAGCGCGACGCACGAGCGCGCCGACAAGCATTCGATCGCCGCGTCGCGGCCCTGGTCCGGGAAGCACAGGAGGCGGGCGTGTGCGATCCGGCGCTCGATGCATCACTCGTCGTCCGTTTGATTTTCGGGATGTGCAACTCACTCGTCGAGTGGTACCGGCCAGGTCACGCCCTCACGAGTCCGGCGATCGTCGATACGGTCGAGCACGTCGTCTTCGAAGGCACGCGGCCGCGTTGACGGACCGGGGCTCTGCGGAGTACACTCCAGGAAGTTCGCGCTGACCATTTGGTAGGTTTTATGAGCGACGTTTCTGAAACGCAGAGGCACCCGTTCCGCTCCACGTTCGACGATCTCGCGATCGGACGGTCTCTTCAGACCGCGACGCGCACGATCACGCTCGCCGATATCGATGAGTTTGCCGCCTTCACCGGTGATACGTTTTACGCGCATCTCGACGAAGCGGCCGCGCGCGCGAATCCATTTTTTGGTGGCCGCGTGGCGCATGGCTACCTCGTGCTTTCGTTTGCCGCCGGGCTCTTCGTCGATCCGGCACCGGGGCCCGTGCTCGCCAACATCGGCCTCGACAAACTCCGTTTTCGCAAACCCGTGCGACCGGGCGAGACGATCGCGGTGCGCCTCAGTGTCAAAGAAAAGACGCCGAGAAAAGCGACCTATGGTGAGGTCCGCTGGGATGTCGCGATCGTCGACGGGTCGGGTGATCTCGTCGCGACCTACGAGCTGCTGACGCTCAACGAAACCGATCTCGGCGCACGCGAACGCCTCGCTCGTCGCACGACCGATTCGAACTAGGAAGCCGGGAAACGCATGTCCACGCAATCGGTCGAGATCTCAGACGCGCGCCTCGCGGCCTTCGAAGCGAAGCTCGATCGCGGCATCGCGATCGAAGCGGACGATTGGATGCCGCAAGCCTATCGCGAGACGCTCGTGCGCCAAATTTCGCAACACGCACACAGCGAGTACGTCGGGATGTTGCCCGAAGCGAATTGGATCTCACGGGCGCCGTCGCTCGAACGCAAATGCGTCTTGCTCGCGAAGGTGCAAGACGAAGCGGGTCACGCGCTCTATCTCTACAGCGCGGCCGAAACGCTCGGCACCTCGCGCGACGAGATGCTCGCGGCATTGCTTTCGGGGCGCGCGAAATACTCGAGTATCTTCAACTATCCGACGCTCACGTGGGCGGACGTCGGCACGATCGGTTGGCTCGTCGATGGGGCGGCGATCATCAATCAGGTCCCGCTCACGCGATGCTCGTACGGGCCCTATGCGCGTGCGATGGTGCGCGTTTGCAAAGAAGAGAGTTTCCATCAGCGCCAAGGCTTCGACGTGCTCGCGACGCTATGTGCCGGTACGCCCGAGCAGCGAGCGCTCGCGCAAGATGCGCTCGATCGCTGGTGGTGGCCCGCGGTGATGATGTTCGGTCCGCCCGACGCGCAATCGCAGCACAACGAACGATCGATACGTTGGAAGATCAAGCACTTTACGAACGACGAGCTGCGCCAGCGCTTCGTCGATCAAACGGTCCCGCAGGCCGATCACCTCGGGCTCGCGATTCCCGATCCCGATCTGCGTTGGAACGCCGAGCGCGATCGGTACGATTTCGGGACGCCGGACTGGGATGAGTTTTTCGCCGTTCTGCGGGGTGGCGGTCCGTGTAATCGCGAGCGGCTTGGCGCGCGCGTCGCCGCACACGACGATGGTGCGTGGGTTCGCGAGGCGGCAGCCGCGCACGCGCGTAAACGCCTATGAGCGATTGGCCGCTCTGGGAAGTCTTCGTGCGAAGCGGCTCGGGGCTCGCGCACAAACATGTCGGGAGCCTGCACGCGGTCGACGCGACGATGGCGCTGCAGAACGCACGCGACGTCTACACGCGTCGCCACGAAGGTGCGAGCCTCTGGGTCGTGCGCGCCGCGGATATCGTTGCGAGCCAACCCGACGACGCAGGTGCGTTCTTTGCCGCGGCCGACGGTAAGCCGTATCGTGACCCCACGCATTACATCGTGCCCGATGGCGTCAAGCATCTGTGAACGACGCAGCCGACCTTGCGACGTATGCGTTGCGTCTAGGCGATAACGCCCTCGTGCTCGGTCAGCGGCTCGCGGCGTGGACCGGCCACGGACCGGCACTCGAAGAAGATCTCGCCTCGACCAACGTCGCGCTCGATCTCATCGGGCACGCGCGGCTTTGGCTTGCGTATGCGGGTGAGTGCGAAGGGCGCGGTCGCGATGCCGACTGCCTCGCCTTCACGCGCGACGCGCGAGCGTTTACGAACGTGCTCCTCGTCGAGCGTCCCAACGGCGATTACGCGCAGACGATCGTCCGGCAGTTTTTCTTCGATGCATGGCATCTACTCGTTCTCCGCGCGCTGCGGGCGTCGCGCGACGCGCGTGTCGCCGCGATCGCGGAGAAGGCCGCACTCGAAGTTACCTATCATGTCAAACGGAGTGGCGATTGGGTGATTCGCTTGGGCGACGGCACGGACGAGAGTCACGCGCGGATGCGCACCGCCCTCGACGACGCGTGGCCGTATACGGCCGAGCTCTTCGCGATGGATGGGATCGATGATGCGATGGTCGCGTGCGGAATCGGCTGCGACCTCGCAACCCTGCGCGCGCCGTGGCATACGTATGTAGAGGCGGTGCTCGCCGATGCG
Source organism: Vulcanimicrobiota bacterium (assembly GCA_031420415.1). Taxonomy (GTDB): domain Bacteria; phylum Vulcanimicrobiota; class Vulcanimicrobiia; order Vulcanimicrobiales; family Vulcanimicrobiaceae; genus JANYGA01. The sequence continues at coordinate 150,487 of JANOMT010000029.1, forward strand.
ACGCTTGCGATGCCGGTCGATGGCGTGATGCACGGTGGTGGCCGAGCGGGTCGCCACACCGAGTCGTTCTCATATCTGCTCGCCGAAATGCAGTCGGTCGCGCGGTGCGTCCCTGCGGAGCGTTGGTAGCATGGCAACGACGATCGAACCGAGCGTCGCCGACGTACTCGCGTGGCTCGATGCGGTTCCCGATCCGGAGATTCCGGTCATTTCCATTCGCGATCTCGGGATCGTGCGCGACGTGCGGTGGTCGGGCGCGGGGGCGGAGCGCACGCTCACCGTTGCGATCACACCGACGTACGCGGGCTGCCCCGCGATGCGTGTGATCGAAGCGGATATCGTCGCCGCGCTCCATGCGCGTGGGGTCGCGCGGACGGTCGTTGAGACGAGCCTCGCTCCCGCATGGTCGACGGATTGGCTGACAGCGAACGGCCGCGAGAAGCTCCGCGCATATGGAATCTCACCACCGGGTCCGCGCGATCTCGCGGCCGATTCACGCGCGCTCGATCTGATCTCGCTCCTCGGCACGCTCGAGGAACGCGCGATCTGCCCGCGCTGCGGCTCGCACGAGGTCGCCCTCGTAAGTCGTTTTGGTTCGACGCCGTGTAAAGCGCTCTATCGGTGCGTCGCATGTCGCGAACCATTCGATCATTTCAAAGCGCATTGACGTGACCGTCGATCGCGCGCTCGTTCCGCTCCGCGTCGCATCCGTCGCGCATCTCACGCGTGATGCCATCGCCGTGACGTTCGCCGTGCCGCCCGAAGCACGCGAGCGATTTCGGTTCGTCCCGGGACAGTTTCTTACACTCGAAGCCCAGATCGCGGGCGAACGCGTGCGCCGCTCGTATTCCATTTGCTCGCTCTCACCAGGTGACGATCTCCGCGTCGGCATCAAACGCGTTGCGGGCGGCGTGTTCTCGACGTGGGCGCACGTCGCGCTCGTGCCGGGTGCGACGATTCTCGCAGCGCCGCCCGATGGTCGTTTCGGCTCCGCGCCAGATGCCGTCGCCCCTGCTCACTCTCTTTACATCGCAGCTGGAAGCGGCATCACGCCGATCCTTGCGATCGTCGGCAACGTGCTCGCGACGCAAGCGCGAAGCCGCGTAACGCTCATCTACGGCAATCGAGCGTCGTCGAGCATGATGTTTCGCGAAGAATTGCTCGCCCTCAAAGATCGCTACCTCGCGCGTCTCTCGCTCGTGTTCGTGATGAGCCGCGAGCCGCAGGAGATCGCGACGTTTGCCGGCCGCATCGATCGCGCGAAATGCGATGCTCTCTTCGCACGATGGGTCGACATTGCGTCGGTCGATCGTGCGTACGTCTGCGGCCCCGCGGAGATGATGGTGCACGTGGTGGAATCGCTTGCCGCACATGGGCTTACGGGCAACCGCGTTCGCATCGAGCGCTTCGCGGCAACGAAGTCCGATGCGTGGGACGCGCGTCGTACGGAGCTCGTCGATGCGACCGTATCGAACGAAAAGATATGCGACGCGCGAGCGACGATGGATGGCCGCACGTTCGTTTTCCCGATCCGTCGCGGAACCGAAACGGTGCTCGATGCGGGCTTACGCGCGGGCATCGAGCTTCCGTACGCGTGTAAGGGCGGCGTCTGCGCTACGTGCCGCGCGGTTCTCATCGACGGCGAGGTCGATATGGACGTCCACTACGCGCTCGAAGATTACGAAATCGCGCGTGGCTTCGTGCTTCTGTGTCAGAGTTATCCCGCATCGGCGACGCTCGCCGTCGATCTCGACGCGAACGCGACGGCGTAGTTTGCCTAAATTTTGCGCGGTGCTGCGTTCTTCACGAAGCGATCGAGCCAGTCGACCATCTCGGCCAGGACCGTCGCGTTACTTTCCTGACCGAGATAACCGTGTGATTCGTTCGGTAGCATGACGAGGCGTGCCGTGCCACCGTTGCCTTTGATCGCGGCGAAAAGGCGCTCGGATTGGATCGGAAACGTGCCCGTGTTGTCGTCGACCATGCCGTGAATGAGCAGCAACGGGTCGGCGATCTTATCGGCATATGCGAAGGGTGACATTTTGGTGTAGAGGTCCGTCGCTTGCCAATACGTCCGGCGCTCGTTTTGGAATCCAAACGGCGTGAGCGTGCGATTATATGCCCCGCTACGCGCGATACCGGCTCGAAAGAGCTTCGAATGTGCGAGCAGATTCGCCGTCATGAAAGCGCCGTAGGAATGGCCGCCGACGGCAACGCGTTCGGGATCGGTCACGCCGAGTTCGACGGCTTTATCGATCGCGGCTTTCGCACCGGCGACGAGTTGCTCGACATAGGTGTCGTTCGCGGTGAGCGAGTCGCCGACGATCGGAATCGACGCGTTGTCGAGCACGGCGTAGCCGGCGAGTGCGAGATAGATTTCCGACGCGCCGCCGATCGTTTGAAAGGTCTGCGTGCTATTGGTATTTTGGGATGCGACGCTCGCGTCGTTGAATTCTGCGGGATACGCCCACACGAACGTCGGTAAGCGCGTGCCTTCTTTGTAACCCGGCGGTAGATAGAGCGTGAACGAAAGGTCGACGCCGTCAGCGCGTTTATAGGTTACGACCCGGCGCTCGATGGTGCGCAGAGCGGGCGCCGGATCGCTCACGTGCGTAAGCTCGCGATCGCCCGTCGCCGTATGGACGTACATGTTGGGCGGCAGCGTCTGAGATTGGCGCGAGACGAGCATCGTCGTTCGCGCGGCATCGAGGAAGCCGATCGGCGAATCGAGCGGCTCGAGCGCCGAGCGAAAGATGCGCGTCGCGTTTGCTGAGGCGAGATCGAAGCGATCGACGAACGGCCGACGGCCATCTGGACCGTAGCCGCCGCCCGCCAGAAAGATCGCATCACGGTCGTGCATCACGCCGAGCGTATCGTTCGGCATCGTTTCGAGCAATGGCTTCCCCGGATCGTTGTACGCATCGCCGTCGCGTAGTGGTAAACCGATCGCTTTTGGCGCGGAGCCACTCGCGTCGACGAGCCAGCGGCGTGCCAGACGCGTCGGCCGATCGTACTCGCGCACGATCGCGCGATCGTCGCGCGCGAGCCACACGACGTCTTGCACGCGCGAGGCCATGCGTGCGATTTCGAGCGGTGCGATTCGCGCGAGGAGCGGCCGCACGAAGACGCGATCGCGATGCTCGGCGGGGGTGCTCGGATCGCCGCCGTCGAGCGCTTCGACGTACGAAAGCGTCGCGGGTTCGTTCGGCTTCCATGCGACGTCGCGTGGCCCCGTGACGACGCCGTCGACGGGCAGCGCGTCTTGCAGGCCGCGATCGACGATCGTTCCGGCAGGCGCGCCGTCGATCCCGAGTGCTTCGATCGTCGTGGGAAAGCGTTCGTACGGAAAGAGATAGGAGTATGGCTTATGGATTCGTTCCACGAGGACGAAGGCGCCGCTTGGCGATGAAACGGCCGACGTGTAGATCGCAGGCGGCCCGAACGGTTTCGCCGTCAGCGTCGCGAGGTCGACGAGAGCGAGTCGTGAAGTCCCGTAGTAATCGAAGAGATCTTCATCGTGCGGATTCGCGAGGAGATCTTCGTACGTGACGATCTGGCCCGCTCTTCCGGTAGTCTCTTGCACGATCGGTCCCAACGGCACCGCGGGCGCGACGGGTGCCGCGCCGCGACGATCGAGCACGCGCACGAGGACGTGCGTCCCGTCGGGCATCCACGAAATCGGATCGCCGAAAACTCCGTTGAGGTCGATGCCCGAGACGTGCGCGATCGTTCCCGTCGCAGTCGTACCGAGATAGAGATCGATGCCGCGCGGCGTCGCATTTCCGAGGGCGAAGTGCTTGCCATCGGGGCTGAACCGCATCGCGGTGATCCGTGCGCCCGCGGGGAGCGCCACGATCGTCGTCTTGCCATCGACGACGCGCTCGAGCACCAGGCTCGTGTATGCGAGCTCGTGATGGATCCCGTTGCTGCGCGGATCGATGCGCAGCCCCGCGATGCGGAGCATCGGACGCGCGAGATCGGCGATCGGTGGGTAGCGTAGCGGTGCGACGATCGCGAGCGTATCGTGCGTCGGATTTGCGAAGATCGTCGGCAGTGCGGGCGCGTGATAGACGTCGGCAATGGCTTTTGGTGGCTGACGGTACGTGATGGCTTCTCCCCGAGCGATCGCTGGTGCGCAGAGAGTAGTGGCGACGACGGTCGCCAGAATGCGAAACGCGAGCATCGCGCCGCCTACCCGGTCGGTCGCACGGAAGCCTTCGCGCGGACGCGGTAATGCGCGCGTGCGCCGCGAAAGGGTTTCGAATGGCCATAGAGATGCGTTCTTCCGTCGCCGAACTGCGGGCGTCGTTGCAGACCTTCATGCATGACGTCGTCGAACCGGGCGAGCGGCTCTATTGGGAGCAGCACGCCACCTATGCGAATCGATGGACGATCCCGCCCGCGATGGAAGCGATGAAAGTCCGCGCGCGGGAAGCCGGTCTCTGGAATCTCTTTCTCCCCGAGAGCGACGCCGGAGCCGGGCTCACGAATGCGGAGTACGCGCCGCTCTGCGAAATCATGGGCCGCTCCGCAATCGCGCCGGAAGTCTTTAATTGCAACGCGCCCGATACGGGTAATATGGAAGTGCTCGTGCGCTACGGCACGCTCGAGCAGAAGAAGATGTGGCTCGAGCCGTTGCTGCGCGGCGAGATTCGCTCCGCGTTCGCGATGACGGAGCCCAACGTCGCGTCGTCGGATGCGACCAATATCGAAGCGAGCATCGTCCGTGAAGGCGACTCATATGTGATCAACGGCCGCAAGTGGTGGACGACGGGCGCGCCCGATCCCCGCTGCAAGATCCTGATTTTCATGGGTAAGACCGATCCTTCGGCACCGAAGCATCTCGCGCAATCGATGGTCCTCGTGCCGATGGAAACGCCCGGCGTGACCATCGATCGCGCGCTCACCGTCTTCGGCTACGACGATGCGCCGCACGGCCATGCCGACATGCGCTTCGAAAACGTGCGCGTTCCCGCGAGCAACGTCATCCTCGGCGAAGGCCGCGGCTTTGAGATCGCGCAGGGGCGCCTCGGGCCTGGCCGGATCCACCACTGCATGCGGCTCATCGGCGCGGCGGAACGCGCGCTCGAAGCGATGTGCGAGCGCGTGATCGACCGCGTCGCTTTTGGGAAATCACTCGCGACGCAAGGCGTCATCGGGGAGTGGATCGCCGACTCGCGCATCGAGATCGATCAAGCGCGATTGCTCACGTTACATGCCGCGGAGACCATGGACCGCGCGGGAAACAAGGCAGCGCGCGCGCAGATCGCGATGATCAAGGTCGTCGCCCCGAATATGGCGCTACGCGTCATCGATCGCGCGATCCAAGCCTTCGGCGGCGCGGGCGTCAGCGCGGATCCCGGTCTCGCGCATCTTTGGGCTGGAGCGCGTACGCTGCGGCTTGCGGATGGTCCCGACGAAGTGCATCGCGCATCCGTCGCCAAACTCGAACTCGCGAAATACGCCAAGCGCCCCGATGGTGCGACGTCCCGAACCTAATCGTCCGTCGATGCGTTGGTGGGGTAACCGGTCGAATGCAAACGCGTTCGGCCGCTGCGCTCGAACGCAGACACTTTCGGAAGCCTTCTACAGGAGACATGATGACCACGAACGCACGATCGAATGCTCTCGCCGGTTGCTTCGGACTCGCCGCCTCGCTCGCGATGCTCGTCCCGGCATCCGCGCAAACAACCACGCTCTACGCGACGCCGACGCCCTACGCGACGGCGACCTTGACACCGCCCGCGGCAGGCGTTATTCCGGTCGGCACGACGATCTCCGCGAAAATGCAGACGCAACTCGATTCCGGCAAATCACAAGCGGGTCAGGGCTTCTCGATGGTCGTCGTGCGGCCGTATCCCAACGGCGACCCGGGGTATGCAGGCGCGGTCGTGCGCGGTCATATCGGCGACGTACAACGCGCGGGTCAGGGCCGCAAAGCCTCGATGTCGCTCGTTTTCGATAGCATCGTCTTCCCGAGCTCGGGCCAATCGACCAAGCTCGCCGCGCACGTCCTTTCCAGCACGAAGAAGCAAGATACGGCCGTGACGCAACAGGCGGCAGGCGCGCTCGGCGGTATGATCGTCGGCAACATTCTCGGCAAAGCCGTGGGCTCGAACCTCGGCGGCGTCCTCGGTGCGGCGGGTGGCTTCGCGTACGGTAACAACCGCAAGACGAACTACACGATCCCAGTCGATGCAGAGATCGCCATTCAAACCGACGCCGAGATCGCGCGCCCACAAGCCCGGTAGGTTCCGAAGCGAAAAAAAAAGCGCTGACCGCAGTCGTCAGCGCTTTTTTACCTTCATCAGACGCGAATTAGTTTTGGTCGGCCTCAGCTGTAGGCTGGGATTCGGGAGCCGGCGCCGCGGCATGGGAGCCGAAGGCGCCTTCAACATTGCCGAGCTCGGAATTGATGAAGTTGTTCGCCGCGAGGTCGACGCCGGTCTTGAGCATCCCCTCGACCGCCGCACCGCCGGGAATATGACCGGCAACGCTGCCGATGACGTTATTGATCGCGCCATCGGCTGCCGTATCGACCGCCGCGTCTTGCGCGAACGTCCCGGCTTTTTCGAAGAAATTCTCGCCCATCGTGCTCTCCAACCGCTGTGTGGTGGAAATCGATTCTACAAGTTTTTCCGAGGCTTTCCTATCCAGCTATTTTCCCCGCCCGCATCGGGCGGATCCATAGGTCGAGGGACTTCGTGGTCGATCCTGGACGGCGAGTGCGAGCGCGCCAACCACCAAATACTCAACCCCGAAGCGAGCGAATTCGCATCTCCGCGAGCGTCATGACCAGGAGATGATCGACCAGTGTGCATCGTTCCGATGCCGTCGACACGGCTTCGTCCGGGTGCTTAACGTTCCACGCCTTCGCGCTCGAGCATCGCGCGATAGACGGCCTCCACGTCGGCGAGCGTATCGATCTCGGTCGCGGGCTTATCGGGCCGCAAACGCGCGATGCGCGGAAAGCGTAGCGAGAACCCGCTAGCGTGCAGCGTACTCGGCTGCACGACGTCGAAAGCCACCTCGATGACCACGCTCGGCTCCACCGCGAAGGCGCGCCGGCCGTGCATCCCCATGCGGTGCGTTTCGAACCACGTCGTCATCTCGATGATTTCGGCATCGGTAAGTCCCGAATAGGCCTTGCCGATCGCGAGCAATTCGGGATCCGTCGCCGAGCGGCGCACCGCAAAGGTATAGTCCGAAAGCATCGCCCGACGTTTGCCGTGGCCCCATTCGACGGCAATGACGACGACGTCGAGCATGGTGAGTTCGCGTTTGAGTTTGAGCCACCACTTCCCGCGCCGGCCGGGTACGTAGGGCGCATCCGTGCGTTTGAGCATGAGGCCTTCGTTGCCGCGTTCGCGCGCAGCATCGAAGAGCTCGGCGATCGCTTCGGGCGACGCGCCGGGCTCGAGCGTCCGCCACGGTGCGATCTCGAGTTCGACCGTCGGATCGAGGGATGCCGCAATGTGTGCGCGACGTTCGACGAGCGGCTCGTCGAGCAAGAAGCGCTCGCCGGCCGCGAGCACGTCGAAGGCGACGAAACGAACGGGAATCTCGGCTTGTAATTCGTGCGTGGGATCGACGCGCCCTAACCGAGGCTGGAGATAGCGAAACGGCAGCACGACGCCATCGCGCATCGCGACAATCTCACCGTCGAAGATTGCATCGCGCGCATGCGCGCGTAACGCAGTGACGATTTCGGGAAATGCGCGCGAGACGTCACTCTGGGTGCGCGAGAAGAGCCGCACGTCGTCACCGCGGACGTGTGCCTGAACGCGGATGCCATCATATTTGTCTTCGACGAGCCACGTGCCCGTCGCGAGCTCGCGATAGGACGAGCCGAACACGACCGGTGACGCGAGCATCGACCCGATCGCCGCGCCGTAGCGGACCGCGATCGCATCGAGCGTGCCTGCGCGCGCGGCAAGGGCGACGGCGCCGATATCGCCCGCCGCCATCGCGGCTCGGCGCACGCTTGCGGGGTCGGCTGCGAACGCGTGGGCGATCGCATCGAGCACGAGGCCTTCGCGCAAACCGATCCGCAATTCGCCGAGCAGAATCTTGACGACGTAGGCGACTTCACGCGGCGTTCGCGATGCGCGCAGCGCCCGCTCCGTGACGGCATCGCGGCGCTTGCCGAGCGACGTGCCCGTCGCGGCCGCGAGCTCTTCGAGCATATCGAGCAGGTTTGCCGGCTCGAGCGTTTCGGCAAAGAGATCGAGCACGAGAGGCGGCCGCATGACGAGCGCTAGCGCTTCGCCGAGATCGCCCTTCTCGCGATAGGCTCGGCTGAGCTCATCGTCGGTCGGGCCGTAAAGGCGGCGCGCTGCGGCAAGAATCGTCCGCGAGCCGATCGCAATTTTTCTATCGTCGTGAGCGGCGAGTGGGTTGCCGGAAAAAAACCGGACGGACGCGAGAAGATTTTTTTCCGAGAGCGAACTGAAGTACGCGCCGAGTCGTTCAACTTTTGCAGACTTTGCCGAGGTCCGAGCAACATCGTCGCACACGTTTGCAAAAGAAATCACCGTTGTGCACACACGCTAGGGCCGGGCGACGCGTCGTTCTGCCGCATCCACCGAGGTTCGATGAGCATTCTTCTTTCCAAATCCATCCGTGTCGGTGTCGCCGTCTTGATGCTCGCATCGATCGTTCCGGTCGACCAAGCGTTCGCGCAGGCAACGGCGCGACCCACCAGAGCCGCAAACGCGTCACCGCCGGGAACGATGGCCGCCGTCAATAAGTCGACGCCGGCATTCGATGCGTTCCGCAAGGCGTGGGAAGGCATCACGAATTACACCGAAGTGATTACCGCGCACGAGACCACAAACGACGGCAAATCGTCGCAAGATCGCACGTATGACTACACGTTCGTGAAGCCCAATGCCGTTTTGATCGCGATCACGAGCGGTCCCGGTAGGGGTGGCGGCGCGGCGTGGAATGGCGGCCCCACCGTCAGAGGCCATCAAGGTGGCTTCTTTTCCCGTATAAAGCTCACGATTTCGAAGGACGATCCCCGTGCGACCTCGCTTCGCGGCGATCAGATCGACGTGGCCTCGTTCGGCTACGAACTCGATCGCTTCGCGTCGGTTGCGGGCACGCTCGCCGAGAGCAAAGATGGCAGCGGCGACATCGTCATCACCTTCGTCCCGAGTACGGCGGATGCGAGCGGCATAACGAAGGAAATACTCACGCTCTCACTCGCCAACAATCTTCCGATCAAGCACGAAGCGTTCGTCGGTACGACGCGTGTAAAGATCGAGACGTTCTCGAACATAAAACTTAACATTCCGAACCTTACCGCAAAAGATATCGCGCGCGTATGATCACGGCTTTCGTCTTGCTCACCGTCGAACCCGGACGCGTCAAAACGCTGGCGGACGAATTGCTCGAAATTCCGGGGATCGCCGAAGTCTACAGCGTTGCGGGAACCTACGATCTCGTCGCGATCGCACGCGTACGCGCGCACGACGATCTCGCCGACCTCGTCACCGCGCACGTGGCGGGTCTCGTCGGCATTATCCGCACCGATACGCTCATCGCGTTCCGCGCATTCTCGAAACGCGATCTCGAGATGCTATGGGATATCGGCGACTAGAAAAGCGCGAGCTGTTGGTTCGCTTCTAAATATTCGGCATCGACGCCGAGCTTGCGTAAACGATGAACGAAATCGCGCCCACCGTGATTGAGCCAGACTTTCTTCGGTTGCGCGAGCTCGACGTAGCGCAGCAACGACGGGTAATCGGCGTGATCGGAAAGCGGAAATCCGATATCGGTGCGGCCGCCGAATCCGGTGCGCCCGAGGACCCACCCTGTGAGTGCCGCCGTGCGTACGGTCTTTCCGCGCACGGCTTTCGGCAACGCCTTTCCTGACGGCGGCCAGACGAGCGCGCGCGAGCCATCGAAAGTTTCGGCATCGTATCGTTCGTACGGTGGTAAAGCGACGCCCGCATCTTCATAGACGCGCGACATCGAAGCGACCGCGCCGTGTGTGGCGAGCGGAATGCCGCCGGAACCTAAGATCGCCATCGCCTCTTGCGCCTTGCCGAGGGAGTATGCGAAGAAGATCGGGACGGCGCCGTCTTCGAGCGCCGCTCGCGCCCATGAAACCATCTGGCCCGCGATCTCGGCGCGTGGCGGGAAGACGTACTGCGGTTTTCCGTACGTGCACTCCATCAGCACGCTATCGCAGCGCTTGACCTCGGGCATTTCCGCCGTATAGGACGGTTCGAGTTTGAAGTCACCCGTGTAGACGTGTCGGCCACGGTCGCTCTCGATGAGGAGTTGCGAGCTGCCGAGCACGTGGCCCGCCGAGAAGAGCGTGAGTTCGTGATCGCCTTCTCGCCACGGCTCGTTGAACGCATGCGTTTCCCAAACGACGTCGCGGCGCTCGGCAGCGGCAAGCTCCGGAAAGGCGGTTTGCCGGGCGGGCGCGCGGCGTCCGAAACGGTGCGCGCAGACCATCGCATTCGCGACTGAGGTCACCACGACGTCGTGAGGTCGCGCGTGGTCGGCGTGACCGTGCGAGACGTAGCACCGCGCGCGCGGCTTCATCGAATCGACCCACAGATCGAGATCGCGAACGTAAAGCGTTTTTTCATGCAAGGAAAACATACGGGACGAACGTACGTTCGGGGTCCGAGAAAAGCGCGCCTGCGTTTTGGAGCTTGGTCCCGCTCCAACCCTCACTGCAACGGCCAACGATGTGATGCGGTCCAAAGAGACATCGCCACGAACGACTGGAGCACCATGGCACGCATTTATGACAATCTCGCCGACACGTTCGGAAACACGCCGCTCGTCCGGCTGCCACGCATGGGTGCGGGCCTCCCCGGGACGGTGCTCGTGAAAATGGAGTCGTTCAATCCGGGCGGCAGCGTCAAAGACCGTATCGGCGTCGCGATGATCGAAGCTGCCGAACGCGAGGGTCGCCTGCGCCCCGATACCGTCATCGTCGAACCGACGAGCGGTAATACCGGCGTCTCACTCGCCTTCGTGGCCGCGGCCAAAGGCTACCCGATTATCCTTACGATGCCCGATACGATGACGATCGAACGTCGCAATCTTCTCAAAGCCTATGGCGCACAACTCGTGCTCACCCCAGGTGCTGCCGGCATGAAGGGCGCGATCGCGAAAGCGCAAGAGATTCGCGACTCGAACCCGGCGAAATTTTTTATGCCCCAGCAATTCGAGAACCCGGCCAATCCCGAAGTTCATCGTCGCACGACGGCCGAGGAAATCTGGCGCGATACCGATGGCACGGTCGACGTCTTCGTCGCGGCAGTCGGTACCGGCGGCACGCTCACGGGCGTGGGCGAAGTGCTCAAGAGCCGTAAGCCGAGTTTCATCGCAATCGCCGTGGAACCCGATGCCTCGCCCGTCCTTTCCGGCGGCGCGCCGGGTCCGCACAAGATCCAAGGTGCGGGTGCGGGTTTCATCCCGAAGAACCTCAACGTCGACATCTATTCTGAAGTCATCCGCATCACGAACGACGAGGCGATCGAGACGGCACGCCGCGCCGCGCGCGAAGAAGGCATGCTCGTCGGCATCTCTGCGGGCGCGAATCTTTGCGCGGCACTCAAAGTTGCGGCGCGGCCCGAGATGGCTGGCAAGATTATCGTGACGATCGGCTGCGATACGGGCGAACGCTATCTTTCCAACCCGCTCTTTGCCGACCAAGAAGCCAACGTCGTCGAGCCGGCGCTCGTGTAACATAAAGCGCCGAGCGGGGTAGTGCTTCGCGCGGCTTGATGCCGAAACATCCGATCGGGTCGGGACGTCTATGTGACGCCCGACCCGAACTATTGGAGACCCTTTTGCCGTATCGCCGTTTTCTCGCCGGCCTCGTCGCCGGGACATTGCTCGCGACCCTCGTACACCCGACGACCATCGCGGCGCAGACGCCCGTTCGACCGGGTGCGATCGCGGAGACGACCGTGACGCGCGCGACGCTCGACAACGGGTTACGCGTCGTGGTCGTTCGCGATCCGCTCGCACCGATCGCGAGCGTCTACGACAATTATCTCGTCGGTGCCAGCGAGACGCCCGCGGGTTTCCCCGGCATGGCGCACGCCCAGGAACACATGGCCTTTCGCGGATGTTCGGGCGTCACGTCGGATCAGACGGCGGCGATCTTCGCGCAACTCGGCGGTGAAGGCAATGCGGATACGCAACAGACCATCACGCAATACTTCACGACCGTTCCATCAGTCGATCTCGACGTCGCGCTCGAACTCGACGCGCGCTGTATGCGCGACGTCTCCGACACGCAAAAAGATTGGCTCTCGGAAAAGGGTGCGATCGAACAAGAAGTCGCGGGCGATCTCTCCAATCCGACGTACAAGGCCTTCAGCCGGCTCACGCAAGACCTCTTCGCAGGCACGCCCTACGATCACGACGCGCTCGGGACGCGCGACTCGTTCGAGAAGACCACGGGCGAGAAGCTCAAGGCCTTCTACAAATCGTGGTACGCGCCAAACAACGCGGTGCTCGTGATCGCGGGCGACGTCGAACCCGCCGCGACGATCGCGCTCGTCAAGAAATTATACGGCTCCATACCATCGCGCTCGATCGCGGTCCACCCGGCCGTCGATCTCAAGCCGGTCAAGAGCGAGAGCTTCACGCTCGATAGCGATCTGCCGTACGTGCTCACGTTTACAGGATATCGTCTGCCGGGCTCGAGCGATCCGGATTACGCCGCCTCGCACATCTTACTCGACGTCCTCGCGAGCCAACGCGCCGACGTCTACGCGCTGACGGTCGCGGGCAAAGCACTCGGAACGGGCGCGCAATTCGTTGAGAGCTATCCCAAAGCGAGCCTCGCAATCGTGTATGGCGCACTGCCCGTCGGTAGCGACGTCGCCGCGTTCAACACGACCCTTGCGACCGTTATCGCGGGATACGCCACGAATGGCGTCCCGAGCGAACTGGTCGAGGCCTCGAAACGCGCCGAGATCGCATCGGGTGAATACGAGCGCAATTCGATCTCCGGCCTCGCCTCGACGTGGTCGCAAGCGATCGCCGATGAAGGGCGGACCTCACCCGACGACGATATCGACGCGGTCCGCAAGGTCACGGTCGACGACGTCAATCGCGTCGCGAAAAAATATCTCGATGCGAGCCTCGCGGTCACGGCGAATCTCATACCCAAGCCTTCGGGGAAAGCGGTTTCAGCGAAGGGCTTTGGTGGTGGTGAGAGCGTGACATCCGCGCCGACGAAGCCCGTTTCGCTGCCGGCGTGGGCGGCGGCGAAGCTCGCGAAACTCGAGGTCGCCCCATCGACGCTCGCACCAACCGATACGCGTCTCTCCAACGGCATCCGGCTCATCGTGCAACCCGAAGGCGCGAGCGACACGGTAACGATCGTCGGTCAGATCCGCCATGACGACGCCCTTCAAACGCCGGCGGGCAAAGACGGCGTCGGCTCGGTCCTCGACGGGTTATTCTCCTACGGCACGACCACCTTAGATCGTCTTGCGTATCAAAAGGCGCTCGACGATATCGCGGCGAGCGTCTCGGCCGGAACCGAGTTTTCGATGCACGCGTTAGCGCCCGATTTCGATCGAGCGACGAGCTTGCTTGCCGATGGAGAACTGCATCCGGCTTTGCCCTCTGAGGCATTCGCTATCGTACGCAAGCAGACGGCGGACGGCGTCGCGGGCGAGCGCCAGAGTCCGGGTTACATCGTGCAACGCGCGGTCGCCCGCGCGATCTATCCCAAGGGTGATCCCGAATTGCGCGAAGCGACGCCCGAATCGATTACCGCGCTGACGCGCGACGATGTGGTCGCGTACCACAAGAACGTCTTCCGACCGGACATGACGACGATCGTCGTGAGCGGAAAGATCGCACCCGCCGTTGCGCAAGCAACGATCGAAAAATACTTCGGCGCGTGGCGCGCCGAGGGACCGCAACCGATGATCGATCTGCCGAAGATCGCGCAGAACATACCGAGCGCGGCGGTCGTTCCCGACGCTAGCCGCGTGCAAGACGAAACGCAGCTCGTCGAAACGGTCGCGCTCACGCGCACCGATCCGGCCTATTACGCACTGCAACTCGGAGATCACGTGCTCGGTGGCGGATTCTACGCGACGCGTCTCTATCACGATTTGCGCCAGGTTGCGGGCCTCGTGTACAACGTGAGTAATCGCCTCACGTCGGGCAAGACGCGCTCGACGTACACCGTGAGCTTCGGATCCGATCCGCAGAACGTCTCGAAGGCACGCGCGCTCGTCGCTCGCGATCTTCGCGCGATGCAGACGACGGATGTCACGCCCGCGGAATTGCAGCAAGCCAAGGCGATTCTGCTCCGTCAGTTGCCCCTTGGCGAGGGGAGTGTCGATGGTGTCGCCTCGGCGCTCGCGTCACGGTCGACGGCCGGGCTCACGCTCGATGAGGCACATCGTTCGGCACTGATCTATGCGAAGCTCACGGCAACGGACGTACGCAAAGCCTTCAAAACCTACGTGCGTCCCGAGAGCTTCATACAAGTCGTGCAAGGGCCGACGCCGCGTTAACGAAACGGCTCGCGTAATGGACGCGATTGCCGGAGTACCCTACGTTTACGTCACGCGCGGTGCGCTCGCGGAGTCCGTTCACGCGATCGTCGCGTGCGCGGTGGATGCGAGCGGAACCGTCGCGCTCGAATACGGCGATATCGACGCACCGATCTATCTGCGTTCGGCTGCGAAGCCATTCATCGCCGCAGCCGTGCTCGCATCTCGCGCGAACGAGCGATTTGGCTTCGACGAGCGGGAGATCGCCGTCATGGCGGCATCGCACAACGGCGAGCCGGAGCACGTGGCTGCGGTCTCATCGATTCTCGAAAAGATCGGCCTCGACGAAGGGGCGTTGCAGTGCGGCGCGCACGCACCGGCCTACGATCCCGCGGCAGCCGCCCTCGCGGCCTCCGGCGCGAAGCCATCGGCGCTCCATAATAATTGCTCGGGAAAACACGCGGGTATCCTCGCACTCTGTCGCGCCCGCGGGTACGATCGTGCGACGTACCTCACTCTCGAGCACCCCGCACAACAAGAGATCCTCGCGTTGTGCGGTCGGCTCCTTGGAGAAGATCCGACACGCATGCCCCTCGGTGTCGACGGCTGCGGTATCCCTGTGTTTGCAACCTCGATGCGTCGCGCGGCACGCGCGTTCGCGCGGTTCGCAACGCTCGATGAAGTCGACGACGCCGATGCCATCGCGCTCGAGCTCGTTCGCTATGCCGTTGCCGCCGAGCCGTTTTACATCGGTGGAACGGCGCGATTCGATAGCGTGCTCCCACAGGCGACGCGCGGCCGTATCATCGGGAAAGCGGGCGCCGAAGGCGTCCACGCCGATGCGCTCTTGGACCAAGGGCTCGGGCTCGCGCTCAAAATCGTCGACGGAGCGCGGCGCGCGGTGCCGCCTGCGACGATGGCGCTTTTGGGCGAACTCGGTGCGCTCGAACCGAGCGCGCGCGCATCGCTCGAAGGCTTCGCCGCAAGTGACGTGACCAATATCGCGGGCGCGGTCGTCGGCGCGATCCGCGCGGCTGCGCCTGACACAATCGGAGCCGGGTCGACGTCATAGCGGTCGTTCCCCGAACCTCCGAAGGACCGCCTGCGTGATCGATTTTTTTCTCCGACGCCCCATCTTCGCAGCCGTTTGTTCGTTGATCATCTTGCTCGCGGGCGTCGTGACGATTCCGACGCTTCCGATCGCGCAGTTCCCGAAGATCGCGCCGCCAGTCGTTACCGTTACGGCGCACTATACCGGCGCGAGCGCGCAAGCGGTCGAGGATTCCGTCACGACGATTCTCGAGGAAGCGATCAACGGCGTTCAGGGTCTGCGGTATATGTCGTCGCAGTCGAGCAACGCGGGCACGAGCACGATCACGTGCACCTTCGACCTCGAGCGAAATCTCGATCTCGCCGCGACCGACGTTCAAAACGCGATCCAAACCGCGCAAGCGCGTCTTCCCAACGAAGTCAAACAAGCCGGCATCACGGTCGGAAAGAATGCGGGCGACTTCGTCATCGGTCTCGGTTTCTCGTCGCACGACAAGGGAACCTCAGCGATCTTTCTTTCGAACTACGCCGATCTCTATCTCAAGAACGAGATCAAGCGTATCAAGGGCGTCAGCGACGTCATCATCTTCGGCGAACGCAAATATGCGATGCGACTCTGGCTCGATCCGCGCAAACTCGCCGATAACGGCCTCGCGGCATCCGATATTACGCAGGCGCTTCAAGATCAAAACGTTCAGGTCGCCGCCGGTGCGATCGGTCAACCACCGACGAACGGCAACCAGCCGTATCAGATGAGCGTCCGTGCGCTCGGACGTCTTACGAGCCCCGAACAATTTCTCGGCCTCATCGTCAAGAATACTCCAAACGGCGGGCACGTTTTCTTGCGCGATGTCGGCCGCGCGGAGATCGGCGCGGAAGATTACTCGAACGATCTCCACTTCAACGGGCGTTCCGCCGTTGGACTCGGCGTGCAGGCGTTACCGTCGGCGAACGCTCTCGACGTCTCGCGAGCAGTGCGCGAACGCATGTCCGATCTCGCGAAGAAATTCCCGGCAAATGTTTTTTACGACGTCGCATTCGATACGACGTCGTTCGTCAACGAGTCGATTAAAGAAGTCATCATCACGCTGCTGGTCGCAATCGTGCTCGTCGTCGCCGTGATCTATCTCTTTTTGCAAGATTGGCGCACGACGCTGATCCCGACGATTACGATTCCCGTCTCGTTGATCGGCACGTTCGCGCTGATGAAGGCGCTCGGTTTCTCGATCAATACGCTCACGCTCTTCGGGCTCACGCTCGCAACGGGTCTCGTCGTCGACGACGCGATCGTCGTCATCGAGAATATCGCCCGCTTCATTCAGGAGAAGAAAATGTCTCCGCTCGCGGGCGCGGCGGCGGCGATGAAAGAGATCACGGGTGCCGTGATCGCGACCTCGCTCGTGCTCTTTGCGGTCTTCGTGCCGGTCGCGTTCTTCCCGGGAGAAACAGGCCAACTCTACAAGCAGTTCGCGCTCACGATCGTTTGCTCGATCGCGATCTCGCTCTTCAACGCACTCACGCTCACGCCGACGCTTTCCGCGCTCTTACTCGGGCGTCAGGAACGGCCCGTCGGTGGGTTTTTCAAAGCCGTCAACACCGGCATCGATCGTCTGCGGCGCTTCTATCATGCATCGCTCGACGGACTCATCCGTTTCCGCTATCTCATCACGTTGCTTTTCGTCGGTGCGCTCGTCGTGACGGGTCTCCTTTTCAAAGCGGTCCCAACGGGATTCACGCCCGATGAAGATCAGGGCTACTTCATCGCGAGCGTGCAGTTACCCGAAGGTTCGTCGATCGATCAAACCGAGCGCGTGACGAAGAAGGTGGAAGATCTCATCCACACGCGCTCCGAAGTGCTGCGCATCTTCGACGTAATCGGGTTCGGGTTCTCGGGTAACGGCCCCAATCACGCGACGATGTTCGTCTTGCTTAAAGATTGGGCCGATCGCAAAGATTTCCAAAGCACGATCTTTCCGCTACTCTACGGCCCGCAGGGCCTCCAGCGCAAGTTTGCCGGCGTGACCGAAGCCTCGGTCTTCGCCTTCAATCCGCCATCGATTGCGGGCGTCGGCAACGTCGGAGGTTTCCAGTACGAGTTGCAAGATAAATCCAACGGTGATCTCGCAAACCTCAACCGGGTCGCGTATCGATTCATCGGCGCGGCGAATCGCGATCCGAACTCCGTGCTCTCCAACACCTACACGTCGTTTCGCAACGATAGCCCGCAGCTCGTCGTCGATGTGGATCGTATGAAATCGCAGAGCCTCGGTGTGCCGCTCGGCAATATCTTTAGCACGATGCAAATCTATCTCGGCTCGCTCTACGTCAACGATTTCGATTATCTCAATCGGTCGTATCGCGTCTACGTGCAAGCCGACGCCCCGTTTCGTGCGACGGTCGGGAACTTACAAAATATCTACGTGAAATCCAACACGGGTTCGATCATGCCGATCACGACGCTGATCAGCTCGACGCAGACGAAAGCCGCGCCCGTGATCACGCATTACAATCTCTTTCGGTCGATCGAAATCTCGGGCCAGCCCAAACAAGGCAGAGGCTCGGGCGATGCGATCGCGGCGATGGAAGGCTACGGGTCGCAGTTCGAACACGGGTCGATCTCGCATTCGTGGTCGGGCATCTCGCTCGACGAAATTCAATCGGGTGGTCAGTCGGTGCTCATTTTCGCACTCGGCATCATCGTCGTCTTTCTCGTACTCGCTGCGCAATACGAAAGTTGGACGGACCCGCTCATCATCTTGATGTCGGTACCGCTCGCGATCTTGGGTGCGCTCATCGCGATCTTCGCGCGCGACATTCTCGCGGCCGCGATCTCGCCCGCGATCGGCTTCGTGCTCTCCGATGTTTACGCGCAGGTCGGCTTCGTGATGCTCATCGGGCTCGCATCGAAGAACGCGATCCTCATCGTTGAATTCGCAAACCAACTGCGCGACCAAGGTCTCGATGCGGTATCGGCTGCGAAGCAGGCTGCGGAGACGCGGTTACGACCGATCCTCATGACGTCATTCGCGTTCATCTTGGGCATCGTTCCGCTGGTCATCGCTTCGGGTGCGGGAAGTTCGAGTCGGCATAGCCTCGGAACGCCCGTGCTCGGCGGCATGATCCTCTCGACGTTCCTCAACCTCGTTCTCGTGCCCGTGATGTACGTCATGGTCTCGAACATTCGCGATCGCGGAAAACCTCGTGGCGACAAAAACGCGAGCGTGAGTACGCTCGCATCCGACGAGTCGCTGCAGCTCGCACCCGCGCGCGTGTAGATCGACCCGGGGCCGCCGCGTCGCCTCAGTGGTAGAAGTAGGGGTCGAGGACGCTAACCTGAGTGATACTGTCGACGGGGAGATCGTTCTTCGCAGCTGACGCGCGAATCGCGGCCTCATTCGGAGCATCGTAGATACAGAATGTCTTGTTTTTGTTGGCGGTCACGTACGAATGAATCCAGGTGACGCCATCGCCGCCGTTGTTACCGACGACGATATCGCAAACTTTCGCACCTTCGTCGTTCTGCGGGATCGCGAGACCGTCGGGAAACGTACGCTCGACCATGAACCGTGGCATAGAGACTCCTCGTCTTAAGCGGTGACGGCGCCGCGCTTGCGGCGCGTTGCAGATTTGATTTCGTGGTGGCTGGGGTCGCCGATATTGTCGCTTCGGTAGGCGCGCGCCTCCGCGAGCGATTCGGTCGCGGCATGCGCCGCCCACTCGGCAGCGCGGCTTCCGACCGTCCGCCGGACGGTTGCGGGTGCGCCCGCAGCGACGACGCCATCGGGTACGTGCTCGTCGACGGTTACGACACTCCCAGCCGCGACGACGCTATGTTTGCCGACGTTTGCGCCGTTGAGAACGACGGCGTTGCTTCCGATGAGGACGCCATCGGCGATCGTGCAATCGTCGAGCACGGCGCCGTGACCGACCGTGACGTCGTTTCCGATGACGGTGGTTCGATCGTTCGTGGCATGGATGACGACGTTATCCTCGATCGCCGTCCGCGCGCCGATGCGTACGGCGCCGTAATCAGCCCGAACGACGACGCCGAACCAGATCGACGAATCCTCTCCGACGACGACATCGCCTACTAAAACGGCCGTCGGCGCGACGAACGCGGAGGCCGACACGCGCGGCGTCTTGCCTCGATACTCAATGAACATAGATGCAAAACTCCTTTATCGTCAGTGCAAAGCCTTGGTTATATCGTAACACTCTCGCGGGATTTCATCGCACGTGTGTGAAGTCGCACGTGGAGCTCTCTAAATGCAAAAGGACGTCATCATTTGAGATCATTACGCGTATCGACCGCGCTCGTTGCAGCGCTCGCCGTTACCTTGCCTGCAGCCATTCCGCAAGCGAGTGCCGCTGCCGATGGCCCGATTAAAATCGCCGTTATCACCGACATGTCCGGTGTGTATGCGGCGCTCGCCGGCCGCGGCGCGGTCGAGGCGACGAAGATGGCCGTTGAAGATTTCGGCGGCTCGGTTCTCGGACGTAAGATCGAAGTCGACACCGTCGACCATCGTAACAATGGTCCGGAAGCCGCAACCAAAGCGCGCGAAGAGTACGACAACGGTGCCGAACTCGCGCTCGACATGACGAATTCCGCAACGGCGCTCGCCGTCGCCGGCGTCGCGAAAGAGAAGCACAAGCTCGCGATTGTCACGGGCGCGGGATCGTCGGCCATTACCGGAGCGGCTTGTAATAAATATACGTATCACTACGCATATGACACGTACGCGCTGGCGTCCTCAACGGGCCGCAACGTCGCGCGTTCGGGCGGTAAGACGTGGTACGGTATCGTCCCGAACTATGCGTTCGGCGCGCAGATGCTCACCGATTTTACCGCCAACATCAAACCCGAGGGCGGCAGCTTCATCCACTCCGATCTCATTCCGCTCGGCACTACCGATTTCTCGTCGTATCTGCTCGCGGCGAAGAATGCGAAGCCCGACGTGCTCGGCGTGCTCAACGCCGGTGCCGATACGGTCAACACGATGAAGGGTGTCAAACAGTTCGGGCTCGACAAGGTGATGAAGATCGCCGTCGGGCTCCTCTTCCTTTCCGACGTGGACGCACTGCCCGACGTCTTCTCGGGATCGCGGATCACGACGTCATGGTATTGGAACCAAGACAAAGCTGCGCGTGCGTGGGCGGATCGCTACACCAAGCGCATCGGTGGCGGCCTGCGTCCGACCGATATTCAAGCAGCAGACTATTCGGCGACGACGCAATGGCTCAACGCCGTCAAGGCCGTTGGTACGACCGACGCGGATAAGGTGCAAGCCTATCTCGACGGACGTTCGTTCAACGACTTCTATGCGAAGGCCGGCGAATGGCGCGCACGCGACCATCGCGTGACGCACGAAATGTACGTCGTCGACGTGCTCGATAAGAGCAAGATCAAAGAGCCGCACGCCTGGTTCAAGCTCGTCCAGACGATTCCGCCGAGCCGCGCGTTCCGTCCGGAATCACAGTCGCTTTGTAAGAAGGACTGGTAGTCGAGTAAGCGCGAGCGGGCCGATGTGAAACGTCGGCTCGCTTTTCGCATTCCCCCCAACCCCACGCCAAGCGATCGGAGCCCGCGTTCGTGAGTCCCGACTACCTCATCACCCAAATCTTCAACGGTCTCGTCAACGGCGGCTTCTACGCGTTGCTCGCGCTCGGACTTTCGATCATTTTCGGGATGTTGCGCATCGTCAATTTCGCGCACGGCGCGATGTATATGCTCGGCGCATTCGTCGCTTACTACGGTGCGCTGACGTTGCACATGCCGTTCTTCGTGGCGCTCGTCGTCGCACCGATCGTTATCGGCCTTTTCGGATTGCTTTTAGAAACGACGCTGCTGCGACGCCTCTACGAACTCGATCCGCTGTACAACTTGCTCTTCACATTTGCCGCCGTGCTGATCATCGAAGACGCCATGCGGCTCGCTGCGGGCGCGCTTGGATCACCGTACGAAACGCCGGCCCTCCTCGCGGGCGCGACGAACCTGGGCTTCGCGGAATACCCGACGTACCGTCTCTTCGTGATCGTCGTCTGCATCGTCGTTTGTGCGGCCGTGTACTTCATCGTCGAACGTTCGCCGCTCGGGGCGCGCATTCGCGCGGCGACGGAGAAGCCCGAACTCACGCGTGCTTTCGGGATCAATACCAGTCGGCTCGTCAGTGGCGTCTTCGCTTGCGGCGTCGCGCTCGCGGGCTTCGCGGGCGTCCTCGCCGCGCCGAATACGAACGTGACGCCGACGATGGGCGACGCGATTATCATCAACACGTTCGCGATCGTCGTGATCGGCGGACTCGGCTCGATTCTCGGAAGCGTCGTTGCGGGCTTCGCGCTCGGTGTGATCGCAGCCGTCGGTGCGGTGCTCTATCCGCCGATCGCCAACACGCTGATCTTCGTCGTGATGGTGCTCGTGATTCTCTTCAAACCGACGGGGCTCTTCGGGACGACGGAGCGGACCGCGTAGATGGCTCTCGCGCTCATCGAAGGTCGCCGCGGGCTAGCGGTCGGCGCGGCGCTCCTAGCGCTCGGGGTCGTGCTGCCGTTTTTACCCGGCGTGTACGTCGTCTTTGCGATCGATCTGCTCTGCTTCGCACTCGTCGCCGTTGCGTTCGATATGCTCCTTGGATTCACGGGGTTGCTCTCGTTCGGCCACGCGCTCTTCTGGGGCGGCTCGGGCTATCTCGCGACGATCGCAATCGCTCATGGCGTCACGTCGTTTCCGCTCGCGGTACTCTGTGGCGTGACGTACGCAGCCGTGCTCTCACTCGCCGTCGGCGCGCTCGCGGTTCGGCGTAGCGGCATCTACTTCGCGATGATTACGCTTGCGATCGGGCAGATCCAGTATTTCCTCGCGTTCCAACTCGTCGATCTCACGGGTGGCGAGAACGGTCTCCAGGTCGGTACGCGTGGAACGCTCTTCGGCCTTCCGCTCAATAACGATCACGTCTATTATTTTCTGGTGCTCGCGATCGTGGCTGCCGCGACGGCCCTCGCCGTGCGCATCGTAACGTCGCCATTTGGCGCGGTGCTCGCCGCCATGCGCGAGAACGAAAATCGCGCGAAAAGCGTCGGGTACGATACCGATCGCTTCAAGCTGGCCGCCTTCGTCATGTCGGGAACGATGGCGGGTCTCGCGGGCGCACTTTTCGCGATCGGCAACCGACTTTCGGGGCTCGACGGCGTCGATTGGCACACGTCGGGTGCGATCGTCATCATGACGATTCTTGGCGGTATCGGCACGATCTACGGGCCCATCGTCGGCGCGGCCGTGTATGAATCGCTCGATTTCTTCGTCTCGAAAACGCCGATCGGCGATAAGACGAATATCGTCATGGGGCTCGTCTTCGCGATCGTCATTCTCGTCGCTCGTCGCGGGATCGTCGGCGAGATCTTGCACCGCCTCTTCGCTCGGGCGCCGATCGTCGAGGAAGACGAAGCCTCCGACGTCAAGCTCGCGAGTGTAAGCTAAACGCCGAGGTGCGCGAGAAGATCGCTCTCGCGCTCGATCGCTTTGGCATTGGTCATCGTCTCGATGATACGGCCATGAACCATCAGATTGTGTCGGTCGGCGACGCGCGTCGCAAAACGCATATTCTGCTCGACGAGTAAGATCGTGACGCCCGTTTTCTTGATCTCGAGGATGAGATCGCCGATCGCATCGACGATGACGGGCGCGAGCCCCTCCGTCGGTTCGTCGAGCAGAATCAACTTCGCGCCGCTGCGCAAGACGCGGGCGATCGCGAGCATCTGTTGCTCGCCGCCCGAGAGCGTGGTGCCCATCGCAGCGCCGCGTTCTTTGAGAATCGGAAAGAGCGCGTAGATGCGATCGAGCGGCCATGCCTTCTCGCCGACGACGGGCGGAAGCGCGAGGTTTTCTGCGACCGTCAGCGTCGCGTAGATACCGCGCTCCTCGGGCACGAAGCCGACGCCCATGCGTGCGATCTTGTCTGAGGTGAGGCCGATGATCGGCGTACCTTCGAAGGTGATCGATCCCGTGCGTTTACGGACGATGCCCATGATCGATTTCAGTGTCGTCGTCTTCCCGGCGCCGTTCCGGCCGACGAGTGTGACGACTTCGCCGCGCCGTACGTCGAGATCGACGCCGCGTAAGACGTGACTCTCATCGTAGTAGGCGTTGAGGTCGCGCGTCTCGAGCATTGTTTCCGCGTTCATCGCTCGTGGGTTCGGGCGCGTGCGCGCCGCTCCTCGGGGCTCCAGGAGTGCCCGATCGCGATCGCGGCGAGATCAGGCGTGCACGCCCGCGCCTCCGCCGAGATAGGCGTCGATGACACGTTGGTCCGCACGAACTTCGGCGTACGAGCCTTCGACGAGGACGCGGCCTCGTTGTAAGACGGTGATGCGATCGGAGAGATCGGCGACGACGCTGAGGTTGTGCTCCACGAGAACGATCGTGCGATCGGCTTTTACGCGAGCGATCAACTGCGCGATCCGCCCGACATCTTCCGTGCCCATGCCGGCGGTCGGCTCGTCGAGCAAGAGAATCTTTGGATCTTGCGCGAGGGAGATCGCGAGTTCGAGCGCGCGCTTGCGACCATACGAGAGTTGCGCCGCCAAAAGATCGCGTTCGCGATCGAGGCCGACATCGGCGAGGAGTTCGCGTGCTCGCGTATCGAGGACGTTCGTAGCGCGGCCCGACAGCCAGAAGCGAGAGGGCAATGCCGTCTTGGATTCGAGCGAAACCTTGACGTTGTCGAGCACGCTGAGATGCGTGAAGATGCTATTGATCTGAAAGCTCCGGACCATACCGGATTGGGCGATCGCGTGCGGCGCGAGGCCGGTGATATCGCGGCCCTCGAGAGTCACGGTTCCCGACGTCGGCTTTGCGAACCCGGAGAGCAGGTTGAAGAGTGTCGTCTTGCCTGCACCGTTTGGCCCGATGATCGCGTGAATCGTTCCGGCCTCGATCGCAAGGGAGACACCATCGATCGCCCTGTACCCGGCGAAAGATTTGCAAAGGTCGGTCGTCGCGACTATCGGCGCCATGCGAGCGGGGTTCAACCGGCGTGTTGTGCTTCCTATCGAGCCCGGAGTTCTGCAGCGAGCGATACGCGACCGATAAGTCCAAACTGTCAAAAAATGGTCTCATCCGACAAATTAAGCTTCTCCTTGGTGTCGGCATCGCACATACTAATGCCATGGACATCGCCTCCTCACCGTATCTCGCTGCCCTCGCCGACCGCGTGCTCGTCTTTGACGGAGCCATGGGCACCGAGCTCATGGAGATGGAGCTTACGGAAGACGATTTCGGCGGGGCGAAATATCTCGGATGTCACGAAGCGCTCGTCCTGACGCGTCCCGACGTCATCCGTAAGGTTCACGATGCGTACCTCGCGGCCGGGGCGGACGTCGTGGAAACCGATTCGTTCACGGCCTCGCGGCTCAAGCTCGACGAGTACGGCCTCGGTGCAAAGACGGTCGAGATCAACTTTGCCGCAGCTCGCATCGCCCGCGAGGCGTGCGACGTGTTTTCGACGCCCGAGAAGCCACGCTTCGTCGCGGGTTCGCTCGGGCCGACGGGCATGCTCATTTCGTCGTCGGACCCGACGCTCTCGAAGATCACCTTCGACGAACTCGCCGACCTCTACCAAGAGCAAGCGACGCATCTCGTGGCCGGTGGCGTCGATCTCCTATTGCTCGAGACGAGTCAAGATCTACTCGAAATGAAAGCGGCGATCGCGGGCATCACGCGCGCCTTTACAGCCGGCGTCAAGCGCGTGCCGATTCAGGCGCAAGCGACGCTCGACGTCACGGGACGCATGCTCCTGGGCACCGATATCCGCGCGGTGACGGCGACGCTCGATGCGCTCGCGATCGACGTGATCGGTCTCAATTGCTCGACCGGCCCAACGCACATGCGCGATGCCGTGCGCTATCTCGTCGACAACTCGCGCTGTTTCGTCTGCGTGATCCCGAATGCGGGCCTGCCGCTGATGGGCCCAAAGGGCGAGACGATCTATCCCGAACGACCGAGCGAAATGGCAATCGAACTCGGTGCGTTCGTGCATGATTTTGGCGTCAACGCGATCGGCGGCTGTTGTGGCACGACGCCCGCGCATATCGCGGCATTCGTCGCAAACGTCGCGGGGAAGCGCGGCCGCATGCCCGAGCCTAAACCGCTGCAATTTGCGGCATCGTCGATGACGGCGACCGCGCTCAAGCAAGATGGCTCGCCACTTCTCGTCGGCGAGCGCATCAATTCGCAAGGCTCGCGAAAGATCAAGCGACTGCTGCTCGCCAATGATTACGACGAGATCACGCTCGTCGCGCGCGAACAAGTTGAAGGTGGCGCACACGTGCTCGATCTCTGCACGGCGCTCACCGAACGCGTGGATGAAGACGTGCAGATGGCGACGATCGTCAAGCGCCTCGCGCAATCGGTGGAAACGCCGCTGATGATCGATTCGACCGAAGCCAAAGTCATCGAAGCCGCGCTTAAAATCTACGCCGGCCGCGCGATCATCAACTCGGTCAATCTCGAAAACGGACGCGAGAAGATCGACACGATTCTGCCGATGGCCGTCGAAAGCGGCGCGGCGATCGTCGCGCTCACCATCGACGAAGTCGGCATGGCGAAGACGGCAGATCGCAAGTTCGAGGTCGCCAAACGTATTTACGATATCGTCTGCGGTGAATACGGCATCCCGCCGGGCGCGTTGATTTTCGACGCACTCACCTTCACCCTCGCCACGGGCGATCCCGAGTTCTTCCCCTCCGCAGTCGAAACGATCGAAGGCATCCGGCGCATCAAAAGCGAGCTGCCGGGTGTGCTCACATCGCTCGGCGTCTCGAACGTCTCGTTCGGCCTCAAACCGGCCGCGCGCGCCGCACTTAATTCAGTCATGTTGCATCACTGCGTGCACGCCGGGCTCGATATGGCACTCGTGCATGCCAAAGAGATCACGCCCTACGGCGAACTCGATACGCGCGAACGCGATCTCTGCGACGATCTCGTGCTCAATCGTCGCCCGGACGCCCTCCAGCATCTCATCGAGTATTTCGAAAATGCGAGCGTACCTGCGGGCACGACGGCTGCCGTTGTCGCCGACGACGCGAACGAACCCGTCGAAACGCGGATCCATAATTCGATTTTACGCCGCCGCAAAGATGGCATCGAAATGAAGATCGACGAGGTGCTCGTCGGGCGCGGCCCCGTCGATGTCCTCAACAACGTGCTCTTGCCCGCGATGAAAGAAGTCGGCGATAAATTCGGCGCGGGCGAACTCATCTTGCCCTTCGTCTTGCAGTCGGCCGAAGTGATGAAGAAAGCCGTCGCGCATCTCGAGCAGTTTCTCGAGAAAAAAGAAGGCTCGACCAAAGGCAAGGTCGTGCTCGCGACCGTCTTCGGCGACGTGCACGATATCGGCAAGAACCTCGTCAACACCATCCTTTCCAATAACGGCTACACCGTCTACGATCTCGGCAAGCAAGTGCCCATGAATACGATCCTCGAGAAGGCCGCCGAAGTCGACGCCGATGCGATCGGTCTTTCCGCGCTGCTGGTCTCGACATCGAAACAGATGCCGATCTGCGTGAGCGAACAGGATTCGCGCAAACTCGCCTTTCCGATCATCATCGGCGGTGCCGCGATCAATCGCGATTTCGGTCGTCGGATCGGCTTCCTCGACAACGGAGAACGCTACTTCGAAGCGGGTGTCTTTTACGCGAAAGATGCATTCGAAGGTCTCGATATCATGGATCGGCTCACGAGCGAACCCGGCCGACGTAACGAATTTACCACGCAAATTCGCACGGATGCGCTTCGCGCGCGCGATGCCGTGCGCAATGCGGTCGCACCCGCAGGCCCGAGCGGCGCGACGGCGCGCACGCACCTGTCCGTCGTGGGCGCACCACGCGCGCCATTCTTCGGCCCGCGTACCATCGTCGATATCGCGCCGCGCGAGCTTTGGGAACACTTCGATCTCAAAAGTCTCTATCGACTCTCGTGGGGAGCGGCGAACCAAAAGGGCGCCGATTTCGAGCGCCTCAAAAGCGAAGAGTTCGAGCCGCGACTCGCGCGTTATCGGGCGGAAGCCGAGCGGTCGGCGTTACTGGAACCGAAGATCGTCTACGGGTATTTTCCCGCGGCCGGCCTCGGCGACGATATCATCATCTACGATCCGCTCGATGTACGACGGGAAATTGCGCGCCTGCCCTTCACGCGTCAGATCGGTGGCGAACATCTCTGCCTTGCCGATTATCTGAACGAGCCCGCAGACGGCGCGGCAAGTGATGTAATCGCGCTACAAGTCGTGACCGTCGGTCGTTCGATCTCGCATCGCATCGACGAACTCCAAGCGGCCAACGACTACAGTGAGAGCTACTATCTCCACGGCTTCTCGGTGCAGTCCGCCGAAGCGCTCGCCGAACACACGCATCGCCGGGTGCGCGACGAACTCGGGCTCGATGCCGATCGTGGGAAACGCTACTCGTGGGGCTACGGGGCGTGTCCCAACCTCGAACAGCATGCGATCGTTTGGGACCTTCTCGACGCGGAACGTGCGATCGGAACCGAGCTGACCGAAGCGTTCCAAATCATCCCGGAGCAATCGACGGCGGCGATCATCATGCACCATCCGCAAGCGTCGTACTTCAACGCGGCGGCCGTACGCGAACTCGTGGGCGCGTAGGCGTGGTCGACACCAGAGAGGATACGCACGTCGTTCTCGTCGGTCACGGGTCGCGGTCAGCGGAGGCGAACACGTCGCTCGTGACGCTCGCGCACACGATGGCGCTCGACCTTGGGATGCCGGTGCATGCGGCCTATCTCGAAATGGCCGAACCTTCGATTCCGGTAACGATGCGGGCGGCCGTCGCAGCAGGCGCGCTGCGAATCGTCACGGTTCCCTACTTTCTGACGGCTGGAATGCACGTGCGCCGGGATATCGTCGAAATCGTCGATGCGGCGCGTGCGGAACTGGCCGTCACGATCGAGCTTTCCGACTTTCTCGGCAGTCATCCCGAGTTGCCGCGGCTGCTGACCGACATTGCGCGCGCGGCGTTGCCGGTGCGCAGCGCGTAATCCGTCGCCGGTCAGGCGAGAAATTTTTCAAACTCTACCTGTCCGATGATTCCTACGTGAATAGTGATCGCCTATCCGTGCAAACGGTTTTCGGAGGCATCTTGTATCGAGTTACGCCGGCGTCCTGATGCGCGAGCCTTATGACGCTCCGGGCTGCGATGGTCGCTCCGACCGCGCGTGGCTTTGCAAAAAGTTAACGCGCCATCGCGATTTCGGCTTGCGGCGTCCGCGACTGCTTCCAACCGAGCACTTTTGCAACCATCGCCGCACGATTGCGCGACTCGGTCTTCGCGAGGAGGCACTTCACATATCCCTGAGCGGTGTATTCCGAAATCATCAAGGTGCGCGCGACGTCACTTGCGCTCGCGCCGCCGAGGACGAGGCCGAGCACTTCGGTTTGCCGCTTCGTAAGTTTAAAACGACTGGCCGCGCGGGTCATCACGCCATCGTCGCGATCGGCCTCCATAACGAGTGCGAAGAGCATCCCTTCGAGACCGACGAGCGGCGCCAAGCGCAGCGATTTTCCGCCGTTGCGAAGAGCGACGGTCGACGTGACGTCGGTTTGATTCGCTCGGCTCGCGAGTCCGCACACAATCGTTTCGTACTCCGCACGAAAATGCGTTTCATCTTCGCATAGCTGCGTGCGGATTTCGTTTCCTTCAGTCCCTTTCCAATGGCTGAACTTTATGTGCGCTTGCGCGTCGACGATTACGAGCGCGAGATAAGTGCTCGGGCCTTCGCTCGAAGTCTCGACCGGTGCAAACGAAGTTCGTTCGAGGATCTGGGAAGCTAACACGATTTTTACTCTTTCGCCTGGGACAAACGCGAGGACGATCCTGTCCGTGGAAACGCTAGAATAATACCCGCCGATACCGATGGCTCTGCTTCTGGCACCCTGAGCGTATGCGAGACGCAGTGGACCAGCAAGGGACATTAGACCTAACGGATTACATCCGAACAAAATCTATACATTCATCTGAGCGCGCACGGCGCGCGATGAAAACGCAACGTGTTTACGGCGCTATAAAATCGTACGTTATCGCGGCGTTTACCCAGCGTTCGGCGGAATGACGACAGTGGTCGCAACGAAGCCACGGGCCACGATGAAACGGCCAACGTACTTTGCCCGTGCAACGCTCGCGGAACGAGGTTGGATGTGGAAGGTGCTATCTACGGTACCTGCCGCACCGGGCGATACGTCGATTTCCACATCGGTAAAGTCGAGCCACGTGGGCGAAGAAGCGAAGTGGCACTTGTAAAACGCCTCTTTCGCGCTGAAAACGATCGTCGCGCTGATAGCACGTCGCGCGAAGGGAAGCGCGCGGAGTCGTTCTTGTTCGCACGACGTGAAGAGCACGTCCCAGAGCTCCTCTTGGATCCGTCCGGTTCGCTCGACGTCGAAACCGATCGAGCCCGCTTCAGTCGCGCGTGCGACGAGTGCCGCGCAGTAATCGTGCGTGTGACTGATGCTGCCGACGAAGCCGTCGGGCCAGCGCGGACGACGATCATCATTAATTTGTAAAGGAAAGTTGACGATTCCGAATTCGGCGAGAGCAAACTTCGAACTCAAGCGCCCTGCCGCAAACTCACTACGGCGTTTCTCCCCGAAGGTCGTCATTTCGTCACGTTCTTCCGGATAAAGTTCGCTCGCATCCGCCAGGCCTGCGAATTCGACTGCGATGAAGCCCGGCGGGCAAACGTTCGCGAGAACGAGCGACCGTCGTGGGAAATGCACGGAAGCGGAAGATGCGGACATGGGTGCTAGCGCCTCGAGCCGAGATGTGATATTTGTAAAGATCGCCGGACGTTTGGGCGCTAATGCGTCGGCTTCGCGGGATCAGATTCGGGAAGTCGGGACAACCCCCATTTCTAGGCCTAGGCGAGAATGCCAGACTTCCATACCATATGGAGATATGAACGGTTCGCTCGGGCGCTCGGCGACGTGCGGGGCGCGATGACGTTCTTGCCGTCGTCTTCGCATCGTGACGGTATCGCCATTGTTGGGATGGCGGGCCGTTTTCCTGGCGCGCCCGACGTCGCGACATTCTGGCGGAATCTTTGCGCCGGCGTCGAGAGCATCGTCGCCCTCGACCCGGCTTCGCTCGAGGACGACGCCGCGCTCCGCCAAGATCCAACGTACGTTGCCGCGCGCGCGGTCCTCGATGATGTCGATCGATTCGATGCCGCCTTTTTTAGCATGCACGCACGCGAAGCGGAGCTGACGGATCCGCAGCATCGCGTACTCCTCGAGACGTGCTGGGCTGCCCTCGAGGATGCCGGGTGCGATCCGCGCGCGTCGGCCAAGCGCATCGGGATCTACGCCGGCTGTAGCGTGTCGACGTACTTTGTCCGCCACGTTTTGCAGGATCGCGAACTCGTCGAATCGTTCGCGCAGGAATATCAGGTTGGCCGGTTTCCCGAACTCCTCGGGAGCGGCGCCGATTTTCTTGCGACGCGGATCGCGTATAAACTCGATCTGCGCGGCCCCGCGATGACCGTGCAATCCGCATGCTCGACGTCGCTCCTTGCCGTCGCACAAGCCTGCGAAGCGCTCTGGGCCGAGCATGCGGATCTGATGCTCGCGGGAGCCGTGTCGATCACGTTTCCGCAGCATCGCGGCTATCGTTACCAAGATGGCGGGATGGTCTCGAGGGATGGCCACTGCCGCACGTTCGATGCCGATGCAAGCGGAACGGTGTTCGGTGCCGGTGCCGGCGCCGTCGTGCTCAAACGGCTTGCCGACGCGCGCGCCGACGGCGACACGATCTACGCCGTCGTCCGCGGCGTCGGGATGAATAACGATGGGTCGTCCAAGGTAGGGTATACGGCGCCGAGCGTTACGGGGCAAGCCGATGCCGTCGCCGCTGCCCTGCGGATGGCGAATTTCGCACCGGAAACCATCGATTACGTCGAATGTCACGGGACGGCTACGCCGCTTGGCGATCCGATTGAAGTAGCGGCGCTCGCCAAGGCGTTCGCGGGCGTCGCCGCGACGGGAAAGCGCGTCACGCTCGGATCGGTAAAACCCAACGTCGGACATCTCGACGTCGCGGCCGGAATGGCCGGTCTCGTAAAGACGGCGCTTGCCCTTCGCGACGGCAAGATCCCCGGAACGTTGAATTATCGTTCGCCCAATCCGCGGATCGATTTTGCGAGCACGCCTTTCGACGTGACGGCAACGCTCGGGTCGTGGCCGACGACCGCCGAGACACGACGTGCGGGCATCAGCGCGTTTGGCGTCGGCGGCACGAACGTTCACCTCGTTCTCGAATCGGAACCGCAGCCGCGAAGCATGACGAATGCCGCACGACCTGAACTGCTCGTGCTCTCGGCCCGCACGGCGGCGGCGCTGGGCTCAGCGCGCGCTCGGCTCGCCGTGCATCTGCGCGCGGAACCCGACCTTGCGCTTTCCGATGTCGCGCGCACGCTTGCGACGGGTCGTCGGGCCTTCGCTCGTCGCTCGTCGCTCGTTGCCATCTCGACTGCAGACGCGGCCGCCCAACTTGAGGCTCTTGTTGCGATGCCGCCCGGGACGGATACGATTGCCGCTTCGGAGCCCGAGATCGCCTGGCTTTTCCCGGGCCAGGGTTCGCAAACCATCGGTATGGGGTCCGAGCTCTATGCAACGCAGCCGGTCTTCCGCGCGGCGCTCGATCGTTGCGCCGATGCGCTCGCACCGGCACTCGGCGTGGATCTCCGGACGCTCCTCGATCCAAGCCTTTCGGACGAGACGGCCCGCGCGGCGCTGACTGCGACGTCGGTCGCGCAACCCGCGATCTTTTCGGTCTCGTATGCCCTCGCGCAACTCATGCTCTTCTGGGGTATCGCGCCTGCCGCGATGGCCGGGCACAGCGTCGGTGAATTCGTCGCGGCGACGCTCGCCGGCGTCTTCTCACTCGAGGACGCGCTCGCACTCGTCGCCGAACGCGGCCGCCTGATGCAGACCATGGTTCCGGGAGCGATGCTCGCCGTGCGTCTCGCCGAGGCGGATCTCCGCCCGTTCCTGGATTCCGATCTCGATATCGCGGCGGTAAATTCGCCCCGGCAGACCGTCGCGTCGGGAAGTTTCGATGCGATCGCGCGTCTCGAAGCAACGCTCGTCGGGCGTAACGTCCTTTGCAAGCGTGTCGCGACGTCGCACGCGTTTCACTCCGCGCTCATGGATCCGATCCGCGAACCGCTCGCTCGTTTCATCGAAACGTTGCCGCTCTCGCAGCCGACGATCCCGTTCGTTTCGACCGTGACGGGCGGCTGGATCGATGCCGACGACGCGACGTCGCCGCAATACTGGTCCGACCACGCACGCGAGACGGTCCGGTTTTCCGATGCTCTCCAAACGCTCGCGGACGCGGGCATGACGGCCTATCTCGAAGTCGGCGCGGGAACGGCGCTCGCGTCGAATGCGCGCCAGACATTCGGCCGCGATACGACGCACACGATCGTCTCTTCACTTTCGGGCGACGATCGAGGCGAGCTCGCATCGGTGTCCACAGCCCTCGGACGCCTCTGGGTAGCGGGCGCGCAGCCCGACCTTGCTACGCTCTGGAGCGAGCGCGACGGGAGACGCATCTCCCTCCCTACCTATGCTTTTGAGCGTGGGCGTTACTGGATTGACCCGCCTTCGGGCGACGCGAAACCGGAGATTAAAAACGTGCCCGTCATTTCCGTCGATGCAACACAAAGCCGCGTGTCCGTCGTCTCGCGCGATCTTGCCGCGCTCTTAGAAGAACTCTCGGGTGAGCGTGTCGATGAGGCTGCGTTTGGCGCGAGCTTTCTCGAGCTCGGGTTCGATTCGCTCTTCCTCGGGCGGTTCGTCCAAGCGGTGGCGACGCGCTTCGGCGTCGCCGTGACCTTCCGCCAACTCCTTGGCGATCTGCCCTCGCTCTCCGCACTCGCGGGTCATGTCGTCACCGTGATGCCCGCCCCCGCGGCGATCGTTGCCGCGATCGCGCCCCTCGCAGTCGCAGTCGCAGTGCCCGGTGCCGTCGCTGCTCCGTCGTCGGCGATCGAGGCGATCGTTCGCGACCAGCTAGCGACGATGCAGCAACTGATGCGCGACCAACTGCTCTTCCTTTCGGGCTCTATCTCCATCGCGGCAAACGCGGGCGCCGAGGTTGCGGCTGGAACGCGCGTTATCGCAGCGCCGCAGGCAACGGTCGCTCCGAGCGTGTCGGCGGCGATCGATACGAATGCCTCACGCTTCGAAGTCTTTCGCGTCGCCCCGTCCGCATCGACCGATCTTACGGCCGCGCAGCGGTCGCACGTCGAGGCGCTCATCGCCCGGGTTACGACGAAAACGGCTAAATCGAAAGCCTACACACAGCGCTATCGTGCCGTACTGGCCGACCCGCGCGTTGCCGCCGGCTTCCGCTCGGAATGGAAGGAGATGGTCTACCCGATCGTGTGTGAGCGGGCCGCGGGTTCACGCCTGTGGGATCTCGACGGTAACGAATATATCGATATCCTCAACGGATTTGGCCAGACGGCCTTCGGCCACGCGCCAGATTTTGTGACCGAAGCGGTGAGGTCGCGGCTCGACCGTGGCTTTGCGATCGGTCCGCAAGCCGACGTCGCGGGCGAGGTTGCCGAACGCTTCTGCGCGATGACGGGGAACGAACGCGTCACTTTTTGCAATACGGGATCCGAGGCCGTCATGGCCGCGATGCGGATCGCGCGCACCGTCACGGGGCGCGACCGGATCGTCCTTTTCGGCGGCGCGTATCACGGACAATTCGACGAAGTCCTCGTCAAGGGCGCGCAGACTTCGACGCGGTCGATCCCGATCGCGCCTGGCATCCCGGCGGGATCCGTCGGAAATATTACGGTCCTTAAGTATGCGACCCCCGAGAGTCTCGCATGGGTACGCGAGCATGCGAGCGAACTTGCTGCGGTCATCGTCGAGCCCGTGCAGAGTCGTCACCCGGCGCTTCAGCCCAAGGAATTTCTCGCCGAAATCCGCGCGATCACGGCGGCTTCAGGGACAGCACTCGTGTTCGATGAGGTCGTCACGGGTTTTCGGATGCATCCGGGGGGTATGCAGGCCGTCTTTGGAATTCGCGCGGATCTCGCGACGTACGGCAAAGTCGTCGGTGGCGGAATGCCGATCGGAATCCTGGCCGGTACGGCGCGTTTCATGGACGCACTCGACGGCGGGATGTGGCAGTACGGCGACGACTCGCAGCCCGAGGTTCCGCCGACGTTTTTCGCGGGCACGTTCGTCCGACATCCGCTCGTTATGGAAGCGGTTCTTGCAGTGCTACGCCATCTTGAAGCGCATGGGCCGGAACTGCAAGCCGCGCTCACCGAGCGCACCACGGGAATGGTCGCGCGGCTTAACGCCGACCTCGAACGCCGTGGTCTTACGAGCCGCATCGAAACGTTCGGGAGCTTATTTTTCTTCAATTTTACGCCCGAAGAGCGGCTCGCCGGCCTGCTCCACTACGAGATGCGCGATCGCGGCGTATACGTGCAGGAAGGCTTCCCGTGCTTTTTGACGACCGCGCACACCGAAGACGATATCGCTACGATCGTGGCGTCATTCATCGATAGTCTAGACGCCCTGCAAAGCGCAGGAATCTTCACGCCGCTGGGGATTTTCCCGTCCGTTAACGCTTTCGTAGACGCTCCGCTCGACGTCGCATTGACACCCGAACAAACGGAGGTATGGCTCGCCGCGCAGATGGGAGACGACGTTTCCTGTGCGTTTAACGAATCGGTTACGGTGCGACTTTCGGGAGTTTTAAACGAGCTCGCGTTGGAACGCGCTTGGGACCAGATCATCGCGCGACACGAAGCCCTTCGGGCGACCTTTGCGCCGACCGGTGAGACGATGCGAATCGTTCGGCCGGGCGCGACTCTTTTCGAAACGCTCGACTTCTCCGCACTCGCGCCGGCTCAGGCGCGGGTCGAGGTGCAACGCACGATTGCTTCCGAGGCAACTACGCCTTTCGACGTCATCGCGGGCCCGCTCGTTCGTGCGACGCTCGTGAGAATCGCCCCTGACGAACATGCTTTCGTCTTTACGGCGCATCACCTGATTTGTGATGGCTGGTCGATCAATACGATCTTGAACGAACTCGCAACGCTCTATACCGGCATCGCGAGCGGTGACACGCCGAAGCTCGGCGCACCCCTTCGTTTTTCGAGCTTCGCAGCGGGCCAAGCACGTCGGTCGATCGTGGAACGCGAGGCGACGGAAGCTTATTGGCTCGAGCAATTCGCCGAGACGCCGAAACCGCTCGATCTACGTCTCGACCGCCCCCGGCCCATGCGCAAGACTTACAATGGCGACGTCGTCACGTCGCTCATCGATGCGCAATCGTATATGGCGATTAAAAAGGCCGGCGCCCGCAATGGGTGCACTCTTTTCGTCACCCTACTCGCCTCTTATCAGCTGCTGCTCGGGCGATTGGGTAACACGAACGACGTCGTCGTTTGCGTTCCGGCGGCGGGTCAGTCGCTTCTCGATGGCGGGAACTTGGTCGGGCACTGCGTGAATTTTCTACCGGTGCGCATCCGTTGGGACGACCGGGCTCCGGTGACCGCGTTGATGTCGACCGCACGCAGCCGGGTGCTCGAAGCCTTTGAGCACCAACACTACACGCTCGGCTCGCTCGTGACGAAGAAGAAGTTTGCGCGGGATGCAAACCGGCTTCCGCTCTCGGAAGTCCAGTTCAATCTCGAACGCCTTGCGGACGATCTCGCTTTTGGCGACGCGATCGGTCGAGTCGATCCAAATGCAAAGGCCTTTGTAAATTTCGACCTGTTCCTCAACGTCATCGAATCCGAATCGGGCCTGCGGCTCGATTGTGAGTACAACACGAACTTGTTTAACAGGGAGACGATCGAGGGATATCTGCGCTCATACCGATTACTGCTCGACCAGATAATGTCGGACGGTAGTGTAGCCGCGGGAGACGCACTCATGGACGACGAGCGATATTCGAAAGAAGACGGACCCGCGAATTCGGTTTCGATCGTCGCCGGGCCGAGGGCCGCGCTTGCCAAGACGACGATTCACGGCATGATCGAAGCGCGAGTCGAGTCGGCGCCGTTGGCAACTGCGATTATTTGCGGGGACGAGCGGCTGACGTACGACGAATTGAATCGTCGTTCGAACCAACTCGCTCGCGTCTTGCGCAAACTCGTGCTCGGCGACGGCCGTCGGATCGGCATCGCTTTAACGCGTTCGATCGATCTTATCGTAGCTGTATTGGGAACGTTAAAAGCCGGATTCGCATACGTACCTCTCGATCCCGCACATCCGGTCGCTCGCGGAAAGATCATGCTCCGCGAGGCTGACGTTGCCACGCTCCTCGTCGATACTGAATTCGCGCGCGCGTTCGCGCCCGACGGAGTTCCGGTCGTCGATTTGGCTGCCGAGCGCGAACACCTCGCAAGGCAGTCTGCCGACGCCCTGCACGTCCGCGTCGAACCGAAGAATGCCGCCTATGTCATTTTCACTTCGGGGTCCACCGGAATGCCGAAGGGAGTCGAAGTCTCGCATCGGTCGCTCGTTAACCTCGTGACGACGATGGCGCAGGAGCCGGGATTCGTTGCATCCGACGTTCTGCTTGCCGTTACGACCGTGGCTTTCGATATGTCCGCATTTGAAATATATACGGCGCTTTGCGCAGGCGGCACGCTAGTCGTTGCAAAGACTGAGGATCTGGCTGACGGTCATCGTCTTCGCGCCCTCATCGAGAAGACGGGGACGACGATGCTGCAATCGACCCCATCGACGTGGCGCCTGCTCGTCGAGGCGGAGTTTCGCGCGCCGGCGGGTTTTCGCATGCTTTCCGGAGGCGAAGGCTTACCTCGGGTCCTTGCAGACCGGCTCCTCGAGGGCGACGGGGAGCTGTGGAACGTTTATGGCCCGACCGAGACGACCGTGTATGCGACGCGCGGCCGGGTCTTCCTCAACGAGTCGATCTCGATCGGTAAGCCGCTCGGAAACGCGTTCGCGTACGTTCTCGACGACCTCCTACGTCCGGTCGAGCGGGGCGCTTTGGGCGAACTCTACATTGGTGGTGACGTTCTCGCGCTGGGATATATCAACGCGCCGGAATTGACGGCGAGTCGTTTTCCGGTCGATCCGTTCAACGGAGGCCGGATGTATCGAACCGGCGATGCGGTAAGAATGCGTGAAAACGGAACGATCGAAACCTTTGGGCGACTCGACGATCAAGTAAAATTGCGCGGGTATCGTATCGAACTCGGTGAGATCGAAACGGCATTGATGCGCGTGGCAAACGTTTCCGATGCGGCGGTCGCCATTCGAGATGACGCCGGTTCCGCGCAACTGGTGGGATATCTGGTCCCTCGCGCAGCGACGGTCGTGGACGTCGTGTCTCTGCGCGAGCGTCTGGCAGTGCAATTTCCGGAGTACATGATTCCGTCAGCGTGGGTGATGCTCGGGGCTCTGCCCCTTAGCCCCAACGGAAAACTCGATCGGCGTGCGTTGCCGATACCAGAATTCGTCGCTCCGAGCGCCAAGGTGACGTTATCGACGCCCCTCGAAGTGCTGCTGGGATCGATATGGAGCGATGTTTTAGGGCGCTCGGAAATTGGCCGTGATGACGATATTTTTGCGCTGGGCGCTGACTCGATCCAAATTTTCCAAATCGTGGCGCGTGCGAATCGTGCGGGTATCGTCATTCTCGCGCGTGACATCATGCAGAAACGAACGATCGGAAAAATCGTGTCGGGACTCGATGTTGCTAAACCCGGTCAGGGTCGTCGGCTCAGCCGCGCGCCCGTGTCACGTAATGATGAGTCCGAGTCGATCCAGGCGAACGCCCGTTGATCGCGGCCGGTACGACGGCTAAAGCCGACTTGACGACCTACCCACTGAGTTTCGCGCAGGAGCGGATGGTGACTGCAAGCCTGCAGCGTCCCGAGGACCCCTCGCATAATGCTTCGATGCGTTGGCGCATCCGCGGAAATCTCAGTCAAGCCGTGCTCGAGGCCGCTTGGCTTTTCCTTATCGCACGGCATGAAATCTTGCGCACGCGCTTTCTCCGCACGAGCTTACGTGCAGAGCAAGTCGTCGAAGCTTCCGTCGCATTTCGCGTCTCGATCGTCCATTGTTCGGCGCTCGACCCCACGATAATCGACCAAGAAATCGATCGAATCGCGGCGACCGACGCTGGCGCTCCGTTCGATATTTCCGTCGCTCCGTTGTTGCGCGTTACTCGGCTGATTCTCGGTACGATGGATTCGCTGCTTCTTGTAACGGCGCACCAAATCGTTTGCGACGGATGGTCCTTTGGGCTTTTGGCACGCGAGCTAGGAATCGTTTGCGCCGCACTCTCTGCGGGAAGCGTACCGGAGTTGCCAGAGCTTACGACGACGTTCGGCGCTTTCGCAGGTTGGCAACGAAGTGCCATGACCGACGTTGCTTTAGCTGAAGAATACCGTCTCCTCGCGGTTGACTTCGTTGGGCCTCTGTCGGTTGAAGTCACCACCGATTTTACGAGACCTTCGCTTTGGACGTCGCATGTCGATACGCGGAGTCGCGTAATCGTTACACAGCGAATGAAAAATTACATCGATGAAGCACGTGCGAGCGGGACTACGCCATTTATGGCGACGCTCGCGGCGACGGCGCTCGCCCTTCGGGGGCGCGTAAGCGCCGGTATCCTAGCTATTACGACACAGGTCGTCGGCCGTGACGACGTCGACCTCGAAAGCGTAGCGGGTCCGTTCGTAAACACGATGCCGCTCCGGCTGGATATCGAAGGGTCGCATTCGCTTCTTACTGTTCTGGAACGCATCGGAGATGCGGTGGCGAACGCGCTCGAACTTCGGCACGTGCCATTCGAACTCGCAGCCTGCCGGTTATTCCCGATCCAAGGTGAGGACCGTGGTGCCGTGTGCGGCGTGAACTTTCTCTATCAGAAAGCTTTCACACAAGATATCGATTACGGTGCCTTTCGTATCTCGAGCGAACACTCGCATCCGGGAGGATCGCAGTACGACCTCAGCGTCTATATCGTCGAACGTCCGGGCGGGTGGCGTCTCACCTGCGATTTTAATCCCGATCTTTATCGGGGAGCCACGATCGATGCGATTCTCGACCGCTTTGAAGAAACGATCGCGGGCGGTATCGATCGACGACCTCCCGTCCTATTTTTCCACAGCGATCTTTTTGCCGATGGCTTTTATGCCAACGAAATTGCTGCGAATATCGCCGACCGTCGAATCGTTCCGATCGGGCCGCACGGCATTGGAGATCGACCGCTCCTCTCATCGATCGATGCGATGGCCGAAGACTATCTCAAAAACATCGACACGATTCAATCGAAAGGCCCGTACCGCCTCATCGGTTTCTGTGCGGGCGCCCTCGTTGCATTCGAAGTCGCTCGTCTTCTAAAAGCGCGCGGCGAAGAGGTCGCTGCGGTGATTCTGATCAACGCGACGGCTCCAGCACGGTCGGTTCTTCCGTTTCGCGATTTCGTCATTCGCGCTGTCGCACAGAACGCGCGACTGAGTCCGCGCGTTCGCGAAATCGTATGTTACAACGTAGCCCGCTTTAATCGCGCTCTTTTGCGAGGACCGCGCGCGACGTTCGATTTTTTGCGCAATCTCGGCGCCTCGTCCTTGCGACCGCGTTCCGCGACGTCATCGCAACCGACCGGCGAAACGTTTATTCGATCGCGCGGCGATGCCGTCTCCGAACTATCTTTCGCGCATATCGGTGCGGCGCTATCTCACCGTCCGCACTTCTTCGATGGACCGGTCACGCTCATATGGAGCTCGGATCAATCGAATCTTACGGGCGAGCCTACGCAAGGTTGGGATCGTCTATCGACATCGGTTCGAACGGTCGGAATGAGTGGCGGTCATGTCGCCCCGCTACACGAACTCGTAGGCGATCTTTCTATCCTTCTCGATGATATTCTCGCCGTCGAACCGCCCGTCGCGTAACGGTGACGAGATGGGAAACGAAAAACGGGTGACTGCGATGCGACGCAAGTTTGGAATCAGTTTGCCGCTTTCCTGACGACGACGAATACGAGTGGCGGCCACGTGCCGCCCATGCACGAGCTCATCTTGGAGCTTTTGAAAGTTCTTTGGGGCGTAATTTAAGGAGTTACCGTATGGTACGAGAAGCACCGACCCAGAATATCATCGACCCGGAGTCGTTCGAAGAGCTATATGGTAAACGTTCGTTTTCGTTCGCGCATCGGCTCGCCGGCCACCCCTTGTTTGAAAAGGATCGTTTGCTCGAACTCGCAGAGGCTATGCTGCTCGTTCCGAACGGGTACGCTTACAATTGTTCGCAGGTTGGGATCGGACAACGTTGGGATCAGATGCCAAAACCAAACGTCGGTCTTGTTGAAGCGCTGCGCGATATTGAAACGACCGATGCATGGGTGCAGCTCAACAAAGCCGAGACGGTTCCCGCCTATCGTGAGCTACTCGAAGCTTGTCTCGATGAGATGCAACAGGCGTCTGGGAGAGATCTGAGCGGCCTCGTAAAATATCGCAATTGCACCATCTTTATTAACTCTCCGAATCGCATAACGAACTACCATATCGATCGGGAGTGGAATTGTCTGCTTCAGATTCAAGGTTCCAAACGTGTCAGTGTCTTCGATCGGAGTGATCGGGAAGTGTTACCCGAAGAAGAGATCGAGCGATTCTGGACGGTCGATAACAACTCGGCGATATGGAAACCGCAGTTTGAAGACCGAGCGCGCGTTTTCGAACTGACTCCGGGTACGGGGATTCATATCCCGATCAATTCACCGCATTGGGTAAAAAACGGTCCCGAAGTATCGGTCTCCTTAAGCGTGAACTTCCATCTTCATGACAAATTATTGGGCTACGTCTACCGCGCGAATTACTGGCTGCGGAAGGCTGGTTTGCGCCCATCGCCACCCGGCAGATCCAAATGGATCGATGCCGTAAAAGGCAACAGCTACGCTTCGATTCGATCCCTCGGCAACCGACTGCGTGGTCGGATCGGATGAATCGAAATCAACTCGCGGCGATCGTATTTTTTGCAATACTCGCCGGAGTGGCTTTCCGATTGTACCATTTAGATCATAAGGTCGTATGGTCGGACGAGATTTTCACTCGATTGCACGTCGTTGGCCTTACCGAAAGCGATGTTGTCGCGAAATCGAGGGGCGTCCGCGATGTGGGGAATTTGAGTGTTTACTTGGCGTCAGGCGACGTCGGACACGAGCGTGGATTCGACGCAACCGTCCGTTCCATCGTCGCTGAAGATCCGCACCACGCACCGCTGTATTATCTTGTAGAACGATCGTGGATCAAAGTCTTCGGTGATTCGATCGTCACCGAGCGGTTGCTCTCGGCACTTATCGGTATCCTCGCATTGCCGATTGCATTTTGGCTCGCCATGGAGCTGTTCAAATCAATTCGGTGCGCGTGGTTTTTCGTCGCCTTGATGGCGGTGTCGCCGTTTTTCGTTCTGTATTCCCAGGAAAATCGTGAATACGCGCTTTGGGAGCTTTCCGTGCTCTTACTGCTAACCTTGGCCTTGCGTGCGGTTCGTACGATGTCTCGCCGAGACTGGGCACTTTATGGCGCGAGCATCGCATTTTCGCTCTACACCGACCCACTCTCGATCGCGGTTGTGGGGGGACAAACGGTCTACTTTATTTTGATGGAACGCGAACGTCTCGCGAAATTTGCGATACTCCCGATCCTCGCGACCGGAGCCGGCGTCGCCGCATTCGTACCCTGGCTCCTGGTCATCGCTCGCAACCGGCCGCAAATCGACCGCGGCTTGGCGGAAACCGTATCGGGCAAGGATCCAATCCTTACGACCATACGGACATTCGTTAGCGAGTGGCACTTGGCGACGCTCGATTTCAATGCCGTCGTTAGATCGTCGGCGAGTTTCGCCATTTCTTTCATCGCTCTCGGTATACTGCTCGTCGCTTTGATCGTTTTACATCGCACGGCGAAGCCTCGTTCGTGGGCGCTCGTGTACTGTATCGTCGTATTTACGGCTGGGCCGATGCTCGCGATGGATATTATCTTTGGCGGCCACCGCTCGGCCAATTCGCGCTATCTGGTGCCGCTGTTCATCTGCATCGAGCTCACACTCGCTTACGCGCTCTCGCGTGGCGTCGCGCGCGACCCGCGATGGGCGTTCGCATTCGTAACGCTCCTCTTTGGCGGCGTCGCGTCGTG
The DNA here is from genome assembly GCA_031420415.1 of Vulcanimicrobiota bacterium. Classification (GTDB taxonomy): domain Bacteria; phylum Vulcanimicrobiota; class Vulcanimicrobiia; order Vulcanimicrobiales; family Vulcanimicrobiaceae; genus JANYGA01. The sequence continues at coordinate 193,255 of JANOMT010000029.1, forward strand.
CACGGCAAGTGCCCAAGCTTCCACCTGGTGGTCGAAATACAACGAGCATTCTATCTCGGTCGCTCGCGCGATCAATCTCTCGGAGCGACCGATTATCGTGAGCGACAACTACGTCCACTTTCTTCTATCGCTCGCGCCGTACCTCAAACCCGGGACGCGCCTGGCTCTGAGTCCGCGGTGTTTCTTGTGTCACGATTCCGCTCGCTCTGAGGGTCCAGAACGTTTGAGTGCGATGATATCACCTGGCGACGATGTATTTTTGCTCGGTCCCTCTGAGCAATTACAGCGTTCGGTTCGGGAACGAAAGACGAGATTTGCAAGCCGGATCCGATGCATCGACGTTTATAGGAACTGTGCGAGTGCGCTCGAGCTGTTTTAGTAGGTTACGCACGGGCGCACGCGCGTGCCAAACGACCAACGGAGCGTGACGGTGTGACTGAATTGGCATGGACCCAAGGCGAACGCAGTGCGTACGAGCGAAATGGCTCGATCGTCGACGTTTTCGGAGCTGTTGCTGCTTTAGATCCTAGCGCGCTCGCCGTGGTCGACGAAGGACGTGTCGTTTCTTACGAGGATCTCGAACGAGCTTCGAACCAATTCGCGCACTATCTCCGTTCGCGCGGCGTTCTATCGGGGTCTCGCGTCGGCGTCGCAATGGAACGGTCGATCGACGTACCCTGCGTTCTGCTCGGCATTCTTAAAGCGGGCGCGTCATACGTCCCACTCGAGGCCTCGCAGCCGGCTGATCGTCTCTCGTATATCATCGAGGACGTCGGCATCGCGTGTGTCGTCGTGGAGACCTTATCGGATGGAGACGCATTTCGGGGCGTAGACATCGTTAGCGTTCGTGACGACGCGGGTGCAATCGCCTCATACTCCGCGATCAGACCTGACGTTCTCGTAGCGGCGGACTCGCTCGCATACGTCATGTATACCTCAGGTTCGACCGGCACGCCCAAAGGGGTGGAAATTGTTCACCGTGGCGTTCTCCGACTCGTCCGCGGCGCAGACTATATCTCGATCGCCCGAGACGACGTGTTTTTCCAGTTTGCGCCTCTCGCTTTCGACGCGTCCACCTTCGAGATTTGGGGCGCACTCCTCAACGGGGCGACGCTTGCCGTACCGGTAAAGGGTTCACTTTCTTTCGCGGAGGTTGGCACGGCTCTTCGCAGGTTCGGCGTGACGGTGCTGTGGCTGACGGCACCGCTCTTCAGCTTGATGGTGAGGTCCGAGCTACCATTATTTGAGGGTTTGCGGTGTCTTCTGACTGGTGGCGACATCGTCTCTGCTAAGGACGCGGCCGCCTTCATC
>JANOMT010000030.1:0-77969 GCA_031420415.1 Vulcanimicrobiota bacterium
CCCGGCGCGTCGCGCTGCTTTCTCGGCGGTATCGTTGCGTACGATAACGCGGTGAAGGAGGCGCTGCTCGACGTGCCGCACGCGACGCTTGCGGCGCACGGGGCCGTGAGTGCAGAAGTTGCGGAAGCGATGGCGCGTGGCGCGTGCGAGCGACTCGGAACGACCTTTGCGCTCGCCACGACGGGCATCGCAGGGCCGACCGGTGCCACGGAAGGCAAGCCCGTCGGGCTCGTCTACATCGCGCTCGCCGAGCGCGGAGGTTCCGTCGACGTACGGCGCATCACACTTCCGGGGTCGCGCGATGAAGTTCGCAACCGCGCGCTCATGTTCGCCCTCAACATGCTCTGGCGCCGCCTCGAAGGCGACCAAATGATGGTTCCACGCGTTAGTATGGCGTAGCCGCCCTTTCGAAAGGCCTCGTTTTGAAACGTTCGCTCGTTATCGCTGCCTCGTTGACCGCTGCGTTTGCCCTCGTGGGCTGTGGTGGGGGTGGCGGCGGCGGCACCTCGCCGGGTCAATCCGTTCCCGTGACGGTCACTCAGGTGCCGGGGCCCGCGACCACGCCCCCGCCCGTTGCCGGGCCGAATGCGACGGTCGTCTCGATTCAATCGGTGCCCTCGGGACTCGGCGTGACGATTGCTAACGGAGCGGCTTCGCAGAGTGCTACGACGCCCGTCTCGACGACGCCGCGTGTTTCGAATCTTCAGACGTTAATTTCGATCGCCCCGAATAACGGCGGCCTCGCGTATACGTATGCGGTCGACCAGCACGGCGCGGGCAACAAGACCTTTCTCTACAATCAGGCGGCGGATACGAACGGGTCGATCGGCTCGGTGTCCTCGTCGTCATCCGCGCGTAGCCTCGGTTCGTCGGGAGCGAGACGCGCGTCTGCGGATGCTGCGACGGTCCCACATCGTTTTTCACGCGGCGCGCTCGGCCGGCCCTCGGTGAGTTCGTCGCGAGTCGTCGTGCGCTATCGGGCGGCCGCACTCGGCGTGGCGGGCCTCGGGCGGACGCATCAGATCGAGAGCGCCGAAGGCGTGGCAAGCGGCATCGATATTGGTCCGCGGACGGGTGCGATCATCACGCGCGTGCTCGAGGTTCCGTCTGGCGGCACGATGACGGGGTTCGCGACCGCGATGCGCGCGAAGCCGGAAGTCGTCTCGGCCGATGCAGAACGACTTTATTACACCGAAAGCTCGTTGGTGTTCACGCCGAACGACAATCACTTCGATAGCACGCAGCAATGGTCGATGTTCGCGATTGGTGCGCCCTATGCGTGGGGCTACACGCACGGAAGTTCCAGCATCGCGATCGCAATGATCGATACGGGCGTCGATTTCAACCATCAAGATTTCGCAGGACCGAAGATCACCTTCGCGGAGAGCATTCTGAATGGCGTAAAGACGGCGGGGAACATAGCGGCGCAAGATAACGACGGCCACGGTACCAACGTCGCCGGCATCGCAGCCGCGGACACCAATAACAGCTTTGGGTACGCGGGGGTCGGCTTCGATACGAGTCTCCAGATCTACAAAGTGTTTTCCGATGGTACGGCAGCGAATAAATATGCGACCTCCGCAAACTCAGGCGACGTCACGCAAGCGATCTACGATGCCGTCTCGCATGGAGCACGCGTCATCAATTTGAGCCTCGGGACGTGTCAAGTCGAAGGCGCCGATCCGATGCAACGCGATGCCGTCGCCTTCGCCCTTGCGCACAACGTGAGCGTCGTCGCGGCGGCAGGCAACGAGCGTAGCGGTACGAGTGGCGACGCGAATTGCGCGAATGGCTCGTCGACGGTCGATTTTCCGGCCGCCTACGATGGCGTGATCGCGGTCGGAGCTTCGAAGCTCGACGATACGAAGTCACCGGGAATCGCTTCGACGCTGAATACGGAAGCCGTCGCGTCCTATTCGAACAGCGGCCCCGGGCTCACGCTCGTAGCTCCGGGCGGCGATCCAACGCAAGCCGATACCGCAGCCGGGGCCACGACGGCCGATCTGTTGCATTGGATCGCGGGGCTTTACTCGTCAACTGCCGCAGACCCCGCGATGCAGTGTCGCATCAAAACCGACTGCCGCGCTCTCTTCGCTGGAACGTCGCAAGCCTCACCGCATGCGGCTGGTGTCGTCGCGCTCATGCTAGCGGCGAATCCCGGGCTTACGCCCGCGCAGATCAAAACGATTCTCGCAAGTACGGCAGACGATCTCGGCGATCCCAACCAAGGCTCGGGTCGCCTCGATGCGTACCGCGCGCTCGCCGCGGTGATCGGCGATGCGAATCCCCCGGCGCTTCCGACGAACGCCAACTTCGTCGCCTTCGCCTACGTGCCGAACGGCACGAATACGCCGCAGATTATCGACGTGACGTTCACTGCGGGCGCGCGCGTCGCGAGCAACGGAACGTTTCGCATCGCTGATATCCCTGCGAATGCCTCGAACTATAAAATCGGCATCTGGTACGACGCCAACGGCGACGGCAAAGTCGACGCGGGCGATTACTTCGGGAGTTCACAAACGTGTTCGGCCGCCGCAACGTGCTCGAGCGCCGCGGGCATCACCGCACATCCGGTCGCAGCGGGGTTCGTACTGAACTAAAAGTTTCGGCGATGAAAATTCGCGAGGTCATCCGTCGTATCGAAGCAGATAGACGGATGACTTTCTAAATTACCGAGGTACGAAGGCGCCTACGTACGCGCCACGCCAAATTCTCATGGCGCCGACGATCGGCTCCGGCTTCGGGACTCCGCGGTATCGAAACTGCGAGGCAACCGTTCTTTCCGCGGCCGGCAAGCCCGACCGCGCGAATACCCGCCTCGGTCGGCCACGCGCACCGTAGTGTAGGCGGCCCCAAATGACTCCGTACGCGCGTCGTTGACGGCGGTCCGGTAAACTATCAGTCAAGGTCTGTCAAATCCGTCAAATTGACGTTTCTTGACGGACGATCTCTGCTCGAGAAGACGCTGTACGGAAGCGCTTTCGCGACACGAACCGCGCGCGAGATTGCCGTCGCGCTCGCCGTCGCCGATCTCGGGCCTGGCGCGCATGCCCTCGGTGATGGAGCAAGGAGCCTTAGCACGACATCAGACACACTCGGATCGATTCGATCGAATCTCATCAAGAAAGACATCTTGTTCGTGCCGGCTTCGGGAATGGTGCGATTCCGGATGCCACTCGCCGATCGCTATGTCATCGCGTTTCGCCGAGGCATTGCGCAGCCGAAAAGCAGCGGTACGTTTTCTCGGTGAGTCGCTTTGACGACCGCACCACTGTTATACTCGGATAGTCTCGGTACGTGAGGCTTTTTATCACGCGCGGCATTTGCTCGTGAGGTGCTTCGCATGAAAGGATGCACGGTGCGCGCGCGTTTTCACCCTCTTCTCGGCGTTCCACTTCTCATGAGCGTCATCGCCTGTAACGGAGGAGGCGGGTCTGCGCCGACGCCGTCCGGCCCGGCTGGTGGGCCGCAAGGGCCGCCTATCGCAATTGCGCCGACGCCATCGCCGACACCGACGCCCACGCTGCCGCCACCGGTTCTAACGCAAGGTCGCGTCGTCGATCTTCCCTATGATGGAACACCTACGAATCCGGGTGTGAGTGTCGTCAACGACTCACCCGCACCGATTGGTGCCGCGATCGCAAACGCGAGCGTCTATATCGGCCCTCGTCCCGTTGGAGGGTCAACGACACCAGCCGGAGTGCCGGCCGGATTCCAGGCCGCATTGACGGACGCCAATGGTGCCTTTACCTTCGCGAACGCGCCGCTCGGCCGATCGGTAATCACGATCTTCGGCAGCGCCGGATACCTCGCGGTTCTCCATCAGGATGTGACGATCGCCGCGACGTCGAGCTCGCTTCCGACCTATTATTTAAGCAAGCCGACTGTCTCCGAAAATGGTTTCCTCGCACTCATAAATGCCGATCGCGTAAAATACTCCGTGAAGCCGCTCGTGCTCGATGAAGCCCTGATGGAGGCCGGACGATATTGGGCGCAGTTTATGGCGAAGAATCAGTATTTCGCCCATTGTATTCCGGCATCGCTATGTACGCCTGGATCGACCACGCCGAATCCGACCGCGTACACGCCTCACGATCTTACACCGACCGCTCGAGCAACGTACTTCCATGAGTATTCGCAGATCGGGAATGGCGAGAATCTCGCGGCAGGATTCACCGATTACACCAGCGCCGAAGCGGCCTTCATGTCTGAAAGCCAATACTGCCCGAACGGTAATCCCGTCGGTTGCGCATTCACCGAGCAAAACGGTCATTTCATCAATATCACAAACCCGGGCTACGCGTTCGGCGGCGTCGGAATGGCAATCGATCCGGTAATGAATTACCCCTAACTACGACGAGGAATTCGGCGCTCTGTACAGCGGCGGCCTCGCGACGTGTCTTCAGTACGTACCTGGCCTTCGTAAATAATGCTGCCGATAGGTGTCGGTCGGCACCTCTGCTTTACTTGCGGGTGAGATGTTCCGATCGGATCGCTCGCGGATGCTTCGTTCGACGTCGTGGTGTCGAGTCGGGCGGTCCACAATCTTGACGACGCGGCGGATCGTATCCGCGCGCTCGCGGAGATCGTGCGTGTCGTCCGGCCGGGTGAAAAGCCGGCGACGGTTAACGGGCGCCGCGCCGGGCGACGTCTACGCGCTAGAGGCGACCTCGTAGCCAACCGCTGCAAGGACGCGCTGCGTCGCCAATCCGTCGGCGAACGTTGGGAGATCGGCGGGCTTGCCTGCGATCGCGTCGGCGAAGGCGTCGAGTAACGTGACGAACGGTGGGATGTTCGGATGTGCGGCGCGGAGGTGATTGTGCGCTTGCGGCTTGAGTTCGAGTTCCGACGTCTCCTCATCGTCGACGATGAAGGTCGTGACGTCGAGAAGATCGGGTCCGCTCGCGACGGCGGTGCGCGTCGCACCATGGACGGCAAGCGTCGACGATGCGATCGCACGCGTCGCATCCGCGGTAATCGTTGCGATCAGACCATCGCCATAATCGATCGTTGCGAACGCACCATCGGCCACGTCGCTCGTGAAGGCCACGCCGCCGGCCATACGGTTGGGATTGGCGGTACGTTCGTAGCCGGTAGCTCGCACCGGCGGCCGACCAGCGAGCCACGTCGCGGTATCGACGAGATGCGCGAGGATCGCGCCCGTAAGACCGCCACCGCGTCTGCGTTCGAACCACCACGAATTGGGGCGCTCGACCTCGGCACGTAAGATGCTCCCGTACCACGCAACTTCCATCGCTCGCAGCGCGCCGAGATGATCGTTTGCGATCAATTCGCGAATCGCCATGCGCGACGGCGTGTAGCGGAATTCGTGTGCGAGCGCGCAGACCGTGCCCGCACGGGCGCTCGCATCGAGCATCTCTTGCGCTTGCGCGACGTTCATCGCGAATGGCTTCTCACACAAAATGTGCAGACCGCGCGCGAGACCGGCGAGGACCTGTTCGCGATGGGCGAACGGCGGCGACGCGATCGAGAGCACGTCGAGTTCCACGCCTGCGAGCATCGCGTCGAGTGAGGCGAACGCATGCGGAATCTTGCGCGTTTTTGCGACCTCATCGGCGCGCGTCGGCGAAGCGAGCGCGACGACTTCGAACGACCCTTGCGCCGTGAACGACGGCGCGTGCACGAGGCCGCCGAAGCTCGAGCCCACGATACCGACGCGTAATTTTTTCATACGAAGACCCGATCGGCAACGGCTGCTGCGAGTAACTCGAACGCGCGATTCAGTTGCGCGTCCGTGATGACGGGTGGCGGAGCGAAGGTGATCGATTCACCCCGCATGCCGGATTGGAGGAGCAGAAGACCTCCGCGCAACGCGCGTATCACGCTCGCATTTGCGAGCGCGGGATCGGTGAATTCGATCGCCCAGAGCATGCCGCGACCGCGGACCTGCGCGATCGTTGGATTGCCGCGCGCGATCGTTCCGAGTGCCGCTGCAACGACGGGTTCGCGCGTGCGCGCGATGCCGGGGATATCGAGTCGCTCGATCTCTGCGAGATTTGCGAGCGCCGCGGCGCATCCCATCGGATTGCCGAGAAACGTCGATGTATGCAGCGCTTCGCCCGCGCTCGGTGCCCAGGCGTTTGCAATCTCGTCGGTTGTAATCGCAGCCGAAATCGGGAAGCCACCGCCGAGCGCTTTGCCCACGCAGACGATATCGGGCACGATTTCTTCACGCTGCGATTCGAACATCACACCCGTGCGGCCCCACGCGGTGTAGATCTCATCGAGAATGAGCAGCGCATCGAATTGCGTACAGAGCGAGCGCAAGCCACGCAAAAATCCGTCGGGCGGCACGATGACGCCGGCGCGACCTTGAATCGGCTCGACGAGCACGGCGCCGATGCTGCGATCTTTGCGCAGCGCTTTCTTCACGGCATCGAGCACGCGCTCGAGCGATTTGGGATCGCGCGGGTCCGGGAAGCGCACGAAGGTCGTCGATTCGCGCAACTGCTTGCGGAACGGCGCGCGAAATTTCGCGATGCCGCCAACTTCGAGCGTAGCGTACGAGAGCCCGTGATAGCCACCGGCGAAAGCCAGCACGGTCGGTTCCCCGGTTGCGAGCATCGCGGTTTTCAGCGCGAACTCGACGGCTTCGGCGCCTCCGCAACAGAGAAAACTCTTCGCGTTCGGCATCGGTGCGATCGCGGCGAGTTTCGCGAGCAAGCGCGCTTTGGTTTCGCTCGGGTGGACGTCGCCCATACCATGCGGGAGGCGCGCGGCTTGATCGGCGATCGCGCGTGCGACGGCGGGATTGGCGTGGCCCGTGGTTGCGACACCGAAGGCGGCCGTCGCGTCGATGTAACGATTGCCATCGACGTCGGTCACGATCGCGCCGCTCGCATGATCCCAAAAGATGGGAAAGTCGTCGGCGAGATAGGTGATGCCGCGATTCTCACTCGCGCGTAGTGCGGTTGCGAGCGATCGCGACTGTGGCCCCGGCACCTCGGTGACGAGGGCTTCCAACGCGTCGCTCATGCGCGGTAGATAGCCCGCACGAACGGTAGAATCCGCCCAACGCCGCCGTGTTCGCCACCGAGTGGCGGTCGTTGCAGCATTCCGAGCGGAGCGATGCGCGACGCTCCGCTCGCGCGCGCGAACGCGTCGAGATCGACGCGAGGCGTCGCGATGGCGTCGGGTGAGAACGCGAGGCCTTCGAGTGCGATGGTATGGCGCCGAAGGAATGCGAGCGCGTCGCCTGGCGAAGCGACGGGGTAGCACGCGATGGTGCGGCGCAGTAGCGGCGGTGCGATCGCGAGATCGTTTTCACCGACGACGACGTGCGGTGCGAGCGCGCTTGTAACGACGGTCGCGTCACCTTGGGCCGCTCGAAAACGCGCCGATCGGACGTAGGCGGCGACATCTGAATCGTAATCGTCGCTACGTGCGGGAAATTCGATCGCGAGCGTATCGCATGCGTTTGCGAGCACCATCGTAAACGCATGCGGTGTGATGGCGGCACCGTCTTCGACAAAAAGCGTGTGGAGCGAAAGACAGCCTTCACCATCGTAGAGGAGCGCGTCGCGCGCGGCGCCGAGCGCGGCGATGCGGGCCTGTGCTTCGTCGGCAAGTGCGGCGTGCGTGACGTACCCGATGCTCGTGCGGTGACCGTAGCCGATGAAGCGTGCCTTTGGAGCGAGGTGCGCGCGGATCGCAGCGAGCGCCGCATCGCCCCCGAATGCGACGACGACGTCGGCATCGCCGAGATGCGCGCCTGCGGCCACGTCGTCGTCACCACGCCACGGCTCCGCACTCGCGCGTGCCGCGAGTTCGGGCGATTCTTGTGCGAGCGTTTCGAGGAACGCGCCGATGAGGCGATCGTCGCGATCTTTGACGCGCACGTGCGCGCCCGCAACGAGTGCGAAGACGAGGGGATAGAGCGCGACGCCGATCGTCGTATCGCTCGCGACGATCGTGACGCGTTCGAGCGGCACGAAGGTCACCGCCGGCCGATCGACGCGATCGACGAAATGCTCGAGTGCATCGAGGCTTCCAAGTTCGCTGACGACCGTCGCGCAGATCGCCGATGCTTCGATCTCGGCGAAGAGCGTATCGAGCGCGTAATCGATCACGGGCTCCGTATAGCCAGTCCGTTCGCGAAGCGCCCGCGTTACGCGGACACGGGGCGGAAAATCGGCATCGCGCCAGCGCGCCGCAGCATCGGCGATCGCACGCGACGCCCGGACGACGGAATTGGTCATTGCGTTTCGCGTTCGCGTAAAAAGGATGCGATCACTCCGCCCCAAATGCCGCGTTATCGCCGTCTTATCGAAGCGAGGCATCTTTCGTGTTCTCTCGTCGCGCGCGCGCAATATTTACGATCTTCACGGGGGCTGCGTCGCTCGCGGCGTGTGGCGGCGGGGGAGGCTCGGGCGGGTCCGCCGCCGTGCCGACGCCCGTACCGACGAACGGCTCATCCCGTCCCGCCGCCGTGGGCGATTCGTTCGCGTACACGGGTACGTTTTCGCAGACGTTCGTGCGGCCGCCGATCACGCGCGACCCGGTGCCGTCGCCCAATCCCGCAAATACGCAGACGCTCTCGTACGCGATCGCGCAGACGGTCACCGTGGCCGCCCCACCCGTGTCGGGCACGTTCGCGGGGGCGACCTACGATATCCATACGGTCGAGAGCGATGTTCTACTCGGTGGCCTCAAAACGCTGACGACGACGACCGACGCGTACGAAGCCTACACGCCCTCGGGTTCTTCGACGATCGTGCGCGCGCTTGGATCGACCAGCTCGTCGAGCGACGGCAGCACGTTTGGGACGACGTTCGGTACGGGCAACGGTCTCATCGATATTCTGCCCGAGACCGCGGGCCCGATCGTTCCGATCAATAACGCCGCGGTGACGCTCTCGGAAATCGATGCGACGACGCAATCGACGCTACGCACGACCATTGCCGACGGCACCGCAACGCTTGCGATCAGTTATCCCGACGGCACCGTGGCCAACGGCTCGTACGCAGCGGATGGTTCGGGATCGTATCGTTTACCACTGGTCATTCCGAGGACGAGCACGTTTGCGGTCGGTGCACCGCGGCCCAATCCTTCGGGCATGCCGATCATCCCGATCACGATCACGTACGCCGCCGGTCTCTTCCCCACGCCGAACACGACGCCCACGCCGACGATCGTGAATCGCACGGTTGCCGTCTGGTACCCGCAGCCGCTCGTGCTCGCGCAGGCGTCGCTCGTGGATAACGGCGTGGCGACGATTCCCGCAGAGTGTAATGTCGGAAAATATGCGCGAAGCGGCAACCAACTCGTCGAGACGCGCTCGAGCGTCGATCCGATTTTTGGCGAACTCGACACGCAGACGACGACCTCGTACACGGTGCCCGGTGTCGGCGTCGCATGCGTTCAATTCAACGATGTCGTGACGACGTTCTATGATTTCTCGCGACAGACGCCGTCGTTTATCCGAACGCAATCCACGCCCGATCAAATCACGACGACGGTCGAAACGCTCGGGATCGTGCAGGCGACCGTTTTCGGTACGACATCACGCACGCGAACGCTCGCGACGAGCCGCGCGTTCGTCGCGGCGAGCGGCGCTCGCTTCACCGCCGTGCTCGCACAAGCGCGGGCGAATCGTCGCAATGCCGTCTTCGCCCACACGGGCGAGAGAGGTCGCTAGTATGCGCTTAACGCGAACGATCGCCGGCTTCGCCGCACTCGCACTCGCCGCGGGTTGCGCGGGATCGCACGGCACGGCGGGCGCACCGTTCGCACCCGCAACGAGCGTGGCCGCCGCTCCCGGTACGACCGGCTTCGCCTACGATTCGGCTGCGATCGCTACGAGCGCGTTCGTCGGCCCGGCAGCGTTCGGGCGTTTTGCAATCGATGTCGTCTTGCCGATGCGCGACGCCGAAGGCTTGCGCCGCTACGCCGCCGCCGCAAGCGATCCGAAGGCACCGGAGTATCGCCACTTCCTCGAGCCGTCGGACATCGCGGATCGCTTCTCCGTAACGGCCGCCGATCAAGCGCGCGCGATAGCGTACTTCCACGCAAACGGCCTCGCGGTTGCGACGTGGAAGCAGCGTATGCTCGTGCGCGTCGCGGGTTCGCAAGCCCAACTGGAGCGCGCGTTTCACACGCACTTCGGCACCTATCGGGATCGTAACGGCGCGACGTTTTTCGCGCCGATGACGCCCCCATCGGTGGATGCGGGTGTCCCCGTTTCGGGATCGCCGAATATCGTCGCGCGTGCGACGGCGTATAAACCGTTTTTCGTGCCGTCGACGGGTATCGGAACGGGGCTCGCGCCGCAACAGATCGCTGCCGCCTTCGATTTTACGGGCGCGTATGCGGCCGGGTATACGGGCGCGGGCATCACGATCGGCATCATCGGGACGGGTCCCGTGCAGATTTCGACGAGCAGCCGCATCGGCGATCTCGAGGCGTACAAGCGGCTCTATCACGTGGCGGGCTCGAGTGCGGTCACGATCGTTTCACCCGATGCGACCGATCCCGTTGTGAACGCCAACAGCGGATTCGCATCGCCGCCGCCCGTCACCGCGCCGTGTACGGCTGCGAGCATCGCGGGTGCACCGCCCTCGGAGTTTCCGACTGCGACATGCAACCCCGAAGATTTCGAAGCGCAGATCGATACGGAACAGACCGGTGCGCTCGCACGCGATTCCGCGATTCAATTCTTCCTCGCCTACAATCCCAACGACGGCTGCCCGAGCGTCGGCATCGCGAGCCCGTGTCCCGCGGGCGCCGGCCACGCGCAACAGGGCCTTGCGGAGAATGACGAAGAGGTCCAGACCGCGATCGATCGCAACAGCGCAGACGTCCTCTCGCTGAGCTATGGCGGAAGTGAGAAGGGCACGGCCGCGCCGCCCGGAGGGGCGAGCCCGCCGTATGAATTTGCTGCCGATGGAACCGGTTTAGCACCGAACCAATTCGCGGCGCTCGCTGCGCTCGGGATTGCCGTCTTCGTCTCCAGCGGTGATAGCGGGGCGAATGGATGTCAGGGTCCGCCGCTAGCGGGCAGCGTGGATCAACTCTGCGTTTCGTATCCGGCATCCGATCCGAGCGTGGTCGGCGTCGGCGGCGTGACGACGCCGGTAAATTCGGCGGGACAACTCGTCGGGCCGATTTCGGCGTGGGGTTTGCAGACCAGTTTCGGGACGAGTGGGTCGGGTGGCGGCGTGAGCGGCTTTTTCGCGCAGCCCGCCTATCAGATCGGCGCGCTCGGCATGCTCGGGTCGATGCGCAATTCACCCGACGTCGCACTCGAAGCGGCGCCATCGACGGGCGTCGCGACGCTTGCGAATGCCGATCCCGCACTCGGTGGTGCATCGTTGCGGCCATTTGGCGGGACGAGCGTTGCGGCGCCGGAGATGGCGGCGATGTGGGCTCTCGTCTTGCAGGCATGTAAGACGACCGCGAGTTGCGTTGCGAAAGGCTCGGGTACACGGCCGTACCGGATGGGCAATCCCGATGCGCTCTTTTACGGGATCTACAAAAATGCGGCGGCGTACGGGAAGACGTTTCTGCCGGTCACGTACGGGAACAATTCTATCGCACTCTACTGTTACTACAACGGCAGCGATGCGGCGAATTGTCCGACGCCCGCACCGGGGTCGACTGCGACACCGTTGCCCGTGCCGATTCCGATCGATTCGGGATACAATGCAAATCCGAGCGGCGGCTATAATCAGATCACCGGCATCGGCGTGCCCTTCGGACGCGCGCTCATTCGCGCGGTGGTCGGAGTCTGAATTGACGTTGGAGTGGAGATCGTGATCGCATTCGTCTCATTATTGCTCGTATTCGTGCAGGCATCGGTCGTCGCGCTCGGAGGTTCGTGCGCGGCCAAGCGGCCCGGCGACTACGGGGTTGCGTGCGCGACGCCGATCCGCGCGAACGTCGCGAAGGCCTGTGCGGTAACGGCGGAACAGCGCCGCACGATCGCGGGATATTACGATCGCACATCGCTACACCATCGTGCGCAACTCCGCTATGCATTTCCGCGCGGTGAGGCGGGCGACCCGATTCTCGCCGTGTTCTTGCAGAAGCCGGTCTCCGGAACACCCGATAGTTATGAGGTGCTCAACGTCGAATCGGCCACATCGGAAGCGCTCGTCTACGAACGCTGCGGGAATATGGTTCACTCCGGGGCGCCGTACCGGATATAGGTGCGCGGGTTCGAAGGAATTGAGTTTTCGGGGTAGCTAGATCTTTCGTTTGTCGCGATAGAGCGAGCACGAGAACGCAATGGCTACGAACCGATACGATCGGTGCGTTTCCGGCTTTGGCGACGCCGATCACGTCGGCGTCTGCGGGAAACGTTGGCGCTCCTACCGACCCTCGGGCTCAAAAGAAAAAGCCTCGATCGGATCGATCGAGGCTTTTCGAGTCGCTGCTGGACTACTCGTTCTGGCTCGCGAGATGTTCTGCGTCGAGCGAACAGCCACGTAGGGGTGCATCGATGTCGCGGCCTAGGAGAATGATGCCTTCAGGCGTCGCGTAGCCCCGATCTTCCGTATCGATCGCGATCACGGATGAGCGATTGCCGAGATCGACGTGTCGCAAGAAGCCGATCTCACCAGGGGCGACCTCGTCTCCGTTCGTATCGAGCACGAGCGTTCGCAGCCACGGAACGCTCGCTTTCACGCGCTGCGACGATGTGCGCGACGCGGGCGTATCGTAAAATTGCGAAACGAGTTCGGTCATGCCGTATTCGGCGACGATGTCGTGTTGCGCGATGCCAAGCGCCGCCTCGAGCGATGTGTAAAGTTCCGCGCGCTCGACGACGCGTGCGCGGCCTTTAAAACCGCCCGTCTCCATGATGCGCGACCCCGCAGGTGCAGCGAACGTGCGGCCGGTGGTCGCGAGTCCATCGAGCAACGCGACGAGTGCGAACGCCGTACCCGCAATGCAAACGGCTTGCTTCTGCGCGATCGCGAGATCGAGCGCTTTGGTAAAGCCGGCGACGTCGACCGACTCGTCGTCGAGAAAGTATGTCGCTTTCCCATCGCCGCGTAACACCGCAACGTGCCCCATCATGTAGCCAAGCGATGAATGCGGCTTGTACCGTGGGTTCGGTACGAGTTGCAAATAGCGCAATTTGCGCCCATCCGGCAACATGAAGCGATCGAAGCCCGCGAGTAACGCGGCGTCGTAGAGTGCCGCGCGTTCGATCCAATGCTTCCCGCTTTGCGCCGACGTGGTACCGCTCGTGTGGAATTCGAGTTCGCGACGCACCGTATCGAACGTGGCGAGCGTCGCATCTTTGAAGGCACTCGCGGGTACGGCGGGGATCGCTTGCCACGATGTGATGGCGTGCGGATCCGTGATGCCGAGCGAGATCGCAAACGCTCGGTATGGCGCGTTGCATGCGAATTGATAGGCGAACATCTCGCGTGCGAGGACGTCGAAGTCGACGTCACTCGGGCCTTCGCCCGTCGCCGCGTACGCGCGTACGATCGTAAAAAAACGTTCGTCGAGATCGTGTGCGATCGCTCGGGCTGCGGTCGTCGCAGCGTCGGGATGAGCGGCCACGCTAGTTGAAACGCGAGGTCGGCGCGACGCGCTTCGAGGTGATGATGCCGCTATTGAGTCCGCCGATCGAAAGGCCGCCGTCGAAGCGTGCCGTCTCGACCTTGATGCAACGATCGACCACGACGTCGAGGCCGGCTGCATCGGCAAGTGCGATCGCGACGTCGTCGATCACGCCGTACTGAAACCAGATCGCTTTCGCGCCGATTGCGATGGCTTCGCGCGTCACGGCAGCGGCTTCGCTCGAGCGACGGAAGACATCGACGATATCGGGCGCGCCGTGCACGGCGGCATACGCTGCGAGCGACGGAAACGCGACGACGCCGTCGATGTCGCTCGCGTTCGGATTGATCGCGGCAATATGCATGCGGCCTTTCGTGCGCAGGTACGAGAAGACGAAATAGCTCGGACGCGTCGTCGTCGGCGAGGCGCCG
This sequence comes from Vulcanimicrobiota bacterium, assembly GCA_031420415.1. Lineage (GTDB taxonomy): Bacteria > Vulcanimicrobiota > Vulcanimicrobiia > Vulcanimicrobiales > Vulcanimicrobiaceae > JANYGA01. Next base: position 13,965 of record JANOMT010000030.1, read on the forward strand.
ACCATCGCGAGCGTGTGCGAGCGCGCGAGGAGCGCGCGTCGCTGCGCGACCGTTTCGAGGATCATGCCGTCGCTCCCGATTTCGCAGCCGCGGCGCTCGCGGCGCGCAGCCCATTTTCGAGATCCCAGAGCAAGTCGCTCGGATCTTCGCGGCCGACCGAAAGACGCACCATGTCGGGCGAGACGCCGCTCACGAGCATCTCTTCGTCGCCGAGTTGTTGGTGCGTCGTCGATGCCGGGTGGATGACGAGTGATTTACCGTCACCCACGTTTGCGAGATGGCTCCATAGTTCGAGCGCTTCGATAAACGCGCGGCCCGCCTCTCGTCCGCCGCGTAAGCCGAAGGTAAAGATCGCACCCGCACCTTGCGGCAGATATTTCTGCGCGAGCGCGCGATACGGCGAATCTTCGAGCTCCGCATACTTTACCCATGAAACTTCGTCGCGGCCGTGCAAAAAATGTGCGACGATACGCGCGTTTTCCACGTGAGCTGCCATCCGCAGCGGCAACGTTTCGAGACCCTGCAACAGCATGAACGCATTCATCGGCGAGAGCGAAGCGCCCACATCGCGTAAGACTTCGACACGCGCCCGCATGAGCAACGCGTATTCCCCGAACGTCTCTGCGAAATTCATGTCGTGGTAGCCTGGGCTCGGCTGCGAGAGTAAGGGATGCTTGCCCGCGCCCCACGGAAACGTACCGCCCTCGACGAGCACGCCCGCGATTACGGTGCCGTGGCCGCCGATGAACTTCGTCGCCGAATGCGTGACGATATCGGCACCGAATTCGATCGGCCGACAGAGAGCAGGCGAAGCGAACGTGTTATCGACCACGAGCGGCAAGCCGTGCGCGTGCGCGATGTTCGCAAGCGCTTCGAGATCGGCGACGTTGCCCGTCGGGTTACCGATCGTCTCGGTATAGACGAGTTTCGTATTCGGCAAGATCGCCGCTTCGATCGCACGCGGATCGTCGCCGGGTACGAGCGTGCAGGCGATGCCCATGCGTTTGAGCGTCACCGTAAATTGCGTGACCGTGCCGCCGTAGAGACTCGCCGTCGCCACGATGTGGTCGCCCGCTTCTGCGACGCAGAGGATGGCTGCGAGTTGAGCTGCGAGGCCGCTTGCGAATGCGACGGCACCGAGGCCGCCTTCGAGGCTCGCGATGCGTTCTTCAAACGCCGCGACCGTCGGGTTGCCGATGCGGCTGTAGATGTTGCCGTAGGTGCGCAACGCGAAGAGTTCGGCTGCGTGTTCCGTCGAGTCAAAAACGAAGCTCGAGGTGAGATAAATCGGCATCGCGCGCGCGCCCGTCGTCGGATCGGGCGGCGTGCCCGCATGCAATGCACGCGTCCGAAATCCGAAACTGTGGTCATTCATGCTAGACGCCCTTGCGGAAAATGCTGCCCTTCGACGACGGCCGGTGCTCGGCGGTGAACGCCGTCGGTTCCGTCTTCCCGTTGCCGAGATCGACGTTGCCGACCATGTCGGATGCCCCTTCGACGTAACCGCTCATCGTAACGTTTCCGTTGGGCTCTTTGACGAGCATGCGAATCAGACGGCCGTCATAGGAGCCTTCGAACGGGAATACGTTGCCCTTGACTTTCCAGGTGCCCGTGATCGTGCCGGCAGCGCCCTGAGCGATCGTCAGATACGAATACTCGGTGCGGTCGATGAATTGCAACTGCACTTCCCACGTTCCATCGAGCGTCGCGAATGCGGGCGATGTCGGCGTCGCCGAAGGTGCCGGAGCGGCCGTAGGTTTCGCGCCGTCTTCGACGCTTTTGCGCTTGCGGCCGCGTGGCTCGGCGCTCGGTGCGAGCGAGGGTGCCGCGGTTGGGGCCGCGGTCGGAGCGAGCGTCGGTTGCGGCGTCGCGAGACGCGCCGTTGCGTTCGGCGCGGGTGGGGGCGGCGGGGCGTTCTGTGCGCCCGCACGGGAGTTCGAGCCGAATCCAATCGCGCAAGAAAGAGCCGCAAAAAGGGTGAGTGACGCGATGGGGCGCGGGAGACGGACGTGCTTCAAGGAGCCTCACATGGGGTGGAACGAGGGCCGGTCAAAAGGGCAACGGGTCGCGTTCGGCTCGAGTTCCAGACTGTCTTGCCCGCGGTCAAAACTTAAAAAACAAAGCGGCACCGTCGCCGCCGCGAGTTCGGTTCGAGCGACGAGCCGAGGGGCGAGAATTGCCGCACGCGTTGCGAGGTGGTAGGAAATGTCGGCCCTCTCGACACAAGGCCGCACCGATGTTGGTTCGGCGTTCGCTCGTTGCGTTGCTCGGCGTTTTTTTTGTCTTGAGCACGGGATGTTCCGGTGGTGGCGGCGGGGGAGCACCGGCGCCGAGACCGACACCGAGCCCAACGACGACACCGAGTGCCGGGCCGACCGTCGCGCCGACGCCCACGCCGGCGCCGATCGTGACCGCATCGCCGACGCCGATGCCGACGCAACCACCCGCGGGCCCGGCAATCGCAAATACTGCGCGGCCGCTTCACAATAACGACCGTTACACGTACGGCGGAACGACACAGCAATCGTTCGTGTATTCCGGCGCCTCGCCGAAACCGTCCTCGGCCACGTTCTTCACGGTCGGGCAAAATATCGCCGTCACCAATAACGCGACGTTCAACGCGACCTCGGGTCTCTACGACTTCAAAACTTTGGAGACCGATACGTCGGCGCTCCAGAATATTTCGATCACCACGGATACGTATTACGGCACGCTCGCAAGTGGCAACGGCACGACCTTTCTCGTGAATTACGGGTACGCCTCGAGCGATTCGAATGGCGAAAAGTTTACGGTCACCTACACGAATCCGGGTGCGAGGAATGGGCTCATCGACGTCCTGCCGGAGACCGGCGGCGCGGCGTGGTCGAATTCGGGCGCGCAAGCGATCGCGCAATCTGAATCGAGCGGCTTCACCGCATCGCGCACGTATGCCGCCGACGGCAGCTACACCGACACGTCGAATTATCCGCAGGCGGGTGCCGCGAGGCCGACGGCAACGCCGCTCGTCGCGACGATTACGACGAATGCCGACGGGTCTGCGACGTACAGCTTGCCGCTCTTCGGGCCGCCCAATGTGACTGTCTCCTACAGCGCGCCCGCGACGAGCAACGGGGCGATCTCGATCGTCCTCCAGCAACCCGGACCAACACCGCAATCGACACCGCTGGTCTTCCAAACCGCTGCTGTCGGCGCGTGGTACCAGCAGCCCCTACGGCTTTACCAGGAACTCGATCGCGACAACGGCGCCGTAGCGATTCCCCCGGCGTGTAACGTGCCGTCGATCTATGGAACGCAAGCGAATCAAATCGAGCAGAAATCGGTCCGCGTGGACCCCGTGCTCGGTACGCTCGATACGTTCGATCAACTGAGCTACGTGGTTCCGGTAACGGGTGTCGTCTGCGTCCGGTTGCAAGATCAAACGCTGACTTATTATGACTACTCCGGTCAGGGTAATTCGGGGCCGACCGGGATCTCGTTCGCCGGTGGCAATTCGCCCTTCGAAACGGCGACGCTCGTGACGACGATCGGACTGACGTCGGCGATTATCCAGCCGATGGCGCTCCATCGCTCGTCGCTCGATGCGGAGAGCGGCTTCCGACTCGCCAACGCTCGCGCGAATTTCCTGAGCACGGTCGAGCATCGCCGCATCGCCGCGCAACGCCGCGCGTTCGACCGCTTGCAAACGATGATTCGCGAAAGGATCGCCCGATGAACGCCACCCTCACGCGAAGCGTCGCCGCTGCCGTCGCCTGCGCGCTGCTCGCGGCGTGCGCGGGCGGCGGCTCGAGCCCGGTCGCGCACGGCGTGCCTTTGCCCGCGCCCGTCTCACCTGGAAGCGGGTCCGTGGTGCCCTACGGCGCCGGGTTGCTCGCAAACGCGTCGTATCTCGGGCTCGCCCGGGTGAAGACCGTGGGACTCGACGTCTTCGTGTCGATGCGCGACGAAGCGGGTCTCGAGCGCTACGCCCGCGATGCGAACGATCCGACGTCGGCGACGTATCGGCACTGGCTCACGCCGCAAGAGATCGGCGATCGTTTTGGCGCGTCGCCCGGCGATTACGATGGCCTCGCACGCTCGCTCGTCGCGCAGGGGATCGCGGTCAAAACGTATCCGCAGCGGCAAATGGTGCGCGTGAATGGCCCGCAAGGGAACGTCGAGCGCGCGCTCGGACTCTCGTTCGGCATTTTTCGCAGTGGCACGCACACGTTTCTCGCGCCTGCGACGGCGCCGCGCGTTCCGTCGAATCTGCGCGTCGCGGGGTTCGGTAACGCGGTGGGCTACACCACGCGATCGCGCAATCTCGTGCCCGTGCGCGCCGCAAACTCGTTCATCCAAGGTTACACACCGCAACAGATCGCCAATGCATTCGATTACACGGGCGCGTACGCCGCAGGGTACACGGGCGCCGGCATCAATATCGGCATCATCGGAACGGGTCCGATCACCGACGGCGATTCGCGTGTTTCCACGGGCGACGTCGCCGATTTCAAGCAGCTTTTCGGGCTCGGTGGCGCGGGCGTCGTCACGCAGATCGTCGATACGGCCCACGTTTCGCCCGGCACGGGAACGCCTGGGTCTTCGTTCTCGACCGGCCTCGCGACGCCGCCGCCGGTCACTTCGCCACGCTCGGCTGGATGCGTAAAACAGGGGTACATGCCGGGCAACCCCGCGACGGCCGCCGGCATCACCGATCTCACAACGTGCAACCCGGAAGATGCCGAGGCACAACTCGACACGGAGCAAGCTGCCGCGCTCGCGCCCGATGCCAACGTGCTGTTTTACATCGCCTACAATCCGGTCGAGTGCTTCGGCCCGTGCGGTATCAAGGGAAGCGCCCCGCCATCGCCCCAGATCGGACTCTCGCTCACCGATGACGAGATCCAGCAAGCCATCGCCGACGATAAGGCCGACATTATTTCGATGAGCTTCGGCGGTAGCGAGCCCAGCAGTAACGGTATCTATTTTGGCGCCGGCTCGAACGAGTACGGCACGAAAGAACTCGCGGCCCTCGCCTCGATGGGCGTCGCGATGTTCGCCTCATCGGGCGATGCCGGGGCGGAGGGTTGCACGGGTGACGTGAGCGCGGTAAGCCGACCGAATAATATTTGCGTCGGTTATCCCGCGACCGACCCGAGCGTGGTCAGCGTCGGCGGAGTCAACACGCCGCTCGATGCTTCGGGTCGCCTCACGGGGCCGCTCACGGGCTGGGGCATCGCGACGCAGATTCCGGGCCAGCACGCCGGCGGTTCGGGCGGCGGTTGTTCCACGTTCTTCAATGCACCCGCTTATGAGACGGGGATCGCGGGCTTTCCCTGTGGGGGCAAGCGCGCACAGCCCGATATCTCACTCGATGCTGACACCAGCACGGGCGTTGCCGTGGTGGTCAATGCGGCGACCGAACTCGGAACGCGCAACATTGCGGCGATCGGCGGCACGAGCGTCGGTGCGCCCGAGATGGCTGCGATGTGGGCGCTCGTGCTCCAGGCCTGCCAGAAGGCGGCGAGTTGCACGAGCAAGGGATCGGGCCTCAAACCCTATCGCCTCGGTAATCCCAACGCCGCGTTCTTCACCGCGTACAAGAATCCGGTGACGTATGCCTCGACCTTCGCCGACGTGCTCTTTGGCAATAACGCGCTCCCGGGCGCCTCGCCGGCCCCCGGGATGACGGGTATCGCGCCGAATGGCGGCTACGACGCCGGGACGGGCTACGATTTGGTGACGGGACTCGGCGTGCCGTACGCGCGGAATCTCATTCGGGCCGTCGTCGGCGTGTAGTCGACAGCCCTTGCACCTTCTGATATACTTCCGGGGCTGTGAAAGAGAAGATCCACCCCACCTGGCATACCGAGTCCGCCGTGCATTGCGCGTGTGGCAACACCTTTACGACGGGATCGACGATCAAGTCGATCAGCATCGAGGTGTGCTCGGCGTGTCATCCGTTGTTCACCGGTCAACAGAAGTTCCTCGACACGGCTGGCCGGGTCGATAAGTTCAACCAACGCATGGCCGCAGCCGAGCAAAAGAAAGCCGAAGCGGGCGAGCGTAAACGCAAGAAGGCCGAAGCCGAGGCAGAAGCCGCCGCCGCCGTCTAGCGAGCCACACCGTTTCCCGAGGGCGAGTTGCAGTAATGCGGCTCGTCCTTTTTCATATCGCTTGCGGCCCTGCAGCCTGCGAAGGATCACGACCCTTGTTCAATCTCCAACGGCTCGAGACGCTCTCGAAACGCTATGACGAAATCGAGATGGAGCTCGCCAATTCCGGCGGCGCCTTCGATCAGGCGCGTTTCACGATGCTCGTCAAAGAACGCTCCGCAAACGAGGAGACGGTGGCGGTCTATCGCGCGTTCCGGAAGCTGCTCGCCGATATCGTCGCAAACGACGAATTGCTCGTCGATAAAAGCGATCCCGAGATGCACGAGATGGCCGAAGATGAGGCCAAGGGTTTGCGCGAACGGCGCCGCGATCTCGAAGCGCAGCTCACCGAATTGATGCTGCCGCGCGACCCCAACGACAGCAAGGATATCTTCGTCGAAATTCGCGCGGGCGCGGGAGGTGATGAGGCGGGACTTTTCGCAGCCGAACTCGCGCGGCTCTACGTGCGATATGCAGAGTCGGTCAAAATGAAGACCGAGATTCTCTCGCAGACCGAAAACGATGCGGGGGGCGTTAAGGAGATCACGCTCGGCATTCGTTCGAACGAACCGTATCGGTTTTTTAAATACGAATCGGGCGTGCATCGCGTGCAACGCGTTCCCGCGACCGAATCGCAAGGCCGCGTGCATACGTCGACGGCGACGGTCGCCGTGTTGCCCGAGGTCGAAGAGACGGAAGACATCGAGATCAAATCGACCGATCTCCAAGTCGATACGTTCAAGGCGTCGGGTGCGGGCGGGCAGCACGTCAACAAGACGGAATCTGCGATTCGCATCACGCACGTGCCGAGCGGCGTGATCGTCGCGTGTAGTGAGGAGCGGTCGCAGATTCAGAATCGCGAACGTGCGATGACGATGTTACGCAGCGTGCTCGCCGATCGCAAGCGTCGCGAGGCCGAGGAATTGGTCGGAAATTTACGACGCAGCCAAGTCGGAACGGGCGACCGAAGCGAAAAAATTCGGACGTATAATTTTCCGCAGGACCGGATCACCGATCATCGGATCAACGAAAATTTCGGGAACATTCCGGGCATCATGAATGGCGATCTCGGTCGCATCGTGGCGCGCTTGCAGCAAGACGAAAAGTCGCGTTTGCTCGCGGGCGAAACGACGGCCGCGTAAGATGGCTGCCGACGCACGCGATCGCGAAGCGCTCGATCTGCTCGCATCGCGCACCTTCGTCGATTGCGCGCTCGTCGCGCTCGACCTCGACATGCAGACACGCAGGCTCGCGCTGCGGGTCTACGGCGCGCTGCGGAGGGACGATGCGACCACCGTGATCGCGACATTGACTTTTTTCGGGACGAGCGCGCTTGCGATCGATGGCGCGGCGACGTCGTTTCCGCAGAGCGCGCGTATCGTCTCGAGCGCGATTGCGTACGCGGATGACGATGATGCGGGTACGGTCGAGGTGAGCGGCCGCGCGGGATGGGTGATGCGGTTTTCGTTTGAGGGGGTGGCATTCGAGGAGCATGCGGCGGTGCTCGCATCGCTTGCCGATGACGAGTAGCGTTTTAAGATATTTCGTCTGCATCGGTCGAGGTGGGCGGTTCGGGGTAAGCGCTTCGAAATCCACGAAGCCGTCGTAGGTGAGCTTGAATTTCGTGGCGACGGTCGGTGACGCGCTGCTTCACGGTCGCAAGGTACTCGTCGAGTTCGGCGGTGAGGGGCGCTTCGATGCGCTCCGGTTGCTCGAAGAGATGCTCGAATGCAATGCTGCGTGGATTTTCGCGCACGGCGACGAGCGACTGGGTGACGCAGAAGCGGCACGCTATGCCGAAGCGCTCGCAACGCGCGCGACGGGCGTGCCGGTCGCGTATATCGTCGGGTCGGCCGGATTTTACGGCCGAACGTTTGCGGTGACGCGTGACGTGCTCGTGCCGCGACCGGAAACCGAGGGCGTTGTGGAACTCGCTCTCGCCGCATTCGGCGATGCGCGCGATGCGCCGCTTGCGATGTGCGATCTCGGTACCGGAAGCGGGATCATCGCGATCACGCTCGCCTGCGAACGTCCCCACGCCCGCATCACGGCGCTCGATGTCTCGCCAGCCGCCCTTGCCGTCGCGCAACGCAACGCGCGCTCGCACGATGTTGCCGCGCGCGTGCACTTCGTCGAAAGCGATATGTGGGACGCGCTCGCGCCCGACATCACCTTCGATTGTATCGTCGCGAATTTACCGTACGTGCGTCGCTCCGACCTTAAAGGAGCGCCCGATGCGACCGCATTCGAACCCCTGCTCGCCCTCGACGGCGGCGACGATGGGCTCGATTCGTATCGCGCACTCTTGGCGCAGGCGCCCGCGCGATTGCGCGCGGGTGGCGTGCTCGTGATGGAGGCGGGACCCGATACCGTTCCCGCGCTCGCCACGCTCGCCGAAGCGGCATTCGCCGAACCCGCGATCATCGAGGTTCATCGCGATTTCGCGCTCCACGAACGCATCGTCGTCGTCCGGGGGAGCGATAGGGACCCGGCACACGCGCGGTACAATGCGACGCCATGACGAGCACCGAGCAATCTCATTCGCAGCGCAGCGGCGACGTCGTTTTTATGGCGCTCGTCGCGGCGCTCGGCGGATTTCTTTTCGGCTACGATAGCGCCGTCATCAATGGCGCGATCACGGCGATCGGTGCGCAGTTTCATGCGAGCCCGGCGGCGCTCGGATTTACCGTTTCGTCGGCGTTGCTCGGTGCGGCTGCGGGCGCGGTCGCGGCCGGTCGGCTCGCCGATCGCTACGGACGCCTCGCGGTGATGCGCCTTTCCGCCGTGCTCTTCGTCATCAGCGCGCTCGGCTCGGGCTTCGCAAACACCCTCGTCACACTCGCGATCTTTCGCATCGTCGGCGGCGTCTCCGTCGGCATGGCATCCGTCATCGCGCCCGCCTACATCGCCGAGATCGCACCCGCGCAGATTCGCGGACGGCTCGGCTCGTTGCAGCAACTGGCGATCGTCTCGGGTATCTTTCTCTCGCTACTCGTCGATTATGCGATCGCCACGGGCGCCGGAAGTTCGCGCGCGGTATCGTTCGGCGGGCTCGAAGCTTGGCGCTGGATGTTCGTCGCGATGGTCGTGCCTGCGGCGATTTACGGGGTTCTCTCGCTCGCGATTCCCGAATCGCCTCGGCAACTACTCGCGAAGGGGCGCATCGACGAAGCGCGCGCGGTTCTCGCTCGCGTCCTCGGCGAGCGCGGCCTCGATGAGAAAATCGCGGATATTCGCGCGTCGCTCGTCGCCGATCACGAGCCGCGCTGGAGCGACCTGCGCGGCGGAACGTTTGGATTGTTGCCGATCGTTTGGGTTGGTATCGGGCTTTCGGTTTTCCAGCAATTCGTCGGCATCAACGTGATTTTTTACTACTCGAGTGTTCTCTGGCAGGCCGTCGGATTCTCCGAAAAGAGTTCGCTGCTCATCACGGTGATCACGAGCGTCGTGAACGTCGTGACGACCGTCGTCGCGATCGTGCTCGTCGATCGCTGGGGGCGCCGGCCGCTCCTCCTCGTCGGCTCCATCGGCATGGCGCTGACGCTCGGCATCATGGCGACCGTTTTCGGCTCCGCGCCGCTCGACTCGGCGGGCGCACCGCATCTCGCAGGCGCGGCGGGCATCGTCGCCCTCCTCGCAGCGAACGTGTACGTTTTCGCCTTCGGTCTCTCGTGGGGGCCGGTCGTATGGGTCTTACTCGGCGAGACGTTCCCAAATCGCATTCGCGCCGCCGCACTCTCGGTCGCCGCGGCGGCACAGTGGGTCGCGAACTGGGCGATTTCGACGTCGTTTCCGGTGAGCAGCACCTGGGCTTGGGCCTCGCGTACGGGCTCTATACCGCTTTCGCGATCCTCTCATTTTTCTTCGTAATACGCTTCGTTCGCGAGAGCAAGGGACGCGAGCTCGAGGAGATGACGGCCGCGTAGGCGGCAGGGGACGTTCTGCGCCTGAGCCGAAAACGAGGCTCCCATCGTGGCGAAGTTTATTTTCTTTACCGGTGGCGTCGTGAGTTCGCTCGGTAAGGGCATTACGGCGGCGTCGCTAGGTCGGCTCCTCAAATCCCGAGGCGTTTCCGTCTCGATTCAAAAGCTCGACCCCTATATCAACGTCGACGCCGGGACGATGAACCCGTATCAGCACGGCGAGGTCTTCGTCACCGAAGATGGGGCGGAGACCGATCTCGATCTCGGTCACTACGAGCGCTTCATCGACGAATCGCTCACGCGGATTAATAACGTCACGACGGGCCAAATCTACCAGTCGGTGATCGAAAAAGAACGTCGAGGCGACTACCTCGGCGCGACCGTGCAAGTGATCCCGCACATCACGAACGAAATCAAAGCGCAGATCAAACGCGTCGCCGAACAGAGCGGTGCCGACGTTTGCATCGTCGAGGTCGGCGGCACGGTCGGCGATATCGAATCGCTCCCGTTCCTCGAAGCGATCCGGCAAGTCCGCTACGACGTCGGCGAAGAGAACGTCATGTTCGTTCACCTCACGTTGATGCCGCATCTCGGCGCCGCAGGCGAACTCAAAACGAAGCCCACGCAACACTCGGTCCGCGAACTGCGCGCGATCGGCATCTCACCCGATGCGATCGTCGTGCGCACGAACTCAGAAGTCGCGATTCCGATCGAACTCAAAGAGAAGATCGGGCTCTTCTGCGACGTTCCCGCGAAAAACGTCGTCCAGAATGGCGACGCGCCCACGATTTATAAAGTCCCGCTCAACCTCGAAAAAGAGGGCCTCGCCGAAGCCGTCATCGCGCGCCTCAAGCTCGAGGTGCAGCCGCTCGATCTCGAAGCGTGGGAAGCGATCGTCGATCGCGTGATGACGCCGCGCAAACACGTCAAAATCGCCCTCGTCGGCAAGTACGTCGAACTCAAAGACGCGTATATTTCGATCGTCGAAGCGCTCTATCACGCCGGCATCTCAAACGACGCGCGCGTGGAGATCAAGCGCATCGATAGCGAGACGGTTGAAGATTCCGGTACGAGCGTGCTCGATGGCGTCGACGGTATCTTGGTCGCGCCCGGCTTCGGGTCGCGCGGAGTCAAAGGCAAACTCCGCGCCGTCAAGTACGCACGCGAGCAAAAGATCCCATATCTCGGCATCTGTTTCGGCATGCAACTGGCGTGCGTCGAATTCGCTCGCAACGTTTGCGGTCTCACCGATGCGATGTCGTCGGAAGTCGACGAGACGACCCCGCATCCCGTCATCCACTTCATGGCCGATCAACGTGACATCAAGCTCATGGGCGGCACGATGCGGCTCGGTGCGTACACGTGCACGCTCGAAGCCGATACGCTCGCTGCGCGCGCGTACGGCAAACTCGAGATCAGCGAACGTCATCGGCATCGGTATGAATTCAATAATCGTTACAAAGCGCTCTTCGAAGAGCACGGCATGATCTTCTCCGGCCATCATATCGTGGGGGGGACGACGCTCGTCGAAACCGTCGAACTCCATCCTTCGCTTCACCCGTGGTTCGTTGGGACGCAAGCTCATCCCGAATTCAAATCTCGTCCGACGCGCCCATCGCCGCTCTATCGCGAATTCGTGACCGCGTCGCTCGCAAACGCCGAGCACGTTCGCGAACGCGAGAACGCGACGTCCATCGCTGCATCCTCCTGAATCCGGCCGAGATTACGTTCGTCGTTCTGACGAAGAACGAGGCGCGCAATGTGCCTCGTGCGCTCGCTAGCGTCCCCATTGGATCGCCCTTGCTCGTGATCGACGCCGAGTCGCAAGATGCCACCGTGGAGATCGCCCGCGCGCATGGTGCCACCGTCGTCGTGCGGCCATGGGCGGGATTCGCGACGACGCGTTCTTTCGCGCTCACGCACGTCGCAACGCCGTGGACGTTCATGCTCGATGCGGACGAGTCGCTCGATTTCGAACTCGCCTCGGTCCTTCGCGCGCTCGAGCCCGCAGAAATGACCGACGCCTACGGTTTCGCACGCGCGACGTCCATCTGCGGCCGCGCGATGCATCACGGTGCGTGGGGCGGCGAGGCACCCGTGCGCCTGTTTCGCACCGCGCGCGCACGCGTCGTTGCGGAGCCTGCGTCCGGCGGCGATGCGGAGGTACACGAGCACTGGATCGTACCCGGAACCACGGAGCGCTTGGGCGGGACGTTGCTTCACGATTCGTACCCGACGATACGCGCGTATCGCGAAAAATTCGCGCGCTACACGACGCTCGAAGCACGCGGCGTCGCGCCTTCGCGCGGACGTTTGGCGCGCGCTTGCGCGGTCGCAGCGTTGCGCTTTCCGTGGCTCCTTCTCGCGCGCGGTGGATGGCGCGATGGTTGGCGCGGCGTGTTCGTGGCGGGCGCATCGGCGTGCTATCCGGTCGCCGTTGCGTGGAAATCGATTCGGTCATGAACGTCGCACGGGCGCCGCGCCCCGATGTCGCTTTCGACCTGCCGCGCATGCGGCATATGTCGGTCGGCATGATGGCTTATGCCGAAGAACTCGTCGCGCGGCTACCGCGCATCGCACCCGATCTCGGCTTCGCGACGTTCGTCCGCGCGACGCACCTCGATGCGAACGAACAGATCGTGCTGCCGCTACGCCTCGCTCGCGCCCGGCCGCGACTCGTGCACCATCTTTCAGTCTATGCGCCGATCGTCGGGTTCGCGCCGACGATCGTGACGATCCACGATCTCATCCATCTGCGCTTTCCGGAAATGTTCAAGAATCGCGTCGGCCCCTATTACGCGACCGTCGTACGCGCGCTCTGTCGCCGTGCCGCGCGCGTCATTACCGATGACGAGCGCACGATCGAGGATCTCGAACGCTTTCTCGGCGTGCCGGCTTCGAAAGTCGCCGTCATCCCACTCGGCGTCGACGATCGCTTTCTTGCGGCCGCGGCAGTGGGTCCGGTCGGAGTCGACATCGCTGCCGAGCAGAGAAGCGCGGCGCCGTACTTCCTTTTCGTCGGAAACCACCGGACGCATAAAGATATTGCGACGCTCCTCGCGGCGTGGTCGTCGTTGCCCGAGCATTATCACGTCGACGTGCGATTGACGGGCATCGACGATCTCGGCCCCGGTGCGTCGCGGCCGGAACGTTCGCGGGGGAAGATCACGTTCGTCGGTCATGTCGATACCCCGAAACTCGTCGGCCTCTACGCGGGTGCGCTCGCGCTCGTGCATCCCGCGCTTTGCGAGGGATTCGGTTTGCCGTTGGTCGAGGCTGCCGCGATGGGGACGCCCGTGATCGCGTGCCGCGACGCGATTCCCGGTGCCATCAAAGATCGTACCGCCGTCTTCGAGCCGCGCGATGTGGCAGGCGCGCGAGCACATATGATCGCCGTTCTCGACGGCCGGGTGCCGCGCGGCGCGGCGCAGTCGATCGCCCGAAATCTCACGTGGGACCGCTGCGCCGAGCGCACCGCCGAGGTGTATCGGAGCGTCTTGGAGGAGAGGCCCAACCGATGAAACCGTTCGCTCCGATTCTGGCTGCGCTCGTCTTGATGTGGGGTTCGCCCGCTGCTTTTGCCGGGCCGCCACATCCCGATTCGGGTGAGAAACCGATTCGCAGTATCGCGATTGCCGTCAACGGCGAGCCGCTTGCGACCGACGCTCCCCCGATCACGGTCGACGGGCGGCTGCTCTTCCCGATTCGCGATGTTTTCGCCGCACTCGGGATTGCGATCGCGCGAAGCGGCGATACGATTACGGCGAAACTGCCGACGGGAAGCGTGAGTATGCGCGTGGGCTCGCGCGTCGTCGTCGTCAACGAAAAGACGTTCCCGCTCGATGCGACGATCGCCGATATCGACGGCGTGACGTACGCGCCGCTGCGCGTGCTCGTCGTCGCTTTCGGCGCGCAGGCGACCTACGATCGGCGCGGCGCAAAAGTCGAGATCGTATCTGCGTACGTCGGTCGCACCAATGGCGCGGAGCAACAACGCTCGGGCGGCGGCTCCGACGTCCAGGGCATCGTCTCGGCGCTCGATATCGATAGTCAGATTCCCACGATCACGGTGGTGCGCGGCGGCACGTCGCGGACGATCTCGATCACCTCCGACGCGAAGATCTGGGCCGAAGACGTCACGATTCACTCGCAGTTACGCGGTGCGCTTGCCGATATTCGCGTCGGCGATGCGGTCCACGCGATCCTGACGAAAGACGGCCGCGTCGTTTCGGTCTTCGATTTTTACAAATCGACGAACGGTACGGTCGCAGCTGCGACGGCGTCGGCGCTCGTGCTCGAGAGCGGTCGCGTCGTGACGACCGGTAAAACGACCGAGACCACGCTCAATAGTATGGTCGCGCGGCTCGAGGATCTCCGCGTCGGCGATTACGTGACCGTACGCAGCAACCCCGAGAGCGGTGAATTACGGCAGATCGTCGCTTCGCGCACGCTCGCGGCCGTCGTGCAGACGGCGACGCCGATGCCGGGCACGCCGAGCCCGACGAAGATCGATACGGTCACGCTTTCCGTCACGCATCCGATCCGCGTCGGCGAATCATTCGACGTGATCCTCCACGGTACGGCGAACGGTCGCGCGAGCTTCGATATCGGCGATTTATTAACGAACGTACCGATGCGCGAGACGGCGGCGGGCACGTACGTGGGCCATTTCACCGTTCCCGAGCGATTCAACGTGACGCAGGTGCCCGTGTACGGGAAGCTCGCAATCGGTTCGAACGCAGCGCCGCGCACGCAAGCCGCGCAGACGCTCTCGGCGACCTCGACGCCGCCGACGATCGGCGAAGTCGCGCCGCCGCCGGGGCAGAGCGTCAATAACCGTCATCCGAGCATCTTTGCGATGTTCTCGACGCCGACGGAGATTCCGATCAACGTGTCGAGCGTCGCCCTCGAAGTCAACGGCCACGATGTGACCTCGACGACGACGCGCACGAATAATTTCATCACCTATAGCCCTGGTGTCGATCTTCCGAGCGGTCTCGTGACCGTGATCGTTCGCGTCGCCGACACCGCGGGTAACACGTCGACGAAAACGTGGACGTTCACCATTGCGAGGTAATCGTTTGAAGCAATCGCTAGCAGCGGCGCTCCTAGGGACGCTCGTTCTTTCCGCGTGCGGCGGTGGCTCGACGACGTCGTCGACGGGTGGTGCGTCTGCGGGCGCACAGCTCATCGTCGCGCGCGTCAAGGATGCCGTCGGCCTCGATCCCGCGGTGCAGACCGACGGACTCTCGCTCACTATTTCGCAAGAGGTTCTCCAGAATTTGGTGCGCTTTAAGCCGGGCGGATTCGATATTCGGCCAGACGCCGCGACCTCATGGAAGACCTCGACCGACGGCAAGACGTGGACGTTCGCGCTCGCGCCCGGGCTCAAATTTTCCGACGGCTCACCGCTCGATGCGAAAGCGGTGAAGTTTAACTTCGATCGCTGGCGCGACTCGAAGAACGCCTATCGCGGGAATTTCCCTTTCGGCTACTACGCGAGCATGTTCGGTGGCTTCGATGCTAAAAGTGCGATCGCGAGCATCGATGCACCGTCGGCATCGAGCGTCGTCATTCACCTGCGCGCGCCGTCGGCACCGCTCTTGCACGATCTCGCGATGCCCTCGTTTGCGATCGGCTCTCCGACCGCGATTGCGAAAGGCGCCGAAGCCTTCAACCAACTTCCTGTCGGAAGTGGCCCCTACATGGTCGCCGAGTGGGCGCACGACGATCACATCACGCTCGCCGCAAACCCGAACTTTGCGGGCGCGAAACCGGCATATACGACCGTGATCGTGCGCGATATTCCCGATCAATCGACGAGCGTGCTCTCGATGAAGAAGGGCGATATCGATATGCTCACCGATCCGCGGCCCGACGATGCCAAAGATCTCGGCGCGACGGCGGGCATCTCGCTCTATCATCCGCCTTCGAACAACGTCTCGTATCTCGCGATGAACGTCGAAAAAAAACCCTTCGATAGCGTGCTCGTACGGCAGGCCGTCGCCTATGCGATCGATACGAACGCGCTCGTCAAGAGCTTCTATACCGAAGGCGCCACGATCGCGAACAACTGGACGCCCGTTGGGATGATGGGCGAGAACCCGGCGGTCAAAGCCTATCCGCACGACGTGGCCAAAGCCAAGGCGCTCCTCGCGCAAGCCGGCGCCGCGCACGTTACGACGGAGCTGTACTATCCGACGTCGCCGCGGCCGTACATGCCCGAACCACAACGCATCGCCGAAGCCATTCAAGCGAATCTCAAAGCGGTCGGGATCGAAGTAACGCTGCAGCCGTTCGAGTTCGGCGTCTTTCTCACCAAAATTCGTAACGGCGAACATCCCATGTGCCTGATCGGTTGGACGGGCGACAACGGCGATCCCGACAATTTCATGTACGCGTTGCTCGATCAAGATAGCGCCGTCAAAGGCCAAGCGCAAAACTATTCGTTCTGGCGCGACCCCGACTTCCACAAACTGATGCTCGCGGGCCAGCAGACCGTCGATGAAGGCAAGCGCGCGAAGATCTACGCTGCGGCAAACGCCATGATCCACGATCGTGTGCCCGCGATTGGGCTCGTCCATTCCGTCGTCTCGTTTGCGGCGAAGTCGACGATCGGCGGCGTGATCGCGAGCCCCGATACGGCCTTCAACTTCAACACCATGCGACCGAAAGCGACCCCATGAGCGAGACGTGTATTTTTTGTCGCATCTTTCGTGGTGAGATCCCGGCGCAAGAAGTCCGTCGCACGGCTGACGCCCTCGTCTTCCGAGACACGAGCCCGCACGCGCCGACGCATCTGCTCGTGATCCCCAAGCGTCACGTGAGCGACCTCGGTGATTTCGTCGAGCAGGCGTCTGCGGAAGAAGTCGGTGACTTTCTCAAAGTCGTAGGCGAAGCCGGGCGCTCAGAGACGACCCGCGGCTACCGCGTTGTTTCGAACGAGGGCGTTGAAGGCGGCCAGACGGTCGGACATCTCCATTTCCACGTCATGGGCGGCCGCCAGATGACGTGGCCGCCGGGGTGAAATTGACGCGTTCGGGAGCCTGTGGTACATTTGCCATGTCGCTGACGCCAACGGGTCGGCGCGAAATTTTGCCGCCATCGGCGGTTTGCGAAGGGAGGGTTGTTCATGGAAGTACGCGTTGCACCAGGTGAAACGATCGAGAGTGCGTTGCGCCGTTTCAAGAAAGCCACCCAAAAAGCCGGCGTTCTCGCCGAGGCTCGCAAGCACGAGCATTACGAGAAGCCGAGCGTCCGCCGGAAGAAGAAATCGGCGGCCGCCCGTAAACGGCGCACCTAACCCCGAATTTTTTTTGAAGGGCGCCGCACGATCGGCGCCCTTTTTCTATCACGGACCCGTGGAGCATTCGTTGACCCTTAAAGAACGCATCGCAGCCGATCTCAAAGAAGCCATGAAAGCCAAGGACCAGCTCCGGCTCGATACGCTGCGCTCGGCGATCTCGGCGTTTTCGTATAAGAAGATCGAGGCGGGCCGCGAACTCGAAGATGCCGACGCGATCGACGTCGTGCGCAAGCTCGTCAAGCAACGCACGGATTCCATTACCGAGTACGACAAGGCCGATCGCGCCGAACTCGCCGCGAGAGAACGCGCCGAACGCGAGATTCTCGCGACGTACGTACCCGCGCAGAAATCCGCAGACGAAATCCGCGAGATCGTGCGCGAGGCCCTCGCTGCGATGGCCCCCGCCGAGCGGACGCAGGGCGCCGCGATGAAAGCGCTGATGCCGCGCCTCAAGAGCGAAGCCGACGGCAACACGATCCGCACGATCGTGACGGACGAACTCCGCGCGCTCGCGACGTAACCCACCGCAACTTGTCGCATCGTGACGGAGTAGGCAGAGGCATGATCCGCTCGCTTCGTCTCGTGTTCTGCGCGCTCGCACTCCTTTTCGGAGGCGCGGGCTTGGCCTTTGCCGCTGCGCCCACATCGGGCGGTGGGGTGCTCATCGTCCCGATCTCGGGGACGGTCGATGAAGGGATGGCGCATCTCGTGCAACGGGCCGTGCGCGAAGCCGAGAGCGCGCATGCTTCCGCGCTCGTACTCGACATCAATACGCCGGGCGGGCTCGTTTCGGCGGCGTTCGAAATTCGCGACGCCCTCGTCGGGAGCCACGTGCGGACGGTCGCGTACGTCTCGCAGCGCGCGTATAGCGCGGGCGCACTCATCACGCTTGCGACCAAGACGATCGTGATGGCACCGGGCTCGAGCATCGGCGCGGCCGAACCGATTCCAAACGACCCCAAACACGTGAGCGCGCTTCGCGCGGAGTTTGCGGCGACGGCGACGCGGATGCATCGCGATCCGACGCTCGCGGCGGCGATGGTCGACAAAACGGTCAACGCGCCCGCGTACAAACGGTCCGGCGCCATTCTCTCGTTCACGGCGGAAGAGGCGAAGCGCGCACACTTTATCGACTCGGTCGAGCCGACGCTCGACGCGGCGCTCGAATACGCGCACGTTACCGGGACGCGGTCTACCGCAAGTTATTCGTGGGGCGAATCGCTCGCGCGGTTCGCGACGAGTCCCGAGGTGAGCGGGATACTGCTCTCGCTCGGCGTGCTCGGATTACTCATCGAGATGCAGACGTTGCACGGTATCGCGGGGGCGATCGGCGTCGGCTCGCTCGCGCTCTTCTTCGGAACGCACGTGTACGCGGGCTTCTCCGACGGCGTCGTGATCGCGCTCGCCGTGCTCGGCGTGCTCGGCATCTTGCTCGAACTGCACGTCTTTCCCGGACACGGACTCTCGGGGGCACTCGGTCTACTCGCCCTTGCCGCGGCCGTTTTTCTCGCGTTCGGAGCGGCCTTTTCAGTCGTTGCGATACAAGCGATCTCGATTGCGATCGTGCTCTCAGTCGTGCTCTTCGCGGTATTCGTGCGCATGGCGCCGCAGAGCGCCTATTTTCGACGGATCACCTTTACGAACGTTCAGGGCCCCGAATTCGTAGCGAATCGCGATTTCCAGGGGCTCGTGGGCCACATGGGCGTTGCGACGTCGTATCTGCGACCCGCCGGCGTCGCGCACGTGGATGGCGAACGCGTCGACGTGCTGACCGAAGGCGATTTTCTGCCCGCGGGATCTGCGATCCGCGTGAGCCGCGTCCAAGGTTCGCGCGTCTTCGTCGCGCCGGTCGCCACATCGCCCGTTTCGCCCCTCGATGATGAAAGTGAGTCCGTTCGTGGGTAGTTTCTCAATCGCCGTGATCGTCTTCGCAGTTATTTTAGGACTGTTGCTCTTTTTCTATTACTTCCCACTCGGGCTCTGGATTCGCACGATTGCTGCGGGCGTGCCGCTTTCGATCACGTCGCTGATCCGCATGCGGCTCATCGGCATCCAGCCGGGCGTCATCGTGACCAATCTCGTGCGCGCGCGCAAGGCGGGGTTACCGCTGACCGTCGATCAGATGCAGTCGCACTATCTCGCCGGCGGCAACGTCGAACAAGTCACGCTCGCGATGATCGCCGCGCAGCGCGCGCAGATTCCGCTGGAATGGCAGCGCGCCTCGGCGATCGATCTCGCGGGCCGCAACGTCCTCGAAGCCCTCCAGCAGTCGGTCAATCCGCGCGTTATCGAAACGCCGATCTTTCAAGGTGTCGCGCAAAACGGCATTCAGCTCAACGTCAAAGCGCGTATTACCGTGCGGACGAATCTCGATCGCTACGTCGGCGGGGCAGGCGAACCGACGATCGTCGCGCGCGTTGGCGAGGGCGTGGTGAGTGCCGTCGGCGCCGCGCAAGACCATAAAGAAGTCTTGGAATATCCCGATCGTATTTCGAAGGCCGTACTCGCGAAGGGTCTCGATGCCGGAACGGCGTTTGAGATCGTCTCGATCGACATCGCCGATGTCGACGTCGGCAAAAATATCGGCGCGGAATTGCAGACGTCGCAGGCCGAAGCCGATCGTAAGATCGCCCAGGCCAAAGCTGCGGAACGCCAGTATAGCGCGCTCGCAGCCGAGCAAGAGCAGAAGGCGTTCACGCAACAGATGCGCGCGAAAGTCGTGGAAGCCGAAGCGCAGATCCCGCAGGCGATCGCCGAGGCATTTCGTAACGGCAACCTCGGCGTCATGGATTATTACAAGCTCAATAACATCAAAGCCGATACCGAAATGCGCGGCGCGATCGGCGCGGGCGTCGCGCCACCCGATCCAAACGCCGGCGGCCTCACGTCGCCCAAAGCTCCGGGGCAATAACGCTTGGACGAACTCTTCGGGTCCATCGCGGACACCATTGCGAAAAAGCTTCGCGAGGCGAACATGACGGTCGCCGCGGCCGAACAAGCACAGGCCGAGGCCCAAGGGCGCGCGATGTTGCGCGCAGCGGGTGTTGCGGTACCGCAGCCGCCGACGGCGCGCGAGATCGCGCGCAACGTGTCGCGCCCAAACGAGCCGATGGGTCGCGTGATTCCATCTGCGAAACGGGTCTTAGCCCAACCGATCGCACCGCTCGACGATATCTTTCCGACGGCGCTCGATCCGCTACGAGCGACCACACCGAGGCACGCGTCCGTGTCTTTGCTCGCAGCGTTTTCGGGCGGGACGCCACTCTTGGCCGCAATCGTGTTGAGCGAAGCACTCGCTCCGCCGATCGCGCTGCGGCAGCGCGAGCGATGAAGCGTGCGATACCGAGCACGAACTACTCGGCGTCGGCTGCGTCATCTTCAGTCGACGATCTCGCCGACGACGTGACGGCCGCGCAAGCGCGAACCGAAGGTACTTTCGAGCTTGCGGGCGTGCGCGATCCGCTCGTGTTCTGCGGGCATCTCGACGGTAATCTCAGCGCGCTCGAACGCATCGTTTCGGTCGTCATCAATCTCGACGGCGATCGCCTGCGCCTTTCGGGAAGCGCGACTGCGGTCACGTCCGCAATGTCGATTCTCGAACGGATGCGCGAGGCCGTCAATGGCGGCGCGAGTCTCTCGCCCGACGACGTCGTGCTCGCGGCGCGCGAACTCCTCGATGGCAGAACGCCCGTCTCGCATCCGAAAACGCTCTTCACGACGCAGCGTGGCAAAGAGATACGCCCGAAGACCGCGGGCCAACGCGCGCTCGTCGAAGCGATCGCGCAGCACACGCTGACGTTCGGCATCGGCCCCGCGGGAACGGGGAAGACATTTCTCGCGATGGTGATGGCCGTGCGCGCGCTACGTGCGCGTGAGATCTCGCGTATCGTCCTGTGTCGCCCAGCCGTCGAAGCGGGCGAGAAGCTCGGGTTCCTACCAGGCGATCTCAGGGAGAAGGTCGATCCGTACCTGCGGCCGCTCTACGACGCATTGAACGAGCTGCTCGAAGATGGCACGACGGCGAAATTTCTCGAACGCGGCACGATCGAAGTCGCGCCGCTTGCGTACATGCGCGGGCGGACCCTCGCCGATGCATTCGTGATTCTCGACGAAGCGCAAAATGCCACGCGCGACCAACTCAAGATGTTCCTCACGCGCATCGGGCAGAATTCGCGCATGGTGGTGACGGGCGACGTCACGCAGGTCGATCTCCCGCGCGGCGTGCGCTCCGGATTGCACGACGTTCCCGTGCTCTTCGCGGGTATCGAAGATATTTCAGTCGTCAACCTTTCGGGGCTCGATGTCGTACGCCATCCGCTCGTTGGAAAGATCGTCGGCGCGTACGCGAGCTTCAACGCAAACGCTTGATCTATTTTCGCAACTCGACGCGCAGGCATCCGATCGATCGACGCCGCGCGACTCGCGTCGTTCGGGCGTTACTCGGTGCGACGGGGCGGCCCGATGCCGCCCTCTCGCTCACGTTCGTCGGGGATGCGGCGATGCGGCGTATCAATCGCGAACATCGCGGCAAGGATCGCACGACCGACGTCTTGAGTTTTCCGCTCTTCGAACCGTTCGCCGTTCCCAAAATCGCGCGCCCGGGTGAACCCGAAGTATTGATCGGCGATATCGTCATCAGCGTCGACGTCGCCGTACGGCAAGCTGCGGCCTACGACGCCTCGCTCGATGCAGAAATCGATCGCCTCCTCGTGCACGGGATCGCGCACCTTCTCGGCCACGATCACGAAGAACCCGCAGAACGCGCGAAGATGTTGCGCGCGGAGAAGAAGCTCGCGGCCGCGATCGGTCTCGATTGGCCGTACGAGCAGGCGCCTTGAAGCGGAGGGCACACGTCGCTCCGAAGCTCGCGCGGATCACGACACAACTCGTGGACCGGCATACGATCGAGTTCGGGCCCGGCAAGCATCTCGATGCGCCGAGCGCTCGGTTTTGGCGCGATCTTCAGGTTGCGTTTCTCGTCGATCGCTTCGGCTCGAACGCGCTGGTCGTGTTCGCGGATTGGGAGCGCGTCCGTGTGTGGCCGGTTCGCGCGGATCCACACTTCGGTGAAGTGTGGAGCGAGACGCTCGACGGCCGCGATGTCCGCGTCGCGCGCCACCGCCGCGCGAGCCGAACTTTTTTCGAGAAACTCGTCGATAGCGCGGGCTATCGTGCCGACGGCGCGTGCGTGATCGATGGCGCGATCGATGACGATTTCGCGAATCCGGCCCGTCAGTGGTTGGACTCGACGCAAACCGCTGAAAACAACCTCGTCGCGCGGCGCGACGCCGTCTATCCGGTAACGAGCGCGATGGCACTTCGCTACACGAACGTCTTGCGAAACGTGAGCGATCTGCAAGTCGATGTCGATCGCGTTCTCGCGCGCGTCGGCAAGGGTTCCTGACGACGCGCGACACAACGCATGTTTATGCAGCCCGTGCGCTTGCCGCCTAGCGCCAAGCGGGTCCAAGACAACCGCCTTTGGGCCGCTTTCGATTACGCCTTCTCGGGCATCTTGTACGCCACGCGGACGCAGCGCAATATGCGCATTCATCTCGTTGCGGCATCGCTCGCGATCGTGGCGACGCTTTATTTGCGGCTCGATCGCGCTTACGTCGCTCTGGTCGTGCTCTGCATCGCGCTCGTGATCGCGCTCGAACTCGTCAACACCGCAATCGAAGCGGTCGTCGATCTGATGACCGTCGCTCACCATCCGCTCGCAAAAATCGCCAAAGACGCAGCCGCAGGAGCGGTGCTCGTGGTCTCGATGGCCTCCGTGATCGTCGGTTACCTCGCATTTTACGAAGGCGTGACGGCATCGGGGGCCAAGGTCTCGGCGGCCGTGGCGGGTATTCCGCGCAATTACGTCTTCGTCACGCTCGTCGTCGTAGGGGTCGTGACGATCTTCCTCAAGGCCTTTTCCGGCAAGCACGGCTCGCCATTGCAGGGCGGCGCCATTTCCGGGCATGCCGCGCTCGCTTTTGCGGGTGCCACGATCATCTCGTTCCTCGCAGGGACCCTCGTCGTCGCGCTCCTCGCGTTCTTTCTCGCGTTTCTCGTGAGTCAGAGCCGAGTCGAAGGCGGGATCCATAGCTACGGCGAGGTCGTGTTCGGAGCGGTCGTCGGAACGGGGGTCAGCGCCGCGCTGTTCCTCGTGGTCCGGGTCTGAGCGCTGTGCGAACCTTGCCGAAGGCTCGTTGCGCGCTATGGTATACTGGCGACAATTTGGATAACGACCCTCTACCGGCCCCACAGCCTACCCGCCGATGACGGCTGAATCGTGGAGTCAGCACTGGCCCGAAATCGGTGCGTTGCTGATCCTTATCGCAGGGTCGGCCTTCTTTTCAGGCTCTGAAGCGGCGCTGATTTCGCTTTCGCGTCTTCGCGCGCGTGGGATGAAAGAGCGCGGCATCAAGGGTAGCGATGCCGTCTTACGACTGATGGATGATCGCAATCGCTTCCTCACGTCGATTCTCATCGGCAATACGATCGTGCTCTTGGCCTCGGACTCACTCGCCACGCTCGTCTTCATCCACGTGGGCGTGCCCAATGCCGCGCTCTGGTCGACGATCGTGATGACGGTGCTCTTGCTCGCGTTCGGGGAGATCATCCCGAAGACGATTGCGGTCGCTAATAACGAGCGCTGGGCCGTGCGTCTGGCGCCGATTCTCGAGCGCGTCGCGTGGATCATGACGCCGATCAACGCGGCATTTTTGTTCTTTACCAATTTCGTCGTCCGGCTCTTCGGCGTGTCTCCCGTCGCCTACGGCCCGTTCGTGACCGAAGACGATATTCGCAACATCGTCAACGTCGGCGTCGAACAAAAAGTCATCGAAGCCGAAGAGCGCGAGATGATCCATTCGATCATCCAGTTCGGCGATACGATCGTGCGCGAAGTGATGCGGCCCCGTCCCGATATGGTCGCCGTCGACGTCACCGCCTCCGCGCGGCGTGCGCTCGATCTCGTGATCGCCGAAGGCTATTCGAAGCTTCCGGTTTTCGAAGAGACGATCGATAACGTCATCGGCGTCGTGCACGATCGCGAACTGCTGATCTCGCTCTCGAATGCGACGCTCGCCCAGACGCCGATTCGCGCGCTCATGCGTACGATCACGCTCGTTCCCGAAACCAAGCGCGTCTCGGAGTTGCTGCGCGAAATGCAACGCGGCAAATTTTCACTCGCGATCGTCGTCGACGAATACGGCGGGACCGCAGGCCTCGTGACGATGGAAGATCTTCTCGAAGAGATCGTCGGCGAGATTCGCGACGAACACGACGAAGGCGAAGAAGAAGCGATCCGCTTCGTGAGCGCGGACGAAGCGCTCGTCGATGCGGGTACGAATATCGAGGACGTCAACGCGCGCCTTGGCCTGCACCTGCCGCACGAGGATTTCGAGACGATCGGCGGCCTCACGGTCGGGCTCTTCGGCCATCTCCCACAGGAAGGCGAAGAGATCGAGGCGAGCCAGGACGTTCGGCTACGAATCGAACGCACGCGCGGGCGACGTATCCTTACCGTCCGCGTCTTCAAAAATGGCATCCATCACGGCGAAGATGGCTCGATCGAGAAGCAGGCCGCTTTCGACGCCGAACGTGTCTAGCATGACTTCTATGCCGACCGGCGACACCGCTCTCATCGCTGCCGCGCGTGCGGTTCGCGAACACGCCTACGCGCCGTATTCGGCGTTTGCGGTCGGCGCGGCGCTCGCGTGCGACGACGGGACGATCGTGGCGGCGTGCAACGTCGAAAACGCATCGTACGGCCTCTCGATGTGCGCCGAGCGCGCGGCGGTCTTCGCGGCGATCGCGGGCGGACATCGGCGGTTCACGGCGATCGCCATCGTGGGCCCCGATCGCGAGACGACCTCGCCGTGCGGGGCGTGTCGGCAAGTGCTCGCCGAATACGGTACGACGACGCGCGTGCTCTACGCGATTCCCGAAGGGTTCGAAGAGACGACGATCGGAGCGCTGCTGCCGGAAGGCTTCGTGCTGCCGTGACGCGCCCGTGAGCACGCCGCAACGGTCGTACAAAACGGCCGGTATCGTCTTACGCGCGCGTAATCTGGGCGAAGCGGATAAAATCTTCACCATTTTTACCCTCGAAAGCGGCAAGGTCGACGCCGTCGGGAAGGGTGTGCGACGGCCGAAGAGTCTCCTTGCGGGGCGACTCGAGTTCGTGACCGAGGTGTCGCTCTCGTTGCATCGCGGGCGCAGTCTCGACGTTATTACGAGCGCGGAGATTCTAGTCGAACATTGGCGCGCGATCGTCGAGCCCGACGCGTTCGCGACCGCACACGTGATCGTCGAACTCATCGATGCATTCTCCGAACGCGAGTACGCGATGCCCGACGTCTACGCGCTCTTACGCGGGGTGTTACGAGCGCTCTCGACGTCGACGGATCCCGCGGCACTTGTGCCGCGCTTCCAGCTGCGTCTGCTCGGAACACTTGGCTACGCGCCGGAATCCGACGCGTGCGTGCGTTGCAACGAGGCCTTTGGCGATCGTGCCGCGTGGGCGGATCTCGAAGCGGGCGGGCTCGCTTGCGAACGCTGTCGTCCGCATCGCGCCGATGTGCTCGCGCTCGCGCCGGACGACGTCGCGAATTTTCGTGGCCTCGCGGCATGGGGTGAGAACGCCGTACGGCCGGCGACGCGTGCGACGATTCCGGCCGCACGCGCCGTCGATGCGTTCGTAACGTGGCAACTCGGCAAGCGCACGAAATCGAGTCGCATACTCGACGAACTCAGCTATCGCGGGGCGAGCGCGTGATCGTCGCTCTCGACGTCGGCGAGCGGCGCATCGGCATCGCGATTAGCGATCCGGGCGAGTCGTATTCGTTGCCGCTGCGCACGCTGCATCGAACCGAATCGCTCCACGACGATCTCGAAGCGATTCTCACCGTCGCGCGCGAGTATTCGGCCGCGACGATCGTCGTCGGCGATCCCGTCTCGCTGTCTGGCGAACGTGGGATCGCGGCGCAAAAGATGGACGCCTTCGTCGAGGTGCTCGCGCGCGCGTATGGCGGCACGATCGAACGGGTCGACGAACGCATGACGACCGCGCAAGCCACGCGGTCGCTCATCGCTAACGACGTCTCGCGCAAAAATCGCAAACGCGTCGTCGATCAGCTGGCAGCGTCGCTCATCCTCGATGCGTATTTGGCGCGCCGTCGCCGTTCGAACGCAACGTAGGGTGCGCGGCCTTTTGCGGACGTTCGGCGTTCTCGTCGGGCTCGCCGTCGTAGGGGTCGTCGCCGCGGGACTCTGGTTTCGTCACGAAGTGTCGGGCGATCGGTCGTACCCGAGAGCCACGGTTCGCGTCGTCGTGCCGCGCGGCGCGACCGGACACGATATCGCACGTCTGCTTGCGAAAAACGGCGTGATCGCATCGCCGCTCACGTTCGAACTGCTCGCACGTCTCCGTCACGAACAATCCGCGATGAAAGCGGGCGAATTCAGATTCGAACCGCGACGTACGGAGGATGAGGTCTTGCGCGCGATCGTCGACGGGGGCGCGCAAATCGCAGTCTGGGTCACGATTCCCGAAGGCTTCACGGCAAAGGAGATCGCTCGCGCGCTCGCCGACCGCGGTCTCGGCAGCGAGGCCACGTTCGCATATACCTTCGCGCACGCGTCGCTCGAGGTATCCGGGGTACAGACGCCGACGCTCGAGGGCTATCTCTTTCCCGATTCGTACCTCATCCCGATCGGCGCCGATGCGCCGCACGTTGCGACAATCTTCACCGACGCCTTTCGCGCGAAGCTCCCACGCGACGCGAGCGCGCGCGCCAAAGCACTCGGCCTCACCGTGCCGCAAGTCGTTACGCTGGCGTCACTCGTCGAACGCGAAGCGAAGGTCGATTCCGAGCGGCCGCTGATGGCGGGCGTGTATTACAATCGGTTGCGGTTGCACATGCCGCTCGAGGTCGACGCGACGATCGAGTACACATTCCCGAAACATAAAACCGCGATCACGTACGCCGATCTCGCGATCGATTCGCCGTATAATACGTACAAATATGCGGGTCTCCCACCGACGCCGATCGCCAATCCCGGTGCGGCTTCGCTGGAAGCAGCCTTTCATCCCAAGGCGTCGTCGTATCTCTACTACGTGTACGCCGGAAATGGTCGGAGTGCGTTTGCGCGAACCCTCGCGGAGCACAATGCGAACGTCGCTCGTTATCTTCATTAGGCGACGAAGCACCTCACGGGGAGACGCACCATCGATAGCCACAATGGCGATCCCGAGGCCGGCGACGGGAAGCTCCAGCTTCAAGATGTCCTCATCATCGAGACCAACGACGGCAAGAAGCACGAGTACGAAATCATGGCCGTCGTCGAAGATGAAGAAGCCGGCTCGAGCTACGGCGTCGCGTATAGCAGTGAAGCCGACGAATTCGTCGTGACCGATGGCAACGGCGATTTGCTCGAAGATGAAGCGCTCGCGCAAGAGATTCTCGATGACTTCATCGTGTTCGCCGAAGAATCGGCCGCCGAGGAGCGCTGATCGCTCGTCCGCGGCCGCGCCGCGTCCTCTTCCTTTCAGCCGCCGTCGGCGTCGGACATACGGCGGCCGCTCATGCCGTGCGCGCCGCTCTCGCGCAGCGCGATCCGACGATCGAAACGCAGACCGTCGATTCATATCAGTATGCGGCGAGCATCTTTGCGAAGGTCGTCGCCGATGGCTATATCGGCATGGTAAAAACCGTGCCGCAGGTGTACGGTTACTTCTACGATCGCGTGGAACGCGCGACACACGTTCCGACGATGCGACGGCTCGTCAGTCGCTATACCGCGGGAAATCTCCGCAAATTCGTGGAGTCGTACGCGCCGGATCTCGTCGTCTGCACGCACGCATTTCCGTGTGGCGTCATGTCGGAATACAAGCGCCAATTCAATCCGACGCTGCCCGTCGTCGGCATCGTGACGGATTTCGTCGTTCACCCATTTTGGATCTATACGAACGTCGATGCCTATGCTGTCGCGACGCCCCAAATGCGAGCGACGTTACTCGCGCGGGGCGTACGCGACGATCGCATCGTGCTTTCGGGCATACCCGTCGATCCGCGCTTCGGGGTGCCGCGACTTCCCGTCGATGCGTTGCGCGAGCAACTGGGCCTACCGCGCGACCGTCCCGTGGTGCTGATGATGGGAGGCGGCGTCGGCATCGGCCCGCTCGAAGAAATGATGCGAGCTCTTTCTTCGATCGAAGCGCCGATCGCTGCCGCCGTTATCGTCGGCCGAAATCGAGCACTCGAGCGACGTGTAACCGCGGCTGCCGAACGCACCGCGTATCCGCTTCGCGTGCACGGTTTCGTTGAAAATGTCTTCGATTACATGCATGCGAGCGATGTATTGGTGAGTAAGCCCGGTGGGTTGACGTCCTCTGAAGCGCTCTCCGCCCGGATTCCCATGGTGCTCGTGAAGCCGTTGCCGGGCCAAGAAGAACGCAATACACGCTTCCTGCTCTCGCGCGAAGCCGCGCTTCCTGTGCGCGGTGCCGAAGAGATCGCATCCGCCGTTACTCGCGTGCTCACGTCGGAGTCGCTTCGCGCGCAACTCGGGCGCCAGATCGAAGCGCTGCGAAAACCTGATGCCGCGCGCTGTATTGCCGAGCGAATTGCGACGCTCTTGGATCGACGCGACGCCATCGAGGCCGTGGCCGCGACGGGCGGCTGATCACACCCGCGGAACGCGCCACACGGCCGCACCACCGAGCGCGAAGGCAACGCATGCGGCGACGATCGCGATGCGAGGCCCCGATCCCGCGGTGAGGGCATCGGCATGCACGACGAGCGGCCCGATGAAAAGCGGCGCCACGACTTGCGGAATCGTCGTTGCGATATTCCACACGCCCATCGCCGTCGCCATCGTTCTCGGCGGGAGCACGGCCGTCGCGAGCGCCCAATCGGCGGTCACGAACGCGCCCCAGGCAACGCCCGCGACACCAGCGCTTGCGTATGCGATTGGAAGCGACGTCGCCATTGCGAGCACGATGAGGGCAACCACGATCGTGCCGACGGCGATGCTGACGACGAGGCGCTTATCGCTGCGGTCCGCAGGCTTTGCGGCCAAGATCGCGCCGACGATCGCACTGAGCGTGAAGGTGAGGAAGATGAATGCCGTCGTCATCTGCACGTCCTTTTGCCCGACGCGGAGACTGTCTCGCACGAAGAAGAGCAGATAGTCGAGCAACGCGAAAAAGCCGACATTCACGAGCCCGCGCGAGATCAAGAGCGGTTGGAGCGCACGCGAGCGCACGCTCGACCTCGAGGTGTCATCGGTCCCATCGACGCGTGCGAGCGTTCGTGTTTCACGCAAGACGACGGCCATCGTCGTGACGAGTGGAACGACGAGCGCAGCGGCGACGACGCGCAGATCGTTCACCAGGCCCGCGACGAGCAAACCGATCGCATTTCCGAGTGATTGAAAGGCGCTCATCCATGCAGACGCCGCGCCGCGTCGCGGAACCGCAACGTAGTCGGGAATGATCGCTTGATACGGGCCCGAGGCGATATTGATCGTGCATTGGAGCGCGATGAAGGCGATGGCAAACGTGACGAACGACGGCGTGAAGAAGAAGCCGAGGAGTGACGGAACCGCAAGCCCGATCCCGAGGAGATAATATCGCGTGCGATCGCCGCGCCGCGCGCGCTCGAGATCCGAGGATCGACCGGCAACGAGTTGTACGATCGTCGCAACGAGCGCGCCGATGGCGGCGAGGACGCTGTAACGCGCGATCGCATCGGCGTGAGGGACGAGCGCGAGCGTGCGCGCCTGAAGCGAGACGCCGAGCACGGCTCCCCAGACGAGCTGGATGCCCGCATTGAGCGAGCAGAGCCGTGCGAAGCTAGCTGCGCGCGGCGTAATCGACGGCGTAGCGATAGTCGGCAATCGAATCGACATCGAAGCAAAGCGTGGGCGACGCGCCACGAATCGCGCGAACCGTGCAATCGAGCAACTCGCTCCCACGCGCTTCGACGTGCGCGACGCGAAGCCGGCGCGTGGCGAACCGGAGCAGCAGAGCCGGGCCTAGGAGCACCGCCATGCGAACCAGACTCTTCCGCGCGTCGAAAAATTGCTGTGAAGCATCGAGTGCTCGCGGCGCGACACCGGCCCCGAAGTACACGACGTTTCCGTTCGCGATTCGGTCGCGACCGAGACGTGTTACGTGTGGGGGCGCACCCGGATAGGTGGATTCGTACGCATCGGCTTCTGCAAGCGGCAAGGCGAGATCGCAGTCTCGCGCGCGCTCGACGAATTCGGCCATAGCGCACGGCGTGACGAACGGCATATCGCTACTCGAGAGCAAGAGCGGCTCGTTCGTGCCGTACGCCATCGCGCGTCGAATGTTTTCTCGGCCATCGGCCGATTCGTCGATGACGTCGTCGACGCGCGAGCCGCAATGCGCGTGCACGGCCGCTCCGCCGATGATGACGATCCGTCGGGCGCCCGTGGCGCGCGCCGCATCGATCGCACGATCGAGCATGGTGATATCGCTTACACTTGCGAGCGCCTTCGTCGAAACGCCGAGCTCGCGTGCGAACGGATCGTCGGCGCGGCCGCCCGCCGTTATGGCCGCAATCATTGCATTTTCGTCTGCGTCACCGCGGCGTCATAGCCGAGGTGACGCTGCGGTTCCTCCACCATTTGGAGAAAGCATGTGCGACGGCGGTGCGGAACGAGTTCGTTCTCGATGCTATCCCTGGAGTGCGCCGCCGTGAACGCAATGGAAATTACCTACCAACCGATTCTCAATCTGCAGACCGGGCGAATCGAAAAATGTGAAGCGCTTTGCAATCCGCCCGAAGCCGGCGCCGATATCGCTGCGTTTTTCATGTCGGCAGAGATGAATGGGTCGTTACGTGGTTTTACGGATCGCGTTTTCGATAGCGTTTTCTCCGATTGGCAGAAGCATGGGAGCCCGACGACCGATGTCTCCGTCAATCTTACCGTCGGCGATCTCGCCGAACCGGATCTAGCAAAGCGTGTCGAAAAAGCGTGCAAGAAACACCGGCTCGATCCGGCCCGGCTTTGGTTTGAGGTCGACGACCGCGCGCAAAGTCTCGTCGATCCGGTCGGTCTGCAAAGCATGTCGCAAATCGTGAGCCTAGGCGTTCGCTTTAGCATCGATGGATTCGGTGACGAGCTTTCGCAAACGACGCATTACGAAGTAGGGGGTCTCCCCGTAGCCGAGATTAAGATAAACGCGCGTTACGTGCGGGACGCCGATGAAAATATGCGTCATCGCGACGTCGTCATCGCGAGCGTCACACTCGCCCGCGACCTGAACATCGGCGTCGCCGCAAAATCGATCGAGCGGGAGAATATCGCTCTCCTCATGCGTCGTCTCGGATGTACGCACGGGCAGGGATTCTATTTCGCGCGACCGACCGCTGCGAACGTGGTAGCGGCATTGGTCGCGAAGATGGCACAAGCGGGTCCGCTGGAAAGCGGCAGGTAACGCGCGACGGCCGCGCCAATTTTCGCCGTCGCCCGGAGGGATGGGTGAGTGGCTGAAACCAACCGTTTGCTAAATGGTCGTGGGTCTAAAAAATCCACCGAGAGTTCGAATCTCTCTCCCTCCACCAATCGCGTTCGACTTCACAGCCAGAAGGAGACGCGGAGACCGCGCGGTATCGTAGAGAGTCCGCCGGGACACGTGCGGTCGTAGCTCAATTGGATAGAGCAACAGGCTACGAACTTGTAGGTTGGGGGTTCGAGTCCCTCCGACCGCACCAGTGGGAAACGCCTCGTCAATGACGAGGCGTTTTTGTATTTCTGACCTCGCGGATCGTCGTTGCGGGCGTGTCTCCGAAGGGGAACCGAGCGTTCAACAAAAACCTACGTCGGTCGCGCAATCGGCGATGGCTCGGTAGCTCAGTGGTAGAGCGGGGGACTCATAAGCCCTAGGTCGCAGGTTCGAGCCCTGCCCGAGTCACGTATCCGCCGCCGGAGCGTCTCCATGCGAGGATGCGAATCTTTCCCTGGCGTAACCGTGTCTCGTGGAGGTGATGCGAGCGAACCGCTTGCCGCATCGCGATTTTCACCCGAGGTACGAAGGCAACATGTCAACGATTCCCTGCGATTTCTGCCCCCATCCGGTCGACCGCGGCCAGATGGAAGAAATCGAAATTTCACACTACGTTCCCGATTCGTCCGGCGACGATCTTGCGTACGCGCGAACGTACTTTTTCGGTCATCCCGATTGCGTTCGCAAATTCTATCGAGGCCTCGTCGATCACAAGCTCGACCTCTTCAAACACATGCCGACCGCGGCACCGACGACGTCTCCGGAAGAACCGAAGTAACGTCACCCTCGCGCACGTAGCGTAGCTGGATAACGCGCGGCCCTCCGAAGGCTGAGACCGGGGGTTCGAATCCCTCCGTGCGCACGATGAAATGAAAGCGCCACCCACATACGGGTGGCGCTTTCGTATTCGCAGTGGTCCTTACGCGACGAACCCCGCTCGCGCCGCGCAATCCGCGTGGCGCGCGTAGCCCGCGCGTTCGAAACAGTATGCCGGTACGTCGGCCTTCGTATCGATGATCCGATACTCGACATCGCCATCGCCGCCGTAGGCGAACGGACCCAAGTGGAACGCCCCCGCGGTCGTGATGCGCGAGATCAGCCACGCATTGCCGACGGGCGCGAATTGCGCGTCGAGCATGAACGTGCCGTGAGCGGGGCCGACCGCATACGGTGTCTCGCTTGAGACGCGCCACGTTACGAAGCTCTGCGTATCGACGAACATCGCGCGCACGCTGTTGATGCGCGGATCGAAGAGCGGTGTGAGCTTGAGCTCGTAGACCGGGCGGTCGCGATAGGTCCCTTCCCCCACGAGTTCCACCGCGTATCGCTTCACACGTGCGACCACATGCGTGATCGTGCGCAGCGAGCCCGGCGCCGCAGATTCGTCGATGTCGTCGCGCGAGCGCGCAACGAGCCGGAATGTCGCGTCGGGGTCGAACCGTGGGCGCTCGAAGGCAACGCGAGCGATGCGTTCGGTTCCGTCGCCTTCGACTGCGAGTTTTGCGACGATCGCCGTCCGGTCCGCCGTGCGCAATACGATCCGCTCGCGCTCTTCGCGAACGCGTCCCTTGTGTGTCAATTTCGCATCGACGCGATAGCTCAATACCGCAGGCGTCGGTTGCGCGGACCACGTCGCAAGGGCCCGCACGTAGATCTCGTCACCCGAAAGCGCCGTCGTCTGAGCGGAGGCGGTGGAGGAGCAAGCGACACTTGCCATCACGGCAAACGCGACCGAGCGCGAGAAATTAAACGTTGGAAGACGCATCCTTCAAAGCTTCGGCACATACCGCGTTGAGATGAGTCGCAGGCTGGCACGTGCGCCGACCGGAAGCGCCAGCGCATGGCCTCCGACTTTCGCTTCAACGTCTATGACGCATTCGACCGCGTTCACGAACTCGTCGATTCAGCCGACATGGATGACGCCGACGGTGGCACCGCGATGGACCGTGCCGAGTACCAGATCCAGATCAACAAGCTCGTCGAAGGGCTCGTCGAAATCTTGCAACACGCGGCGCGGCACTCGCTGCTCAGCCTCGATGCGGGCGATTACGACCACGACCTCGAGGTCGAGGAGATCGGCGTCTATCGCGACGAGGAAGACGAACCAGCAGCGAACCATCACGTCGCGATCCGCATTCCCGACTATCTCTTGCCCGACGAAGACGATGCCGTCTCGACGGCCATTAAAAGCTTCGATCTCGGCACCGTGGAAACGACGGCCGACGTCGCGCTCGCCGCCTACGCGCGAGCGGCCGTGCTTTCTAATAGCAATCCCGATCTTACCGAGCGGCTCGCCGAAGCGTGGGAACAGGTTGCAGAGCGCCTCATTCCGCGCGTCGCCCCCGCGGTGCAGCGCCTCGAAGCGGCCGGCCTCATCAAAGTCTACGATGCGCGAACGAAACGCACGTACGATCCCGTCGCCGTTGCGGCCGATGAGGCGAATTCCACGATCGAACTCACGATCGCAACCGAAGCACCCGAGGGCGCGCGCCCCGCGTGACCGACGAAGCCGCGATGCGCCGCGCGATGACGCTCGCGGATGAAGCCACGCAACACGGCGACGTTCCCATCGGCGCGCTTCTCATCACGGACGATCGCGCGTTTTCAGCGCACAACGAGAAAGAGCGCCGTCCCGATCCGACCGCGCATGCCGAGATGCTCGTGCTTCGCAGCGCCGCCGCAACACTCGGCCGCTGGCGTCTTACGGGCGCCGTCCTCTACGTCACGAAAGAACCGTGCGCCATGTGTGCGGGCGCGATCGTGGCGGCGCGCATCGCGAAAGTCGTGTACGGTTGTCGCGATCCCAAGGGTGGCGCCGCGGGAAGCGTGATCGACGTTTTTGCCTCGGAAGCCGCCAACCATCGGGTCGACGTCGTCGCGGGTGTGCTCGAAGCGGAGACGGCGGCGCAACTTCGCGACTTCTTCGCGAAACGTCGCGCGGCGGGCGACCGCTCGCGCGGGCCAGGACCGCGGTTACCGGACGTGCTATAATTCCCGTCGGCCACACGTCGAGACCCGCCTTGGAGAGGTGGTCGAGTGGTTGATGGCACCCGCCTCGAAAGCGGACGAACGTGATGAGCGTTCCGAGAGTTCGAATCTCTCCCTCTCCACCAGGTATGGGAGCACTCGCGCGAGCGAGTGCTCTTTGCATTTTGACTCGAAAGCGGCGCGTCTAGCCGATCGCGATGAGGATCTTGCCGAAGTTCGCGTCGCGTTCCATGTATTCGTGCGCGTCGCGCACCTGCGCGAGCGGGAAGGCGCGATCGACTTCCGCGCGCAAATCCCCGCGCGCGAAAAGCGGCAAGAGCTCGCGCTCGAAGCGCTTGGCGAGCGCGATCTTTTCATCGAGCGCGCGCGACCGGAGCACCGTGCCGTGAATTTCCGCGCGCTTCACGAGCAAGATGCCGAGATTGAGCGAACCTTGTGCGCCACCCATCGTGCCGATTTGAACGATGCGTCCGCACGCTGCGACGACCGCGAGATTTGGCCCGAGCATCGGTGCGCCGACGAAATCGAGAATCACGTCCGCGCCGCGGGCGTTCGTCGCTGCGTGCACGCGCCCGACCCAGTTGTCGTCGAGCACGAAGCCGTAATCGAGCCCGTGCGCTTTCGCGCGGTCGAGTTTCTCGGGCGTGCGCGACGTCCCGATCGCGAGCCCGCCGCTCGCTTTGACGAGCGCGACGGCCGCGAGCCCGACGCTGCTGCCCACCGCGTGTACGAGCGCGATCTCGCCGAGTGCGAAGCGTCCGCGTGCGAAGAGCGCGTCGTGCGCCGTCGTGAACGACTCGACGATCGCAGCCGCGCTCGCGAGATCGACGCCGGTTGGAACCTTCGAAAGCGTGAGCGCGTTGGTCGCCACGCGCTCCGCGTGAGCGCCGGTCGCGACGAGTCCGCAGACGCGATCGCCAACCGCAACCGACGTCACACGCGCGCCGATCGCGCGCACGGTGCCCGAAAATTCGATGCCCGGCACGACGACGTCCGATTTCGGCATCGCATAGCCGCCGCGTCGTTCGAGCACATCCGCGCGATTGAGGCCCGCGTAGGCGACCTCGATGAGTGCATCGTCGCTGCCGAGTTCGGGCTCGGCAAGATCGTCGCGAAGTTCGATGACGTCGATGCCGCCGGTGCCCACATACGTCGCGCCGCGCATCAGCGTTGCGCCTTCACGCCGGGCGTAGGAATCGCGACCGTTGGAATCAGCCGTGGATCGGGCGCGCCGTCGGGAAAGGCGAACTGATCGTAGACGGAATCCGCAATCACATGCAGGCGCCCGATGCGCAGCGGTCCGTGAAGCGTTTCTTCGTAGTGCGCGTGCGTGACCAGCCAATGTCCGGCCGTCACCGCGTAATCGATCGCGAAATCGATATCGTCACCGCCACGATAGCGCACGCTCGATGGTAACTGCGTCGCGTTATCGATCACGACATCGCTCAGATAGAATGTCGAATCGGGTTTGAGGGCTTGTCGTTTCACGAAATCGTATGGTACGAGTGTAATATGCGTTTTCCCGTCGGCGGCGTCGCTCGAATCGGTCGCATACTCGGCGCGATAGCGTAGTAATCGCATCACGACGACATCGGCGCCTTTGCCCTTGGTCATGTCGTAGGTTAGCGGCGTCACATCGTGGACGTACGCGGAGAACGCACCGTGCGCGCCCACCTTCCACGACAGCGTGAAGTACGAGAGCGCATCGAACGACGGCGTAATCGGAAATCCATGGCCGAGTACGTTCGAGCCGCGCGGTAAATCTTGAATCACCGCGAGATCGTCTTTCGTACGTACGGCGACGGCACGCGCGATTTCGCGGTGTTGACCGATCGACGGAGCACCCACCTGCGTTATGACGCGATACGATACGAACGGCGGCGCCGCTTCGACGATGGCGGCAGCCGTATTTGCGGTGCGTTGGAAGACGATGTCGGGTGAGAGCGTGTCGGACTCCTCGCGGAACGCGGTCGTTCCGCGGTCTTCGTCGCCGAACGTGCGATTCGCTCGTGTCGGAGGCTCGCTGTCGCAGCTTTGCGAAGTCGGGTTGCGATGGATCAAGCTTGGATCGTTCGCGAGCGGCTGGCACTTTCGTGTAAAGGAAGCCACGTCGTGTTGCATGCTGCAGAAAAAAGTGCGACTGCGATTGGGGTGCCGCAGTGCATCGCGATCGTCGATGCGGGCGGCGATCTGCTGGCATTTTCGCGCATGGATTGCGCTCGGCCGGGCTCGATCGAAATCGCGATCACGAAAGCCCGATCGGCGGCACGCCGACGTCGCGCGACGGCCGATGAAGTCGGCGGCGATATGCTCGCGACCGTGCGGCTCGGGCTCGCTTCGCAGCTCAACGTCACCGGGATCGGCGGCGGCTTACCGATCGTCGTCGAGGGCCAGACGATCGGCGGCATCGGTGTAAGCTCGGGAACGTCGGATGAAGATACGATCGTCGCGAATGCGGGCATCGCCGCGCTGGTCGGCGTGTGAGCGCGCTCGCGCCGTTCGCGCTCGTGCCGCAGGAGCGCGAGCTCATCTGGGGCGGACACGCGCTCGTCAAACGCTACGGCAAGCACGGATCCGCCACGGCAACGATTGGCGAATCGTGGGAATGCTTCGATGGCAATGCGATCGCGAGCGGCACGTTCGCGGGTCGCACGCTCGCGCAACTGCGTATGGAACTGGGCTCCGCTTTGATGGGCCCGATCGATCCTGCCGCACCATTTCCGCTGCTCACGAAAATCATCGACGCGCGTCAACCGCTCTCCGTGCAAGTGCATCCCGACGACGCCTACGCCCGCGACGTCGAGCATCAGCCGTGTGGGAAGACCGAGTGCTGGTACGTCCTCGAAGCGGAGCCCGATGCGAAGATCGTGCTCGGTTGGAATCGCGATACCACGCGCGAAGAGTATTTCGAACGCGTCCGCGATGGATCGCTCGGCGAACTCTTGCGCGAAGTCCCCGCTCGTGCGGGCGACGTCTTCCATCTTCCGGCGGGCACGATGCACGCGATCGGGGCCGGCATCGTGCTCTTCGAAACGCAGCAAACGAGCGACCTGACATACCGTATCTTCGATTATAACCGCAAGGGCCCCGATGGAAATCCGCGCCCGCTGCACGTTGAAAAAGCGGCCGACGTCCTCAATTACCGCGCGTCGACCGGTGGCGCGTTGCAGCATCTCACCTACGAGCAGGCCGGCCTCACGCGCACCGCGCTCGTCGCCGACGCGCATTTCTCAGTCGAACGCATCACGCTCCAGACGCATCCCTGCGAGATCGATCTCGAGGGGATGCCGCTCGTCGTCTTCGCGCTCAAGCGCTCGGTGCGTCTCGCAGCGGGCGGCGTCGAACTTCGTTTACAACCGTATGAATCGGCCGTCGTTCCCGCGGCGCTCGGTACGCTCACCGTTTGTAGCGGCGGCGAAGAAGAACGCGCGCAAATCATCACGTCGGCGCCGCCCGCATCGCCCGACGCCCTCGCACGCCGCGCCCGGAACGCGAACGTCGATCCCGCGACCATCACCGCCTTCCTCGCGCAATTCGCATAACCGATGGAGCTCGATCCCAAAACGGTTCCGTGGAATGAGCGCTACCGCATCATGTCGGGCAGCATCGTGCCGCGTCCCATCGGGTGGGTTTCGTCGATTTCGGCTGCGGGTGTCTACAACATCGCGCCGTTTTCGTTCTTCAACGCCGCGTGTGCGGCACCGCCGCTCGTTACGTTCGCGCCGATGCGCGATTCCGATACCGGCAACAAAAAAGATACGTTGCAAAACGTCGAGGCCACGGGCGAATTCGTCATCAACATCGTCACGGAGCCGATGCTCGAAGCGATGGATCGCACGGGTGAAGATTTCGCACCCGAGATCGACGAGTTCGCCGCAGTCGGCCTGACTCCGATCGCATCGACGGTCGTGAAACCGCCGCGCATTGCTGAAGCGCCGATCCACTTCGAATGTCGCGTCGTCCAGGTGTTGCATTTCGGCGACGGAGCGCCCGGGTCGGGATCGCTCGTGATCGGCGAAATCGTGCACATGCACGTCGACGATGCCATTCTCAAAGACGGCCGCGTCCTCGCCGAGCGTTTCCACCCGGTCGCGCGCATGGGCGGCCCGTTTTACGCCCGTCCCGACATCATCGCCTACGAGCGCAAATTCTAAGCGACTGCTCCCGCGTCGCCGCGCCGTGCGCGCAGCATCACGGCGCCGAACGCCAACCACGCGATCACGAACACCGGATACAACGCCGCGATCCCCGCGGGAATCGGAAACACGTTCGCCGCGAACGTCGCGAGCAGCGAGACGATCGCAACGAGCGGGATCGCGCGTTCGTACCAGCGCCAGCGCGCACCGAAGAGACGGAGTGCGGCGATCTGCACCGCGCCGTAGATCGGCACGAGTGCGAGCACCGCGATCGTGCCGCAGATCCCAAATGTCGCCGTCCCTGAGACGCCCGCGCGCGCGAAGGCCACGCAAGCGGCGATGCTTGCGACGATGACGCAACCGAAAGCAAATATCGGCGTGCCGCTCGTCGCGTCGATCGAACGTAGCCGCGTGGGTAACCGCCCATCCCGTGCGAGCGCATAGAGCAAACGCGTCGCGGCCGTCGCCGATCCGAGCGTCGCTGCGAAGGCCGAGATTGCCGCGCCGATCGCGATCGCGATCGCGGCGTGCACACCGCCGTAGTGCAGCGCGAGATCGGCGAGCGGCGACGACGATGCCGCATACGTAGCGATCCCGTGCGCGGTCGTCCCGAAGCCGATCGTCTGCGCGTACGCGACGAAAACGTAGAGCAACCCGGAGACGACCACGCTCGTCACGATCGCGCGTGGAATCGTGCGCGTCGGTGCGAGCGACTCCTCTCCGAGCGTCGCCGCACCCTCGAAGCCCGCGAATGAAAGCAGCGCAAAGACCGTCGCGAGGCCGAGCCCGCCGAGGGCATCGCGCGACGCAACGAACGGGGCGACCGTATTCCCCGTCGCTCCGCCGCGTGCCACGATCGCAATCGCGAGCACGACGATCGCGAGCACCGAAACCCCTTCGATTGCGAGCATCACGCGCGATGACGTACGCGCGGGTCGCGTGCCGACGATCGCGCAGATCGCGAGTGCGAGAATCGCAACGAACGACCACGCAATCGAGCGCCCCGTATACGCAAGTGCGGCCGCCGTAAATGCACCGCACTCCGCCGCCGACCCCGCGGTAAAGAGCGCGTACACGAGGAGCAAGCCCCACGTCGAAAGCCGCCCGGCAAACGCCCCGAGGCCGCGCGCGTTGAACGTGCCGACCGAAGCCGCAGTCGCGTAGACGCGTGCGAACGTCACGAAGGCGAATGCGACACAACCGATCGTCGCGAACGCGAGTACGAATGCTAGCGGCACGGCCGCGCCCGCAAACGATGCCGCGAGTGCGCCGTTGAGCGCCATCGCGGCCGTCGGCGCCATCATGGCAATCGAGACGCCCGTCGTTTCGAAGATGCCGAGCGCGCGCCGCAAGCCCGTGCGCGGCGAGGCTACACCCAGCGGAAATACCTCGCGCTCACCGTCGTCCCGACGATCGTCCATCCGCAGAGCAGCAACACCCACACGCCGTAATGTGCGAGCGATTCACCGTGCATCGAAATACCACGAAACGCATCGATGAATTGGGTCGAGGGCAAGAGCCGTAGCGCCGCGGCAACCGGATGCGGAAATCGATCGATCGGGATATAGGCGTCTGAAAGAAACGACAGCGGCACCGTGAGAATCGAAGCGATGTTATTCGCACTCTCCGTCGACCGCACCACGGCGCCGATCACGGTCCCGAGCGAGACGAATGTCGCCGCGCCGAGCACGAGAATGATTGCAATCTCCACGGGGTTCCCGGCGACACGCACGTGAAAGACGAGCCCGCCGACGATCGCGAGCACGAGTGCTTGCATCGCGAGCAGCGTCATCCGATAGAGTACGAGCGATGCGAAGAAAATCCACGGTGGCAATGGCGTGAGATAGATCCGGCGCAGCACGTTCTTCTCGCGAAATGTTGCGAGCATCGCTCCGACGCCCCAAAACCCCGACGACAACACCTGCGCGCCGATCAAGCCCGGTACGAGAAACGTCGACGTGGTTTTCGTCGATCCACCGCCGAGCGCGAACGAAAAGACGAGCAAGAAGAAGATTGGGATCGCGAGCGACCAAAAAATCATCTCGCTATCGCGTATGAAATACCAGGTAAAATTCGCTCGCGTCTGCGCTGCAAGGACGCGCATCGTCGCGGTCATGCGGCTACCGCGCTCTCGTCGAGCGACTCGCCCGTAATTGCAATGAATGCATCTTCGAGATTGGGCCGCCGCAGATCGAGTTCGTCGATTGCGACGCCGAGCGTCGTCGCGCGCGACACGATCGTCGCGAGTGCGCGCCCGCTATCGCGTGCGACGGCGAGCGAGAAACGATCGCCGTCTTGCGTCCACGCGCCGAGTGCGTCGCACTCCGCGTCGCATGCAAAACCCGCCGCCGCAAACGTCACGCGTGCCGCGCCGCCGTGAGCTGCGACGAGAGCCGCGGGCGAATTTTGCGCGACGATGCGGCCCGCTTGCACGACGGCGATCTCGTCGCAGAGTCGTTCGGCTTCCTCGATGTAATGCGTCGTGAGCACGATCGTCTTTCCGGAGCTCTTGAGGCGCTCGACTTCAGCCCAGAGGATGCGTCGCCCGAATGCGTCCATCCCGGCGGTCGGCTCGTCGAGGAAGACGACATCGGGATCGTGCAAGAGGGCGATCGCGAGCGCGAGACGCTGCTGCTCGCCGCCGCTGAGTTTGCCGACGAAGCGTCCGAGCATCTTGCCGAGCCCGACGCGTTCGGCGAGCACCGAGGCCTGCGGCGGGACGTCGTAATATGCCGCGTAGAGCACCAGAATCTCCTCGATCGTCGCCTTCTCAGGGAGCGACGTCGCCTGGAGTTGCACGCCGATGCGCGGTTTGAGCTTCGCGAAATCGGCGCGTACGGTTGGATCGAGCCCGAGTACGCGCACGGAGCCCGAAGTCGGCGCCGTGAGGCCGATACAGGTTTCGAGCGTCGTCGTTTTGCCCGCGCCGTTGCGGCCCAAGAGCCCGAAGACGCTTCCTTTAGGAACGGCGAGCGTGATGCCGTCGACGGCCGTGACGGCGCCGAAGCGCTTGACGAGGGCATCGATTGCGATAGCTGGAGAGATCACACTGCACGGACGCCGACCGACACGGCTTCGTTGCGAGCGGGGAGGCGTCGTCGCTGGGAGAAACCTCGCCCAAATATCATGCCGGTCGACCCTGCCTCGTCGCTAACGTCTGTCCGCGCCCTGCCTTGGGATGCTTCCGCGCGCGCCAGCCTCGACGAACTGCCCGTCGTCGCCTTCACGATCGATCCCACGGGGACGGTCACATGGGCGACGCGGCGCTGGTACGAGATGACGGGGATCGATCGCGCCGGGCCCCTCGATGCGGCGTTGATGCGCGTCTTACACGAAGACGATCGGGCGGTCGTCTTCGAGTTGTGGAAACACGCTCGGACCTATGGCGAACGGTACGAAGCGACGATTCGCGCGCGGATGTACGATGGCGCGTATCGCTGGTTCCTCACCTCTGCCGACCCCGTGCGCGCGCACGACGGCACGATCGCATATTTTTTTGGAACCGCGATCGAGATTACGGCGCGCCGCACGGCGGAGCTCGCTGTGGAAGCGAGTGCGGCGGAATATCGTGCGCTCGCCGATGCCATGCCGCAGATCGTCTGGACCTCGACGACCGGGCCCAACGATTACCTCAACGCGCAGTGGTTTCGCTACACCGGCATCGACCCGACCGAGAGCGCGAACCGGTCCTGGACCGAAGCGCTCCACCCCGACGATGTCGAAGGGACGCTCGCGCATTGGAAGCGGTGTCTGGTGACGGGCACGCCATTCGAAACCGAATATCGCCTGCGTCGCGCCGATGGGATGTATCGCTGGTTCCTCGGCCGCGGCACGCCATTCCGCGACGAAGATGGTACGGTCATAAAGTGGTTTGGCACGTGCACCGATATCGACGATCTGCGCCGCCACGAACGCGCCGATCGTTTCGTCTCCGATGCGATGGGAGAACTCGCGCGCGCTCGCGACGTGGCCGAGTCGTGTCGTCTCGTCACGACGCGCGCCGTGCGATCGGTCGCGACGTACTGCGTGGTCGATCTCATCCGCGAGAACGGC
The DNA here is from genome assembly GCA_031420415.1 of Vulcanimicrobiota bacterium. Taxonomy (GTDB): domain Bacteria; phylum Vulcanimicrobiota; class Vulcanimicrobiia; order Vulcanimicrobiales; family Vulcanimicrobiaceae; genus JANYGA01. The sequence goes on from JANOMT010000030.1 coordinate 57,035, forward strand.
CGTCTCGAGCGCGTCGCGTGGGCGCACGCCGATCCCGCGCGCGAAATCGAATTTGCTGAAGTCGTGAACTACCCGCCGCAGCGCGACCGCCTCGAAAGCCCCATCGCTCGCGCGCTCGGTCGCGACCGCGCGATGCTCGTGCCGCGCTTCGACGACGCGTGGGCGCACAAAACTGCGGTTAGCGACGACCACTATCGTTTTCTGCGCAACATGCGCACGTCGTCGCTCATCGCCGTTCCGCTCGAAGCCTACGGGCGCAACATCGGCGCGATCACGTTCTGCTACGCCGATTCGGAAGAGCGCTACAGCGCAGTCGACCTCGCGGCCTTCGGCGACGTCGGCCGTAAGCTCGGCGCGGCGATCGAAAACGCGCAGACCGCGCAACACGACCGTTCGGTCGTGAGCCGGTTCCAACGTGCCGCGATGCCGAAGTCGTTGCCCAAGGTCCCGGGCGTCACGTTCGACGCCGTCTATCACGCGGCGGCGGGCGATGAAAAAGTCGGCGGCGATTGGTACGATGCCGTCACGACCAAAGACGGTCTCGTCGCGATCTCGATCGGCGACGTCGCGGGCCACGATCTCGAATCGGCGGTCGGCATGATCGGGATCCGGCACGTCATTCGCACCGCGATGCTGCTGGGCCGCGCGCCGCACGACGTGCTCGAAACCGTCAACGCTGCGATGGCGGGCGATGTCGTGGGCCGCTTCGTCACGGTCTTCGTCGCAACGCTCGAGCTCGCTACGGGCGTCGTACGCTACGCGGCGGCCGGCCATCCCCCGCCGCTCGTCCGTCGTGCGAATGGTGCCGTCGAAATCCTGATCTGCGGCGCCCCTCCACTCGGCGTCTACGACGATGGCGAACGCTACGAAGAACACACCGTAAAGCTCGCCGCAGGCGACCAACTCGTGCTCTACACCGACGGGCTCATCGAAAACGAGCACGACGTCGTCGCGGGAGAATCCGCGCTCGCGGCGAGGGTCGCGCAAGAGGCGTTCGCGCTCACACCCAATCCCGCGATCTACCTGCGCGACCGACTGCTCCGCGGCAAGGGTCGCGACGACGTCGCGATTTTGGTGGTTGGGTTCGAATTACCCGATCGTTGGATCTTCGAAGCGGTCGATGCCGCGAGCGCCCAGGGCGCGCGTATCGCATTTTCGCGATACATCGCGCGGGCGTGTTCGCCCGATTCCGACGTCGTGGGCTGCGAGATCATCTTCGGCGAACTCATCGGTAACGTGGTGCGTCACGCGCCGGGACCCGTCGAGATAATCTTACAATGGAAAGCCGATCGCGCGACGCTCCACGTCTACGACCGCGGCCATGGGTTTTCGTTTCACGGCGCGCACCTTCCCGATACGTATGCCGAAGGCGGGCGCGGCATCTACATCGTCAATCAGCTCGGGCGCGACTTACGCATCGAGAACCTCACGGAAAGCGGAACGCACGTCGCCGTCGAGTTACCCGTGCGACATCTTTCGTCGCATGAAGTGCGGGCATGAGCCGCGCGACGCTCTTCGCCGACGGTGGCTCGCGCGGTAATCCTGGGCCCGCCGCCAGTGGCGCGGTGCTCTTCGGCGAAGATGGTACGGTCCTTGCGGAAGTGGGGTTGTATCTCGGCGTCGCCACCAACAACGTTGCGGAATGGCGCGCGCTCATCATCGGCATCGAACGCGCGCGCGAACTCGGGATCGAGGAGATTACGATTCGCATGGATAGCGAACTCGTCGTGCGTCAGGTCACGGGTGTGTATCGCGTCAAATCGGCCGATCTCATTCCGCTCGCCTCGCAGGCAAAAGCGATGCTGCGTGCGTTCAAATCCGTCGATATCAAACACGTTCCGCGCAAGGAAAATGCGGCACCCGACGCGGTCGTCAATCAAGTTCTCGATGCCGAAGCCGCTCGCGCGAGAAGCCGATGAAGCTACCGCGCAATCCGATTCCGCCGCTCGTCCTCCTCATCACGCTCGCTGGGGCCGTGATCGTCTATCAATTTTTTCAAGCCGCCGTCTTGCCGCGTTACAAAGCGTCGCGTGCGGTGCTGATTTCGAAATCGGAACTGCGGCTTTCGATGCTCGTCAAGCACGATCGCGGCGCGATCGTAGAAGAAGAATACACGATGGCCAATATCGATGGTGTCTCGACGAGTCGCTATCGTGTGGTCGGGCGCAACAATCTCCAGGTCGCGATCGACGAGCGGCCGCGTGAGACGACCGAATACGGGCCCAACGTCGCGTATTTCTTCCAGCAGACCGTCGCCGATGGCATCTGGGAATTGCAGACGCATCCGCCGCGCGGGGATACGTCCGTGCACTACACGATCGACGTCTACCAACTCGTCAACGGCCAACACGGCAGTCGCCACATCGTCTTCACCGATCCGCATTATTGGGCCACGACGGGTGGCCACCAATTCACGATTCACCTCGATAAACACAAGCCCACGCCCGATCTCATCAACCTCACGAGCACGGCACTCGTCGAACCGCGCTATGAAAAGGTGATCGCCGATTTTCGCGCCTTCGGGCCCGATTCGTTTCGTAGCAAAGTATCGGCAGCGCGGGTTCGGCTCGGCGCCCGATCGTGACGCGCGCTCGCGTCGCATGGCGCGCGTCGCTCGTCGCGGCGCTCCTCGCGATCGGCGGTTATGCGACGTACGAGATTCTCGAAGCGCCGACGAACCAAATCTTCGGTAAGACGGTCGTTGCGGGCGCGCCCACGGTTCGCGAGGTCGCGCTCACGTTCGACGATGGCCCGAACCCGCCGTATACGGATCGCATTCTCGACGTCTTGCATGCCGAGCACGCGCCCGCGACGTTCTTCGTGGTCGGTCGCGCCGTCGTCGCATATCCCGCGACGATGCGCCGGATCGCGCGCGACGGTCACGCGATCGGTAACCACACGTGGGATCACGCGCACCTCATCGTGGAATCGCGCGGGACCATGCGCGCCGAGCTCGACCGAACCGACGCCGCGATCGCGAAAATTACGGGCCGACACACGCATCTCATGCGACCGCCGTTCGGTTCGCGCGATTTCATGGTCGTGAACGAAGCCGAACGACTGGGGTACCGCGTCGTGATGTGGGATGTCCCGTTGCCGCGCGATTGGGAACAACCCGGCGATGCGACGATCGTCAAACGCGTCGTCGAGAACGTCGCCGACGGCAGCATCATCGTCCTACACGACGGCGATCGTGGCCGCATCTGCGCGCGCGAGAAACACGTAACGCGCGACTGCGACCGCAGCCAAGAAATCGGTGCGACGCGTTCGATCGTACGGACGTTGCGCGCGCGTGGCTTCCGCTTCGTTACGATCCCGCAACTCATCGCGGACGCGCAACCGAAGCGCACGTAACGGGTGACGCGTTCCTACGGTCGGTTCCGTCCGAGTCGCTCGTGGGCGTCGACCCACACGCCCGCAATCACGGCGGCGCCGAGTGAGAGTTCGCCGCAGAGCACGGTCGCCGCGACGATCTCGGCAAATTTGCGAGCTTTGCCCGTGCCGTAGCAGTCGAGTGTTTCGAGCGATTCGCGTTGCGACGGTAATCCCGTCCCGCCACCGTATGTCGCGACGATGAGCGATGGTAGCGTGATCGCGTAATAGAGATCGCCCGCCTCGGTAAGATCGGCGTAGACGACGGCCACGTGCGATTCTGCGACGTTCGCCGGATCTTGCCCCGTCGCGATGAAGATCGCGGCGATCGCGTTTGCTGCGTGCGAGCCATTATTGGTCGAGCCCGCCATCCACGCCCCGAGCGTCGAGCGCAGGCGGCTATTGAAGAACAACGCTGCCGAGACGTGCAAATGTTCGCGCATGAGCGCATCGGGGATCGTAATTTCCGCGATCACGCGTTTGCCGCGCGTGTGGAGCGTGTTGATGTACGACGCTTTTTTATCGGTATCCATGTTGCTGCTCAACGTAAAGCTCAGGATCGGTGAGATCGCGGCGTACCGGTCGCGAATCCACGTGCATGCGGCGTCCGTCGCCTTGCTGCAGAGGTTCTGTCCCGCAGCATCACCCGTCGAATAATTGAAGCGCAGAAACGTGAAGCGCGCCGCGAGATAGTGCTCGATGGAAAGCAACTTACCCGTCCGCGTCGTCGATTCGGCCACGCCCGCGATCTCGGTATGATGCGCTTCGATCCATGCGGCAAATGCCGTCGCCTCGCGCGCGCTTGCGAACCCGAAGACGGGCGCGCGCTGCATCGCATCGCCGACGACGGTCGTCGTAATGCCGCCGGCCGCGCGCGTCACGCGCATGCCGCGACCGTAGCTTGCGAGCAGCGTGCCTTCGGTCGTCGCCATCGGCACGTAAAAATCGCCCGAGGCGTGCTCGCCGCGCACCGCGAGCGGACCGGCAAAGCCGAGCGGCACCGCAACGACACCCGTAAAATTCTCGATGTTGCCTTTGAGCACCGCTGCATCGAACGAGAACTGCGAAACGTGCTCGAGATTCGCGCCCGTTTTCGCTTCGACGAAGGCGCGTCGACGTGCGACGATCTCGGAGCTATAATCATCGGTTTTATCGCGCGGGATGCGGACGTCTTCCGTTCGAGTATCCATCGTCTCGGGGTAAGTCGCAGCACCCGGGCGGCCCTGCTCGTCCGGTCGGGTTCGCGTCCGGTCACGAGAATTTGGCGATCCGAGGTGCCTTGGCGAACAGGGCGTCTCTGGTTTCGAACGCCGCGCGTGCCCGAACGGCTCCCGGCACGAACCACGATCGGAGGCACATTCACATCCAACGGATGCATCCCGCCGCCCGACGCGAAGAACTCATCCGTGGTCGTCCTCTACGTCGTGCTCCTCATGTCGCTCGGGCTCGTGAATCTCGATTTCAAGCGAAACTGGCTGCGCGGCCAGCTACTCCGGCTCGGCGTCGGCGTGCCGATCCTCATCGGCTATGCCTACCTCGAGATGCCGCCGCTCGTCTTCCCGCAGTGCCTCACGCTCCTGCTCTTTACGCTCGTGCCCAATGCCGCGTACGGGATCGCGATGGCGGCGGGCATGGCCGTGAAATCGCGGCGCATCGTCTCGATTCGGCCCGCCTCGATCCAGCCGTATCTCATCGCGCTCGCGATCGTCTTCGGCTTTGCGGGCATCCTCGCCATCGCGCCGGTCGTCGATGCGAGCGGCCTGCGCGACGTCGCAGATGTCACCACGTCGAACGCGCTCCCGCCCCTTGCCGACGTCAAACACGTCCGCGTCGTACCGCAAGAAGCGGCGATCTTTGCGGGCAACAAAGTCGTCGGCCAACTCGGTGCGTATTATCGCGTCGGAGATTTTAACGTCCAGGTCGCGGGCGGGAACCTCGTCTGGGTCGCGCCGCTCGAATTCCACGGCATCGTGCAATGGCTCGCGCGCCGCACGAGCCCGGGCGTCATCGTCGTGAGCGCGGAGAACCCCGATGCGAGCCCAGAACTGCGGCAACGCGCACCGCTGCGCTACATTCCAAGCGCCCTGCTCAACGAAAATATCAACCGCCACGTGTACCTTTCATACGGGACCGAACAATTACTCGAAACCACGCTCCAGCTCGACGACAAGGGCGACCCCCAATACCTCGTTACGCTCGGTCGCCCCACGATCGGCTGGTCGGGCACGATCGTCACCGCCGTCGTGCTCGTCGATCCCGTCACCGGCGCGATGAAGCGCGTTCCCAAAGCGGAATTCGCGTCGTTGCCGAGTTGGGTGAGCCGCGTCTATCCCGCAGATCTCGCGCTTGCGTACAACCAATGGTTCGGCGAATTCGTCCACGGGCTCATCAATAGTTTAGTCGTGAAGCGTGACGTCCACGTGCCCGCCCGCGAAGAAGTTTTCGGCCTCCTCGCCGGCACGCGGTTCGTGTGGTTCGTCGATCATACGTCGCCCGCGAGCGATCAATCGATGACGGGCTTCACGTATATGGATACCGTAACGGGGAAGATCACCTACTACACGTCGTCGGGTGGGGAATTCAACTCGCGCGGTGCGGAAGATGCGGTCGGATCGAATCCGGTCGTGCGGCAGGGCAAACTCTTACCGACGCAGCCGTTGCTCTACAACGCCTACGGCCAAAATACGTGGGTCGTTCCGCTGGTCGCGGAAACCGGGAAATATCAAACGGTGGCGCTGGTGCAAGCGAAAAACGGACACGTCGTCGTCGGCGCGAGCGGCAGTCCATCGCCCAAAGACGACGCTTTCGCGCAATATGCCACGTTTTTGGGCGGCGGAGCGGGCGGAGAAGCGGCGCGTGCGAGCGGCGAGGCAACGCTTGCGGGCACGATCGATCGCATCGCCTCCGGCAGATCGGGCACCGTCTATCTCACGCTGCGCAACACCGCGGGCATCTTCACGACGACGGAAGGTGATGCCGCAATCGCGCTCCTCGCGCGTCCCGGCGACCGCGTGAAGTTCAAGCGCGCCCCCGCCGATGCGACCGGGTTTTCTGCGATCGCGAATTTCCGCGACGATTCGCTCGCGGCGGCGGCGCGGTGAGACGCGTCGATACCGAGCGACTCGTGCTCGAGCCCGTCACCTCGGCGAACGCCATGACGCTCTGGCGCATCATGCAGAGCGCGCATCTCCGCGAATACCAGGACGTTCCGCGCCACACGAAGGACGAGTTTGCGCGTCGCGTCGATGCGCGGCCGAAGTCGTTCGATTCGCGCAGTATCGGTCGTTTCGAGTGGCTCGTCGTCGCGCGCGAATCGCAACAGGCGATCGGCTGGATCTCGCTCCGCGTGGGAGACGGCGGCCGCGGTACGGCCGAGATCGGCTATAGCATCGTCGCGACGCATCGCGGCTCGGGCTTCGCAAGCGAAGCCGCGCGCGCGATCGTCGATTACGCCTTCGAAGAGAGCGATCTCCACCATCTCGACGCGTGCTGCGTGCCCGCCAATGCGGCCTCCCGCCGGCTCCTCGCACGTGCGGGATTCACCGAGATTCGCGTGCAGCGCAGCGGCGCGATCGTGCGCGGACGGCCGGTCGATATCGTCATCTTCGAGCTCCAGCGCGATGCGTGGGTGAGTGCGAAAATGCTCGCGACAAAAAAAAGTGGCACGCCTTTGGAAAGCGACGTCGCTACGCCGGGTCTGCGAACTCGATCGTGATGCCGCTCGCCGCGTAGCCGTAATAGCGCGCGGGATTGCCGCCGAGATGGGCGAGCAATGGGTCGCGTACGACGGGCACCGTCACGTACGTGGCAATCTCCGTGCGCGGCACCCATGTAAGGGCGACGGCATGCGCGTCTCCCGCGGGAAGCACCGCATCTCCCCGCGCGAAAACCGAGAAGCAGCAGACCAAAAAATGCGTGTTGCGGTCGTACGACTCGGCAACGTAGCACACGGGTCCGATCTCGATCGTCAGCGACGTCTCTTCGAGAAACTCGCGCCGCAACGCCGCATCGAAGAGTTCCCCATCACGCTGACGCCCGCCGGGCAGATTCCACAGCGGCTCCGTGTGATTGGGGTAGCGCGATGCCACGAGCAAGACGGCGCCATCGCGTTCGAGCAAGCCCGTCACGATATGGATGCGTTCGTTCATGCGCGCGCCACGCGGATTCGCCCGATCTGCAGGCTGCGGCGCCGATCGGTTGCGAACGGTGGCGGCGGCGTCACGATCGGCGTCGTCGTGATGGCGAACATGATGGTGCGCGCGCAGGCGAGCATGACGATGAGAAATTCCCTGGCTCTCGCCAAGCTTCCGCTCGCGCAGAATCGCCTTGCCGAGGCGTCTACCGTAGCGTCGTGATCGCATCGGATTGGTACGCGAGTTTTCCGTGGTACGATTTCCCCGAAATGCACGCCGCAACCGATGCGTTGTGGCGCGCGTTTGCGGCAGAATTTACCGCGCGCGGCATTGCGAACGTGCCGGCCGAACTCGATCGCACGCGCCCGCACGGCACCGATCGCGAGGGCGCCTGCCTCTTCACGCAAACCTGCGGTTACCCGCTCTTTTCCACGGCGCGCGGGCACTTTCACGTCCTCGGGGCGCCGCACTACGCCGTTCCCGACGCCGTCGCAGGGACGCATCGCAGCTACATCGTCGTGCGCGGCGACAGCCCCGCACGTCGCATCGGCGATCTGCGCGGTGTGCGTTTCGCGATCAACGAAGCCGATTCGAACTCCGGTATGAACTTACCGCGACGACTGATCGCCCCGCTCGCACGCGACGGACGTTTCTTCGAAACGGTCGCGATCACGGGAAGCCATGCGGCAAGTGCCGCTGCGGTCGCGAGCGGTGAAGCCGATGCGGCGGCGATCGATTGCGTCACGTTCGCGCTCCTGCGACGCCACCGGCCGCACCTCGTCGCCGAGCTTCGGACGATCGCGAGTACGTTCGCCACGCCGACGCCGCCGTTCGTAACGTCGTCGCAACACGACGACGCTCTCGTCGCGACGTTACGCGAGGGTATCGTACGCGTGCTACGCGATCCCGCATCTGCCGAAATCCGTACCGCCCTCTTTCTCACGGGCATGACGCCCTGTGATGCTACCGCGTACGATCGCGTGATGGCGTTCGAACACGAATCCGCGCTCCTAGGCTGCGCCGAACTGCGCTGAGGGGCCACGCGACCGCGCGCGCGTTGGATGCCGCGGGTCTCGGTATCGGAGGCTGCGAAAACGTAACCGTCATGTCGACCTCCTCACTTCGGGTTCGGCTCGCGCTCCTGGTCGCCGCCGGCCTCGCTGTGGTCATCGCCGTCGTCCTCATTCGGCCGATCGCGCGCGTTGTGGCCTCGAAGTTACCGTTGAAAATCGTGGCGATCGTCGCGCTGCCCGGAGCGCCGACGCGATTCGATTACGAGAGCCTCGATCCGAAAACGGACCTGCTCTTCCTCGCGCATCTCGCCGCGAGCACGGTCGTGGTGTACGACGTCAAGCGCGATCGTGTCGTCGCGACGATTCCGGGTCTACCCGACGTTCACGGCGTGCTCGCGGTACCGGCGCTCGGCCTCGTGTACGCGACGGCGACGGGGGCGAACGAAGTCGCGGTCATCGACGAGCGATCGAGAGCGATCGTCGCGCGTATTCCCGCGGGCGCGTATCCCGACGGCATGGCCTACGATCCCGACGATGCGAAACTCTATGTTTCCGATGAGAACGGCGGTACCGAAACCGTCATCGATACGAAGAAGAACGTGCGCGTCGCGACGATTCCCATCGGTGGTGACGTCGGCAATACACAGTACGACGCCTCGAGCCATCGCATACTCGTCAACGCCCAGTCGCGCGGCGATCTCGTCGCAATCGATCCGCGCAGCGATACGATCGTGGCGCGCTATCCGATAAGGGGTTGCGCGAGCAATCATGGGCTGGTTCTCGATTCGCCCCATCGCCGCGCGTATATCGCGTGCGAAGGCAATGCGAAACTGGTGGTCTTCGATCTCAAAACGTTGAAGCAATCGAACACCTTCGATGTCGGCGTCGATCCCGACGTCCTCGCCTACGATGCATCGACCGGGCGTCTTTACGTCGCGACGGAGAGCGGCATCGATTCGATCTTCGCAGCGACAGCATCTGGGCTCACGAAGCTCGGCGAGGCCTTCGTCGGCATCGATGCGCACATCGTCGCCTTCGATCCGCGAACGCATCGCCTCTATTTTCCCGTGCTCGATATCGCGGGGCCGAGAATGCTCGTGGCCGAGCCGCGTTGAGCTGCCTATCGCGCGCGTGTCGTCTCGCGATAGAACCCCGGCCGTTCCACGCGCCGTAGTGCCACCCGCAACGCTTCGTTCGCGCCGCGCACGCCCGCAGCCGCGCGCATCGCAAAGGTCCGTCGTGCGACGAAGCCCGCGTCCACGAGGGCGAACGCAGGTGCGTATTCCATCTCGAGCTCGGCGAGCGTCGCGCGCGCCACGCGCGGATGGGGCGCACGATATGGCCGCACGTCTGCCGCCTTCGCGAGATACATGTCGCTCGTCGCGGCCTGTGGCGTCGGCGGCCGCTCCACGGGATTACCGAGCTCGAAATAGCGCCCATGTTTCGCCGCGAGCGCCGCGGGCATCGCGACGTTGCCGTAATGATGATAGGCGTACGGCAGCACGAGCGACGAACCGCGCACGCCGACCGCACGTTCGTGCACGGCGTTCTCCCACCGAATTGCCGGATCGTAGCGGAAGAAGACGAAACGACGCGCCACATCGGTGATCCAGCGGAACGTCCCAAAGAAATGATACGTGTACGCATCGACGGATCCGACGCTCGCGGGCAACCCCGGCAGTATTTCGCGGGCGATGTAGCGGAGTTGTTCGCCGTGCACTTCATCGGCATCGAGAAAGAGAACCCAATCGGGTCGCACCGCGAGCGTGGCGAGTTCGGCGAACGCGCGATTGCGCATATCGGCAAAATCCACGAACGGATGCCGCGCAATCCGCAGACGCCCGTCGGAGGCGAATGCGCTCGCTTCGAGCGTCGCGACGTTGGGAGATTGCGCGAGTCCCGAATTCTCGTTGACGACGAGCGTATCGACGACACCCGCAATCCCCGCGAGTGCGGGCGCGAGGTAGCGTTCGGTTGCGGAACCGACGCAGAGGGCGCAGGCGATCGTGATCGTTGAAGTCTTCGACATAAGCGATGTGGAGCGCATGCGCGAAGCATGCGCGATCCGCACGACGGTCTTCGTCCACGAACAAGGCGTTCCGCCCGAAGAAGAGATCGACGAGCACGATCGGACCGATCCCGATGCGGTCCACGTTCTCGCGCGCGATGCGACCGGTCGGGCTGTCGGTGCGGGCCGATACTACGTGACTAAACCATCGGTCGTACGTATCGGTCGGATGGCAGTCTGCGCCGACATACGCGGAACGGGCATCGGCGTCGCGCTCCTCAACGCACTCGTTGATGAAGCGCGCGACCGGGGATTCGCCAAAGCGCACCTTCACGCGCAGACCCACGCGACACAATTCTATCGCAAGGCCGGTTTCTACGATGACGGCGCCGAGCTATGGGATGCCGGGATATTGCACCAGCCGATGTCGCGCGAGCTTGTTTGAAAGCTCGTGACCTCGGGCCGAGAGTATATGCGGATGGCCTAGCTAACTTTTTGCAGAAATGTGCTATAGTGCGCGAAGTTGGACGGTAACTTTACGGCGTCACACCGTCCGACTCGACTAGCCAGTCCGATAGAAGCGGTAGCTCTCCATGCGGAACTTGCACGGTACGAACAGGACAGACAGACGCTTGGAGAGACCCGAACGTGTACACAGATGAATCGTTAAGCTGCGTCGACTGCAACAGCCAATTTATTTTTAGTTCCGGCGAACAGCAGTTTTTTGCGAGCAAAGGCTTTCAGAACAAGCCGAATCGTTGCCCGGAGTGCCGCACCGCACGCAAGGCGCAACGCGGAACCACCGGCGGCACCGGCGGCGGAGCGAGTTACGACGGAGCTGCCGGCGGCGGCGGTGCCCGCGCTGCGCGCGAAATGTTCCAAACGACATGCAGTCAGTGCGGTCAAACGGCGGAAGTGCCGTTCCAACCGCGTGGCGATAAGCCCGTCTATTGCCGCGACTGCTTCGCCTCGAAGTCATCTTCGTCACGGTAGCGCTCGCCCGACAACCAGTCTAGCTGTAGCGCCTCGCTTCTCACGGAAGCGGGGCGCTACTCGCAATTGGCGCTTTGCATGTCCATCCGACTTGCCGCCACTCCGATGCGAGCGTAAAGACAACCTTCGCTCTATGCTCGCTGCGTTTGAATCAGTTAGCGCGGGGAATCGTAGGTTCCCGGGCTCTTTTCGGTCGCACGCCACTCGTCGGTTCGTTCGTGTTTCGATTCGCCGAGCGCCGCCACGAGTTTCGCACGATCGAAGTCCATTCCGTAGGCCGGCGTTCCCGGTTGCTGGCGCCACGATTCGTCGATCGTGCCCGCATCGACCGCGTCGAAACCGATTTCGTCGACGAGTCGCATGACGATGGCCTTCGCCGCCGCATGGTCGCCGGCGACCGGTAATGCGATCCGGCCCGGCGAGCCGGCCGGTTTGCCGCTTTCTTGGAGATGCAAGGCGTAGATGTTGTTAAACGCCTTCACGACCGGATGACCGAATTGGCCTTCGACCCATCGGCTCTCCGTGCTGCCATCTTCGATGCCCGCGATGAGGCCGTCGCGATGCCGCGGGTAGTAATTGTTCGTGTCGATGACGACGAGATCGCGCGGTGCATCCGCAAAGAGATCGCGTGGGAGTTCTTCGATGTGCTTCATGGGGATCGTGACGACGACGAGGTCGCGACCATGTGCTGCGTCGCGGACCGAGACGGCCGTCGCGCCTGTCTCCCGCGCGAGATCTCCGAGTGATTCCGGGCCGCGCGAGTTCGCGACTGCGACCTCATGCCCCGCGGCGCGAAATTGCCGCACGAGCGCTCCGCCGATATTGCCGGCTCCGATAATTCCAATGTTCACGTAACGTTCGATCCCTCTGCGCCTTATGCGGTTGCAATCTCCGGAATAGCGATCGGGACGCTGGTTGGTTTGCGCGAGCCGAAGGTGCGGTACGAAGATCGCACGTTCAAGTTTTTGAGGAGATTTGCAGTGCCCGGATCGATGCCGACAATTAATATGCACATCAGCGACATGTTGGGACTGGAACGACACATGCTCGTGCCGTTCGAAAAACAACAGAACGACGAGGACGTGCAGGCTCTCGCCGGCGCGAAGCGTCTGGTCGATACCATCGCAACAACGTCGAAGCAACATATCGACGCGCTCACGTCGAGGCTCGATGAGGTCGGCGGTCATTCTGGATCGCAGCTTAAATGGGGTTTTGCGTCAGCACTCGGCAACGTCGCGAGCGCAATCGGCGGCGTGAGAAAGATGGAAGTTTCCAAAGATATTCGTGACGACTATACGGCGATGTGTCTCGCATCTGCCGGCTATACGATGTTACACACGACCGCACTCGCACTCGGAGATCACGAAACGGCCGATCTCGCTAAGAAGCATTTGAGCGATTATGCCGCATGCGTTTTAAAAGCGAGTGCCGTGCTTCCATCGGTCGTTCTTTCCGAACTGAGTCAAGACGGGCTCTCGATCGACTCGAGCGTCGCGGCAAAAGCGCAAAAAGATACCGAGGAAGCCTGGTCTGCAGGCGCATCGCGAAGGTAACGTGACGGTTGGCGTTGGCTGGAGAAACGTTTCTCCGGCCAACGGCTTCGTTGCTTCGCGCTAGAGTAGAACGCTCGAGGTACGAGCGTTAGTGAGCGAGGGCGCCGCGCGCGGTATCACCGCTCATGTGATGAGCGGCTCTGAGCATAAGAAAGGCGTCATGTTCGTAACGATCGAGATTGCGCTTGCAGAACATTTCACGCACGTGTATCCGCAAAGCCTCAGCAAAGAAGCCTCCGGCGATGAAGCCGAGAACGCCGTCGACCGGTTCATTGTGGTCTGCCGTCGGCGGCCGGACGTGCGCGCCACCTTCGCGTTCGGCTCGTTTGCGACGTGAAGAATCAGGCCGCGTAGCGACCTCGATCTCTCGGTCGTTCGTGTCACCGCGATCGTGGGTATCGAACGCGGCACGGACCTCGCTGCCGAGGCCGATCTCGGCATCGTTCTCGACCTCATCGTCGTGACACCCGAAGAGTTTGGCGAGAAGCTTCCAACGGTCACGTTCGGCTAAACGATCCTGTCGACGGCGCGGTAGGTCTATGCAGCCTACTTGTTTCGTGACCGCGCGTCGTTGGCTGCGCGGGGCAAACGCGGACCGCGCTTTTGCAACGGAAATTGCCCGAGGATATTCAGCACGAGCAGCCTTTTACTCCCAACAATCGGCGGAGATGGCGCTCAAATTGATTCTCGTCGCGGCAGTTGGCGACCACCCAAGCACGCGCGCATCGCGCCAACTCGTGCTCGATGTTCGCGCTACCCCGATGCGGTCGGCGACGCGCGATGCGCTTGGGTGAGTCTTAAGCCAAATCGTCTCCGAGCCGTTTCGAATCATGATCGCGGCGCCGGGTGCAGGCGAATGTGTGGCATGGGGTCATGAGCGTCCCGCTTCCCGCCGTTCGTAGACGGCGCCAAAGGCGTCGTCGATGAGGTTGCGCGCTTCTTAAAGAGCCGCGTCGTGGGCGGCAGCGACCGTCTTGCGCGCGGTGTGCGCAGCGACGAAAGCGCTTCACGGTTGGCAGCTGGTCGACCGTCGAGATGAGCGCGACGGCGGCGGCGTGTTAAATGTGCGCGACAATTTGAAAATAGATCGAATAGCGGCTTCGCGAATCGACCAAAATCTCAACCTTCGGCGTGCTCCATGTTCCTAGTCGCTCACCAAGCGGTATAAAGGTGAAGCAAGCCGTGCTCGATCGACGTGTTGCGGAGCAGGACGGATCATCGCGGACTTGAGAATTCACACCGATGAGCACCTGCAGTGACCGTCCCTTGTCGCAACGTCGCAAGCTCGGGGTCCTTGCCTCCAGCCTTATCGCCCTGATGGCATCGGCTTCTCTTGTTTTGCGTCACTCAGGAACCGTCGACGTTCACTATCTGCTATTTGGTGCCGTGGCCGGAGTTCTGGTCGGTAGCTTGATTCTGGTGTTTGTCCGCTCACGGCTCCGGTGCTAGCGATCGCGAGTTTGCGCAGAATCGCACCTCGGGGAATATTGAAGCGAGAACCGCGGTAGCTCGGATAAACTCGCGTATGCGCGTGATGCGGTCCGAATCCGATCGAGTCGTCCCGGCGTAAACGCGCCTTTCGATGTCGGTGCGTCTCCTGCGCGTCGCGCAACTCGGCCGTACATAGTAAACACGAGGCGAGCCGACTGAAGCGGCTGGGACGCGCGTGATGTGTTCGCGGTCAAGCCGGTCCGACGATAAAGTCAGTCGGACGGATGAGCGTTCGTACGTCGCTCGAGTTCGAGTATCGCTTCGAGTTCGCCGTGATCGGTAATGTCGTCGAAGATGCGACGAACGCACAGCGGGAGAAGCGGCGCACGCGTAAAAATTTCCGGAACTGAAATATTGTTTGAATCACGTCCAGGAATGTTGGTTTTAAGGAAAAGCCCTTGCAGGTAACCCGCCGTTTCGGATATTTACGTGCAAGGGCCAGTTGCGTTTAATTAACAGTCAATACGAGGCTGGCATCGCAGTTAACTTTCATGAGGTTCGTAACTGCATTTTGAACGCTACCGTTATGGTAATCCGGGTTCGACCCAGTTTTGCTACCCACGGGAAGCAATCCAGAGCTAGGATAGTTACTCGAAGCGGTGTATGTGGACGGGTCGAAATAGCTGTAAGCTTCACCCGCAAGCGGATTGATTGGTCCTTTTTGCGAATTAGTCAAGGCTAACGAGGCGCTCCCGACTTTGTTGCACTTCGCGTTGAATTGATTGCCGTAGACGTACGAACCGAAAACATAAAATCCGCCGCTAGGTCCCGTCAAGGCGTTTCCGGGCGAGAGAAATGGGCCGTTGTTCGTTAAAGCAACGATACCATTGGCATCATTCTCGATAACCGTGTAACCACCATTATCGAAGCTAAGACTCTGATTAATAATAGGGAAGCCGTCAAAGTCCGCACCAATTGCGGTTAGCGTATACTTCGTTCCATCGAATGAAGAAGCACAGTTGGTAGAATCTACCGGACCATTCGCACATTCTATGTACGCTGAGCCGAGAACGCCGGAGAGCGTTAGCGTACCGGGTGGGTTAGGACCAGGCGCGAGGTTAAAAGTGTGTTGTCCTTCGGAAAGGATCACGGCAGGCGCCCCTCCGGTGATATCGACGCCGATGGTATGTGCCCCCGGCACGACATCTAACGAGATGGTAAAGACAAAGAAATGCTGATCGGGCGACAAGGTTTCCGAGAAAGTGACTCTCGTACCATCCGCGCCGTTGTATGCGGGAATCGCATTGCCGTCTGTACGCGCGCCATTTGTAATTTTGGTTCCGTCGAGAATGAAAGTGAGATTATTTGTACCCGGCGAAATAAAGAGTCGTTGATTTGATTGAGTTTTTATCGCGCTAGAATCGTTGCGGGGAAGTTGTAACGTCATAGTAGCCAGGGCATGTTGCGTGGACTTCGTTTGAGGAACGGTGCTACTAGGGGATGCACCCGTAGAACCCCCACCACAAGCAGCCAACGAAAGAGTTGCGAAAGACAAAACGGTCACATTGAAAAACGATCTCGGATCGAACGCGAGGTTTTCGTTGACGTTTTTATGCAGGTTCGTACGAGGTGTGTTCATCGGTTGTATTTCCTTTTTAGTAGTTGATGCGACCAACTTTCCGCGGTTCTTGTGAATTGGCTGTGAAGTCTGGGGGAACGCTGGGAAGCTGGCGTTCACACTCATGCTGGTAAGCGAGAAAAATGACCGACGCATGCTCGCGACCAGCTCGAAAAATCCGAAGGTCCCGCGTTGGGCGTAAAAGCGCCGTAGAGCTGAGTTGCCACGCGATGATGCGCGGTTGCTGCCCCTTACAACGACGTTCTTCGACGGCCGCAGATGGCTTGGTCTCAGCGGGCGGCGCGCTATTGGGTTACGGGTCTGCGAGTCGGCTTGTTCGGCGTGCGTGAAGTACGAGATTCGATTCACGTGAGCTTCCACGCTCCGGCAACGCGGACAAACGCCCGCAACCCGACGCCGAACGCTCCTATACGACCTCGTTTTGGCCTAAAAGCTGTAGCTGTCGATCCGCGTACTCAACCGCGCCGTCTCCGGACATCTCAGCTCTGTGAAGACCCGACATCTCGACTCCGCTCCGAGCGCTGCCGAAAAGTCGCTTGACCGTCCCAAGACTCGCGTGATACGCTACCTGCCTATGCCCGGGGGCGCTCCTCGGGCCCGATTTCCCCTGCCACGCGCTTCGTATTGAGAGATCACAAATTTAATGGCGAAAACGGTACTTCCCAAGTCTGCTGCCAAGGCGCCTTCGGGAAAGACGACCCGCTCGAGGCGTGCGACGAAGGGTGAAGATACCCCCTCAACGCCCTTCAGCACGCCCGCCGTCCACGTCCTCGCCCCGGAAACTGAAGCGTTCACCGTCGAGCGCTTTCCCGATCCCGGTGCGAAACGCAAGCGTTACTCATTCGCGAAGATCGCCGATGTCCTCGAACTGCCCGACCTCATCGAACTCCAGAAGGCCTCCTTCAAGTGGTTCATCACGGACGGCCTCAAGGATGCCTTCGAGTCGATCAGCCCGATCAAAGACTTCACGGGCAATCTCGTGCTCGAGTTCGGCGACCATAGCCTCGGCGAGCCCAAGTACACGGTAGAAGAGTGCCGCGAGCGCGACATGACGTACAGCGCGCCGCTGCGCGTCCGCGTCCGCCTCATCACGGCGGAATCCGGCGAAATCAAGGGCATCCCCGACCAAGAAATCTTCATGGGCGATTTCCCGATCATGACCGACAAGGGTACGTTCATGATCAATGGCGCGGAGCGCGTCATCGTCAGCCAGCTCGTGCGTTCGCCCGGCGTCTATTTCCTGAGCGATCTCGATACGAACAGCCGCCCCACGTACAACGCGACGATCATCCCCAACCGCGGCGCGTGGATCGAGTTCGAAACCGATAACGGCACGAAGAACGACGAGACCGAGGGTACGGTCGGCGTCCGCATCGACAAGAATCGCAAGATTTACGTCTCGACGTTCGTGCGCGCGCTCTCGCGCCCCGACCTCGGCTGCGATTGGGAGAGCGACGAAGCGATTCTCAAGCTCTTCGATAACAGCCCGCTCGTCGCAAACTCGATCGAAAAAGACAAAGATAACAAGACGCGTGAAGACGCGCTCAAGGAAATTTACAAAAAGCTGCGTCCGGGCGAGCCCGAGAATGCAGAAAACGCCGAGAAGCTTCTCGAGTCGCTCTTCTTCGATGAGAAGCGCTACGATCTCGCGGGCGTCGGCCGCTACAAGCTCAACGGCAAACTCAACGGCAATATCAACGGCGCGTTGCGCGAATACGAAACGGCCGGCCTTCCCGCACCGAAGATCGAGAAGCGCGCGCTGACGCGTGCCGACATGATCGCGGTCATCCGTCGTTTGCTCAAAGTGCAGTCGGGTCAAGTCCATAAAGACGACATCGACCACCTCGGCAACCGTCGCATCCGTTCGGTCGGCGAGCTGCTGCAGAATCAGTTCCGCGTTGGTCTGTTGCGTCTCGAGCGCGTCGTGCGCGAGCGCATGACGGTACAAGATATCGAAACGGTCACGCCACAGGCGCTGATCAATATTCGTCCTGTCGTCGCCGCGATCAAAGAGTTCTTCGGCTCCTCGCAACTCTCGCAGTTCATGGACCAAACGAATTCCCTCGCCGAACTCACGCACAAACGCCGCCTCTCCGCCCTCGGGCCGGGTGGTCTTTCACGCGAACGCGCGGGCTTCGAAGTCCGCGACGTCCACCACAGCCACTACGGCCGCATCTGCCCGATCGAAACGCCGGAAGGCCCGAACATCGGCCTCATCGGTTCGCTCGCAAGCTACGCGCGCGTCAATAAATACGGCTTCATCGAAACGCCGTACCGCATCGTCACGAACGGTATCGTGTCGAACAACCTTCGCTATCTCACCGCCGACCGCGAAGACGAATACATCATCGCGCAGGCGAACACGCCGCTCGCTGCCGATGGCACGATCACGGCTGACCAAGTCATCGCGCGTTACGCTGAAGAGTACGTCACGGAGCCGCCGCACCTCGTGCAGCTCATGGACGTCTCGCCGAAGCAGATCGTGTCGGTCGCAACGGCGCTCATTCCGTTCCTCGAGCACGACGATGCCAATCGCGCGCTCATGGGCGCGAACATGCAGCGTCAGGCCGTGCCGTTGCTCCGTCCGCAGGCGCCGATCATCGGCACCGGCATGGAGTATCGCGCGGCAAAAGACTCCGGCGGTTGCGTGCTTGCGTATGAAGCCGGCACGGTCATGGCCGTCGATTCGAAGGCCGTCGTCGTCAAGAGCGACGAGACGGAACTCGAGCGGTCCTACGATCTGCTCAAGTTCACGCGTTCCAACGCCGGTACGTGTATCAATCAAACCCCGATCGTCGTCGTGGGCGAAACCGTCGTCCGCGGCCAGATCCTTGCCGACGGTCCGAGCTCGGATCAGGGCGAGATGGCGCTCGGCCAAAACGTTCTCGTGGCGTTCATGCCGTGGGAAGGGTACAACTACGAAGACGCGATCCTGATCAGCGAACGCATGGTCAAGGACGATCGCTTCACCTCGATTCACATCGAGGAGTACGAGTGCGAAGCGCGCGATACGAAGCTCGGGCCGGAAGAGATCACGCGCGATATTCCCAATGTCGGTGAAGACGCGCTCAAGGATCTCGACGAGAATGGCATCATCCGCATCGGTGCGGAAGTGCGTCCCGAAGATATTCTCGTCGGCAAAGTCACGCCCAAGGGCGAGACCGAACTCACGGCGGAAGAGCGGCTCCTGCGCGCGATCTTCGGTGAGAAATCACGCGAAGTGCGCGACACGAGTCTCAAAGTGCCGCACGGCGAAAAAGGCAAGATCATCGACGTCAAGATGTTCTCACGTGAGAACGGCGACGAACTCTCGCCTGGCGTCTCGCACCTCGTGCGCGTCTACGTCGCACAGAAGCGCAAGATTCTCCAAGGCGACAAGATGGCCGGCCGTCACGGCAACAAGGGCGTCATCGCAAAGGTGCTGCCCGAAGAAGACATGCCGTACACGGAAGACGGTACGCCGGTCGATATCGTGCTCAACCCGCTCGGCGTTCCGTCGCGCATGAATCTCGGTCAGATCATGGAGACGCATCTCGGCTGGGCCGCAAAGATGCTCGACATGTTCATCGCGACACCCGTCTTCGACGGCGCGCATGCCGAGGATATTGCCGAATGGCTCATGGATGCGGGCTTGCCGTCGGACGGCAAGACGTGGCTCCGCGACGGTCGTAGCGGCGAGCGCTTCAATCGTCCGATCACGGTCGGCATGATCTACATGCTCAAACTCGCGCACTTGGTGGATGACAAGATCCACGCGCGTTCGACGGGCCCCTACTCGATGATCACGCAGCAGCCCCTGGGCGGTAAAGCGCAGTTCGGCGGCCAGCGGTTCGGCGAGATGGAAGTCTGGGCGCTCGAGGCGTACGGTGCGGCGTATACGCTGCAAGAACTCCTCACGGTGAAATCCGACGACGTGGTCGGCCGTGTGAAGACGTACGAAGCGATCGTCAAGGGCGAGAACGTGATGGAGCCGGGTGTTCCGGAATCGTTCAAGGTCCTCATCAAGGAACTCCAGAGTTTGGCGCTCGACGTCAAGGTGCTCACGGAGAACCGCGAAGAGATCGAGATCAAGATCCAAGACGACGACATGTCGGAGACGGCGAAAGACATCGGTCTCCTCGTCGGCGACGAAGGCTCGATGTCGCAAACGATGGTCGCGCAGCGTGAGGCGGAATCCGCACGAGCGACGGCGACGATGGCTCCGGCCGGCGTTGGGATGGAAGATTCGTCGGAGGGCGTGACGCTCGTCGATGAGGATGCCGAAGAAGACGAAGACACCGAAGCGAGCGATGAGGAAGTTGCGGCAGCGCAGGCTTCACCGCGCAACGCGATGCCATCGTCACCCGATCTCGACGGCGACGTCGGCGGCATGGGTCGCCTCGGCGGCCTCGGCGGCGACGACGTCCTCGATGCGGATCTCGTGGAAGACGCGCCAGTGGTCGAGGAAGACGAGATCGACGAGGGCTACGTGCTCGAAGAAGAGGACGAAGAACTCGAAAAAGAAGAGGAAGAAGACGAGGGTCTCGGGCCGCTTGGGGGCGGCGACGAGGACTACTAACTAAGTAATCGCCGGCGCTGTAGCGCCGGCGATTACCTCATTGGGTGTTTTAGCGACATCCGATATTACGTAGGAACTCGAAGGAGAATCTTTCATCCCACGTCTCGATGTGACGGACGAGGAAGTCAACTTTTGTTTTGAGCTAGTTGTAAACTATCTCAGAGATCCCGACGTAGCACCGTATGGTCTTGAGTTTCGAATAGACGTAATAACCAGATCTTACGACGGGTTTGTT
>JANOMT010000031.1:0-8940 GCA_031420415.1 Vulcanimicrobiota bacterium
CGCGGCGAACGCGATGCGCGTGCCACGGCGCGACAGGCGGCGGCGTTGCTCGGCATCGAGCAAACCGAAGTAATCGTGGCATCGACGGGCGTGATCGGCGTTTATCTGCCGATGGATCGCGTACACAAGGGTCTCGAGCGCGCGGTCAAAGATCTCGAGGAGGGCATGGAAGCCGCCTACGATGCCGCCGAAGCGATCATGACGACCGACAACGAGCCCAAGCTTGCGGCGTATGCGTTTTACGATGGGAAGACGCGCTACGTGGTGGGCGGCATCGCCAAAGGCTCGGGCATGATCGCCCCCAACATGGCGACGATGCTCGCGTTCATCGCGACTAACGCGCCGATGACGCGCGAATCGCTGCGTGACGAATTACGCGTGGCAAACGAAACGAGCTTTAACATGATCTCCGTCGATGGCGACATGTCGACCAACGACTCGTGCTACGCCTTTGCGCCTCCGGGCGATGGCGCGGCCCCCGCGGGATTCGCCGATGCGCTACGCGCCGTAACGCGTCAACTCGCAATCGCGATGGTAACCGACGGCGAAGGCGCGACGAAAACGCTCACGGTCGATATCACGAGTGCGAAAGATGAAACGCAAGCGCGCGCCGTCGCGCGGGCGATCATTAACTCGAACCTCGTGAAAACGGCGCTGTATGGCGAAGATCCAAACTGGGGCCGCATCATTGCCGCGGCGGGTAGCGTGAAAGCGGGCATCGATCCGCATACGTGGTCGCTCTATCTCGGCGAGAAGATGTGGGTCGATTGCGGCGCGATCGAGGTCTTATCCGAAGCCGAAGGCCACCGCGAACTCGAAAATACATCGGTGCACGTTCGTCTCGATCTCGGGATCGGTGAGGCGACCGCGACCGCCTGGGGTTGTGATCTCTCGCGCGATTATGTGCGTATCAACGCACATTATCGGACGTAGGCGACGGCCATGGTGACGGCGCACACGAACTCACGCGTCGCGGAGGATGTTCCCGCGCGCGAAGAACGCCGTGACGTCGAAGCTGAATCCAGGAAGCTCGCCGGGCGCGACGATCGTTTTGCGCTTCGGATGCACGTCGAGCACGAGACGGCTGCCGTAGGCGAGGTAGATCTCGACCTTGCGAGCGACGTTTCGATCGCGATCATCGGGCGAACGAATCTCAACCGCGAGATCGGGCGCGAACGGTGGCCGCTCGCCCTCAAACTCGGAGAGTTCCCGAAACCATCTGCATAGAAAAACCCTCACGAGGATCATATCACGCAGCCGGGTCCGCCGGACAAGCGCAGATCGGCCTTAAACTTTTCTCGCTCTCTGCCCGCGCGCAGTCTCCCCGCCGAGATCGCCATGTTTCGTACGCAGCCATCGATCGTAGCCCCAGCAGCAGCAACCGTCGCTCCCGCCACGAGCGCCAGCGTACCCGTTAACGTCGCAGCCGATCATCCGCATCTCTTGCAGAATTATACGCGTGCGCCGATCACGATCGCACGCGGCGAGGGTTGCGAACTCATCGATACCAACGGCGTGCGCTATCTCGACATGGTCGCGGGCATCGCTGTCTGTGCACTCGGGCACGCACATCCGGCCATTACCGAAGCGATCGCAACGCAAGCCGGAAAGCTCGTGCAGGCGAGCAATCTCTTCCATCACGAGCCCGCGGGTCAGCTCGCAAACGAGCTTGCAGAGCGATCGGGTCTCGAGCGCGTCTTCTTCTGCAACTCCGGTACTGAGGCGAACGAAGCCGCAATCAAACTCGCGCGCAAGCTCGCGTATCGCAAGGGCGAGACGCAACGGCGGACGATCATCTCGTGCACGGGTTCGTTTCACGGTCGCACGATGGGCGCGCTTGCGGCGACTTCAAACGCGAAGTATCACGAAGGCTTCGAACCTCTACCACTTGGCTTTACATACGTCCCGTTTAATGACGTCGCCGCGCTTGAAGCCGCGATCGACGAGACGACGGCCGCGTTTTTGATCGAGCCGATTCAAGGCGAGAGCGGCGTCAAGCCGGCAGACCTCGCGTATCTGCAAGCAGCTCGCCGCCTTTGTGACGAACATGGCGCGTTGCTCATCTTCGATGAAATCCAATGCGGAATGGGCCGGCTTGGCAAGCTCTTCGCGTTTCAAGCAATCGGCGTACGGCCCGATATCGTAACGATTGCGAAGGCGCTGTCGAACGGCGTACCGATCGGGGCGGTCCTTATCGACGCGGCGGCTGCAAGCGGCCTCCAGCCCGGTGACCACGGAACGACGTTCGGTGGTTCGCCAATTCCGTGCGCGGCAGCGATGGCACACCTGCGCGTTCGCGACGCAACGAATCTCGACGCGCACGTCCGCACGGTCGGCACGCACATGAAAGCGGGGCTCCAACACGTTGCTACCGCGTTCCCGGCGGTCTTCGGTGCGCCCCGCGGCATGGGACTTATGCTCGGCCTGCCGGTCTGCACCACGCACCAAACCAAAGATTTCGTCGATGACGCACGTGATAGCGAACATTTGCTACTCAATGGTGCCGGAGACAACACGCTACGTTTCGTACCACCCCTCGTTATCACCGAAGCGCAGATCGACGACATGCTCGCGCGACTCGATCGCGTGATACGACGCGTCCTCACCCAGACTTCAAGCGAATCTTAGTGGTTTTAAAATTCGCGACGATGACGGTTATGCGCGGCCATCATAACCGATCGTCTCGGATTATGACAAATTTAAAATCGTTCGGTGATATAGGTTCGTAACTGCGCTCCACCCACACGATCCTGGCGCATCGTATCGCGATCGCGCACCGTCACGGTGCCGTCCTCGAGTGTCTGGAAATCTATCATAACGCAATACGGCGTCCCGATTTCATCCTGCCGTCGATATAATTGACCGACGTTGCCCTCATCGTACGTCGTCCGCGCAATGCCGCGTAGGTCGCGCTCGATGCCCTTCGCGCGTTCGACGAGATCGGGCTTGTTGCGCGCGAGCGGGAAAACGCCGACTTGAACCGGCGCGATCTTCGGATGAAAGCGCAACACCACCCGCGAGGACTCTTTGCCCGTCTCCTCATCTTTGATCGTTTCCTGATCGTATGCGTCGACGAGCATCGTCAACGTCGTGCGATCCATACCGGCCGAACTCTCGATGAGGATCGGCGTGTACTTCGATTTCGTAGCCTCGTCAAAATACTGCAAATCCTTACCCGAGAGCGCCATGTGCGCGTCCAGATCGTAGGTTCCGCGATGCGCGATCGATTCGAGTTCGCCCCAGCCCCACGGAAAAAGGTACTCGACATCGGTCCCCGCCTTGGCATAATGCGGCCGCTCTTTTTCTGAAAGCTCATAGAAACGCAAGCGATCCTCGCGAACTCCATAATCGCTGTACCACTTTTTGCGCGCCGCCACCCACTCGTCGTACGTCGCGAGATCCTTGCCATCGTCAGGAACGAAATATTCGAGTTCGGCCTGCTCGAATTCGCGCATCCGAAACGTAAAATTACCGGGCGTGATCTCGTTGCGAAAAGATTTGCCGATCTGCGCGATCCCGAAAGGCGGTCGCTTACGCGCGCTCTGATAAACGTTTTTGAAATTGACGAACATGCCCTGAGCGGTTTCGGGACGCAGGTACGCTCGCGACGCTGAGTCTTCCATCGGCCCGATGCTCGTCTGCATCATCAGATTAAAGGCACGCGGCTCGGTGAGCGTATCTTTCATCCCGCAGTCGGGACACTTCGCAAGCGACGGCAAATGATCGGCGCGAAAACGATGCTTACAGTTCTTGCAATCGACCATCTTGTCGGAGAAATTCGCGACGTGGCCCGATGCGATCCACGTGCTCGGATGCATGATGATCGACGAATCGAACGCGACCACGTCGTCGCGCAGTTCGACGATCTCGCGCCACCACGCATTCTTCACGTTGCGCTTGAGGATCGCGCCGAGCGGACCGTAATCGAAGAAACCGCCGAGCCCACCGTAAATCTCACTCGATTGAAAGATAAAACCACGTCGCTTTGCAAGCGCGGTAATTTCATCCATGGTTACGCGAGGTTTTTCACTACCGATCATGCGGGCTTTTTTACGATTTTAATGAGCGATCACCCGCCGCGCTCATGTCGGTTCGGCCGCAACTCTTTCGACGATCGAAGCCGCAAATGTCACGATCGTCTTCGCGCGCTCGATCGCGATGATGGCGTCGGTCTCCGCGACCATCCGGCGCGGATCGGCGCCGCCGAGCGAATCGGGATAGCGCGATCCCATATAATACATGTCGAGCCGATCCGCAGCATCCACAATCTCTTCGGGTACCGCTTCTCCGAGGCCGACGAGTTCTCTGATGAGGTGTTCCCCGACATGCGTGCGGGGGTGGTCGTCTGACACCGCGATGAGGGCGGCTTTCAGCGCCATCTCCGAGGCCTGCTGCGCGTGGAAGCAGCTGCGAGCCGCGAAGCCTGCACGAAGCAATTCCGCTACGTCTACGTCCGTGCCGGCGTTCGAAAGCCAAAGGCGAGCGGCTTCGATACGATCACGCTGCATAGATACGCTTCGCCATCGCGAGCACCGTGCGTCCGAAGCTGCTCGCGGGGAAAGTATGCGCGAATTCGTACGGCGTCACGACGACGAGGTCTACGTTGACGCGCGAACGAGCCGCCATTTTGAGATCCACTGCGCGGTCGATGATACCGAGATTCGTGTCGCGAATAACGAGCACGTCGAGGTCGCTCGTCGGACCGATCTTTTCGGTGGCGTACGACCCGAAGACGTAGGCTTCGCAAACGCTCGGTTCCGCGCTGCAAGCCGCCACGACGTTCTTCAACGCTTCTTCGAGCAACACGCGTCGCTCCCGACAGCGGTCGGCATATCGTTGAAGGGGCATGGCGAAGTTTTTTGCGGTTATATACGAAAAAACATCCCGTCGGCTTCGTAGAGCTTACCGTACTTGAGATTGATTGCCAGCGGCTGTAACGAGACGAGCGCAAAACCGTGGCCCGCGAGGGTCGCGACGATCTCGTCGATCGAGGCCTCGCCCTCGTAGAGTTTGCGAAACGAGAGTTCGAGCATCAACCCCGTAATTTTCGGCAACGACGCCACCGCGCCCGCGATGACTTCGCGCTCGAAACCCTGCGTATCGATCTTGATCAAGACGCGCTCGCCCGGCCTCACTGTCTCCGCGAGGAGGCTATCGATGGTTCGCACGGCCACGATTTCAGTACGGACGATCGACGACGATTCGTCGTTCGCTTCGAGAAGGGCCGAGCGCGCACGTGCCGAGCTGTAGACGGAATTTTGCGAGACGTTGATCGCGAGCTCGCCCACGCGCTCGCCGATGGCGAGCCGCTCCGCCGTCCATGTTGGATCTTTGGCGATGCGCTTCGTAAGCACGTCGAAGGCCGTGGAGACCGGTTCGTACGACACGATCCGGCCTTCGTAGCCAACGGCACGTGCCCAACTGCCGAACTGGCCTTCGTTCGCGCCGACGTCGAGGATCAGATCGATCTCGTAGTGTCGCAAGAGCGCGACGGGGGCGCTGAGCCCATTGACGATATCGAAGCCCGCCTTCCGCGCCATGCCGATCGCGGCTCTGAACAGGCCGGGATTTGCGATGATTATTCGCTTGAGCATCGAGTTGAGCGACATGCTCTGCGCCTTACTCCCGCCTAGACGGGTTCCTGTACTACGGTGCCGAGACCGCCACGGGACCACCCGCACGCGAAGGCGCACTACGGAACGGTGCGCGTCTTACACGTGATCGGCAATCTTCTCGAAGAGGGCAACGGGATTACAAACAGCACGGTCGACCTCGCCGCGCTTTCGGCCACACGCCACGAAGTCGCCGTCGCCTCGGCCGGTGGCGACTTCGAGCCGCTGCTGCGCGAATACGGCGTGACGCTCTTCTCCTTCGATCAACGACGCACGCCGCGCGGCATCATCCGCGCGGTGGCGAACTTCCGCCGCATCGTCGCGACCTACGATCCCGATATCGTGCACGCGCAGACGATGACGGGTGCCGTCCTCGCGCGCGCGTTGCGTCTGCGGTCGCGCTACCGCATCGTGACGACAGTGCACAACGAATTCCAACGCAGCGCGATCGCGATGGGCCTGGGCGATCTCGTTACAGCGAATAGCGTCGCGGTCGCGACGGCGATGGCGCGCCGCGGAATCCCAAAAGCGAAGCTGCGCGTCGTGAGCATCGGCGCGCTCGACGGACCCCGCCGCAGGCGCGCGGGCGACATCGCGCCCGTCGCGCTCGCGCATCCCGCAATCGTGACGGTCGCCGGCCTCTTCGTCCGTAAAGGTATCGACGTCCTCATCGCAGCGTTCGAACGCACGACGCATCGAAGTGCACATCTTTACATCGTCGGAAACGGCCCCGACCGAGTCGCCTTTGAAGCCCGGGCACGCGCGAGCAGTGCGGCAGCGCGCATTCACTTCACGGGCTTCGAACCACGGCCCGAACGCTACATGCGCGCGGCCGACATCTTCGTGCTCGCGTCGCGCAAAGAACCGTTCGGCATGGTGCTTTCCGAGGCGCGCGAAGCCGGCTGCGCGATCGTCGCATCGGACGTCGACGGCATCCCCGAGGCCCTCGACAACGGTGCGGCAGGGATCCTCCTACCGCCGGGCGATGCGACCGCCCTCGCGCGCGCCCTCAACACGCTGCTCGGGGATCGCCGCGCGCTCGACGACGCGCGCGCGCGCGCCGGCGCTCGGCTCGAGCACTTCACCGCGCAACGCTACTGCGATGAAATGGAGGCGGTGTACGCCGAAGCGCTCCATCAGTAAGATGCGTCGGTCTGCAAACGCATCTTTACCTTACGCGCGCCGGAGACGTCTGCCGGCGCTGCGAAAAGAGACGGCTTCGTGACCGTCCGCCATCTCGTGCTCGTCTGCGATACCGCCTTCATCGATGGCGGGAGCGCCCAAGTCGCTCTCACGAGCGCACTCGAACTCGCCGACCGCGGGTACCGCGTCACGATCTTCGCCGGCGTCGGCCCCGCTTTGCCCGACCTGCTCGCGCACCCGAATATCGATGTCGTGTGCCTCGATCAGAAAGACATTCTCAGCGACACGAGCCGCTTGCGTGCCGCGACACAAGGCCTGTGGAACCTCTCGGCCGCGCGTGCGTTCGATGCATTGCTCGCGAACTGCGACCGCGACGAGACGGTCGTGCACGTCCACTGCTGGACGAAATCGCTCACCGCAAGTCCCATCCATGCGGCCCTCCGGCACCATTTCCGCACCGTGATCACACTGCACGAGTTCTTCACGGTGTGTCCGATCGGCAGTCTCTACAACCATCCGCGTGCCGAGATCTGCAATCTGCAGCCGATGTCGCTCGCGTGCGTGCGCGAGAATTGCGATTCGCGCTCGTACGCGCACAAGGTCTGGCGCGTCGCGCGTCAGATCATGCAACAACGCGTTGCGGGCGTCCCGGCCCGCGTCCGCGATTTCATCACCGTCTCCGAACTCAGTCACGAGGTCCTCGAGCCGCTCCTGCCCGCCACGAGCCGCCTCCATCCCGTCGCCTATCCGATCGCCGCCGTGCGTGCCGATGCAGTCGATGCGGCCGCACACGGATCATTCGCCTACGTCGGGCGACTCTCGATGGAAAAAGGCGCCGATCTCTTCGCGGCTGCAGCAGTGGCCGAAGGCGTGCCGCACATCTTCATCGGCGACGGCCCCAGCCGCGCGGATGTCGAGGCGATCTCGCCGGGCGCAATAATTACGGGCTGGCAAGACCACGATGGCGTCGTCAGGCACCTGCGCGAAGCACGCGCGCTCGTCTTCCCGTCGCGCTGGTACGAGACGTTCGGGCTCGTCGTGATGGAAGCGGCCGCTCTCGGCATCCCGGCGATCGTGCCCGACTCCAGCGCCGCCGCGCGCAACGTCGTCGACGGCGTGACGGGCTTGATCTTCCGCAGTGGCGACGTCGTAGATTTGCGGCGCAAGATCGCCATGCTCGCCGACGACGAGCGCGTACGTGCGATGTCGCGTGCGACCTACGACCGCTTCTGGCGGAGCCCATCGACGATCGTAACGCACGTCGATCGGCTCCTCGACGTGTACGCGACATTGCCCGCATGAATATCGCCGTCTCGATCGATCGCCTCGACCGCGATACGCCCAACGGTATGCAACGCGTCGCAGCCGAAACCGCGCGCCATCTCGTGCGGCAAGGCCACGATGTCACGATCCTCACCCTGCGCCGTGACCTGGAACCGGCGCGCGAAGATCGCGACGGCGTACGCGTCGTGCGCTACGACGGCCCCGGCAGCGCGGTCGGCGATGCGATCGCGGGCTTCCGCGCACTGCGCGATCTTCACGCGCGGCGGCCGATCGACGTGCTGCACGCACACTTCGCCTACTGCGCGCTCGGGCCACTGGCGGCGAGCGTCGGCCGGATGGCGCGCGTGCGCACCTACCACGGGGCTTGGAATTTGGAGGCAATCGCGGAGCGCCCGGCGCTGCCGTCGGACCGTTTTCGCTACGGCGTCGAGTGGACCGGACTCCGCACGGCGGATCGCGTCATCGTGCTCAGCGACTACGCACGCGCGCAAATCGTCCGCTCATTCGGCGTCGACGACGATCGGATCGACCGCATCCCCGGCGGCGTCGATCTCGCGGGCTTCGCGCCGACCGAGCAACGCGGCTCGTACCGCCGCACCTTCAATCTCGAGCCGGACGCCTTCGTCATCGCCTGCGTGGGCCGCCTCGTCAAGCGCAAGGGCTTCGATCGCCTCATCGCGGCGCTTCCGGCGATCCTGCAAGCGATTCCGCACGCGGTACTCCTCATCGGCGGCGACGGCGCCGAACGCCCAGCGCTCGAAGCGCAGATCGCACGACTCGGACTCGGGGCGCGCGTCCGGCTCCTCGGGTATCTGGGTGAGACGCTCCCCGATCTGTATCGCGGCGCGGACGTCGTCGTCGTGCCCTCGCTTTCGCTCGAAACTTTCGGGCTCGTAACGGT
>JANOMT010000032.1:0-104579 GCA_031420415.1 Vulcanimicrobiota bacterium
CGACGACGTTCGCCCAGGCCGTGCACGAAAACGACGTCGTACTCGTCGGCAGCGGAAGTTCGCTCTTTGTCGCGATGCTCGGCGCGCTCGCGCTACGGCGGCGCGGTGTGCGTGCGGCGGCGTTGCCAGCGACCGAAGCCGCATTCGAACGCACGTCGTATCGGGGTCGAACGGTCATCGCGCTTTCACAGAGTGGGCGCTCCGCAGACGTGCTCGCCGCCGTCGAAACGCTCGCGCCCGAGCGACTTATCGCTCTCACCAACGATGCGACGTCGCCGTTGGCGTCGCGTGCGGATCTCGTGCTCGACATCGCGGCCGGATCCGAGCGCGCGGTACCCGCGAGCAAGAGCGTCACGGCGATGATCGCCGTCGTGTTGTGGGGTGCGGCGTTGGTAGGCGGTAGGACCGAACGTAGCGCCGCGTCGTTGCGCGCGACGGCCGACGATATCGAAACGTGGCTCACGAGCGATGCGATCGCGGGCGTCGAGCGCGCGGCGCAACGCATCGCGCGACGCCGTAGCGTCGCGGTCGTCGGCGCGGGATATGGCGTTCCGGTCGCCCTCGAACTCGCGCTCAAACTCAAAGAAGCGAGCTACGTGCATGCGGAGGGTTTTGCCGCGGGCGAATTCCGCCACGGGTCGGCTGCGATTCTCGATGCGACGACGACGCTCGTTGGCGTCGCCGACGACGCGTCGGCTGCGATCGTCGCGCGATCCCTCGCCGACGCGGAACGCACGGAGACGCTACGTTTTACGATCGGGGCGCCGCTCGCGGGGGTGACGATGCTCGGCCCGCGCACGGGTGAGGCGTTCAACACGCTCGCGTGGGTCGTCGCGGGTCAGATGCTCGCGCTCGAAGTCGGTCGTGCGCGCGGCGTCGAGAGCGACACGCCCCGCGGTCTCACGAAATACGTGATCTGATGCTCTCGGCGGCAAGGCGTCGCGCGCGCGCGACGAATCGGGTCTGAGATGTTGCACGTTCCACCGCAGCCGACTCCCGCCGAACCCGCCGTTCCGCCCGTCGCGGCACACGACGAATCGCAGCCCGAAGCGCTTCTCGCCTTTATGATCACGGGCTGGGAAGCGCGCAAGCCGCACGTCGAGCCGCTCGCTGAAGCCGCGCGCTTCCGCGGTCGTCGCGAGCGACTCTCCGCGGAATTCGCGGGCGCCCTACTCGTCGTGCCGAGCGGGCACGAAAAAACGCGTTCGAACGATACGACCTATCGCTTTCGGCCCGGAACCGATTTTTATTATCTCACGGGTAATCTCGAGGCCGATTGCGTGCTCGTCATGCGGCCCACGGCCGCCGGACACGATGCCACGCTCTACGTCGAACCGAACCCAGGCAAAGGCGATGCGACGTTCTTTACCGATCGCGGCAAAGGCGAGCTCTGGGTCGGCCCGCGACTCGGCGTCGCCGAAAGTGCGGTTCGTTTCGGGTGCGAGGCGCGCGCGCTCGGCGAACTCGGGGCCGATCTCAAAACGTTCATGACCGAAGCACCTGCAGGCACGCGCGTGCTTTGCGGCATCGATCCGCAGCTCGATACGACGCTCGTGCGCGCCGCGCATGAGGAACCGTCCGAAGACCCCGACGTCGCCTTCGCCGCCGCGCTCTCGGAGATGCGACTCATCAAAGACGCGTACGAGATCGATCAAATCGAACGCGCCGTCGTTTCGACGAAGGCGGGTTTCGACGACGTGCTTCGCGGTTTGCCGGTCGCGAAGACCGAGCGCTACGTCGAGGGGCTCTTCAATATGCGCGCCCGCATCGAAGGCAACGATGTCGGCTACGGCACGATTGCGGCGTCGGGACACCACGCGTGTACGTTGCACTGGACCTCGAACGACGGCGACCTGCGCCCGGGCGATCTCTTGCTCCTCGATGCAGGCGTCGAAACGCACACGCTCTACACGGCCGACGTTACGCGGACGATTCCGCTTAGCGGGACGTTCTCTAAGGAGCAGCGCGAGATCTACGAACTCGTGCTCGCCGCGCAAGATGCTGCGTTTGAGAAATGCAAGCCAGGCGAAGATTTCCTCAGCCCCAACGCCGCTGCGATGCACGTCCTCGCACACGGTCTCGAGCGGCTCGGCATCTTGCCGATGTCTGCGAGCGAAGCGTTGCTTGCGACGAATCTTTTCTACAAGCGGTATTCGCTCCACAACGTCAGCCATATGCTCGGCCTCGACGTGCACGATTGCGCCCAGGCGCGCGCGAAAACGTACAAACTCGGCGCGCTACAAGAAGGCATGGTCCTCACCGTCGAGCCCGGTCTGTACTTCCAACGCGACGATCTCACCGTGCCCGAACGCTATCGCGGAATCGGCGTGCGCATCGAGGACGATATCGTCATTACCGCCGGCGGCTACCGCAACCTTAGCGCGATCTTACCCCGCACGACGGCCGACGTCGAAGCCTGGGTCGCGGGATCGCGCGCTTAAGCGACGCGTTCGGTCGCGAGGGCCTCGAAGGCGGCGAGTGCCGACGCGACGACCTGATCCATATTGTAGTACCGATACTCGGCGAGGCGACCGACGAAGGTGACGTTCGTTTCACGTGCGGCGCGTGCCGCATATTTGGCGTAGAGCGCGCGATTTTCGGCGCGCGGAATCGGGTAGTATGGGTCGCCGATCGCGGTTGGATATTCGCGAGCGATCGTCGTCTTTGCGTGAACTTGGCCCGTGAGCGTCTTGAACTCGGTGATGCGCGTGAAGGGCTCGTTGCCGGGATAGTTCACGACTGCAGCATCCTGATAGCGCTCGAGGTCGAGCGTCTCGAAGGCGAATTCGAGCGAGCGATAGGGTAGGCGGCCGAAGGCGTGATCGAAGTAGGCGTCGATCGGGCCCGTGTAGACGATACGGTCGAAGCGAATGCGGTCGGCGATCTCTTCGAAGGTCGTCCCCAGAACGACTTCGATGTTCGGGTGATCGAGCATCCGCCCGAACATCGCTTCGAAACCATCGAGCGGCATCGCCTGAAAGGTGTCGGAGAAGTAGCGATCGTCGCGCGAGGTCCGAACGGGAATGCGACCGCAGACGCTCGCATCGAGATCGCGCGCGTCGATGCCCCACTGCTTGCGGGTGTAGTTTGCAAAGAGCGTGGTGTAGAGATCGCGGCCGACGCGCGAGACGATCGCATCCTCAGAATTCCGCACGAGCGGCAAGCGCTCGCGAGCGGCTTCGAAAAATTCGGCCATCTGGTTTTCGTCGAGATCGAGCCCGTACAGGGCGGCAATCGTCTGTGCGCAGATCGGCATCGATATGTTGCGGTCGCCGACGCGAGCGAGCACGCGGTGCTCGTAGGGGCGCCACGCGGTGAACTGCGAGAGGTACGCGACGACACGGTCGCTCGAAGTGTGGAAGATATGGGGGCCGTAGCGGTGGACGCGGATTCCATGCTCGTCGAGCGGATCGAAGGCGTTGCCTGCGACGTGATCGCGGCTATCGACGACGAGCACGCGAGCGTCGCATTGCGTCGCAAGGCGCTCGGCTACGGTACTCCCCGCAAACCCGGCTCCGACGACGAGGTAATCGTAGGTCACTGCCAACGTGTAGACACGGCCGAATGCCGATATGTTACACGGCCGGAGGCCAAGACTCGGTTTCGCGTCAAAGAATGCTCATCGGACATCTCTCGAAAGGCTTCGTGTTGGCTAAAAAAACCGCCCTGATCACTGGCATCACGGGACAGGACGGATCCTATCTAGCGGAGCTTTTATTAGAGGAGGGCTATCGCGTCGTCGGCATGACGCGACGGACGAGCACGGAAGTCCACGAGCGCATCGAACACCTGGTCGATCGGATCGAGATCGTCTCGGGCGATCTCCTGGATCAAAGCTCGATGACCAAACTGATCGACGATGTTCGGCCGTCCGAAGTGTACAATCTCGCCGCGCAATCGTTCGTTCCGACGTCGTGGGCACAGCCCGTCCTGACGGGCGAATTCACGGCCCTTGGGGTCACGCGCGTTCTCGACGCGATCCGACAGGTCGATACGAAGATCAAATTCTACCAAGCCTCGAGCTCGGAAATGTTCGGCAAAGTCCAGGAGACGCCGCAACGTGAGGAAACGCCGTTTTATCCGCGCAGCCCCTATGGCGTTGCGAAAGTTTATGGCCATTGGATCACGGTAAATTACCGCGAGTCGTACGACATGTTTGCGGTCAGCGGCATTCTCTTCAATCACGAATCGGAACGGCGCGGCAAAGAGTTCGTGACACGCAAGATCACGGACGGGGTCGCGCGGATCGCACTGGGATTGCAGAAAAAACTGCCTTTAGGGAATCTCGATGCAAAACGCGATTGGGGTTTTGCCGGGGATTACGTGCGCGCGATGTGGTTGATGTTACAACAGTCGGGTCCCGAAGATTACGTGATCGCGACGGGCCGGACCAATACGGTCCGCGAGTTCTGCCGACTCGCTTTCGCGGCGGCCGATCTCGATTACGAGGCGTACGTTGTTGAAGATGCGCGGTTCATGCGACCGGCTGAAGTCGATCTTTTGATCGGCGACCCTTCGAAAGCCGCGCGAGTGTTGAAGTGGGTACCGCAGACGACCTTCGAACAACTTATCGATCGCATGGTGCGAGCCGATCTCGCCCGCCTTCGACCCCTCGCCAGCGTTTAATATGCGCGTTCTCGTTACGGGTGGCAATGGATTCGTCGGTCGGTATTTATGCCTCGAACTGCGGTCGCGCGGCATCGAGGTCGTCTCGGCCGGTCAAACGATTCATGGCGGCGAGATCGATGTTGCCTTCGATCTCGCCGACAACGCGAGTGTCGCTGCGGCTCTGGAGCGCATTCGGCCGACGGTCGTTTTCCATCTCGCGGCGCAGGCGTTCGTTCCCCAAGCGACGAGCGACCCACTTGGGACGTACGAAATCAACGTTATGGGTACGGCGCGTTTGATCGAATCCGTCCGCGCCGTACCCGTATCGAATCGGCCGAGATTCGTTTTTGTAAGTTCGGGCGAAGTGTATGGGTCGCAAGCAGCCGCGAATTTGCCGTTGCGCGAGTCGATGCCGACCGCGCCCGCAACGCCGTACGCCGCGAGTAAGGTTGCGGGCGAAGCGATCGTGCTCGCTTCGGCGAGAACGTACGGATTCGAAGCGATCGTCACGCGGGCGTTCAACCATATCGGACCGGGCCAGAGCGACCGTTTCGTCGTCGCCTCGTTCGCAAAGCGGCTCGCCGAGATCGCGGCGGGAGATAACGCCTTGTTCCCGGTCGGCAACCTGACGCCGTCACGCGATTTTCTCGACGTCCGCGATGTCGTTCGTGCGTACGCGGATCTCGCAACAGCGGGGACCTCGGGCGAGATTTACAACGTCTGTAGCGGCGTCCCGACGAAAATCCAAGACGTGCTCCGTCATCTCGTCATGGCCGCGCGCGTCGGCGTCGAAATCCGTGAAGATCCCGCACTCGTCCGCGCCGTCGACGTTCCACTCATTTACGGAGATAATTCCAAACTTCGCGCGGCGACGGGTTGGGAACCGAAAATTACCTTGCCGGCATCGCTTCGCGACGTTTACGCAGCCGCACGTCAGACCCTCACCTCCGCGTGAAAATCGCGTATTTCGAGACGATCGGTGGCGCGAGTGGAAATATGATCTTGGGTGCGTTGCTCGATGCCGGCGTCGACGGCGCCACCGTGGAAGCCGCACTCCGGACGATTCCCGTCGGTCCGTGGACGCTCGAACGCACGCGAATCACGAAGCGAAACATCGCCGCGACACACGTCGATTTCGCAATCGAAGGCGATGGCGTCGCAGGCCACGGTCGGCATCTCGACCAGGTTCTCGCGCTCGTCGATGCGAGCGATCTCACGAGTCATCAGAAATCGCAAGCACGGTGCATCTACGAGCGCTTGGGCGAGTCCGAAGCGCGCGTGCACGGTACGACGATCGAACAGATTCACTTTCACGAAGTCGGTGCGGTCGATGCGATCCTCGACATCGCGGGTGCGTGTATCGCACTCGATCTCTTGGGGGTTGAGGCGGTTCACTGCTCGGCGCTTCCCGTGGGCCGCGGCGAGATCGCGATGATCCACGGTCGCTACCCCAATCCGCCGCCGGCGACGGCCGATCTCTTGCGCGGCGCCCCAACGTACGACGCCGGATTCGACGGCGAGACCGTCACGACGACGGCTGCGGCGATTCTCTCGACGTTCGTCGAGCGTTTCGGCGTCCGACCGCCGATGATCGTCGAGACGATCGGCTACGGTGCGGGAAGCGCCGACTTCCCCGTTCCGAACGTTCTTCGCGTATCGATCGGAACGCTCGTCGGTGCGGCACCACGCGCGAGCGACGACGGTTACGTGCTCGACACGGTCGTCGTCTGTGAAGCCACGATCGACGATATGTCGCCGCAACATTTCGAACTCGCGATCGAACGCGTGCTCGCTGCGGGAGCGTACGACATTTGGCTCGCGCCGATCACGATGAAAAAACTGCGTCCCGCAGTGCTCTTTGGCGCCGTCGCGCCGCTCGAAGCGGAAGCGGCGGTCGCGCGCGCCATACTCGCGGAAACTTCCACACTTGGCGTGCGCGTTCGGCAGGAGCGGCGCTACACGCTTGCGCGCGTGATCGAAACGATCGAAACGCCGTTTGGGTCCATGAGGGTAAAGACGGCTCGCGTGGATGGTCACGTTCGCCGGACGCTCGAATACGACGATGTGCTGCGTATCGCGCGAAACCACGCGCGCCCGATCGCCGAGATCGCGGCTCGACTTCAGGAGTTCTTACCGCCGCTATGATCGTCGTCTTGAGCGACTCGCTCGTCGAAAAAGAAACACGGTTGCGCGAGCTGCTCCGATCGTTTGCGAGTGTCGTCGTCGCGTTTTCCGGCGGCGTGGATTCCGCGCTCGTCCTCGCGATTGCGACCGAGGAGCTCGGCGAGCGCGCGTACGGCGTGACGGGAAAATCGGCGAGTCTGGCGACGAGCGAACTCGACGGCGCCGTCGCTTTCGCCGGTGCGCTTGGCTCCACGCACGCGATCGTCGACACGCACGAACTCGACAATCCGAAGTATCTCGCGAATCCCGCGAACCGGTGTTATTACTGCAAGGACGAGCTCTACGGTAAGCTCGCGGAGATCGCGCGCGAACGCGGCGCGAACGTCGTCGTCGACGGCTTCAACCTCGACGACGAAGGCGACTATCGGCCCGGCCGTAAGGCCGCGGGCGAGCACGGCGTCCGCAGCCCGCTTGCCGAGTGTGGATTCACGAAGGCCGATGTCCGCGCGCTCGCACGCGAGCGTGGTCTCGATGTGTGGGAGAAGCCTGCGCTCGCGTGTCTTTCGTCGCGCTTTCCGTACGGTACGTCGATCACGCTCGACCTTTTGCGTCAAGTTGAGGCGGCGGAATCGGCCGTGCATGGCGCCGGGATCGCGAGCTGTCGCGTGCGTCATCATGGCGATGTCGCACGCATCGAAGTGCCGATCGCCGATATTGCGACGCTCGCCTCGCCGGGCGTCCGCGAGGCGATCGTCGCGGGTGTTCGCGCGGCGGGCTACCGCTACGTTTCACTCGATCTGGGCGGATATGTCTCCGGCAATGTGAACGGTTCGCACCATGGCACGTGACCGATCCTCCTCTTGGCGCAACGCGTTTTTTAAAAACCGTGGCACGCTCCTCGCCCTTCCCGCGGTTGCCCTTGGTGTCTTTGGCAAGCCGAGTTCGGCGTCGATTGCATTCGGTGTTCCAATAGCGGTTCTGGGCGAGGCGATTCGCTGCTGGGCTGTCGGTTATTCGGGCGTGACGACGCGCGCCGATCACGTGACGGCACCCGCGCTCACGACGGCCGGTCCGTACGCCTACGTCCGCAATCCGCTCTATGTCGGTAACTTCATGACGGCGCTCGGCTTTTCGATCGCGTATACGGGGGGGCTTCCGCCCGCCCGGCGCGCTCTTTTAACCGCGCTCGGCCTCGGAACGATGCTCGGTGTATACGCCGCGATCGTCCCGCTTGAAGAAGCGTATCTACGCGAGACCTTCGGCGACGCATTCGAAGATTACGTCGCACGCGTGCCACGACTCGTGCCGCAGACCTCGCCCACGCATCTGCAAGCCGGCACGTACGACGCAAGCGTGATCGCTTCGGCGGAAACGCGAACGTTCGTCACGTTTGGCGCGATGCTCGCCGTGCTCGCGTTCAAAGCGCGTCGTGTCGACTGACGTGGCACACGCACACGTGCACGGCCACGCGCATGTCGGACACGCGCACGGCGGCGGCGCACACGCGCCGCTCAAAACGGCACTCGCGCTCACTCTCGCAATCGCGGCGCTCGAACTCGGCGGCGGCATCGTCGCGCACAGCATTGCGCTGCTCGCCGATGCCGCTCACGTCTTCATGGATGCCGTCGCCCTCGCAATCGCCGTCGCCGCTCAGCTTCAGTCGCAACGTCCCGCGACCGAGCACCGAAGTTTCGGCTACGCGCGCTTCGAAATCCTCGCGGCGCTCGGCAACGGTGGTCTGCTCTTCGGCATCACGCTCGTCATCGTGATCGAAGCGGTTCGGCGCTTCGCCACGCCCGACGTGCCGCAAGGCGGCATCATGGCGTCGGTTGCGGCGATTGGATTTCTCGTCAATCTCGGTATCGGGCTATCGCTCGTGGCCGGTGCGCGTGAAGATCTCAATATTAAAGCGGCGCTCTTTCACGTAGCGAGCGACGCGGT
Organism: Vulcanimicrobiota bacterium; assembly: GCA_031420415.1. Classification (GTDB taxonomy): domain Bacteria; phylum Vulcanimicrobiota; class Vulcanimicrobiia; order Vulcanimicrobiales; family Vulcanimicrobiaceae; genus JANYGA01. The sequence continues at coordinate 8,674 of JANOMT010000032.1, forward strand.
CGGCGCGATCGCGGTTGCGATCGGCGGGCTCGTCGTCCTGCGCTGGCATGCGGCCTGGATCGATCCCGCGCTCTCGCTCGTGGTTGCCGCGATCGTCGCGGTCGGCGTCGTGCGCATCGTACGCGAGGCGGCCGATGTGCTGCTCGAGAGTGCGCCCGCGCATGCGCGCATTCCGGCCGTCCGCGACCGGATGCGCGCCATAGCGGGCGTGGTCGACGTGCACGATCTCCACGTCTGGACGATCGGAAGCGGCTCGCACGTGCTCACGGCACACGTTTTGCTCGCGGATGCGCGCATCAGCGAGGCGTCGGCGATCCTACGCGAGATCGAATCGCGCGTGCGGGCTGAATTTAAGATCGATCACGTGACGGTCCAGTTCGAGTGCGTCTCGTGCGAAGCGAGCGATGGAATCGTGTGCACGCAGCGTCCGACGGACGCGCGGTAGCCCTCCCCGCGCGGCTATTCTCCGCTCGCTTGCAGAGCGAGCGCGCATACCGACGCTTCAAATTTATAGAGGGTTAAGGCGCAACGTTATGAATCCGCCGAATCTCGGTCAATCCAGCGCTCCTGATATGAATGCATAAGGAGCCGCCGCGACGGCCATCACCCGGTTTCTACGGAGAGTGACGAACATTCAACACGTTGTTCGCGGCATTCGGGGGGCTTTGCATCCTCGAATCCTCGCCTTGTTCGCATTATTTGCCTTCCTCGTGTCGTTCGCGGCACCGACGTTTGCCGCCGGTGGACAGACCGGCCAAATCTCTGGAACCGTCGTTGATGTGACGACGCGCGCCGCCGTCGTCGGGGCGCGCATCGGACTCGCATCGCCGTCCGGCTCGTATTCCGCAACGACCGATGGTGAGGGCCGCTTTACGATCAACGGCATCTCCGTCGATACGTACACGCTGACGATCGAACGCCAGGGCTACGCTACGCAGCAATCTGCGGGCGTCACGATCACCGGCGACCAGACGCTCAATCTGGGTAGCCTTACGATTTCGAAACAGCTCAAAACGATCGGCTCGACGCGAGCGCGTGGAGCCGCGAGTGCCTTCCAGCCCAATCAGACGACCGACTCGTATACGATCAGCGGTGCCCGTCAACAAGAAGCGCTTGGAAAAGCGGCAAATTTCGATGAAAATGCGCTGATTTTATCGGTGCCTGGCGCATCGACGACGGCGGCGGGTCGCGTGACGATTCGCGGCGGCCTCTCGAACGAAGTCGGCTACCAACTCGATGGCGTGCCCTTCACCGAGCCGTTCTTTTCGCAACCCGGCGGTAGCCGCAACGGTGGTAGCACCAACACGTTCAACGGACTGGGCTCGTTGCAGGTCGTTGAGGGCGCGGGTGACGCGACACAAGGGAACATCGGCTCCGGCGTCGTGAACATCGTGCCCAAGCGCGGGACGTATCCGGGCACCGGCCTCTTTGACGCCGAGCTCGGAACGCCGGGCTTCAACCATCAGATCGCCGTCGACTTCGGCTTTGCGACGCGCTCGGGTAATATCTCGAACTACCTTTCATATGCGGGCCAGCGCTACTCTCCGTACTATGGTTATCAGAACCAAGACCCAGCGAATTCGGGCAACTACTTCAACACGAGCCTGCGCGCCCTCGACGATATTATCGACAATTTTGTCTTTAAATTTGGCAAGAATAACCGACAGTCGCTGCAAGCGCTCTACAATACCAAGAACATTCAGGACTTCGGCCAACGCGGCGGCCTCACTGGCCGCAACTACTACCTCTACGATCCCTACGTGCTCAACCACGGCGCGTTCGGTAACCCGTTTGCGGGTCTGCTCAATCCTAGCGACGACGGCACGGCCGCGTTCGCCCAGTATACCGGGAAGACGCCGTACGCGCTCGATCCGAGGCAGATTCCGAGTGCCATCGTCGTTTTGGCGAATCCGCTCCAATCGCTGAAATTCGAATACGACAACGCGCTCGACGACAAGACGTTCCTCGCGGTTCGTTACTACAATTTCAGCGCGTTTAATAGCTCGAACACGACCGTCGATTCGAATGCCAATTCGAGCGTGAGCAACACCGGCGGGCAGCGCGTCGGCCAGAGTTTCGAACTGACGCACAGCTTCGGGCCGCATACGGTTACGTTGCAGGGCCAGCTCGAAAATCAGAAGCCGATCTGGAACGATTACGCGCCGCTCGAGTCTCTCGGCATCCTCGGCGTGAACGGTACGCAACTCAACGACTTCCTGCCGGCGGCATACAATGCCAACGCGACGGGTGCCGATGCAGGCGTCGACGGCTGGGTGTATTCGCACATCGGTTATACGCGCATCCCGGTCGTCGGAATCAACTACAACAAGGCCGATTTCCAGGTGCTTGGCGCGGGTCTGCGCGATCAGTGGGCGATCAACGACAAGATCAAGCTCGACTATGGCGTGCGCGTCGATCATGCGAACTATAAGTTTGGTTCGAATACGGCGCTCAATCCCGACATCGGCAACTTTTCCGATGTCGATCCGTCGTTCTTACGCAAAGAAGTGCTGCAGCCGACGGTCATCGAGCCGCGCTTCGCGTTGTCGCTCCAGCCGACGCGCAACGACGCCGTGCGGTTTGGCTACGGCCGTTCGGTCGAGTTTCTCAACGCGCAGGACGCGGGAACGCCTGGCGGCATTTACGGCGGCGAAGCGCTCGCCGGTGTTCCGGTAACGCCGGGAACCAATACGGGCGACCCCAAATCGTGGACGTGCGGCTCGGGGCTCAATAGCGCGCGTCTGTTGCCTAGCGGCGCCAATGCGTCGGGTAAGGGCGGCGGATACTTCCGTTGCGCCAACTACCTGCAGCAAATGTACTGGGCGTACGATCAGAACTTCGATGCACCGGATATCGGTAATGGAACGTCCCCGACCTACGACAATTACGATGCGTCGTATTCTCATCAGTTCAAGAGCGGCTTCGCGTTGCGGACGACGGGATTTTACCGTCGCGCGAGTGGCTTGCCCAGTTTCTTCGTGCTCGCGCAGAAGAACGATCCGGCGACCGGCCAGATTCTCTACCAGGTCTTTTCGGTCAACAACAATGCGATCAACAAAACGACTGGCGTCGAGTTTAATCTGACGACCCCCGAGCGACCGGTGGGCTTCTCGGGCTTCCTCAGCGCGACGTACCAAAACGCGATCTCGAGCGTGCCGCCACTGCTTCCCGGTGAAGATGCGCTCCCACTGATTACGACCCAGTCGTTCCAACTCGGCAACACCTATCGCGCGGGCTTCTTATCGCCGTTCGTTGTGTCGGTCGGCGGCACGTATCGTTCGAAAGGCGGCCTCAAAGTGACGCCGACCGTGCAGTTCGATGCGGGCTATCCGACGGGCGTCGGCAAGTTGATCGCTTACAACGGCTTCGTCAACGGTCAGGCCGTGAACGTTCTGCAAAGCAACCTCGGCGGGTCGGCACCGACGGCGGCGGGTTATAACGGGTCGACGGGTCAAGGGGTCGCGACGCAGTACGTCGATCCGGCATATCCCGGGAGCATCATCAAGCCGAATATCGCGGCGACGCGCGGAACGGCCGAAGGTCCCAGCGCCGGCGCGCAACTGACCAGACCGTCGGCGCTCGCGAACCTCACCGTGGAGTACACGATCGCGAAACACAGCACGATCGGCGTCGTGGTAAAGAACTTGTTCGGCAACGTCTACTACGGCAACACGCCGCAGTCGAACACGTACTACCAGCCAGTGACCACCGGCGTCGCCGGTCCGGCCACGGGCTATCCGCTTCAAGCGAACCCCGCGCAGACGAGTTACGCGAATCACGGCTTCGTGCAATTACCGACGAGCTCGTTCGGCAATCAAGCGAATCTGCTGCTTCCGAACGCTCCGACCACTTACCGCCTCTACTACCAGCTCGGTTTGTAGGTGCGATCCAACATGGTGAATGACGTGATGAAATTCCGTAACCTCGTCGTGCCCGCCGTCGCGCTCGTCGCGATCGCCGGGTGCGCCGGGAACGCCGTATCCCCGCCGGGAGCCACGACCGTGGTGAGTCCGTCGTCGGCCAAGGCGCAACTTGCCGTCGGAACGGCGAATCTCTTCGGAACGAGCATGGGCATGAACGTCGTCGCGACGATGCGCACGCCCTCGGGCAGTTCGGTCCTCCTCTCGACGCCGACGCTCACGGGGCCATTCGCGCTTCCGGCGGCACCGGGGACCAAGACGAGTACCGGTGCGACGATCGCCGACGGGCCGAGTGCGAGCGAGATCGCGACCGGCGGCGTCATCAGCGGTACGCCGCAGGTCACGCCGGGAACGCCGTCGTCACAGATTGCAGCGACCACATTCGGCATCCGTGGTGGCCTCTTCGCCAACGGCTTCATTCCCGCGAACGCCGACAACCTCGGCGTCGCGCGCGTGACGCCGTATTCGCAACCGCTATACGCCCAGGCCGACGCGAACGCGTTCGTGCCGCTGGGCGGCCCGCCGGCGTTCGATCCCAATGGCAATGGCGAGGGCACGCGCGATGGCACCTTCGATCCGAGCGTCCTCGGTGTGTACGAGGGGCTCAACATCTTCGCGGGCGTGGCCCCGAAGACGGGCGCTTACGCTTTGAACGTCGTGATCCCATCGAATGCGGGCAACACGACGATCTCCGCATCGGCGAACCTGCCGGCGATCGTGGCGCTCGCCACGGTAACGGCACCGACGTTCGTGCCCGACGGGAACGGCGGCGGGTCGTTTGCGGTGTCGCTCCCCACGGGTGTGACGGATGCTCTCGTTTCGGTGACCGACACCGGTGCCGCGGACGGTCAGCCGAACTGCCACCTCGGCAATCCAGGCAAGGCATATTACACGATTCACGCCACCGCATCGGGCACCGTAACGTTACCCAAAAACGACGGTCCGCGCACCGCAACGTCGCCGTTCACGACGACGCCAACGATCTGCACGGCCGCTCAAAATAGCGCCGTCGGGAACACGTCGGGCGGCGATATGCTCACGGTGCAACTGATCGGCGCCGACTACCCCCTCTATGCCTCGAACTACCTCTTCAATCTCACGAGTCAGCTTCCGGCGATCGTAGGACCGAACGGCACGGACGACATCACGGTCTCCGCGCTCGCGGCGCAAACCTCGAGCTAAACCCAAGTCAGACGAATCGATGCGCGAGGGCGCTCCGTTATGGGGCGCTCTCTTTGCGTCGAGGGTCCGCTTCGGCATATCCGGAATCAAACTCAGAGCGCGTCGACCGCGAATGCGCCACGCCATCTAAAGGAGTCGCCATGAAGTCCAAAACCGTCGTCATCAGCACCGCTCGCACGCCCTTTGGGAAGCTCGGGGGAGCGCTCGCATCGCTTTCGGCAACGACGCTTGGAGGCGAGGCGATTCGCGCGGCGGTGGAGCGGTCGAAGATCGATCCTTCGGAGATCGAACACGTCATAATGGGCAACGTCGTGCAGGCGGGAGTCGGGCAGGCTCCGGCGCGGCAGGCAATGTTCAAGGCGGGGCTTGCGAAGACGACGACCTTCGAGACGATCAATAAAGTCTGTGCGTCGGGGCTCGTTGCCGTCGCGCAGGCGGCGCGACTGATCAATGCCGATGAGAAGAAGGTCGCCGTCGCGGGCGGTATGGAGTCGATGTCCAACGGGCCCTATGCGATGCTCAACGCACGTTTCGGCTATCGTTTTGGCGATGGGGCGCTCGTCGATTTGATGAATTACGACGCGCTCGTGGATCCGTTTTCGGGATTGACGATGGCGCAGTCGCAGACCCGCGTGAATGCCGATCTCGGCATCACACGCGACGTGCAAGATGAATTTGCGGCGATCTCGCACCAGCGTGCGGCCGCATCGCAACGCGACGGCGCGCTCGCGCATGAAATCGTGCCGCTCCGCGTGGCGACGAAAGCGAAGGGGAAGCTCGTCGTCGATGCGTTGCCGGCACCCGCAGTCGCGCGCGTTCCCGTAGCCACGGGCGCGAACGGCGCGGCATCCAAACTCTTTCACGCGCCGCCTGAAAATATGCAGGCGCAACTCGCGCGCTACAACGCGTACGTGACGGGCGATGTTCCCTCGACGCTCGTCGATGCCGACGAGCCCGTGCGGCCCGACACGACGCTCGCGGGTCTTGCGAAGCTCGCGCCACTTGAAAAAGATGGCACGGTGACCGCGGGTAATGCGCCCGGCGTCAACGACGGGGCGGCGGCACTCGTGCTCGCGAGCGAAGAGTATGCGAAGGCGCATGGCTATGAAGCACTCGCGACGATCGTCGATCATGCCGATGCGTCGTGGGATCCGGCGTATCTCGCGCTCACGCCCGCGATGGCCGCGCAGATCGTGCTCGATCGCAACGGGCTCAAAGCGAGCGACATCGCGATCTGGGAGGTCAACGAAGCTTTCGCGGCCGTCGCTTGGAGTACGGCGAATCTGCTCGGGCTCGATCCGCGCGTGCTCAACCTGCAGGGTGGCGCGGTCGCCTTCGGTCATCCCGTCGGTGCCTCGGGCGCGCGTATCGTCGGGTCGGTCGTGCACCAACTGCGCAAACGCGGCGGCGGTTGGGGAATCGCTGCGATCTGTAGCGGCGGCGGTCAGGGCGACGCGCTCCTCATCAAAGTTGGTTAAGTAATGAAGCTTCTCGTCATCGGCGCGGGACAGATGGGTGGCGGCATCGCGCAGGTCGCCGCGGCCGCCGGTGACGAGGTGACGCTTTTCGATCGCGACCTCGCCCTCGTCGAGCGCGGCATCGCGACGATGCGCAAGAACCTCGATCGGAGCATCGAGAAAGCGCGCATCACCGCAGCCGATCGTGATGCGACGCTCGCGCGCATCGTCCCGGCGACGGCGTGGGCGCACTTCGATGTAGACGTCGCGATCGAAGCGGCAACCGAGAACGAAGCGCTCAAGCGCGAGATCTTCGCGAAGCTCGATGCGAATACGCCTGCGAGCGCGATCCTTGCGAGCAACACGTCGTCGATCTCGATCACGAAGCTCGCAGCGGCGACGTCGCGTCCGGAGCGCGTCATCGGCATGCATTATATGAATCCCGTCCCGGTCATGGCGCTCGTCGAGATCATTCGCGGGATCGCGACTTCGCAGTCCACGTACGAGACCGTTCGCGATCTCGCGATCCGTCACGGGAAGACGCCCGTCGAAGTGCGGAATTATCCGGGTTTTGCGAGCAATCGCATCTTGTGTCCGATGCTCAACGAAGGGATCTTCGCGCTCTTCGAAGGCGTCGGCACGGTCGAGGCGATCGATACGGTCATGAAGCTCGGCATGAACCATCCGATGGGCCCGCTCGAGCTCGCCGATTTTATCGGTCTCGATACGCTCGCATCGATTCTCGACGTGTTGCGCGAGGGGCTCGGCGATCCGAAATATCGCGCGTGTCCGCTGCTACGCGAGTACGTCGCGGCAGGCTGGCTCGGTCGTAAGAGCGGCCTCGGGTTTTACGATTGGCGTGGCGGGACGCGCGCGCCGCGTTCCGATCTCGGCCCGAGCGGCGTTCCGGCGTTTGCGTCGTGATCGAGCGCATGGCCGCGGGGCTCTTCGACGTCACCTCTGATCAGCGCGAGATCGGCAATCTCGCCCGCGAGATCGCGCAGCGCGAGATCGCGCCGCACATTGCGGCATGGGATAAAGCGCACTATTTCCCGCGCGAACTCTACACGAAGCTCGATGCCGCGGGGCTCATGGGGATCGTCGTCCCCGAGCGCTACGGTGGCGCGGGTGCGGACTACGTGTCGTATGCGCTCGCGATCGAAGAACTCGCCCGCGTCGATGCGGGCACGGCCGTAACGCTTTCGGTCCACGCGATGATCACGTCGGCGATCAATCGGCTCGGAACGGACGAACAGAAAGAACGGTATCTCCCGCGACTCGCTACGGGCGACGTGATTGCCGGGTTCGGACTGACGGAGCCGGGGGCGGGATCCGATGCGGCGGCGCTCACGAGTACGGCGCGTCGCGACGGCGACTCGTACGTTCTATCGGGACGCAAACAATGGTGCACGAACGGTAGCTATGCGGGCGTGACCATGGGGATGTTTCGTACGGGTGCCTCTGGATCCAAAGGCGTCTCGGCGTTTTTGATCGAGCGCGATACGCCGGGATATATCGTCGAGAAAGTGACCGAAAAACTCGGCATCCACACGAGCAACACGTGCGATATCGTTTTCGAAAACGTGCGCGTGCCCCATTCGGCGATGCTGGGAGAGGAAGGCACGGGATTTTCGATGGCCCTCTCTGCCCTCACCGCCGGACGGATCGGAATCGCGGCGCAAGCGACCGGCATCCTCGCGGCGTGTCTCGATGCATCGGTCACCTTCGCGCGCGATCGCGAAGCGTTCGGGAAACCGATCGCCGCATTCGAAGCGATTTCGTTCAAGATCGCACAGATGGCGACCGATCTCGACGCGGCTCGGCTGCTCGTGTATCGCGCGGCGTCGCTCTGCGATCGCGGCTTACCCTTCGCGATCGAAGCGAGTAAGGCGAAGCTCTTCGCATCGACGGCCGCGCGCAAACATGCGGCCGAAGCGGTCCAGATTCACGGCGGATATGGGTACACGACCGAATTTCCCGTCGAACGGTATTACCGCGATGCGAAGATCACGGAGATCTACGAAGGTACGAGCGAGATCCAACAACTCATCATCGCCCGGTCGTTGCTCGGTCGCTTCGACTAGCGCACCCGCACTCGAAGATTGCGCGCCTGTCGGCGCGAATCGCGCGATATGATCCGTCGTCTGTGCGCCGCCGTCTTCGCATCGGTTGTCATCGCTCTCATGTTATTCGAGCCGCTCGCGCAGCGTGATGGCGATCTGCGAGTCGCTCGTGCGGCGTCGATTCCAGCGCATGTCGACCCCGCGCTCTATCGCGACCTGCGTTGGCGCAACATCGGGCCCTATCGCGGCGGCAGGTCGGTCGCCGCCACCGGCGTCGCGGGTGATTCGCGCACGTTTTATTTCGGCGCGGTCGGTGGCGGTGTGTGGAAGAGTGAGAACGCGGGCCTTACGTGGCGCCCGATCATGGACGCGATGAACGTTGCCTCGATCGGGGCAATTGCTTTAGCACCGAGCGATCCGAAGACCCTTTACGTCGGCAGCGGCGAGGCCGATATGCGCTCCGATATCGCGCACGGCAACGGCATGTATCGTTCGACCGATGCGGGTGCCACGTGGAGCCATATCGGGCTCGACGATTCGCGTCAGATCGGACGCATTCTCATCTCGCCGACCGATCCGAAAACGCTCGTCGTCGCGGTCCTCGGCCATGGCTACGGTCCCAACGCCATGCGCGGTGTCTATCGCTCGACCGATGGCGGAACGACGTGGGTCCGAACGCTCGCGCGCGATGCCGACACGGGGGCGATCGATCTCGCGAGCGATCCGGCGATGCACGATATTTTCGTCTCACTCTGGAATACCCGCCGACCACCGTGGAGCGTCTATCCGCCGTCGTATGGGCCCGGTTCGGGACTGTACCATTCGCTCGACGGTGGCGCGACGTGGGCACCGGTTACGGGTGCGGGCCTCCCGACCGAACGCGTCGGAAAGATTGGGATCGCAGTCGCGCCGAGCGATCCCAATCGCGTCTACGCGATCGTCGATGCGAAGGCGGGCGGTCTCTATCGTAGCGACGATGGCGGCGCCTCGTGGCGCCTCGTGGATAAAGACAAACGCCTTTGGGATCGGGGCTGGTACTTCGGTCACGTGACGGTCGATCCGCGCGACGCGGGAAGCGTTTACGTTTCGGATACGTCGGTCTATCATTCGTCCGACGGTGGCGTGCATTTCGCGGCGATCAAAGGCTCGCCCGACGGCGACGACTTCCATCAACTCTGGATCGACCCGACCGAACCCACGCGCATGGTCCTCGCGAGCGATCAAGGCACGAGCGTGAGTCTCGACGGCGCGCGCTCATGGTCGAGCTGGTTCAATCAACCCACGGGCCAGTTCTATCACGTGACGGCCGATGCAACGGTACCGTACCATCTCTTCGGCGCGCAACAAGATAATGGCGCGGCGATGATCCTTTCGCGTAGCGATCACCGTGGGATCGAGGAGCGCGATTGGCGCGCCCTCGTCGCGGGCGGTGAGAGCGGGACGGTGGCCGTCGATCCGCGCCAGCCGGATATGGCTTACGGCACGGTTGGTGGCGGAAGCGACGACGTCGTCGTCGAGAACCTGCGCACGAATCAATCGCGCGCGATCAAACCGACGCTCGGCCTGCCGGGTCCGTGGCGCGCCGAGTGGACGCAACCCATCGTCTTCGGTCGCGATGGTGCGCTCTATGCGACGAATCAACGCATCTTTCGCTCGCGCGATCGCGGGATGACGTGGCGTGCGATTTCGCGCGATCTCGCGCGATCGCATGCGGGCACGCCGCCTACCCTCGACGTGACGACGGCTGCGGATATCGACGGGCCCGAGCCGCGGGGCGTCGTCTACGCGCTCGCACCGTCGCCGCGCGATGCGACGATGCTCTGGGCGGGCACCGACGACGGCACCATCCATCGCACGACCGACGACGGGCGAACCTGGCACGACGTCACACCGCCCACGTTCGCTGCGTGGAGTCACGTCGACGGTATCGAGGCATCGCATTTCGATTCTGACGCCGCGTACGTCGCGCTCGATCGTCATCGCCTCGACGACGATCGGCCGTACGTGTATGCGACGCACGATGGCGGCCGGACGTGGCGCGAAGCGCACGACGGGATACCGCAGAACGCGTACGTCAACGTCGTTCGTGAAGATCCGCTAGAGCGCGGTCTGCTGTACGCGGGAACGGAGCAAGGCGTCTTCGTTTCGTTCGATGACGGGATCTCGTGGCAATCGCTGCGCGCGAACATGCCCGTCGTATCGGTGCGCGATCTTATCGTGCACGACGGCGATCTCGCAATCGCGACGCACGGTCGCGCGCTCTGGGTGCTCGACGACGTGCAACCGCTACGCGATCTCGCGCGCGCTCGCAGCCGCATCGAAACGGAAGCGAACGACGGACCGCGCCTCTACACGTTGCGCGATGCCGTCCGCATGCGCGGCGGAAACGACGAAGCCGAGGCGACGCCGCCGGAAATCCCACTCGGTGAGAATCCGCCGAGCGGTGCGTTCGTCGATTACGTCGTGCCCCCGAATTTCGACCGATCGCTCCAGCTCGAAATCCGCGATCGACGCGGCGCGCTCGTGCGCTCGTGGTCGAGCAGCGATCCGAACGTCGCCCCCAATAGCGATGCGTTACCCTACCCGCCGTATTGGTTGCCCGCGCCGCAAGCGCTTCTTGCGACGCCCGGAATGCATCGCTTCGTTTGGGATTTCCACGTCGGTCGCGCCGACGGTCCGCTCGCAGCGCCCGGCACGTATGAAGTCCGGCTCGTCGGCTCTCGTACCGCTCCCGGGCAGTTCATCACGCGGCGCCTCGTCCTCCGACGCGATCCGCGCGTTCCGGCAAGCGATGCCGATCTCGTCGCGCAGTACGATCTCGCGCGTGCGGTCGATTCGGCGAAGGTACGCGTCGATGCGCGCGTGTCGGCTACATCACGCGGCACCGAAAGCGATTCGCGGCCGTCGACGGTGACAGAAAAGGCGCTTCGCGATCGCTCGCGCGCGCTCGGCGAACTCGAAGCGTCGATCGAAAGCGCCGATGCGGCGCCGACGGCTGCCGAGCGCGCGGCGTGGGCACGCCTGCGGGTTCGGCTCTAGGGTTTCTTTGCGGAACGGACAACCGTGACACGTTTGCGCTTTTTGGGGGAGTTCGGTTTACCGTGAAATTGATGGAGTACCAGGGCAAGGAATTGTTCCGACGCGTCGGCATCCCGACGCCGCGCGGCGTTCACGCGACGAGCGCGGCAGAGACGGTCGACTTCGTCGCCGCCAATCCCGGCTCGTGGGTCCTCAAGAGTCAGGTGATGATGGGCGGTCGCGGCAAAGCGGGCGGTATCAAATTTGCGGACGACGCCGCCGCAGCGAAGGAGCTAGCCGACCAACTCTTCGGAAAAGTCCTCAAGAACGAACAGAATCCCGGCGGCGAAGAAGTCCGGTCGTTGCTCGTCGAGGAAAAGGTGCAGATCGCGAGCGAGGCTTACGCCTCGATTACGATCGACCGCGCCGCGAAGAAGCCCGTGATCATCGTGAGCTCGCAGGGCGGCATGGATGTCGAAGACGTCGCCGAGCACCACCCCGAAGCGATCAGCAAATTTTGGATCGATCCCGCAATCGGTTTCCAGCCGTTCGAGGCGCGTCAGCTCGCGTTCGCGGCGAAACTTCCCGTGGGCTATCACAAAGCGTTCCCAAAAATTCTTGCAGGACTGTACCAAATGTTCGTGGACTACGGCGCGAATCTCGTCGAGATCAATCCGCTCGTACTCACCGTTTCGGGCGATGTGATCGCGAGCGACGCGAAAGTCGAACTCGACGACAACGGGATCTACAAACATCCCGAACTCAACGGGTGGCGCAACGATGGGCCTGCCGATGAAGATCAGGCGGCGGCCGTCGCGATCGGTCTGGGCATCTCGAACTACGCGAAGTTCGCCGACGAACCGGGGGAGGTACCCAAGACGATCGGCACGATCGCAAACGGCGCGGGCCTCGGTATGGGCACGATGGACGCGATTAAGAGCGCGGGCGGTGGCGCGGCAAACTTCCTCGATATCGGTGGTGGCGCGCAGGCAGAGTTAGTTAGAAAAAGTTATAATCTCGTAACGTCCGACCGTCGCGTAAAGGCGCTGTTCATCAATATTTTCGGTGGCATAACGCGCGGCGATCAAGTCGCAATCGGGATCGTCGAAGCACTCAAGGGCGACGACGTGCGCAAGGTCCCGCTCGTCATTCGGCTTACCGGCACCAATTCCGAAGAAGGCCGCAAAATTCTCGCGGAGGCCGGCTTCTTTCCGGTCGAGACCATGAACGAGGGCGCGGCCAGAGCCGTCGCGCTTGCGAACGGAGTGCACTAACCGTGGCGATATTTCTCGATAAGAATTCCAGAGTTATCGTGCAAGGCATCACGGGCCGTGAAGGCCTCTTTCACACACAGCGCATGCTTGCGTACGGCACGAACATCGTCGGCGGTGTCACCCCGGGCAAGGGCGGTACGCACGTCGATGGCGGCGGCGCGGGCGCGGCGGCATCGACGACGTTGCCGGTATTCAACACGGTGAGAGATGCCGTCGAGGCGACGGGTGCGACGCACACGATCATTTTCGTGCCGCCGCCGTTCGCTGCGGACGCCCTGTACGAAGCACACGACGCGGGCATCGGCCTCGCGGTCGCGATCACCGAGGGCATTCCCGCGCACGACATGCTCAAGGTCGTCGCAACGACGAAATCGATGCGCATCATCGGGCCCAATTGCCCCGGACTCGTCTCGCCGGGCAAAGCGCTCCTGGGGATCATGCCGGGTGGCGTGTTCACAGCGGGACGGATCGGCATGATCTCACGGTCGGGAACGCTCACATACGAAATCGTCGATATGCTCACGAAAGCGGGACTCGGCCAGTCGACGTGCGTCGGTATCGGCGGCGATCCGATCATCGGCACGACCTTCGTCGATTGCCTCGAAGCCTTCGCAAACGATCCCGAGACCGACGCCGTCGTGGTCTGTGGCGAAATCGGCGGCTCGGACGAAGAAGATGCTGCGGCGTTCATCAAGGCGCATCTACCGAACAAGCCGTGCGTTGCCTTTATCGGCGGTCGCTCGGCCCCAAAGGGTAAGCGTCTCGGCCACGCGGGCGCGATCATCTCCGGGAACTTTGGAACGCCGGAAAGTAAGCTTGCGGCGTTTGCCGCTGCAGGCGTTCCCGTCGCCGAACGGCCGTCGGATATTCCCGACCTGCTCGAGTCGCGACGCGCCGTTCACGCCTAAAACGGCCGCAACCTATCGCGGAAGAAGCCCTCGCGCTTGCGCGGGGGCTTCTTCGCTTAATGAACGCGTAAGAGGGACGAGATCCTGAGCCCAAGGAATGTTAGAGAAGTAATAATGGAAGTCGTCTCCATCTTACCTACGGAACCATAGGATAATAGTTCGTTAATTAGGAAACAAAGCGTCCTCTCGCGGAGATGCTTCAGGGCATCCGTGAGTTTCTCCAAACGTCCCTTATTAAGGAGCCCCATTGCTGAAATCAACATTCAGCCGGTGGTTCGTAATCCTAATTGCGGTCTTCGCGCTTATTGCGCCGGGCTCGATTTCTTTTGCAGGTACCACCGGTACATTATCCGGGACGGTCGTCGATTCGACGACCAAACTTCCGATCTCCGGCGTGAAAGTGACGGCAGCAAGCCCGTCGCAAGTCTCGTCGCAAACCACGGATGGCGAAGGCCATTACTCGTTTCTGAGCCTCGCGCCGGATACGTACACCGTCTCCGCCGAAGGCAAGGGCTTCGAGCCGGATAGCGAGACGGGCATCACCGTCGTCGCTGATAACACGCGCATCTTGCCGATCGCACTCGGCAAGGCGCTCAAGACGATCGGTCGTACGATCTCGCGCGCAAACTCCGGCAGCCTCGTGCGTCCCGGTACGACCGCCGACGTGTACTCGATCAATGCCGAGACGCAATCGAAGGTCGCAGCTGCGGGCGGCGGCGGCAATCTCGATAGCGCCTTCTCCGCGCTCGCAACGGTTCCGGGCGTTGCTGTTCAGCCCGGTCAGAGCGGCTACATCGGCGCCGCCGCAGCGCTCTCGATTCGCGGTGGCGATTATGATCAAATCGGCTACCAGATCGACGGTATCCCCGTCAATCGCGCATTCGACAATTACCCGTCGGGCTCGACATCGTCGCTCGGTCAACAGGAGCTGCAAGTCTACACGGGCGCGCCTCCGGCGAGCTCCGTGTCCGAGGGCATCTCCGGTTACATCAATCAGGTCATTAAGACCGGAACGATCCCTGGTTTCCAAAGCCTGACGTTCGGTGTCGGCGCACCGGCGTATTATCATAAGTTCGCAGCTGAATTCGGCGGAGAAACCGATAATCGCCGATTCTCGTATTACGCCGGTATCGGTGGATACAATCAGACGTATCACTACGCCGACAACTTCGACGGTGCGTCGATCGGCACTTCGTACGGCGTGCCGTATGGCGTTGCGTGCGATCCAACCGTTTCGGCGAAAGTGGCGCCTTCATGCTACAACGGCAGCGCCTTCAACAACGGCTTGCTGCTCGGTCCGAATAATCTTTTCTCGACGTCGCAAGTCGCAGACCGTGATACGGTCGTCAATCTCCACTACTACGTTCCGCACAAAGACGGATCGCGCGATGACCTTCAGGCGCTTTCGTCGATCAACTTCATCAACACGAAGGTCTACAGCTCGACGAACGACCAAGGCGGAGCGACATTCCTCAATACGGTCGGCATCGGCGCGCCGACGTACCTCGATGGTTACACGCTCAACTTGCAACCCGGCACGCTCGCGTCTGCAGGGACGTTGAATTCGTCGGCGGGATATTATTATTTCCCGAACACTCCCGCGCACGCGTTCGGTGCTCCGATCCCTGAAAACGCCCAAGATGGCACGAACAACAATCAGGGGATCGTCAAGCTCCAGTATACGAAATCGCTCGGAACGAACGCGTTCGCGCGTCTCTACGGCTACACGTACTACTCGAATTGGCTGATCTACGGCGCGCAGAGCGCCCAGTTCAACGGTAACGCAGGAAACCCGGGCGATTACGAGCTCAGCTCGCATTCACGCGGCCTAAACTTTGCATTCACCGATCAGCTCAATTCGAAAAATCTCTTGCAGTTCGGTGCCGACTATGTAACTTCGAACGTGTTGCGATCGAACAACACGCAGTACATCAACGGCTCTTACGGCGCCTCGAAATTGCGGTCGCGCACCGCCGTCGGCGTCCTCGTCGATTCGAGTAATCCGACCAACGGCATCTGCTACACGTCGGCGGCAACCCCGACGCCGTGCTATAAGAGCGCGTCGAACTATAACGGCGCCGCCCAGTTCGCAACGATTCGCTCCGCGTTCGACGGCACGGTCAAGGACGTTCCGAATGCCACGTGCGGAAGCGGCCCTTGCCAATATCTCGTGCTCGAAAACGGCACGTATGCGACCTTTAATCAGGTCGACCCGAGGTTCTACGGTCTTTCGCTAACCGACGAATTCCGTCCGACGTCGAAACTGACGATCAACGGTGGCCTCCGCGTCGACATTTATCAATACCAAAGCGCGGACACGACAGGCACCACGGCGCGTAAGTTCCTCTACAACGCTTACGACCGCGACAATTGCCTCAATAGCTCGACGCAAGCGATCGCGAACAAGGTCTATGGTCTCGGCCTCGCGAGCTCCGACGCCGCGTGTCCCACAGGCTACGTCGCCGCGCCGTTCACTAACCCGTCCGGCAAGACCACGCAAACGTACGACGTCTTCCAGCCGCGGCTCGGCTTCACGTATGCCATCGATCCCTCGACCGTTCTCCGTGGCTCCTACGGCCGTTATGGCCAGCCACCGAACAGCGCCTTCGAACAATACAACGTCGCGCAACAAAACGCGCCGGCGCAACTCTACGGCGTCTACGGCTTCCAACAGTATGGCTTCTACACGCCGAGTCATCCGATTCCGCCGGCGGCCTCGAACAATTACGACTTCTCGATCGAGCACCAGTTCCCGCAGCAGATCTCGATCAAGCTGACGCCGTTCCTGCGCCAAACGCAGAATCAAACGCAGCAGTTCTTCCTCAACCGCGCGACCAATTTCGTCTCCGGCCTCAACGTTGGAAACCAGACCTCGCGCGGTGTCGAACTCGAACTCGACAAGGGCGACTTCGGTCGTGACGGGCTCTCCGCACGTCTCGCGTTCGCGTACACGAATAGCTACATCAAATACAATACGCTTTCAAACGGTCGTACCGTCCTTTCGCCGGTCGTCGACGGAATCAACGCGTACAACGCATTTACGAAGGCGGGCGGCGGCGCAGCGTGCTACACGAACGCAGCAGCCGACGGTACTCCCGGCGCGGCCGATCCGACGTGCGCTGCGGGAAGCATCGCCAACCCGTACTACAATGCTCCGTTGCAGAGCACGTCCGCGTACGCACCGGGAAGTCGGTTCGTGCCGTACGATACCATCCCAGCTGGCATCGGCGTATCGAGCACGCAAATCGGCGTTCCGTACGTCGCGTCGCTCGTTCTCAACGAAAAGATCAAGCGTTTCTCAATCGCGCCGATCTTCCAACTCTTCGCGGGTCAACGTTACGGGACGCCACTTTCGACGGCCGGGATCGACCCGACGGCGTGCACGGGCGCGCTGAACACCACCACGGCGGGCGATGCGCGCTACGCCAACGGACCGCAAGCGGGCGCATCGTTCGATGCGAGCAAATGCGGCCAACTCGACAACGGTATCCCCAACATCGAGAGCGGGAGATTCGACGGTATTGGCGCCTACGTCAATCCGACGAACTTGCTGATGCACATGCAGTTGAGCTACGAAGTGAGCAAAAACTTCGCGATTACGGCAAATGTCTCGAACGTGATCAACACGTGCTTCGGCGGCTCGTCGGTGCCGTGGAATATCGCAGGCGCGTGTGGCTACACGTATTCCAACGGCGGCAATCAAGGCGCTCTTGGAAACACCTATAACCCCGGTGATGGGACGCAGAAGCAGGCGATCGGGAAGTCGGCATACGTGCCGATCTTCTCGCAACAGCCGCTCGGCATCGCGGTTCAAGCGAGTCTCAAGCTCTAAGCCCCGAGATTCGTCACGGAAAAGGCCCTCGCATTCGCGAGGGCCTTTTCTCTTTCCACGGTATCTGTGGCGCGATGCGATATGGATACCACTGCGAAGAATGCGAAGAAGCCGTGTGGCCCGCAACCTCGCGCGGTGAACTTCAGTGGTTAAAGAATCGCGAACACGTGGTTCGCGAAGTCGCACGCCACGTGCAGGCGGGCCTCGATACGTGGATTACCGAGGGGTTAGAATTCCTCGACCATCACAACGGTCACAGCGTTATCCTCTCGAAACGCCCGTAACGCTCGCGCCGTACCGCTGGTGATGCGTCCGTTGCCTTTCGCGGCACCGGCGCGAGCGCGAGCGTTTTGCCGATCATCGGACGTTCGGACGATCGCGAGATGAATCGGCCGTCGAGACTCCGCCGCTGCCCGCGATTCGGGGCGGTCGCTCACGACAAATAAAAAAGCGGGCCGACAATCGGCCCGCCGTTCCGATCCGAACTTCTAGCGGGGAATTTTGAGGTGCTCGCCCGGGACCACCGTTGCGCTCGTAAGTCCGTTGACGGCCATGATCGTATCGATCGTGTCCTGAACGTTTTGCCCATCCGCGGTGTAGCGATCGGCGATCGTCCAGAGGTTCTCACCACGATGGACCGTTGCGACCTTGAAGTGTTCGGGAGAAGCCGCAAAAAGGCGAGACTGCGACACGGCCGGGATGGCGATAACCGCGCTGAGCGTCGCGAGCGCGATGGCCGGCATCAGCGTGATCTTCTTGCGTTTCGGCGGGTACATGACGTCGGCTCCTCTATCTTGTGTCCGAACGGCCGTTCGCAGCTAAAACATCTATATGTTGTGCGCGAACGGGTGTTCGTCCACCAGATCCTACCAAGGAAGCGAGTGCGCTGTCAATGTTTCGTCGAACGTATGTTTGCATTCGAGGGGGCGGATATGTTAATCTCAGTACTAATCGCGGCGCGAATCGCGCGCTGCTGTCGGTAGGAGAACCCATGGACGAGCGCGCCCCAACGGAGCGTCAAGCACGTATCCTCGAGGTCATTCGCGATTTCACCGAAGAACGCGGCTATCCGCCGTCGGTTCGCGAGATCGGCGAACGTGTCGGTCTTTCGTCATCGTCGACCGTACAATCGCATCTTCGGTCGCTCGAGAAACGCGGCCTCATCCATCGCGATCCCACGAAACCACGCGCGTTGATCACGACGGGCTCCGCGAGCACGGCAGCAAACGCTCCGATTATTCCTGATTTTGGCGTCGTGCCGATCGTCGGCAAAGTTGCGGCGGGGACGCCGATCACGGCGACAGAAAATCTCGAGGGCGACTTTATCCTCCCCGCCGAGTTCGCGCGAAAGGATGGGACATTTATCTTACGCGTGCAGGGCGAATCGATGATCGGTGCGGCGATCCTCGACGGGGATCTCATCGTCGTTTCGCCGCAAGCGGACGCTGCAAACGGCGAGATCGTCGTTGCGATGGTCGACGGTGAGGCGACGGTCAAGCGTTTCTTCCGCGAGAGTGGGCGCGTTCGGCTTCAGCCCGAGAACGCGACGATGGCACCCATGTATCCGAGCGATGTGACGATCCTCGGTAAAGTCAGCGCGATGTTCCGCCGGCTCTAGGGCAAGGCTTCGCGACCGCCGCGCGAATGGCGAGACTCCGTGTCCTCGCACGAAACGCCAGCGGTCGGCCGCACCTCACTGCTCGACCGTCTCGTTCCCGCGATTCGATCTTTTGCGGCCTTGCCGGAGATGCTCGCTATTCAGCGGACGTTGCCGATCAGTTTCGCCGGCCTCATCGTCGGGCTCGTTGTGTTTATGGCGATCTTGCCGACGGGGTCGCTGCTCGATCGGTTCGCACATTCGTTCGCGGCGGCATTCGGGATCATGTCGTCGTTTCTCGTCGTCGTCCTCGCCTTCGATCTCGCGCCGCGACGCGGCGTGCCGCGGATTCTCGGGACGCTCGTCGCGGTCGGTGCGTTTGCGATTTCGCTTCCATACGCGAATGCCGGATCGTTCGTGGCACTCGAGAAGGCGCTGGGATCGAGCGGGCTCTTTCTCGCGATCGGCGTCGGCCTCATGACGATCGGCGTGATCGCGACCGCACGCGCGCGCTTCGGCGCGCTCGCAGGATCGATCGTCGGCAGCACGCTCGTGATCGGTCTCGCACTCGTGCTCGTCGCGCGAGGCATCTCCGTCACCGCCGGCCTCACCGCGCTCATCGCTCCGCTCGGTACGCTCGGCGATAGTCTCACCGCCCTCCTGATCATCACGTTCGCGGAAACGTTACTCTGGACGATCGGCATCCATGGTCCCGCACTCTTGGCAGCCGTCGTGTTGCCCGTCTATATCAATCTGCAACTCCAGAATACGGACGCACTCGCGCATGGCGATCCGTTGCCGCATATCGTGACGGTCTCGATGTTTATCTTCGTCTTTCCCGGCGGTGCGGGGGCGACGTTTCCGCTCGTACTCCTTTTACTACGGGGCCGCACCAAACGCGTGCGCCGTGTCGCGCTCGCGTCGCTCGTGCCCGCGATCGTCAACGCGAACGAACCACTCATGTTCGGATTGCCGCTCGTGCTCAATCCCGTTCTGGGCGTACCCTTCGTGATTACGCCGCTCGTCCTCGGCGTCGTCTCGTATTACGCGATGGCGTTCGGCATCGTGGCGCGCCCCGCATATTACATTCCATCGACCGTGCCGCTCGGGCTCGGCGCGTTTCTCGCGACCAAGGACTGGCGTTCGATCGTGCTCATCATCGTCAATCTCGCGATCGGCCTCGCGATTTACGCACCCTTCGTTGCAATCTACGATCGGGCGGAAAACCAGCGCGAGCGCGAGCACGAATCCGAAGCGGGTGCCGCTGCATGACCACCCTGCTCGCAACCGCACTCCTCGATGCAATCCTCGAGCGCTTTCCGTTTTCGGATGAGCTCGTTGCCGCCGCACGGCGTGCGGCCGCCCGCGAACTCGGCACGGCGACGGCCGACGCGCAAGCGCGCGCACACGCGAATGTCCTTCGCGCATTCGCCGATGAGGGCGTTGCGGAAAGCGATCTCGCAGGCTCGCTCGGGTATGGGTACGACGATGCGGCTCGCGCGCGCTACGAGTCGCTGCTCGCGCGCATCTTCGGCGCCGAACGCGCACTCGCGCGCCTCTCACTCGTAAGCGGAACGCATGCGATCGTCACGGCGATCGACGCTTGCTTACCGCACGAAGGTCGTCTCATCAGCGCTACGGGCCGACCCTACGATACGCTTCGAAACGCCATCGCGGACGCGCCGTATTCGCTCGCGCGACGCGGCGTGCGCTACGACGAGATTCCTTTCGATGACGCGGGCGACGTCGATCTCGGCGCGCTCGCGCGCGCGTGCGAGCGTGGCGTCGATGTCGTCTTCGTCCAGCGATCGCGCGGTTACGCGCCGCGCCGAAGTCTCTCCGCGAGCGAGTGCGGGACCATCGCGCGGACGGTACGCACCGTCGCCCCGCACGCATTCGTCCTCGTCGACAATTGTTATGGCGAACTCGTCGAGGCGACCGAGCCGACACACCACGGCGTCGATGCGGTGATGGGTTCGCTCATCAAAAATCTGGGCGGCGCGCTCGCACCCGGTGGTGGGTACGTCATCGGCCGCAGCGAGGTCATCGAACGCGTCGCGGCACGCCATTACGCACCGGGGCTCGGCACCGGAGTCGGCTCGACACTCGGCTTCGGACGGGCGCTGGTCCAAGGGCTCTTCAACGCTCCGAGCGTCGTCGGCGAGGCGCTCGCGGGATTGGATTTCGCGAGTGCGCTCTTCGCGGAACTCGGGTATCGCGTCGATCCCGCTCCGGGAGAACCGCGCCGCGATATCGTCCAAGCGATCGGCCTCGGTACCGCGGAGCGGCTCGTCACGTTCGCGCGCGGCCTCCAACGCGCCATGCCGCTCAACGCGCGTTTCGCGCCCGAACCCGGTCCGGTGCCGGGCTATCGTGACCCCGTCGTGATGTCGGGCGGAGCGTTCGTCAACGGCGCGACGATCGAACTTTCGTGCGACGCCCCGCTACGCGCACCGTTCGAAGTGTATCTCCAGGGCGGCACCAGCCGAAGCCATGCCGCACTCGGCGCGCTCTTTGCTGCTGATTTGCTCGGTAAAGAAAGCAAATGAGCGCACTCGGAGAACAAGCCCCCCATGCAATTAGGAGCGCGTCTGTGAGCGAACGAAACGACATCGCTTCGAAAAACGCCGAGGTCCCATACCGTCGGCGTTACGTTCGCGTCAGCGTCGCGACGGAGATCTCCTATACGCGTGATGGCAACGATAGCCCGAAGACGGGTTCCTCGTCGGATCTCGGTGGCGGCGGCGTCCGACTCGCGACCGACGAAGATCTGCCGCTCGGCACGGTCCTCATGTTGCGCTTCCCGCTCCCGGGTCTCGATCGCGACGTCGTCGTTCGCGGTCGAATCGTTCTTTCGTTCTACAACGCGGAAGATAAACGGTTCATGCACGGGATCGCGTTCACGTCGATCGATCCGCGCGATCAAGAAGAGATCATCCGATACGTTGCTGCGGAAGTGCAACGCCAGGCAACCGAAGACGAACCGCTTTCGGGTTAGCGGTTGCCGCCGCCCATATAACCGAAGAAAAAGTACCGGTTTCCGTCTCCGGTCTCGATAACGATGCGCGTGTCTTCGAGCGTGGCACTCCGGATCGTTTTGCCGGCGAGTTCGTCGAGGACGGAACGAATCTGCTCGAATTCCCATTCGCGTAGCGAATCGGCATCGATATCCTGGAGATCGAGGTCCTCGATATCTTTGAGGAGTGCGTCGATCTTGCCGTTATCCGCGGGGTCGGTCTCGGTCCCTATCGCCATCTCTCCTAGTTTCGCGTGCAGCCTCGTGAAAGGCCTTGGGAAGAGCGGGTTTTCACCGGGGAAGTTCTGACTGCCTGGACTAAACCTTGCGGCGTCATGGATTATGGACGGGCGTGTACATTCTCGAAGTCTTGAGCGGACCGCTCGATGGCAAAACCTGGGCGTTCGATCGCGAGATCACGATCGGGCGGGATGATGCCCTTTCTGCCGCCTGCATCACGCTCGATCGCTATATTTCGCGCCGACACGCTCACGTGTGCGACGCGGGTGATCATTTAGTTTTGGCCGATCTCGCCAGTCGTAACGGCACGCGCAAGGGCGGCGAGCCGATTACGGCCGAGACGCCGATCGTGCCGGGCGAACGGTTCATCGTCGGTCGCACGCTCCTGCGCGTCATGCGAGCTTAGCGCCGTGCAGATCGTTCGAACACCGGGATCCGCGCGCGCGATCTCCCGGACGCTTTTGCGGCCCGTGGGGTTCGTGCCGACGATGGGCGCACTCCACGACGGGCACCTCGCCCTCGTCGATCGGGCGCGGCGCGAACATGCCTCGGTCGTCGCCTCGATTTTCGTGAACCCGCTCCAATTCGGACCCACCGAAGATTTCGAAAAGTACCCGCGCGCGTTCGCCCGGGATGCCGAGATGCTCGAGGCACATGGTGTCGACGTGCTCTACGCCCCGACCGTGGAGCGGATGTATCCGCCGACCTTCGCAACGTCGATTTCGATCGGGCCGCTCGCGGAATCGTTCGAAGGCGCGCGCCGCCCCGGGCACTTCGCAGGCGTCGCGACCGTCGTTGCAAAGCTGATCCACGCGATCGAGCCCACGTCGCTTTATCTCGGTCAGAAAGATATTCAACAGGCCGCTGTTTTGCGTGCGATGGTCCGCGATCTCGATATGGCGACGAACATCGTCGTCGCACCGACGGTGCGCGAATTCGACGGTCTCGCACGTTCGAGCCGCAACGTTTATCTCAACGCGACGCAACGCGCAGCCGCGCCGAGCATGTTCCGAGCGCTTTCGTTCGTGGCGGAAGAACTTTTGCGCGGACGACGCGATGTTTCGCGAATCCTCGAGACCGCGCACGCACTGCTCGAGGCGCCGCTTGAATGGGATTACCTCGATGTCGTCGATCCGGTCACGTTTGCGGCGTGCGATCCGATCGCGCTTCCCGCAATCGTGATCGCCGTTGCGAGAGCGGGCGTTACGCGGCTGCTCGATAACGTGCCCGTTGCGGGATCCGACGGCGTGTTGCCACTCGTGTCCATCGAGCGCAGCGCCGCGCTCGTTCCGCAAGCGCGCATACGCTAAATGGCGCGTCTGGTTCTGGGAGTCGCGGGCGGAATCGCTTCGTACAAGGCGGCCGCGCTTTGTAGTGCGCTCGTGCAACGCGGCGATGATGTCGACGTCGTGATGACCGACGGCGCTCAGCGATTCATCGGCGCGCTTACCTTTGCGGCGCTCACGCATCGGCCCGTGCTCGCGTCGTTGTGGGATGCGCCCGAAACGATCCCGCATATCGCGCTCGCGCGCAGCGCGGAGGCGATCCTCATCGTGCCCGCAACGGCAAACGTGATCGCGAAACTCGCCCTCGGCATCGCCGATGATTTACTGCTCAATATTGCGCTCGCGACGCGGCGACCGATCGTCGTCGCACCCGCGATGAACGCGGCGATGTACGACCATCCCGCGACGCGGCGGCATCTCGAAACCCTCGCAGCGCATGGCGTAACGATCGTCGCGCCGGAGACGGGCTTTCTCGCCGAACGCGAAGTCGGCATCGGGCGCCTCGCCCCAACCGATGCGATCCTCGCGGCGCTCGACGTGGTGCTCGGACGCACGCGATCGTTGCACGGTCAGCGCGTCTTCGTGACTGCAGGGCCCACGCGCGAGCCGATCGATCCGGTCCGTTTCCTCTCCAACGCGTCGACGGGCACGATGGGGATCGAACTCGCACGCGAAGCGCATGCGCGCGGGGCGCTTGTCGATCTCGTGCTCGGCCCAACGCTCGTCGCGCCACCGCCGGGGGTGCGTTGCGTGCGCGTGACGACGGCGCAAGAGATGTACGATGCCGCGCTCGCGCTCGCACCCGGTGCCGATGTCGCGATCGCGACGGCCGCGGTGAGCGATTTCCGTCCCGTTCGCGCGCACGCGCACAAAGTGAAGAAAGACGATGCCCAAACCACACTCGAACTCGAACGTACGCCCGATATTCTCGCGACGCTCGCGCAACGTAAGCTCGTGAAATTCCTCGTCGGGTTCGCGGCCGAAACGCGTGACCTCGAAGCGTATGCGCGCGAAAAACTACGCGCGAAAGATCTCGATGCGATCGCCGTAAACGACGTCTCGGCCGAGGGCACGGGTTTTGGAACCGGCGAGAACGCGCTCGTCGTGCTCGCGCGAGACGGATCGCGCGAAGATCTCGGTCGCGCGCCAAAGGCGCAACTCGCCGTGCGGCTCTGGGATGCGATCGCGCGCGTTCGAGCTGCGACCGCGGAAGCGCACGTGTAGCGATGCTGCTTGCGGTCGACGTCGGGAACACCGACACGAAGCTTGGCTTCTTTACGATGGCGCCGGACGGCACGTTCGAACTCGATCGTACGTGGCGCGTGCAAACGGAACGCGCGCGCACGGCGGATGAATTCGGCGTCCTCTTTCGCACGCTCTTCGGCGTCGCGGGCCTGCCGACGGATGCCGTCGCGCACATCGTCGTTTCGAGTGTCGTGCCGCAAACCGATCGCGCGCTTGCGGAAGGGTCGCGGCGTTATTTCGCTTGCGAAGCATTGTTTTTCTCGGCGGCCACGCAGACGCTCATCGACGTGACGACCGAGCGGCCAAAAGAGCTCGGGTCCGATCTGCTCGCGGCGGCGATCGCGGCGAAATCGAAGTACGGCACGCCGATGGTGGTCGTCGGTTTCGGAACGGCGACCACGTTCGGTGCGATCTCGCGCGAGGGCGAGTATTTGGGTGTGGCGCTCGCACCGGGCATCCGCATCTCGATCGACGCACTCGTCGAACGCACGGCGAAATTGCCGCAGGTTGCCCTCGAAGCACCCAACGGTCCGATCGGACGCGATACGGTCTCGGCGTTGCAGGCGGGTCTCGTGTACGGTTTTGTCGGTCAGACGGAGGCGCTCGTCGCGCGGATGCGCCACGCGATCGGTGAAGACGCACGCGTCGTCGCGACGGGTGGGCTCGCGGATTTCATCGCGAAACATACGCAAGTCATCGATGCCGTCGAGCCGCATCTCGTGCTTTACGGGCTCGCGCTCTGGTTCGCATCGCAGCGCTGATCGTGCCTCCGGTGCAGTCGTCGCGGGCGGCGAGCGTGCGGTGTATCGTCGCGATCGGGACGATGTTTGCGATGACGTCCACGTGCGCCGCGTTCGCTCGCGTAACGAACGTATCCGTCGCGAACGCCTCGATTTCGACGTACGATCTCTTGGAATTGCAGATCGCGTACACGACGCTGCTCGCGGTGTATTATAAGCCGATCGAGCCGCGAACGCTCGTTGCCGGCGCCCGACGCGCGATCGGGGCTGAGATCGCCGCGCGTGGCGTGCGCGATCTCGTTTTGCCGACGGTGCCCGCGACGATCGATCGCGGTCGCGGATCCGATCTCATCGATACGTTCGTTCTACAGAGCCTCGCGAAAGCGGGTACGCGCTTGGACGGTCATCGTCTCGTCACGGCTGCCGTCGCGGGCGAACTCGCGTCGTTGCACGATCCATACACGGTCGCGTTCGTACCGCAGCAGTTCAAAAAATTTAACGCCTATCTCGGCAACGCGAGCTTCGGTGGCGTCGGTGCGATCGTCACCTTCGATGCGGCGAACGCCTCGGCGCGCGTCGAACGCGCGCTTCCCGATGGGCCGGGATTCGCCGTGGGTTTGCGCGACAACGATGCGATCGAAGCGATCGACGGTCGCTCGGTCGCCCAGATCGGTGCGGCGCATCTGCGCGATGCGCTGCGCGGTCCCATCGGCACGACCGTTCGACTCGTGGTGCGGCGCGGCGACGAGTTCCTGGCGCTCGCAATCGTGCGGGCGACGGTACGCGATCCCGAGGTACGCTCGGCGTTGCTCGGCGAGACGGGATACCTCGCACTTTCGCGCTTCGGCGATCGCGCGGGTCGCGAACTCGCGGCCGCGGTCGCGGCGTTGCGCGGCCGGGGCGCGCGGTCGTTCGTGCTCGATCTGCGTGGAAACGGCGGTGGGTACGGCGACGAAGCAACGGCCGTGGGCGCGATCTTCATGAACGGGCCCATCTTCATCACGCGCGACCGCACGGGCGTGCCGAAGATCGCGCGCGCGACGATGACGACACCATTTCCCGAACGGCTCGCCGTGCTCGTCGACGGCGATACGGCATCGGCGGCCGAAATCGTGGCGGGAGCGTTGCAGGATGCCGGGCGCGCGACGATCGTCGGCGAGAAGACGTTCGGCAAGGGGCTCGTGCAGTCGGTCTTCCCGCTTCCCGACGGCAGCGCGCTCAAGATCACGACGGCGCGCTACACGACGCCCAAAGGCCGAGACATCGATCGGGTCGGCATCGTTCCCGACGTGAGCGTGGCAAGCGTCGCCGGGGCCCTTCGCGGCGATCCTGCGACCGATGCGCCCCTCGCCCGGGCCATCGCCCTCTTCGGAAGCGCGAGCACGCCGAGCCCGGCCGATACCGTGCCATCGGCCCCAACCCCGTCGTTTCGTCTGTGATATACTCGGGGGTCGTGGACCGCATTGCTCCGCCGCTTTCGATCGGCGAACACGAGATCTGGCCGCCCGTCGTGCTCGCGCCGATGTCGGGCGTGACCAATCGCACCCTGCGTGCGCTCTACAAGCCCTTCGGCTTCGGGCTCACCGTTACGGAATTCGTCTCGTCAAACGCCCTGCAATATGGAGCGAAGCGGACGATGGAGATGATCGATCAGCACGGGGTCGAGAAGCCCGTCTCGACACAGCTCTGGGGAAACGATCCCGCGCTCATGGCGCATGCGGCGAAAGTCGTGCGCGAGTGCGGCGCCGATATCGTCGACATCAATTTCGGCTGCCCCGCGCCCAAAGTCACGAAGACCGAAGGCGGGAGTGCGTGTCTGCGTGACGTCGACCGTTGCGAGCGGATCATGAAGGCGGTGGTTGAGGCCGTCGATTGTCCGGTAACCATGAAGATGCGCCTCGGCTGGACGGAAAACGATCTCGCGTATCTCGAAGTCGGCAAACGCGCCGAAGCCGTCGGCATTCGCGCGCTGACGTTGCACGCGCGCACCGCGAAGCAGTTCTATCGCGGGACGGCCGATTGGGGACATATCGCGGCACTGAAGGCGAGCGTCGGCATTCCCGTCATCGGCAACGGCGATCTGAACGAACCGCACGAGGCGATTCGGCGCATGCGCGAGAGCGGTGTCGACGGCATCATGCTCGGTCGCGCGGTGCTCGGCAATCCGTGGCTCGTCGAAGGGATCCGCGATCTGCTCGACGGCCGCAGCGTCCGTCCGATGCCCAACGCCCCCGAGCGTCTCCGCTTCGCAATCGTTCACTACCGTACGATGGTCGACGAATGGGGCGAGTCGCGCGCGGTTCCACAGATGCGCAAGCACCTGGGTTATTATCTCAAAGGCTTCGAGGGCGCGAGTCAACTGCGCGAGCGGTTGATGCGTACGGAGACGGCGGCGGAAACACTCGGCATCGTGGAAGCGACGATCGATCGCCTCGATGCGACGGCGGTCGTCGCTGCGTGACGCACGAGAGCGGCGGTTTCGATCTCGGACGCTGGAGCGCGGCATTCGCCGTCGAGGATTCGTCGCAGCCAACGACGCCGCTCGATCTTTACGGTGCGCACGATGCTCGCGCGCTCTACGACGAGACGTACGAGAATTACAAATCGTTCGTGAACCCGCCGCTCGCGCGCGTCATGAAGCTCTCGGGTTCGCCCGTGGAAGTGCGTGCGCTCGGCTCGACGATCTGGGATCACAACGGGAAGGCCTATCTCGATTTTGCCGGAGGGTACGGCGTCTTCACGCTCGGTCATTCGCATCCGCGCGTCGTCGCGGCGGTGCGCGAGCAACTCGAACGGATGTCGCTCTCGGGGAAGACGATGTTCTCGCCGCTCCTCGGCCGACTCGCACGCGCCCTCGCCGACCTCGCACCGGGCGATTGCTCGATCTCTTTCTTCGCCAATAGCGGCACGGAAGCGGTCGAAGGTGCGCTCAAGCTCGCGCGCGCGGCGACCGGGCGCACGAAGTTCGTCGCGACGACGAACGCCTATCATGGCAAGACGGTCGGTGCGCTCGCGGTGAGCGGCCGCGATGCGTACAAGACGCCGTTCGGGCCGTTGCTCGGCGATATCGTGCACGTCCCGTATGGCGACGCCGCCGTGTTACCCGATGCGCTCCGCGATGCGGCCGCGTTCATCGTCGAGCCCGTGCAGGGCGAAGGTGGAATCATCGTCCCCCCGCTCGGTTATCTGCGCGCGGCGCGTGCGGCGTGCGATGCGTCGGGCGCGATTCTCATCGTCGACGAAGTGCAGACGGGGCTCGGCCGTTGTGGCATGCTTTTTGGGTGCGATCGCGACGGCGTCGTACCCGACGTGCTCGTGCTCGCGAAGGGGCTCTCGGGCGGCGTCGTACCGATCGGTGCGTTCGTGACGCGGCCCTCCGTATGGAATGCCGCGTACGCGAAACAGCCGTTGGTTCACACCTCAACCTTTGGAGGAAATCCGCTCGCGTGTGCGGCCGCGCTCGCCGCGCTCGCGGTCTTGCACGACGAAGATCTCGTCGCAAACGCGCGCGCGCGCGGCGAGCAGCTTCTCGCTGGCGTGCGTGCGATTGCAGCCGATTATCCCAGTGTCGTCCGCGAAGCGCGCGGGCTCGGATTGCTCGTGGGCATGGAACTCCAGAGCGAAGGCTACGCGGGCACGATCGTTCCCGAGATGTTGCGCGGAGGGGTGACCGCAGCGTGGACGCTCAACGCGCAACGCGTCATCCGGCTCGAGCCGCCGCTCGTCGTGACCGCGGAAGAAATCGAACGTGGCCTCGCTGCGGTGCGCGGTGCCGTTGCGACGGCTTTTGCGAAGCTCGGCGTGCTGGTAGAAACGAGTTCGACACACACATAATGCCCTTCGTCAACGTTTCGATCGTCGTCGATGCACCCGCACGCGACGTCTACGAACTCGCCAAAGACCAAGAACGCTTTCCCGACTTCATGCCCGACGTCGAGCTCGTCACCGTCCTCGAACGTCACCCGGGTCGCACGATCTCGAAATGGAAGACGCTCGTCGAAGACGCGCCGATCGAATGGATCGAAGAAGATCGGTTCGATGACGCGGCGCTGCGTGTCGACTACAAGCTGCTCGAAGGCGATCTCGATACGTTCGAGGGTGCGTGGACGTTCGAAGAACGCGACGGGCGCACGTACGTGGCTCTCGGTGTGGAATACGACTTCGGCGTGCCGACGCTCGCCGAACTCATCGGCCCGACGCTCCATCGCAAAGTCAAGGAGAATAGCGAGATGATGCTCGCGGCTCTCAAGATCGAAGCCGAGGCGAACGTCACTCGGATCGAAACGGGCACGTAAGAGCCTCATGACCAGGTCGAACGGCGAGCCCGATACGCGTTACGATCGCTGGCTACGTTGTGCGGAAAAACGGTGTTGCGTCGAGAGTACCGTCTACGTGACGGCCCGTGATGTCGCGACGATCGCGCGGACGATCTCGGTTCCGCCGTGGGAATTCGCGTATGCGGACGACGCGCCGATCGATGCCGACGATGGCTTCGCTCTCGATGCGACGGCGCGCCGCTACCGGCTCGCGCTACGCCGCACGTCCTCCCCGGGCGAAGCGGCGCATTGTACGTTCCTTTTGCGTTTTGAGACTGGAGCCGCGCGTTGTGGGCTCGGTGAGACGCGACCGGCTTCGTGTCGCGTCTTTCCGCTCGCGGGTGGTGAGGATGCATGCACGTGTGCGATCGCGCGCGCGCCGCGCGACGATCCGGCCGATCTCGCTGCGCTTGCGGCGCTGGGTGCGGATCGCGATGCCTACGCGCGGATCGTCACGATGTGGAACGCGTTCGTCGTGCGGAGCGACACCGCGTTCGTTTTGCGCGACTACTGCCGTTTCGTCCTCGATGCCGAGAACGCGGCGGGACGATGAGCGACGGCTGCGCGTCGTGTCGCGGTGCGTGTTGTCGCGACGTCGTCGTCCGAGTTTCGATGTTCGATATGTGGCGTATTTCAAGGGCGCAGAGATTGCCGTTTGGCGAGCTCGTCGACCCGTGTTTGGATGAAACGTGCGGAGAAGGATCGCTCGCGCTCGATGCATCGGGCGATCGTTATCTGCCGGTTTTGCAACGCAATCCGCGTGACGACTCGGCGTGTGCGTACCTGATGCATGTCGGCGACGATATCGCGCGGTGCGGCATCTACGCGGCCCGCCCGGAAATCTGCGATGCGTACCCGTTCGAGATCGTGAGCGGTGCCATCGACCTGCGTTCCGATGTTCGCTGCGCGCCCGATGCCTGGAACCTGGCGACGCTCGATTATCGCGCGCTCCGTGCGCGACACGAACGCTTCCTCACCGAATGGGTCGCACACGCGCGCGCGACGGCAGAATTCGTACGCCTCCCGCGTGCCGATACCGTCGCGAGCGCGTTTGCGGCATACCTCGATTTTTGCGAGGCGCTCTGCGAGCGAGTTGTCGCGGTGCGATCCCACGACGCACGCCCCGTGTTCGCGCTCGATCGGGTTGCCGACTACGCGCGCGAACTCGTCGGCGTTCGCGTAGCGTGATCCCCTAGGGCTTCGTTCGCTTCCCACGCAGGCGTAAGACGATCGAGGCTACCGCGTAGATCGCGATCAAAATATACGCGATGAGCGTGATGCGCGTGTACGGCAAAACGACGCCCGCGTGGATCTCGCGGACTTGTTCGAAGATGCCCGCAGTCGCGACGAAGAAGAGCACGGCGGAGATGACGTTACGGTAGGCCAGAGAGCGGAACACGCGGACGGTCGTTCGGCTGCGGCGAAGGCTCGTCCCGTGAAGTTCGCTTTCGTGATCCATCCGACGTCGCTCGACGACGTCGTGCGGTACGAGCCGGGCGCCGTCGGTAAAGGCGCCGCCATCATCGGCAAGATTATGGAGTGGATGCCCGCCTACGCCTCCGTCCACGTGACGGGCGTGCGGACGATCGACGGTCGCGAAACCGAGGGCTGGTTCGTCGCCGCCCCCTACATGCCCGACGCGATGCTCGCGTTACCCCGTGAAACGGTCTACGCAAAAATTCTCGACGCGATCAAAATCGGGGCGGATCTCGGGGCGGAGATCGTCGGACTCGGCGCGTTCACGGGCGTCGTCGGCGATGCCGGGATCACGATTAGCGAACGATCGCCGATCCCGGTGACGACCGGCAATTCGCTCACGATTGCGGCGGGAGTGGCGAGCCTCTTGCGCGGCGCGCGCGAGATGGAGGTCGATCTCGCAGCGGCGACCGCAGTCGTGATCGGTGCGACGGGCTCGATCGGGTCGGCGTGCGTGGAACTCATCGCGCCGCACGTGAGCGAAGTCGTGCTCGTCGCGCGTAATCGCACGCGGCTAGAAAAGCTCGCCTCGGAGTTGCGCGAACGATTGACCTGTCGACTCA
Organism: Vulcanimicrobiota bacterium; assembly: GCA_031420415.1. Classification (GTDB taxonomy): domain Bacteria; phylum Vulcanimicrobiota; class Vulcanimicrobiia; order Vulcanimicrobiales; family Vulcanimicrobiaceae; genus JANYGA01. The sequence continues at coordinate 40,807 of JANOMT010000032.1, forward strand.
CGATCTCGACCGACGTTCGCGATGCGGTGTCGCGCGGGCATCTCGTCCTTACGGCGACGACCTCGACGCAAGAACTCATCGAGCCTAGCGACTTGCAGACGGGCGCCGTCGTCTGCGAACTCTCGCTTCCGCACGACGTCGGGCGGCGCGTTGCCGTCGAACGGCCCGACGTGCTCGTGACCGAAGGCGGCAACATCCGCGTGCCGGGTATGCCACGATTCGCGCGCGTGCGCGAGCCCGGTCGCGATTTCGATCTCGGTCTGCCGCCGCGGACGGCGCTTGCGTGTATGTCGGAGACGATGGTGCTCGCGCTCGAAAATCGGCGCGAACACTACACGCTCGGGCGCGGCATCGATCTCGCGAAAGTGCGCGAGATCGAGGCGCTCGCCACGCGTGCGGGATTCGAGCTTGCGGGTATGCGTGCGTTCGATGCCGCCGTCACGCCCGAACGCATCGCCGAGATTCGCGCGGCCGCACGCGCGCGTCGTGCGGTGATGGCATGAAACGCATCGTCTCGGTCTCGCTCGGCTCGTCGTCGCGCGATCACCGCACGACGGTCGATCTCCTCGGCGAATCGTTCGAGATCGAACGCATCGGCATGGATGGCTCGATCGACCGGGCGACGGCGAAACTGCGCGAACTCGACGGGACCGTCGATGCGATCGGGCTCGGCGGCATCGACGTGTATCTCTATGCCGGCGCGAAGCGGTTCGCTTTGCGCGACGGGCTGCGACTGCTCGATGCGGTGAAGACGACGCCCGTCGTCGATGGCAGCGGCCTCAAGAATACGCTCGAACGCGAAGCCGTGCGCTTCGTGCGTGACGAACTCGGCGTCGCACTCGCGGGCACGAACGTGCTCATGGTGAGCGCTCTCGATCGCTTCGGCATGGCGCAAGCCTTCGTCGACGCGGGCGCAGACGTACTCTTCGGGGATTTCATCTTCGCACTCGATCTCGATAAGCCGGTGCGTGGGCTCGCCCAATTCGAAGCGCTCGCCGAACGCTATCTGCCCGATGCTTGTAAACTGCCGTTCCAATTTTTCTATCCCACCGGAAAAAAACAAGATCGCGAACCGCAACCGAAGTATCCGCAGTACTACGCGCAGGCGACGATCGTCGCCGGCGACTTTCATTTCATGCGCCAATTCATGCCGGCGAAACTCGATGGAAAACTCGTCCTCACCAACACGCTGACCGCCCGCGATGTCGAAGAACTGCGCGTCCGCGGCGTCGCGCAACTCGTCACGACGACGCCGGATTTCGGCGGACGTTCGTTCGGCACGAACGTCGTCGAAGCCGCACTGCTCGCGCTGCTCGGCAAACGCTGGGCCGACGTGACGCCCGACGATTACGCCGCGTTGCTCGCACGGTTACAGTTCCGGCCGCGCGTGGTCGATCTCGCGGCGCCGAGCGCGCGTTGAATTCTGCGCGAACACTCGCAGCGCGACTCTTGGCGCGTCAACCACACGGCAGCGTTCGGACGGCAGGCGGCCACGCGCTCAAACGCGTGCTCGGCGTGGGCGGACTCATCGGCGTCGGCTTGGGCACGATGCTCGGCGGCATCTTCACGACGGTCGGCGTCGGCACGCTCGAAGCGGGTCCAGCCGTCATCATCTCATTTCTGCTTTCGGGAGTCGCGTGCGTCTTCGTGTCGCTTTGCTACGCCGAACTCGCCTCGATGGTGCCGATCGCGGGAAGCGCGTACACGTATGCGTACGCGACGCTCGGGGAATTCGTGGCGTGGATCATCGGATGGGATCTCATCCTCGAATACGGCATCAGCGTCGCGCCTATCGCGGCATCGTGGTCGGGGTACATGCAGGCGTTTCTCGGCACGTATCATGTCGTGCTGCCGGAATGGGCGCGCGAGGCCCATCTCGCGCTCGCGAACGGATCGGTCGATCTCGCGCACACGCATGTCGATCTCTTGGCACTCGGCGTGGTGCTGGTCATTACCGCACTCGTTGCCGTCGGTATCAAAGAATCGACGTCGGTCAATGGCGCGCTCGTCGTGATCCAAGTCTTCGCGATCGTGGCGTTCGTCGTCGCGCTTCTTAGCGCGATCCATCCGGGGAATTACACGCCGTTCGTACCGCGTGGCGTTCACGGCATCGTCAACGGCGCGGCGCTCGTTTTTTTTGCCTATATCGGGTTCGATACGGTAACGGTCGCATCGGAAGAAGCGCGCCATCCCGAACGCGACGTACCGATTGCCGTGATGGCATCGCTCGGCATCGGTGCGGTGCTCTATATCGCAATCGCGCTCGTGACCGTGGGCGTCGTTCCGTGGGCGCACATCGATAAAGATGCGGGCATGGCGACGGCGGTGCGACTCGCGGGAAACAATCCGATTCTCGCGGCGGTTCTGACGGCGGGCGCGATTGCGGGGACGACGACGGTCATGCTCACGTCGCTGCTCGGTCAGGTGCGCATCTTCTATTGCATGGCGCGCGATCGCATGTTACCTCCGATCGTATCGCGCGTCGATGCGCGCACGAAGACTCCGCTCATCACGACGCTCACGACGGGGATCATCGTCGCGGTGCTCGCGGGTATCGTGCCGCTCGACGTGCTGCTCTCACTCGTCAATATCGGAACGCTATCGGCATTCGCGATCGTGTGTGCGGGTGTGCTCGTGTTGCGGTACGTCGACCCGGGCGCGCGTCGGCCGTTTCGGGCGCCGCTCTCGCCCGTCGTGCCGATCCTCGGATTCGGGATGTGTCTCTATCTGATGATCGGGGGGCTCTCGGGTGGCACGTGGATTCGTTTCGTCGTGTGGTTCGCGGTTGGAGTCGCGGTGTACGCGGCGTATGGATATCGACATTCGCTTCTCCGCACTGCAGAGACGAACGAGCCCCCGAACTCCTAGATTGCGTTAATCTGCAATCGTTCAGACGATCGCGGATGTAGCAGCCGCCGTCTTATCGTCGTCGCTGCGCGCTCGTCGCCACAAGACGATCGTGCCGACGAGCGCGTATGTCGCGAAAATATACGGAAAGCGATCGCCCGGCGGCGGCTGCACCGGATAGATACTACCGATTGCGGGCACCAGGAGCAGCGCGAGCGTGAACGCCGAAAGCGCGATATGACGGCGGCGAAGTTCGCCGATGCGGTGCAAGTAGAACGGCGCACCGAGAGCGACGAAGGCGTAGATCGCGACGAAGCCAAAGGACCCGAGCGTCGCCGTATCGTTGAATGCATCGATCGGGCTGATTCCGCCGAGCAGCATGCCGCCGCCGACGATCCCGGAGATCGCACCGAAGACGGCGAGCGCGACGCTCGGCGTGAGATACGTGGGATGCGTTTTGGCGAGCGCGCGAGGAAAAACGCCACTGCGGCTCATATCGAAGACGATGCGCGCGCCCGCATTGAGTGCTGCGAGCGCGATCGAAAACGACGACAAGAGCGCGCCTGCATCGATCGCGTATTTGAGCGCGGGGACACGCGCGGCATCGGCGAGCGCATCGAGTGGCGTTCCGAGTTTATCGAGCGACGACGCGAGTCCGCGCGCGCCGAGCACTTCGACGTAGGCGCAAAAGACGAAGAACGCGCCCGAGATCGCGACGCTGAGAATCACCGCGCGCGGAATCGTGTGGAGCGGGTCGCGCGCTTCTTCGCCCAGTGACGTCGCGCTCTCGAAGCCGACGAGAGAAAAGATGGCGATCGTCGAGCCGAGGGCGACGCCCGAGAGCGTGCCGCCGCGAAGGTGCAATTGCTCGGGGTCGACGATCGTGCCGTGATGCGCGAGCACGAAACCGAAGAGCACGAGGATGAGCGTGATGCTGACCGCTTCAAGTGCGAGCATCGTAATCGTTGAAAGCCGGATGTCTCGATATGCCAGGAGCATCGCGATGGCGAGGACGATGCCGAGTGCGACGATCGGTGCGAGCGCGACGTGCGTCAGCGGCGCGAGCGCGTTTGCGAAGATGGCGAACCCCGTGAGGCCGGCGATGCAGACGAACGCGTAGGACCAGATGAGCGCCCATCCGCAGAGCGCGCTTCCGCGCACGCCGAATGCCCGATACGCGTAATCGTAGAGCGATCCCGCCGACGACGAGCGCGTCGCGAATTCGCGCACGTTCAATGCGACGGCGAGCAGCATCAGCGAGCCGAGCGCGTACGCGAGCCAACTCGCATTCCCCGCCGACGCGAACATCAGCGGCACGATGAGCACGGGCGTGAGCGTCGGCCCGAGCATCGCGATCGATTGCGCGAGGACTTCCCAAATGTTGAGGCAGCTCGTCCGGAGCGCCGTCATGCAGACAAGGCGATGCCGATATCGGCGAGCACCTCGTGCGCGGCGCGCATCCCCTCGCGAGCTGCGCCCTCCATGAAGCCTTGGTACGGTACCGAACAATGTTCGCCCGCGAAGTGGACGTTGCCTTGGCGCACGCGTTCGTAGCCGCAGAAGGCGGTGTATTGGCCTGCGAGCCAGCCAGAATAACTCCCGCGGGCGAAGGGGTCGCTCGTGAGATGGCTCAGCGTCGCTTTACCCGTGAAGTGTTTTTGCGCGCCGGGGTACGGCCGCTCGAGATCCGCGACGAACGCGCGTGCGGCATCTGCAGTCGAGGGCGTGGCGCTCGTCGTATACGGCGAACGTGGGCCCAGCGTAGCGCTCCCGCTCGCCGATGCGAAATCGACGAGCATGCCCGTCGCACCGGGCTGCGAGCGTGTGGCTTCCCACGTCTGCACGAACGAGCCGTCATAGGTGAGATCGCCCGAGCTTCGACCGGGCCATGCGCCGCGCTCGCGCCAGAATCGCGTATCGAACTGGACGATGAGCTTCGAATGATCGCCATAGCCGAGTTCGCGAATCGCGCGTAACTTACGCGCATCGAAGTGCGCCTCGCTGAGGTCGAGATTCCGCAACACCGCGAAGGGCACGGTGACGATCGCGGCGTCGACGATCGCGCACGCGCCGCCCGTCGGGGTCGCAAACGAGAGCGAGATACGCCCGTCCGGGCGACGCGCGATCGCTTCGAGACGATAGCCCGTCCGCACCGTCTCCGGCGGAAGCGCGTTTGCGATCGCGTGTGGCAAGCGGTCGTTGCCCCCGACGATGTGATAGCGCTCGTCGGATGGCCCGAGCGTCACGAACTCTCCGGTCTTGGGGTCGTAGGCGTTCTGACGGCCGAGCCAATACACCATATTGAGCGCACTCTGACGATGTGCGTCGATGCCGTATTCCGAGGTGTATTGCAAGAGGACGTATTGCCCGAGCCGCGATTTCGAACCGCCGGGAACGAAGCGTTCGATATATGTCGCGAGCGACATCGCATCGAGCGCGCGACCCGTCGGCGTCGAGTGCGCGAACGTCGTCGCGTAACCGGCGTCGCGGACGTGCCCGCTGATGATGGGATAGAACGCGCGAAAATCGGCGTAGAGGTCGTGTTGCGTGTAATAGGAACCGGCTTCGAAAATCGTCTCTTCGCAAGCCACTGGTACGCCCGCGAGCACGTCGGCGAGTGGCAGATCGAAACGCTTTGCGAGCGCACGAATCGTCGTGTGCGCCGTGTCGATGAGTTCGCCGCCGTATTCGCTGACCTGGCCGTTGCCCCAGAACGCGCGTTCCGAGTGCATGCGTCCGCCGACGCGCGACTGCGCTTCGTAGACGACGGACGATACGCCACGATCGCGCAGGGCGAGGGCCGCGGAGAGACCCGCGATCCCCGCACCAATGATCGCGATGCGCGGCGCCGACCCGCGCGGTGCGAGAGGGAGTGCGCGCCCTCGGACGCTCGCGCTCGTTATCTGGGGATCGAGCGCGAGCGCGGATGCCGTCGCGGCGAGCCCACCAAGAAATGCTCGTCGTGTTAATCGCATGTGTGGTTCGACGTTTCTGCGGTGCGGGCCGTCACCCTAGAGCTTGACGTCGGCGGAGAAGAACGCGTTGAAGGGCAGTTTCTGGCCGACGAATCCGGTCTGCGAATTATTGAACCAACTCGCATAGGGATAGGCGAGTTGCTGCGGTGGGTTCGCGACGAAGTTCCCTGCGGGTGCGAGCAGATTGGAGGGTAATTGCGCGTAGACGCACGTCGAGCCGTTATCCCACGGATACTTGTGCTGATAGCACAGATCTGCGATACCGGTCAGCGTCGCCGTGAGCTTCACGCGCGAACTCGCTTCGTACGAAAATTGCGCGTTGAGCGTCAAGCGCGACGGTTCGCGGAGCGCGCCGAAGCTATCGAACTTTCCCGTGTACGCGTCTGGGATGAAGAGAAAGCCCGAGCAGCTCTTCGTATCGGCCGCGTTCGCGCTACCAACCGCCGTCCCGGAGCACGACGTCGGGTCGTAACCCGGATAGACCAGCGGCGAGCCGTAAAACGAGCCCGAGCTAAACGTCGCGCTCGGCGTGATCGCGAACCGCTTGTGCTTGTAGTTGAGGACGAGCGTCGCGACGTGCGGGGTCTCGTATCCGTTCGCGCCTTGAAAGGGCGCTGGGAGAATATCGTACGGCGTGTATTCGCCAGTGCGGTCGAAGAGCGGTTGCGGCTTGGCACCGAAATATGGATTGGCGATACTGCCCGCCGCGCATGCGGGATCGGCGACGACCGCCGTCGTCGCCGTTGCGGGCGCGTAGCACGGCGCCGCGGGGACGCCCGCAGCCGTGTTGCCGCAGAGCTTCGTATCGGTGCCGCTCGCGCACGCACCCGTGTAGGCATTGTAGTTGCGGATGTAATCGTTGAGATTGTCGATCTCGTTGCGATTGCCGCCGCCGAAGTTGTTATATTTGACACGGCTGCGCGTGAACGTGTAGGAGAGCAATGCGGAGAGACCGTCGCGTTCGAAGTCGCCTTTGCGTAGTTGGAATTCGACGCCGTAATTACGCTGACTGCCGACGTTGAGCCCGTCGAGGGTACCCTGCGAACCGATCGGAATGTTCGCGAGTTGATCTTGGGTCGCGCGATAGAACGGCGTGAGTTTGAACGATATATCCGTGCCATGAAGGTGTTGTTCGAGCGAAAAATCGTAGTTGTTCGAATACGACGGGCGCGATTGATGGAATGGCGTGTTGAAGCCGTACGGTAAGAACTGGCCGATGAACGTCGGCGAATCTTGTTGCTTGACGTTGTACTGCTGGTACGACGTTGGCGCGGGCGCTGCGTAACGGCCATACGAGCCGCGCAAGACGGTATCGGGCGAGAGCGAATACGTGAACGAAAGGCGCGGCTGGTAGGCGGTAAAGCTCACGGTACGCGGGCTGACGTTGGCGAGATTGGCGTTGGTGCCCGCCGCGCAGAGCGACGCTCCCGTCAGCGGATCGACGCCCGTTATCGCGTTGCCGCCGACATCGGTGCCGGTGCACTGTGCAACTGAGGTCGAACCGCTCCCAAAGGCAAATTCGCGATTATACGCGCCGAACCAAAACGGCCGCGCCGCGTAACCGCCGACGGTATCGTCGAGACGATACGTAAAGTTCTCGACGCGCAATCCCGCGTTGATCGTGACGCGATCGTTTGGGTGGAATTGATCGGAGAGCGAAGCTGCGGAGAAGAACGGTGTGATCTCGTCGATCTGGACCGCACGGCCGTCGTTCGTTACGAGATTTCTCGCGCCATTCTGCGCGGCGAGTGAGCCCGCAGGGGCGACGATATCGAGCGAAGATGACGGGAAGCCGGGCGCTGTGAGCCCCGCCGCGCCGTAACTGTTGAGGCCGCCCGACGGATTGACCGAACCGTCGGCATTATAGATCGGGCTGTAGCAGCTCGCGTAATTTCCGCTCGCGGGGCTGTAGCAGTTGCCTTTGGAATCCACGAGGTTCGTCGTGATCGCACCCGTGTAGGTGTTGCCGTTATATGTTTCGAGCTTCTGCGTTTGATAGGAACCGGTCAACGTGAGCAGGTGCTTATCGCTGAGTTGATTCGCGTAGACGGCCGTGGCGCCGAAGGCATTGCCGTGGACCTCATAATTCTGCAACTCGCCGCCGTATGTCGTGAACGCGCTCGTAGGACCGTTGATGAACCAATCGGTATACTCGCCGTATCCGAAGAGCCGGAGATAGGAGCTCGGGCTGAAGTTCTTCTGGTACTGTAGCTTATAGATCGTGGCGTTGTGATCGTCGGCATCGCGACCCACCGGGCTGATCGGTCCCACAAAGGCGGCGTGATCCGGGCTCGAGGGCGAGAGGCCAACGCGAACTTGCGTTGCATCGGGTGCAGCGAAAAGCGCGCCACCGTAGAGATAGGAATCGGTGTAGGTTGCGGGGCCGCCATAGGCTTGCGCGATTAATGCGTTGCCGCCGAGGTCGCGCGGCGAGCTGAAGAAGTCGCTCTTGATATCGCTCGTGACATAGAGCAACTGGATATCGTCTTTGAGGAGGCCGCCCTTGTGCGGAATCTTGATGTGAAAGTTTCCGAGCGTATCGCGTTCGCTCGTATGCGCGATGGCGTAGCTCTGGCCGGGTGAGAAATACGCAGGGCCGCTGCCGTCGTAGACCTGACCGTTCTTACCCGTCGGAATCTGAAGCGGATAGAAGAATAGCGACTGGCTCGCGCCGTTGAATTGGTCGCTGTAGCGATAATCTTGATTCTCGCCGCCGAAGCCGATGTAGTACGAGAAATTACGATTTTCGGTCGCTCCGCTCGCCTCGACGCTGAGCTTATGATAGAACGCGGGTCCACCGACGCCCAGACTCAAGGCTTCGTACCCGGGATAGGTCCCGGTCTTGATGACCTGATTGATGAAGCCCGAGAGACCCGATGCCTCTGCGGACGGCGGCGTGCCACCCGTGTAGGTCTGAACTTCTTGCTGACCGAGGCTCGAGAGCGTGGTGATCGGCGCGAAATCCGACGCGCGCTGAACGGGGATGCCGTCGAGTTCGTTCGAGACGTCGCTGTAGTCGCCGCCGCGGATATAAACGAGCTGATTCCAACCTTGCTGACCCTGCGGGACGTTGGCACCCGGGGTCGTTGCAATCGCGCTGTAGGCTTGGTTGAGCCCGCCTGGGCCACCGACAGCAGCTGCCGCTGCTGCGCCCGCCGCGTTGACTGAGTAGACGTCGCTCGTCGTGCCCGGTCGCACGAGATTGCTCGTCGCGCGCGCCCGAACGGTGCCGATCGTTTTGATCGTTTTTATAAAGCTAAAGGTCCCGACCGTTTGGACCTGATCGGCAAAGACGCTCACGCCTCCGGCGGAGGCCGCATCGTATCCCTGGCGTTGCACGGAGACGGTGTACGTATCGGGTGAGAGTGAGAGGAACGAGAAGCCGCCGCTCGCGTCGGTTTCCGTCGACGCCGATTGCGATGGCGACGTCACCGTGACGATCGCGCCGCCGACAGCCGCGTTCGTGGCTGCGTCCAGGACGCGACCGCGAAGGCCACCCGTCGTTCCAGCAAACGCCGGTATGACGGAAGCGACGAGGAAAACGCAAATGAGGATCAGAGAACGGAATCGTTCGATCAACGTGGGCCTCCACCTGAGAGTTGAGCTAGTGTACCGCGCCGTGCAAGCGAGGGCTATGTGCGTGCCGTCTAATTTTCGGCGTCGGGTTCGGGCGTACGATCCGTGCGATTAGCCGATAGTCGCATGAGTCGCGCCGCTAATTGTAATCGAAATCGAACGTCGGGATTATCGAACTGCAGTCCGGTGAGGGCGGCGGCGCGTTCGAGGCGGTACCGCAGCGTATTTGGGTGGATGCCAAGCGCGGTTGCCGTACGTCGGAATGCAAAGCCTTGGTTGGAATACGCGATCATCGCCTCGCGTAGCGCTATTTCGCCTTTGCGGCCGGCGAGCGCGCCGAAAAGCTCGCGCACGAAAGCCGTCCGCGCTCGCGCGTCGCCTAGGAGCACGCGCGGGACGAGGGCGTCTTCGTACCGTGAAACGCGGCCGAGGCCATCATAGCCCAAGAGTTCGCGCGCCTCGCGGTAGCTCGCGCGCACGCCCGCCGTTCCCGTCGCGGACCGACCGAAGACGAATCGAACGCCTTCGTTGGCGACGGCTGCTGCAATTGCATCGAGCTCGAGGCCGTCGGGAACGAGAAAAGGCACGCGATCGATCGACGCGCCGATCATCGGCGTCTCCACACCGTGCCCGACGAGGTGCCGGCGCAAGTCTTCGAGCACGCCGTCGCGGCGCAAGACCCCCTCGCGACCGAGCGGGAGCGGTTCGTCGAGGAGCGCGATTCCCGCGCGGTACGCAACATCGGGGTCGAAGCCGAGGAGTCGCGCGCGTTCGAGTGTCTGCGGCGTGGTGTCGGGGGCTTCGAGGAGTGAGAGGAACGACGCGTATCCCAAGCGCGATTCGAGACGGCTGAGTTCGCGCTGATGGGCGATTTGTAGCGCTGCAACGAGCGCGGCATGTTCGGCTGCGCGGTGGTCGAGATCGGAGAGGGCAGCATCGCCTTCGATGATCCATACTAAGCCCGCGAACTCGCCGCCCACACGAATCGGGGCCGCGACTCGCGCGGCAAAATCGAGCTCGGGAACCGCAGGCACTCGCACGGGATCGGTGCTCGCGCGAATGCGTTCGAGATGGCCGCGTCGCTCGAGCTCGTGCACGAATGATGGTGGGCTATGCGGCCGCGCGGCGGTACTATGTCCGGCGGCGTCTTCGTGCGAACCGAAGGTATGGTAGCCGAGTAACTTTCCCGTGGCGTCCTCAATCGAAATAGAGCGCTCGATGAGTTCACCCAAGCGCCGAGCGAGATCGTGGAGGGTCGTCCCTTCGCTCGCCGCGCGCGTGATCGCCCGATGGATCTCTTCGGAACGGGCGATCGATTGTTGTTGCGACGCGAGAAGTGCGCGATGCAAGTCCTCGGTAATGCGCGCGAAAGGGACGTCCCATGGGATTTCCAGGAGCGGAAGCTGGAGGCGATCGGCGATCGCTCGGACGGCTTCGGAGAAGTGGCTGACGTAGCCCGGCACGGCGAGCCCGATGCCCGCAAGATGTCGTTCGGCGAGCGCTTCGATCTGCGTGCGTTCGCCACGGGCATCGGTCGGCCACGCGTATCCGGTCGTCAAGAGCAACTGGCCGTCGCCGATCCACGGTGCCGGGCCCGGCATATCGATCACATGGGCCCAGCGCACCACTCGGTCGAGGCCGTCGTGGCCCGCGACGATCGAGGTTCCGGCAAAAGCCGGGAGTGAGAGCAACTCGCGGACCCGCATCGTACTTTGCCGGGTTGGACTCTAGGCCCCAATTCTCCGTCAGAAACGGTGTGGCGAAGACGTAGCGGCGAATCCTTGGCCGCGCTATACTGCTGGAGACCTCACGTCCGCGACCTGGAGTATCGATTCGTGGAAGCGACCCGAACGCGCGCAGCCGATCTGCTCGATCGCCGAAATCACGCCGTCGCGCGCGGCGTTTCGAACGCGCACCCGCTTTTCGTGGCACGCGCGTCGGGTGCGACGGTCTGGGACGTCGACGGCCGCGAACTCGTCGATTTTGCGGGCGGCATCGGCGTCATGAACCTCGGCCACGGACATCCGCGCGTGCTCGCAGCGGTCCGCGAGCAACTCGAAGCATTCACACACACGTGCTTCCAAGTCGGCATGTACGAGAGCTACATCGCACTCGCCGAGCGCCTCAATGCCCTGGCACCAGGCGACTGCCCCAAGAAGACGCTCTTGCTATCAAGCGGCGCTGAAGCGACGGAAAACGCCGTGAAGATCGCTCGTTCCGCTACGGGTCGTTCGGCGGTCGTCTCGTTTTCGCTCGGTTATCACGGTCGCACGCTGCTCGCGCTCACGATGACGGGCAAGGTCGCACCGTATCGTCAGAACTTCGGGCCCTTCGCGCCCGAGATCTACCAGGCACCGTATCCCAATTCGCGTCGCGGTCACGATACCGAGTCCGCACTACGGGCGCTTGCGGGGCTCTTCGAATCGCAAGTCGCGCCCGATATGATCGCGGCGTTCATCATCGAGCCCGTGCTCGGTGAAGGCGGTTTCGTGCCCGCCCCCTTCGCTTTCTTACGCGCGCTGCGCGCGCTTGCAGACGAGCACGGTATCGTTCTTATCGTCGACGAGATTCAAACGGGTTTCGGACGAACGGGGACGCTCTTCGCGATCGAACAGGCGGGTGTCGTCCCCGATCTCATCACCTTTGCCAAGAGCGTTGCGGGCGGGTTACCGCTTTCGGGTGTCGTCGGCAAGGCCGAAATCATCGATGCGGTCGAGCCGGGCGGCCTCGGGGGCACGTACGCGGGGAATCCGCTCGCATGCGCGGCTGCGCTCGCAACGCTCGATGCCTTCGAACATGACGGCGTACTCGCGGCCGCTAACGCACTCGGCCGTACCGTTCGCGCGCGACTCGAGCGACTCGCGGCGTCGTATCCGCGAGACGTCGTCGACGTGCGCGGACTCGGCGCGATGCTCGCGATCGAGTTTGCCGACCGTCCCGACGCAAGCGGCAAGAGTCTCGCACAACGCATCTCAGGCGCGGCGCTCGAGGAGGGTGTCATCACCTTGACGGCGGGTCCCAAGGCGAGTGCGCTCCGCGTGCTCGTTCCGCTCCTGGCGAGTGATGACGAACTCACCCGCGGGCTCGACGCTATCGATCGCGCCTGCACCAGCGTTCTCATAACAGCCTAAAGAATTTTTTTCGAAGAACATCAGCCCTTTACCAACACGCTAATAACGAGGTCCAAAATTCTTGCATCCAACCGACTCGACGACGTCCGCGCCTATACGCAAAGCGTCCTAGACCTTATCCATACCGAGACGATCGATCGCGCGCAAGCGGATTGGATCGTCCGCGAAACCGTTGAAGGCTTTCGCGACTACGTCAACCCGGGTTTTCTCGCTTATCGAAAAGCGGGCGCTCAGGGCACGCTCGACGCTGCCGTCGAGTGGTCCGATTCGGGTAATACGTTCACCGATGTGAACGGTGGCGAGTACATCGATTGTCTCGGCGGATTCGGTATCTTCAACGTCGGGCACCGTCATCCCAAAGTGATGGCCGCCGTGCGCGCGCAACTCGAGCGCCAAGCGCTGCACAGTCAGGATCTGCTCGACCCGCTGCGCGCCATGCTCGCAAAAGCACTCGCGATGCTCACGCCGGGCGACCTGAAATATTCGTTTTTTAGCAATTCGGGAACCGAATCGGTTGAAGCCGCACTCAAGCTCGCGCGCGCGTACGATCCGAAAAAGCCGACGATCGTCGTTGCGACGCGCGGCTTCCACGGGAAGAGCTACGGGTCGCTTTCCGCGAGTGGCAAATCGACGTTCCGGATTCCGTTCGGGGCGATGCTACCCGGCTTCAAGCACGTCCCTTTCAACGATACGCTCGCACTCGTCGATATTTTCAACGCTTGTCGCATGACGGGTGAAGACGTCGGCGCGGTCTTGCTCGAGCCGATCCAAGGCGAAGGCGGCGTCAATCTGCCGAGTGATGAGTATCTGCCTTTCGTCCGCAAAATCTGCGACGAATTCGGCGCGCTCTTAATTTTCGATGAAGTGCAAACCGGCATGGGTCGCACGGGCACGATGTTCGCGTGCGAGGCCTGGAACGTGGTCCCCGACATCATCTGTTTGGCAAAAGCCCTCGGTGGTGGCGTGATGCCGATCGGCGCGACCGTTGCGACGGAAGCCGTTTTTTCAAAACTCTTCGACAACCCGTTCTTGCACACGACCACCTTCGGCGGCAATCCACTAAGCTGCGCCGCGGCGCTCGCGACGATCGCCGTCCTGATCGAAGAACGTCTGCCCGAGCGCGCGGCGATGATGGGTGAATACATGCTTGCGGGCTTGCGCCGTGCCGTTCGCGGTCACGAAGCGATCGTCACCGACGTTCGCGGTCGTGGCCTTCTCATCGCGCTCGAGTTCGCGAGCGATGCGGCGGGATTTGCTGTCTCGAAGTATCTTTTCGATCGCGGGATTCTCGTTGCAGGTACGCTGGTCAACGCGCGTACCGTGCGCATCGAACCACCGCTCACGATCGAAGCCGCGCAAGCCGACATCGTTTTTGCGGTCCTCGCGGAGGCCCTGGAAGCGATGGCGCGCGAACCGCTGTCGCTCACGGCGTAAAACCCTACAACCGAAGTTCGGAGAAGATCGATGCTCGATACCAAACCGCACGCGACGGAACGCACGGCCGTGTTGCGTCGCCTCGAGACCGATCCCGCGGGGACCGCGCTGCTCTTTCTGGGCGGCCGGTTCGTCGCGGCGAGCGACGGCGGCACGCGCGCGTGTGTCGATCCGGCGACGGGCGAAACGATCGCGCACGTTGCCGAAGCGACCGCACTCGATGCGTCGCGAGCGATCGCCCTCGCGCGCGCCGCATTCGACGATGGCCCCTGGCCGCAGACGCCCGCGCTCGATCGCGCGAAATTCTTGAACGCGCTTGCCGACGCAGTCGATGCCAATGCCGATGACTTCGCGCGCCTCGAGACGTTGGGTTGTGGGAAACCGTTGCGTGAAGCCGCGTACGACGTGGCCGATGCGGCGAACTGTTTCCGCTATTACGCGGGCCTCGCAACGAAGCCGCACGGTCAGAGCTTCGATGTGCCCGCACCGTCGCAAACGTTCACGGTGCGCGAACCGATCGGCGTCTGCGGCCAGATCGTGCCGTGGAACTATCCGCTCCTCATGTCGGTGTGGAAGCTCGCTCCGGCGCTTGCGGCGGGGAATGTCTGCATTCTCAAGCCCTCGGAGTACACGCCGCTTTCGGCGCTCTGGCTTGCGAAGATCGCGCACGAACTCGGTATGCCGGCGGGCGTGCTCTCGGTCTTACCGGGTGCGGGTCCCGTCGTCGGCGCGGCACTCGCCGAGAGCATGGACGTCGATAAGATCGCGTTCACGGGGAGCGTGCCGACGGGGCAGACGATCATGCGGGCGGCTGCGTGCAACGTCAAGAAAATCTCGCTCGAACTCGGCGGAAAATCGCCGAACATCGTCTTCGCCGATGCGGATTTCGCGACCGCGATCGATTACGCGCTATTCGGGATTTTCGCAAATGCGGGCCAAGTCTGTTCGGCTGGTTCGCGATTACTCGTGCAAGCAACGATCGCCAAAAAATTCACGACCGAACTGATTCGCCGTGCGAACGAGATCGTCGTCGGGGATGGCTTCGGTGAGGGCGTCGAGATGGGCCCACTCGTGAGCGCTCAGCAACGCGATCGCGTCGAAGCGTACATCGCGATCGGCAAAGCCGAGGGCGCGACGCTCGCGTGCGGTGGCACGCGGCTCGCGAACGATCGTGCGCCGGAGAGCGGATTCTACATCGCGCCGACGATTTTCACGAACGTGACGCCCGAGATGCGGATCGTGCGCGAAGAGATCTTCGGCCCCGTCCTCGTCGTCCAGTCGTTCCAAGATGAAGCCGAAGCCATCGCGATGGCTAACGACACCGTCTACGGCCTCGCGGGCGCCGTCTTCACGACCGATGGTGCGCGCGCGCATCGCGTCGTACGCAAATTACGCGCCGGAATCACGTGGATTAATGCGTATCATCCGACGTATAACGAGGCGCCGTGGGGCGGCTACAAGCAGTCGGGGATCGGCCGCGAACTCGGCACGTACGGCTACGACGCCTACACCGAGGTCAAGCAAATCAACGTGAATCTCGCGGTAGAACCGAGTGGTTGGTTCGCAGATCGTAGCGGCGCTTAGTCGCGAGAAGCAGGGCGAGATAGCCGCGAGCCACGAACTTCTCGCCTCGGCGCGGGTACCCCGCGTTCTTTTCGTACGAGCTTGCCGATCCGCGGGACGCCGTCCCAGGAGTTATTCGTGAACGACAAAGAGCTGGTGCTCACCGCTGAGGGGCTGACGAAGCTCGAGGAAGAGCTCGACGAACTCAAGACCGTCCATCGTCGCGACGTCAACGAGCGCATTCGGCAAGCCAAAGAGTTCGGCGATATCTCCGAAAATGCCGAATACGAAGACGCCAAACAGGAGCAGGCTTTCGTCGAGGGTCGCATCCTTAAAGTCGAAGCGACGATCCGCAACGCGCGGATCATCGATGCGTCGGATTACGACCAGAGCGAAGTCCATCTCGGCGCGTCGGTCAAGGTGAAAGACCTTAAAACCGGTAGCTCGCATGAGTTTACGATCGTTGGCTCGACCGAGGCCGATCCGACCAATGCGCGCCTCTCGAACGAGTCGCCGCTCGGCCTCTCACTCATGGGCAAGAAGAAGGGCGAGACCGTCGCCGTTACCACGCCGCGCGGCATCGCATCGTATAAAATTGAATCGATCGGTTCGACGAAAAAGAAAGCTGCAGCGAAAAAGGCGTCTTAGGAACCATCGCGCGAACGCGAGGCGCTCATGGAACCCTCCGATGAAGGTGGCGCGGAACGCGCGCTCAAGGCGCAGCGGCGCACGAACCTCGCGACGCTGCGCGATCTCGGCTCCGACCCCTTCGCGCAGACGCGTTACGACGTCGACGCGCATGCAAGCGAGATCGCCGCGCTCTATGCGACACTCGCTCCCGACGCCGAAACGCCGACCGCGCATCACGCGCTCGCGGGGCGTCTTCTGGCGTTGCGTAAACAGGGCAAGAAAGTCTTTTTCGCCGATCTCTGGGATCGTAGTGGCAAGCTCCAACTCTACGTGCGTGCCGACGTCGTTGGTGAAGATGCTTTCGCGCAATTCGATCAGGTCGATCTCGGCGATATCATCGGCGCGAGTGGAACGATCTTTCGTACGAAATCGGGCGAGCTGACGCTACGCGTCGATTCGTTCGCCGTGCTTTCCAAAGCGCTCGTGCCGTTACCCGATAAGCATCACGGCCTCCAAGACGTCGAGAAGCGGTACCGTCAGCGTTACGTCGATCTCATCATGAACGAGCACGTCCGCTCGATCTTCATCACGCGGTCGAAGATCGTTTCGGAGATGCGTCGATTCTGCGACGATCGCGGCTTCATCGAATGCGAGACGCCCACGATGTTGCACGTGGCCGGGGGTGCGGCCGCACGGCCGTTTAGAACCCATCACAACGCGCTCGATCTCAACCTCGATCTTCGAATCGCTACGGAACTGAACCTCAAGCGACTCGTTATCGGTGGGCTCGAGCGCGTGTACGAGATCGGTCGCATCTTTCGCAACGAAGGCATCGATACGACGCACAATCCCGAGTTCACGATGCTCGAACTCTACGCGGCGTATTGGTCAGTCGACGAGATGATGGCGTTTAACGAAGAACTCTTCGTGCATCTCGTCGCGCGCGTGCACGGCACGGAGACGATCACCTTCGGCGATCGCGAGATCTCGTTCGCGCGTCCGTTCCGACGCATCGCGTACTTCGATGCGATGAAAGAATGGGGTGGTCTCGACCGCGCGACGTTGCTCGATCCCGCGGGCGCGCAAGGAACCTTGCACGATATGGGCCTTCCGCCGTCCCAAACCCACGGACAAGCACTCGATAAAATCTTCGAACGCGTCATCGAACCGAATCTCGTGAACCCGACGTTCGTGTACGATTATCCCGTGTTGATCTCGCCGCTCGCCAAACGCAAGGCGGGCGATCCCGATATCGTCGACCGTTACGAGCTCTTCGCGGCGAACTTCGAACTCTCCAACGCCTTTACCGAACTCAACGATCCCGACGACCAGCGCGCGCGCTTCGAAGCGCAGATCGTCGAGCGCAAGAAAGGCGACGACGAAGTGCCGCCGCCCGATTGGGATTTCGTCGCGGCGCTCGAGTACGGACTACCGCCGACGGCCGGGATCGGCATCGGCGTCGATCGCATCGTCATGTTGCTCACCGACAATCAGTCGATCCGCGAAGTGATCCTCTTCCCGTTGCAACGTCCGGTCGCGTAGCCGCCTGGCTGACACAATCGGGACCGCTCCGGCGTCGAACGGGCGCTACATCGTCTACTTTCATTGGAGTCTTCATGGATCTGACCACCTCGTTTCCGCGCAGCGTCAAAGAGAAAATCGCGGGCGTCGTCATGGTCGCGCGCACGGCCGATAAAGCCAAAGCCAAAGCGCACGGCAATATCGGCGAGTACCACTACAATTGCCCGATGGACGTCGCCGTCTTCACCTTCCTCGATATCGATCACGAGAAATTCCTCGAAGCAGCCGGTCACGGCGATGCGGCGATCGAGACGTTCGCGCACGAACACGCAGCGAAAAAGACGGCGTCTGAAATCGCCGAGTGGAACGCGAATTTCTTGCAATACGCACCCGCACCGGGTAGCGATGGCGAGAAGTACTTCCTCGAACTCCGCAACACCGTTGCCCCGGATCGCACGGATGTTACCGCGTGGGCCGATCTTCTCGATCTCGACGAGAAGCGTGAAGTAGCCCACAAGGCCGGCGTCTAGCTTCGGAGCCGGGTCGCCCGGAAAATCTCGCATCGCGGTGGAACGCTCGTCGTTGCGCCGCGATCGTCTTTTGTAGCGCACTCGTAACGGAGACGACGCCACGCCTGATGCGACGTACCGTGTCGTCGTCGAATACGACGGCACGGATTTCTGCGGATTCCAGTTCCAGCCAAATCTGCGCACCATCGGTGGCGAGATCGAAATCGCGCTCTCGAAGCTTTTCGCGATGCAGATCAAGGTGACGGTCGCGGGCCGCACCGATGCGGGGGTGCACGCGAGCGGTCAGGTGATCTCGTTCGTGGCGCACGATGCGTTCCCGATCGATAAACTTTCGATCGCACTCAACACGACGCTCCCCGCGGATATCACGGCGCGCGATTGCGCGCGCGTCGATGCGCGATTTAACGCCCGGCTATCGGCACTACAGCGCCGCTATCGTTACACGATCGTCGCGCGACGCGATCCATCCGCCGCGCTGCGGCGCTTCGCACACCACGAATATCGCCCTCTCGACCTGGAGCGCATGCGTGCGGGTGCGGCGCATCTCTTGGGACAGCACGATTTCCTCACGTTCTGTGGCGTCTTGCCCGATCGCGGTGGAACCGTACGAACCATCGATACGCTCGAGATCGAATCCGAGCGCGACCCTTCGCGCGATTGTGACGTGCTCGTGTTGCGCATCGCGGGCAAGGGCTTCTTACACCGTATGGTTCGCATCATGACGGGGACGCTGCTGGACGTCGCTGCGGGCAAGCGCGAACCCGGCGACGTGGCGACGATGCTCGCGGCCCGCGATCGGCGTGTGGCGGGGCCGACCGCGCCCGCCGCGGGGTTAGCGCTCGTCGAAGTCGTCTATCCCGACTTTACGTCTCTCAGTCGTCGTAACGGTTGACGAGGATTTTGATCTGTTTGTTTTTCGTGCTGCGTAAGAACGTGATGTTCACGTGTTGGCGACCGAACGCGAACGCGAAGACGTAATCGAAGCTCTCAGCGCCGTCGCCGGATTCGCGCACGAAACGCTCGAATCGACCTTGAAAATCTTGCACGGCGGTGCATGGGGCGACGTCGCGGAAGAAGTTCCGTCCGAGGACGCGTTCCTTCGACAACCGCGCGAGACGCGATTCGTAATTGTTATACTGCTCGATATTTCCGTCGTGATCGACGGAAATAAGTCCGAATGGCAACTCGTCAACTTCGCCTTCGGAGAGTTCGAAAAGATTTTGGGGATCGACCATGGATTGGGCTCTGCTTTCCCCCGTGCCGGGGGTTCCCTTGTGACCGAATGGCCAATTCCGCGGGGCTTAGGCTCCGACGATATCGATCGCCTCTCAGCCGAAGGCCGCGTCGAGGCGATCGCACGGCGTGGCGTCGTGCCTCTGGACGGGCCGACGCTCGTGATCGTCATAAGCGGGTACTTCCGGATTTTCCGCAATGCGGCGTTCGTGCGCGACGTCACCCTCGGCCTCGCGGCGCGAGGCGACGTACTCGCCTCATCGGCTGCCTTCGGTGAACGTCCGGCCGAGACGGGTGCGGAAGCACTCACGGAAGGGCACGTCCTCCTCCTCGGGCCGGAGGCGTGGCAACGGTGTGCTACGCTCGAACCCGACCTCAATCTCAAAATGGCGGCCTCGATCGCGCGGCGCATCATGCGGCTCCAAAAAAAGCTCGAAGAGCTCAGCCGAAGTGGCGTCGAGAGCCGAGTCGCGGGTTCCATTCTGGAGTTGGCAGACGATTTTGGGCAACCGGTGGCGGGGGGTGTCAAGCTCGACGTCCCGCTCTCGCAAGAAGACCTCGCGCGCCTGGCGGGCACGACGCGCGAGACCTGCTCCTCGACGGTCGCGGAGTTCGCTCGGCGGGGCCTCGTGCGCGGAGGGCGCCTCCGCGGGCTCGTCGTGCTCGATCGCGCCGGTCTCGGCAAACTCGCGAACGCCTCACTCTGACGCCGATTGACACGACTGGTCCCCTTCCGGTAAGATTCGCAGGTTGCCCCGGCCGCCCTTGGCCTCTTTTTTGCTTCTCACTTCACCCGAAGGCCCGTTCATGCGCACCTATCAACAGAAAACGGCAGAGACCCAGCACGACTGGTATGTGGTCGATGCGACCGGCCAGCGGCTCGGCGTGCTCGCCGTGCGTATCGCAAAGGCACTCTCCGGCAAGATGAAGCCCACCTGGACGCCACACATCGATAACGGCGATCACGTCGTCGTGATCAACGTCGACAAAATCGAACTCGGCGGCAACAAGTGGTCGCAAAAAGTCTATCATCGGCACTCCGGTTTCCCGGGCGGCCTCCGTACCGAGACGGCGGAGCAGGTCCGTGCGAAGTACCCCGAGCGCCTAATCGAGCGCGCCGTTCGCGGCATGCTGCCGACCAACCGTATGCGCGACGTGCAACTCCGACGCCTCAATGTGTACGTTGGCGGCGACCATAAGCACGAAGCCCAGCAACCCAAGGAGCTCGTCTAAATTGGATACCGAACATTTCGGCGGCACCGGCCGTCGCAAGCGTGCCGTCGCGCGCGTCAAGCTCACGATGGGCCAGGGCATTATCACGATCAATAAGCGGCCCGTCGAAGAGTACTTCCCGCGGCCGACGTTGCTCATGATCGTGCGTCAGGCGCTCGAATTGACGTCGACGACGTCGCGCTTCGACGTGAGCGTCAAGGCCGAAGGCGGCGGCGTCGCCGGTCAAGCCGGAGCGGTGCGTCACGGCATCGCGCGAGCGCTCTTGGAGATGGATGAATCGTTGCGCGGCACGCTCCGCCAGGGCGGTCTCCTCACGCGCGACCCCCGCGAAAAAGAATCGAAGAAGTACGGTCGCAAGCGCGCTCGCAAACGCTTCCAGTTCTCGAAGCGCTAGATCCCGGCCTCACCCGAATGGAAAGAGTCCCGCGAAGTTCGCGGGACTCTTTTTTTGTTGCCTACGCTAACGTTTTTGTTCGAGGTCCTTCGGGAAGACTTTCAAGAGCGCGAAGCTTCCCTCGATCATCACGCGATGGGGTTTGGGATCGGGCACGTCCTGAAACGTTGCCGTGTCGAGCCAGAGCGAATGTGCGGTTGGATCGAGCGCCATCGTTCGCGCGAGCGGTTGTGTCGCGACCGTCTGAATCACCGCGTAGGTGTCGGGCGTTTTTTCGCGAGCGACCGTGACCGTGCCGTCGTCGCCGTTGGAACTGAACGCGAGCTGCGTGCCCGCGTCGAACGCGACGGCATCGCTGCCATCGCCGATCGGAATCGTCGTGACGACCGCACCCGTCTGCGCGTTGACGATCGTCATCACTTTGTTGCTGCAACCGGCGAAGAGGCGGTGATGCGCGATGTCGATCGCGAGGCCCGACGGTTCGTCGCACGTCGCGAGCGGCCACGTTTTCGTAATCGCGTTCGTCTTCGCATCGATCGCGACGATTTCGTTTTTGTCCGCGATATTGTCGTAAATCGTTCCCATCCCGTCGTGGACTGCGAACTCCGGGCGACCGGGTAGGGGGATCGTTGCGACGACCGTGTTGGTTCGCGCGTCGATGACGGTTGCGTCGTTGCTTCGGCCATTGAACGTGAAGACGTGCTTGGTCGTCGGCTCGTACATGATCGCATCCGGGACTTGGCCTGGAATCACGATCTTCGTTTTCGTCTTCAGCGTCGCGAGATCGAAGACCGTGACGCTATTGTCGCGACCGTTACTCGTAAAGCCGAGCCCGAGGTCTTGCGCGATCGCGATTCCGTGAACGCCGGAGGTTTCCGGGATATCGCCGACCGTCGTCTCGAGCGTCGTGTCGAAGACGGGAACGTGGCTGCCGCGCGAGACGAAGAGCCGGTGTCGGACGTCGTCGAAAGCGAGGTAGTCCCATTTGCCGACGCCCCCGTAGCCAGTGTGGAAGACGTGCGTCGCATACTCGACCGTCGCCGCGCGAGCGAGAGACACGGCTGCCACGACCGCGACAACGATGAGGAGCGCGGATGAACCGCGGGTGGGGGAACGCATGAATCGTCGTCTACGCGATCGTCGAGTCCGGGCCTTTTAGATCGGCGTGGTCGATTCGTCTGGGAAGATCGCGTAGGTCGTTACGAGGTCCTCGCGCCCTTTGATCCGCGCCGCTAATCGATGGCTGGGTCGGGTGATGACGCCGGCCGCTGCGAACGTCGCATCGTCGCAATAAATTGCGCCTGCGGGTGCGGCACTCTGAAGGCCACTCGCGAGATTGACCGCGTCGCCGATCACGGTATAGTCCATACGTTGCGCGCTCCCGAAGTGTCCCGCGACGACGTCGCCCGTCGCGAGCCCGATGCTGATCGCAAGTGCGTAATTCAATCGTACGCGCAGGCGCGTGACGACGTCGTGCAGAGCGATTGCCGCGGCGACGGCGCGCGATGCGTCATCGCCACGCACGCGCGGTGGGCCGAAGACCGCCATCAGGCCGTCGCCGTAAAACTTATCGAGCATCCCGTCGTGCGCGAAGACGATCTTTACCGCTTCGTCGAAGTAGGTGTTGAGGATTTCCACGACGCGTTCGGCAGGTAGACGCGCCGCGAGCGACGTGAAGCCGCGGATATCGGCGAAGAACATGGTCGCGCGACTACGTTCGCCGCCGAGTTTGATCGAAGCCGGATCGTTCATTAAGGACTTGACGATGTGCGGCGCGAGATAGCGCGAGAAGGACGCCTCGACGCGCGTCGCCTTTTCGGCTTGTACCTCATGTGCGATTTCGAGGCCGCGCTGTTTGGTCACGTCGGTGACGATCATCGCGACACCCTTGCCTTCGGGACTCTCGAGCGGCGAGAGTCGCATCTCGAGCACGAGTGGCGTCCCATCGTGACGCGTCGCATCGACTTCGGCTCGCAACGCTACCGCGCCACTCTCGAAAAACGTTTCGAGTAACTCGGGGAATTCGGGGATGACGGCGGCGAGCGCGAAAGCGCCCTTGCCATTCATCGTCTCGCCCGCGATCCCGAACGTGATTTCGGCAGCGCGATTGAATGTCGTGATTTCGCGGTGCGGGGAGAGCGTGATGACGCCGTTGGCGATCGCTTCGAGAATACGCGTTTGGAATTGTTGGAGCGCGAAGATCCGCCCGACGCGATCGCGTTCGTCTTCGAAGAGCCGTGCGTTCTCGATCGCGAGGGCGGCATTGTAGGCGAACGATTCGAGCATCTCGCGGTCGCTTCGATGAAAGAGATTTAAGCGTGAAGACGAGTCGAGGTACACGACGCCGATCGTGTGCTCGCGAATCCGAAGCGGAACGCACGCGAGCGAGCAGAGGTTCAATGCAACAACGCTCGGCAGCTCGCGCCAGTGAGGATCGGTGTGTGCATCTGAGATGAAGATCGCTTCGCCCGTGCCGAGGACGTGATCGACGAGGGCCTGCGGTGGCCGTTGCGTGTTCGCTCGCGCGTTGACGTTGTGGGGCGCGGCGACGACATGCCCCTCGCGCAAAACGAGGAACCCGTGCTCGGCATTCATGACCTCGACGGCGAGATCGAGCGCGTGCCCGAGGACCGCGTCGAGATCGAGTGAGGCGTCGACGAGGTGTGCCGCTCGAGCGAGACGGCGACCCTTCTCGCGCGCGACGGGATCGAGGTGACGGGCGAGTTCGTCGAGGGCGGCGCTCGCGCGAACGTCGGAGCGAAGATCCGGAAGCGCGCGTAACGTCGCGAGGGCGTCGCCGATGTCGCGCTCGTCGGGGGAAGGCTCGTGCGGCGCAATCACGGTGTGGGCGGTCGGCCGCGGATCGCGCGTGCGGCCGCGTTCGTGAAAAGACGTGGTGAGTAAAGCATCGTGTATCACTATCCGCTTCGGCCGAAATTCTTCAAAAGGTTAACCGCAGCCGCGCCGTCATGAATCCGTCGCAAGCCGGACACGTCGAGCGCGCATGATCTCGGACATGGAGCCGATACCGACCGATCTCGCCCGCGCCGCGCTCGATGCGCGCGAGCGCCTCACGGGCTTCGCCCGCACCGCCGCCGCCAACACGCTGCCCGGATCTGCCGGTGGATCGATGGCGGCGGCTGCGAAAGCGGCGATCTTCAGCGATGCGCTGCTCGCCGCGATGCACGCGCGTTTGCAAGAGCTCAAGAATATCGCCAAATGAACGAGTTCGATATCCTGCGCTCCGCCTCGGCGGGCATGGACGCCCAGCGTTCGGCGCTCGACCTTGCGGCACGCAACGTCGCCGCCGCCGAAGCGACGAGCGACGGCCACGCCTTCGAACGGCTCGTCCCACGCTATGCGGTCGGCGCCGCACCCGGCGCCGATGCGAGCGAAACCGAACCGGGAGACGACGTCGGAGATCCCGATCTCGCGGGCGACGGGGAGAGCGATGCGGCATCGTTACCGATCCGCTACCTCGGGTCGATGCCGCAGCACGGCGTTGAAGTCGATGCCGTCACGGAGATGGTCGCCGTGCTCGACGCGCAGCGCGCATACGAGGCGAACGCATCGGTCTTCGATCTCGGAAAGCGGCTCGCCGAGCGCACCATCGATATGGGTCGCCTGTCGTGACCGTCACCCCACTTTTCGGACTCGACCTCCCGCTCGGCGCGACGAAGCCGACCTCGGCTTCGCCCGCGCCCGTGTCGGCGTCGCTCGATTTCGCCGGAGCCGTTTCAAAAGCGTTCGGCGCCGCGAGCGACGCACTCGCGCATGCCGATCGTGCGGAGCATGCCTTCGTAAGCGGTCGTGGCGGCCTGCAAGAGATGACGCTCGAACGCGCGCAAGCCGACGTCGCGCTCTCGATCGCATCGGCTACGACGACGCACGTCGCGCAATCGCTGCAGACGATTCTTGGGATGCAGGTGTAAGGCGTGCAAGCCATGCTCGTCCGATGGAACGTCCTCGATGCGCGCGGTCGCAGTTTTGCGATTGCCGGTCTCGCAATCGTCATGGTGCTCGTGGTGTTAGGGGGTATCGCGCAACGCGATACGCGCGTCGTACTCTTCGCAACGCCGCTGCGTTCCGAACAGGTCGTTGAAGTCGTCGAGCGACTTGCGGAGTGGAATACGCCGTTCGTTCCCGGGACCGATAACGTGCGCGTCGATGCCGCGCTTCGCAACGGTCTCTTGATGCGGCTTTCGCTTGCGGGCGTGCCGCACGCGCATCTCGCATCGTCGGTCGAAGCGCTCGCAAAAGCGGGTCCGCTCACGCCGCAATCGGTGCTCGATGCGCAGCAACGCGACGGTCTCGCGGGCGACATCGCGGCGGGTTTACGCGATATCGCCGATATTGCCGATGCGCGAGTCATCATCGCGCCGGCTCGCGAGGGTGCCTTCGCCGATGAAGCGCGCCACGAAGCGACGGCATCCGTGCGACTCTCACTCAAACCCGGCGCAACACCATCGCGTGAAGCGATCGATGGCGTGCGACAGTACGTCGCGGCTGCCGTCCCGGGGCTCGACCCAAAGCGCGTCGCGATCCTCGACGATCGTGGTCTCGCGCTCGGCGACGACGCGCGGTCGCCGGTCGGCGAAGCGCACGTGCTCGAGGGCTCGTTGCAATCGGCACTCGATCTCGCGCTCGGGGCGGGGGTGACGATCGTGCGCGTCCACGTCAATTACGATCCGCGCGCGCGTGCGCTCCACGATATCGTGCGCAAGCCGATCGGGAGTCGCGCGATCGGCACGACGACAGTCGACGAACACTACAAGAGCGCGAGCAAGCAATATGCGAAATCGAACAGCTCGCTCGATCGCGGAAGCGAAGTGCACGACGAAACGATCGAAACGCCGGCCGGCCGTCTCGAACGCATCTCCGTCGCCGTTGCGGTCGACCAATCGCGGCACCTCGATCTCGCGAAAATTCGCTCCCTGGCGCGCGGTATGCTCGGCCTCGTCTCGTCGCGCGGTGATTCGCTATCAGTCGAAGAAATCGCATTTGCGCGTGCGCCGGTCGCATCGACGCATACGCCATTCGCGCCGATTGTCGGTCTCGTCGCCGCGTTCGCACCAATGCTCGTCCTCGCGATCGTCGCGATCGTTTGTGTACGCACCGGTGCGGCGCCGGTCGCTCGCATCTGTGAGACCTTTGCGGAGCGCGCGGCAATCGGTCGCGCACGGGAGGCGGTCACGGGTTTCGCGCCATCGCACGTCCGCGGCGCGCTTCGAAATGAACCGCCGCATACGGCAGCCGCCATTATCAGTGCGCTCCCCGCGGCGACCGCGACTGCGGTGCTCGAATTGTATCCGCCCGACGAACGCGCCGCGATCGTGCGTCGCATGTCGCGCGCGTCCGCACCCGTGGTGCCCGATTACGAAACGGTCTTGCGTCGTGGCTGAAAAGTTCGTCGCGCTCGCGACGCTCGTACGCGCGGGCCGCGTCGTCGAGAGCGCGATCGCGCCGAGCACGCAATCCGTACCGAAAACGACGCTGCCCGAACCGCCATCGACGCATGTCGTGCGCAACGTGCGCGATTTCGCACATGCCGATATCGTTCACGAACTCACGCTCATGCGGCTCGCGGCGCGTGAAGCTTTCGAGCTCGCGGCGATCGCATTGCTGGAGTCGCTCGCGCGGGACGTGGTCGCGCGCGAGCTCACCGCAGCACCCGCCGAAATCGGAGCGCTCGTCGAACGCGCCCTCGGCGCGTTTGCCGCAAGCGAACCGGTCGGTATCGCCGTCGCACGCGTCGATCGCGAACGCGTCCACGCCGCGGTTCCCGTGCGCGTCGACGACGATCTCCAAGCGGGTGATCTCGTGGTCGATGTGCGCGACGGTGCCCTCGTTTCGAGCTTCGCCTTTCGTCTCGAAGATGCGCTCGCGCGCGTCGCTGCGGCGGTACGGGTATGATCGCGCGTGGCGTCGGTTGGATCGTACGGACGCTCGGCGAAACCGCGATCGCCGCTCTTCCGGGTGCGCGTATCGGCGATGGTGTCTACATTCGTATCGCGCGCGGCGAGCTGCTCGCGGGTGAAGTCGCGGCGGTCGAGCGCTCGCGCGTTACGATCGCGCCGTACGGATCGCTTGCGGGTGTCGCCGTCGGCGATCGGGTGGAGATCGCGAGGGAAGCGCTCTGTGTTCCGCTCGGGTTCGCGGCACTCGGACGCGTCCTCGACGCTCGTGGAATTCCGCTCGATGGTGGTCCGGCGCTGCGTACGGGAACGACACGCGTCGATCGCACGGCGGCGCCGCCACCGGCAACGCGGACCGCTGTGACCGAACCATTCTGGACGGGTGTTCGCGCGATCGACGGCTTGTTGACGATCGGTCGGGGTGCGCGCGTGGGATTTTTCGGTGCGCCCGGTGCGGGAAAGACGACGTTGCTCGAAACGATCGTTGCGGGCGCGCGCGGCGATGCCGTCGTACTGGCGCTCGTCGGCGAACGCGGTCGCGAAGCTCAGGCCTGGTTTTCACGCGTCGATCGGCGCACGACGATTATTTGCGCGACGAGCGATCGGAGCGCGGCCGAACGCGTACGCGCGGCCGACGTCGCGATGGCGCAGGCACGTGCGCTCTGCGATCGCGGCATGCACGTCGTGCTCGTCGTCGACTCGCTCGCGCGATACACAGCTGCGCTTCGCGAGCAACGCGTCGCGCTCGGCGAACCCGTCGGTCGTGGCGGCTATTCGCCGATGGTCTGGGCCGAGCTCGCCCGGTATCTGGAATGTGCGGGAAACGCGTCCCGAGGATCGATCACGTTGCTCGCAACCGTGCTCTCCGATGGCGCGGACGACCGCGAACCGCTTTCCGATGCCGCACGTTCGTTGCTCGACGGACATATCGTGCTCTCGAGCGCGCTCGCGAACGCCGGACACTTTCCCGCAATCGATATTCTCGCAAGTACGAGTCGAACGATGCTCGACGTGGTCGTGCCCGATCATAACCGCGCGGCGCGCGCCGTTCGTGGCGCTCTCGCGCTGCTCGCGCAAACCGCCGACGCACGCGCGGTCGGGCTCGCAAATCTCGATGACTCCGCACTCGAGGCAGCCGTACGTGCAGAGGCTGCGATCGGTCTATTTTTGCGTCATCGTGAATCGGTTCGCGAATCCGAAACACTCGCGGCATTATACTCTGTCGCCGGGCTCGTGGCGGAACGTGCCACATGATCGCAGCCGATCTTGCGGCCGTCTGCGCGCGCATCGATGCGATCGATCCGCCGGCTTTCGCGCCATCCGATCTCGCAGTCTCGTCTTCAGATGCCCGAGAACGGCCGCAAGATGCTGCGGCGTTCGGTGCGCTCGTCGCTCGTGAATCGTCGCGATTGGTGCGAGAGAGCGCGGCGGAAGCAGGCGTCGATCCGCGTCTCGTGGCCGCGGTGACGAAGCACGAATCGAACTTCGATCCCCGTGCGACGTCGGCGACCGGTGCGGCCGGGTTGATGCAACTTATGCCCGAAACCGCACGCGATCTCGGCGTGAGCGATCGCTACGATCCGACGCAAAACATGCGCGGCGGATCGCGGTATTTGCGAGCGTTACTCGATCGTTTCCACGGCGACGTGCCGCTCGCGGTCGCCGCCTATAATGCCGGGCCGGGTGCCGTCGAAAAATACGGCGGCATCCCACCGTTTGCCGAGACCCAAGCGTATGTGAGACGGGTGATGGAAACGTATCGCGGCACCGGCCGCTAGCGCCCTCGCGGGACCGAGCGTTGCGACGCAGAATGTACGGCGCCTGTGCCGATGCCGCATAATAACCCCCTCGTCTACGCGCGTCTTCGGCAACGGTCGACCGGCCGCGCGCTTGCGGGGGTTGCCCTCGGCCTCATTCTCTTACTCCCGAGGCCGTCGGTCGCGATCGTCAGCGATGTCCCCGATGTGGCGATTCTCCTCTCGCGATACACGCGTGCGATCTCCGATAACGGTGTTCCCAAAGTGGCACGCGCGACGTCGACGGGCACGGTTGCGGGTGCGGGATTGACCGGCGTGTTCCACACGTGGATTGCGGATGAATCCGAGCGAACAGAACAAAATCTGGGACCGCGTTCGGAGCGATTGCTGCGTATACGTGACCGAATTTGGTATGCAGATGCCGATGGCGACGTGCGCGAATTTACGGGAATCCTCGCGCGCCGCGAGCGCACGCAGCGATTCATCGATTCCACCGATTTTGCGAAAGCGCCGGAGCGTTGCATCTCGCGCGGTCGCACGCTCGTGGGCGGAATCGCCACGTACGCCCTCGATGTCAAGGCACCGGGCGGCGAGACGGAGACGATCTACCTCGATGCGGTTTCCGGCCTCCCCGATCGGGTCGGTTACGATGACGACGACGGGCGGACGACGATCGATTTTTCGGATTGGCGCACCGTGGGGGGACATCGCTTTCCATTTCGGACCGTCAGCTCCAATGGCGACCGCGCGTACGATCTCGTGCACGTTACGCAGAGCGTGGATGTCGCGAGCGCGATCGATGCGACGATCTTCGCACCGATCGTTCCACGACGCATCGAAATGGATGCGCCGCAAACCTTGACGATCGAGGTGCACGGAGGCCATGCCTACGCTCCGGTCACGATTGCGGGTCACACGTACACGTTTCTGCTCGATACGGGCGCGCAACATATTCTTATCGACAAACACGTCGCAAACGAACTCAAACTCGAATCATTGGGATCGCTCGAAGCCAGCGGCGCATCGCGTACCGGCGGCTTACAACTCACGCGCGTTCACGAATTTCGCGTGGGCGAGGGGCGGCTCTCGGATATCGTGGCGACGACGATGGATCTTGGGGCATCGACGGCGGGCGCGTTTCGCATCGACGGTATTCTCGGCTATCCGTTTTTTGCATCGGCAACCGTGCGCCTAAATCTCGCGAAAAAGACGATGACGTTCGGTCCACCAGGCACACTCACGCCGGTCGGTGAGCGCGTGCCGCTCGAACTCGACCGCGCCTTTCCCGAAGCGCGCTTTCGTCTCAACGCGACGACCGAAGCTCCGTTCATCGTCGATACGGGCAATGCGGGTGAAGTGTTGCTGTATAAGCCTTTCGTCGATCGGCATCCGGGCATCGTCCCCTACACGCAGCGTATTCGGCATAGCTACGGTATCGGTGGCGCGACCGTCTCGTATCGCACGACGCTCGATCGATTCGAAACCGGCTCGGCCTCGCTCTTCAACGTCGATACCGACGTCATGCAAGCGACGCGTGGTGCCTTCGCCGATCGCTTCGATGCCGGTAACGTCGGTCTCGGTGTGCTCAAGAACTTCAACGTAACGTTCGATCTCGCGGATGCGGCAATGTATCTCGAACGCAGCGACGCCTTCGACGATGGGCGGTCGCGCAAATAGGACGGTAACAATTCGGCCATCCCTCCGACGCGTCGAGCCTCTAGGATTGAGGAAATCGCCGGGAGGAAACCGTGACTGAGAAGACCGCATCGAACCCGCTCAGCGTCATCGCGACGCGTCTACCCTACATCGATCGCCGCTCGCTTTCGCAGGCGTGGTTTTCCGCGCTGCATATCGCCTCCGACGGTCCCATCGCTGCGAATGCGAGCGAGCGCCGCGGTGTCGCTACGAACGCGATCGGCGCGTCGCCGAAAGCGAGCGCACCGCCCGCGCGTGCGAGTAATGCCGAGGTATCGCCGCGTACGTTCGCGACGTCGCGCGAAGCGAGCGGCGTCGGCGCGGAGATCGCGACACGGCGTACGCTCGATGCTCGCGTTGCCGCTGCCGCCCGCGCGTCGTTCGCGCGCGCCCGGAGCTATCCGCCGTTCGCGTCGACGCTCACGCTTGCGGTTGGAAACGAGCGCGTGCAGCTGGTCTTGCGCCGCGACGGCGCGACGCTCCACGTGGTCGCCATTTGTCGACCCGAGATCGCGCACACCGTGCGCCGCGCGCTCGCTGCCGCCGATCTCCATCTGCGCGTGCGCGGCGAATCGATACGCTCGTGCGTCGAAACGACGACGGCTCCGGTGCGCGCGTGATCGATCCCGCGACGAATGCCGGCCTCGCTCGAATCGCCGCGCGCGAACGCGACGTCATGCATGCCTACGATCCGGGATTTATTCCCGAAGCCAGCGACATCGCACGCAAAGGAACCGTCGTTCCGACCTTCGATCCGCTCGGCGTTGCGATCCCCGACGGCGCGTTCGTCGTCACCCCACATGCAGATGGCGGCCTCGCCTACGCACGCGACGGTGCCCTCACGATCGTCGATGGCGAACTGCGCGCGCGCGATGGCGGTGCCGTACTCGGGTTCGGTGTCGGCGACCGCTCGAAACTCGTTCCCTTGCGGGTCGATCCGTACGACTCCGCGCAAGGTCGCGTCGCAAATGCTCGTATCGAAGCAGATGGCACCTTCGCGTATGCGCGGACGACGATCGATCCGCGCTCGGGCGAACGTCGTGCCGAAAACGTGGCGGTCGGGCGCATCGCCCTCGCTCGCTTTCCGGCCGGCACGCAACCCACGCGAATCGACGCGCATCACGTCGCGCCACCCGCAGGCGTGCGGCCGGAGTTTGGGGTGCCGGGCGACGGCGGGTTCGAGAAGCTCGCGACGCGATCGCGCGATCTCGGTCGCGTCGATATCATCGCGAGCTTGGAGAAGATGCGCGAAGCCTACGTCTCGTTCGAGGCGCTCCGCGCGGCACACCACGTCCGTGGTGGAACCGAGAAGACGGCGATGGATCTCGTCAAATGATTTCGAGCTTAACCTTCGTCGCGCCACAACTGCTCGGCGACGGCCGTGCCATCCGGCGGCCCGCGTTCGTTCCGCGGTCGACGTTGCCACTCTCGGCTGCGTGTCTCGTTGCGAACGGCGTGCGCGAAACGCTCTCGCGTCTGCTCGCACTCGAGATCGACGTCGATCTCATCGAGCCCTCGATTCCCGGACGTACCGAGCGGCGTGTCTTGCTCGATGGCGCGACGATCTTGCGCGTGCGCGGACGTATCTGCGATGGCTTCGTCATCGTGCGGCCCGCCGACGCCAGGCGTGTCGTGGCGCTCGCGTTCGATGAGAGCGAACGCTCGGATCGCGACGCGCTCTCGGAGATCGAACGCGCGACGCTCGAACGCGTCATCGCCGCACTCGTTCCGCTCTGCAATACGCTCTGCGGCACGCTCGGCCCGACGACGCGCGAGAGCGCCGATCGCGCGGCGTGCGATCTCGTCACGTATTTCGAGGTGCGGACCACGGGCCTCGCGCGGCTCGCGATCGGCTTCGCGCTCGCGCGCGATCCACCCGAAGATGTTGCCGAGCGCATCACGCTCGACGATCTCGCAGACGTCGAGCTCGAAGGCACCGTGAGTCTCGGCGTTGGTGCGCTCGGCGTTCCCGCATTTTCGCGGCTTGCAGTCGGCGCGACGATCGTGCTCGACACACCGCTCGGCGCGCCCGGCATGCTTTACTTTGGCGACGTTACCTTCGCACGCGGTGCGTGTGGCGTGGTCGACGGCCGCAATGCCATCAGCTTCGATAGCACCTATGCGGCCGCACCGTCGGCCATCCGAGGAGCAGCATGATCGACGATAGCCGGAATCTCGACCTTCTCATGAACGTCTCGCTCGCGGTCAGCGCGGAACTGGGACGCTGCACGATGCGTGTGAGCGACGTCCTCAAACTCGGCAAGGGCTCGATCGTCGAACTCGATCGCCTCGCGGGCGGACCCGTCGACGTACTCGTCAACAATCGTCTCGTCGCCCGCGGCGAGGTCGTCGCCGTCGACGACCGCTTCGGCATTCGCGTCACCGAAGTCGTCGCGCGTAAATCCGTGCGGGCATAACGTGGATTCGCTCGTCGCGATCGCGGGACACGGCGGGAAGGCGGGGCTCCCGCTCGACGTTCTCGCGGGGCTCACGCTCATCGCGCTCGCACCGTTTATGCTCGTGATGACGACATCGTTCGTACGGATCGTCGTCGTGCTCTCACTCGTGCGCTCGGCCATCGGTGCATCGTCGTTACCGCCCAATACCGTGCTAACGGGGCTCGCGCTCGTGCTGACGTTCGTCATCATGACGCCGACGTTGCAACGCGTCTCGCATGACGCGCTCGATCCGTACGCCCACGGGAAGATCACGCAGGGCGCGATGCTCGATCGCGCCTTCGCGCCGCTGCGTGGATTCATGATGCGTCAAACCCATGCCAAGGATCTCGCACTCTTCGCCCGGATCGCGCACGTCTCGACCACGGCGAGTGATAAAGAGCCTCCGGAAGTCTTGCTTGCGGCGTTCGTCGTGGGCGAATTACGAAGTGCCTTCGCGATCGGATTCGCGCTTTATCTGCCTTTTGTCGCAATCGATCTCGCGGTCGCCTCGATCCTGATGGGCTTGGGGATGTTCATGCTCAGCCCGCCGATCGTCTCGCTCCCGTGTAAATTGCTGCTCTTCGTGATGGTCGATGGCTGGGCGCTCGTCTGCGGGGGCGTCGTCTCGAGCTTTCGTTGATCGTTTCAGAAAAGCGAATTCGCTCGACAGCGCCGAAAATACGACGACATGTTCATCGCTGAGTATCTGCAGCGGCGTCGGCCGAGCATTTCGTTTGAATTCTTCCCGCCGAAAACGGACGAGGGTGTCGAGAACCTCATGCGGACGATCAAGTCACTTCGTATCCTCAATCCGGGATTCGTTTCGGTAACGTACGGGGCGGGCGGCTCCAGTCGCGTGCGGACGCTCGAAGTCGTGAAACGAATCAAGGGAGAGCTCGAGATCGAACCCATGGCGCATCTCACGTGCGTCGGAAGTTCGCGTAGCGAAATGCGCGAGATCGTCCGCGAACTCACGCTCGCGGGCGTCGAAAATATCATGGCGTTGCGCGGGGATCCGCCCAAGGGCGAAACACACTTCGTGCAGTCGACCGGTGGATTTCGCTACGCGAGCGAGCTCATCGAAATGCTTCGCGACGAATTCAACCTCTGCATCGGTGCGGGTGCGTATCCCGAGGTGCATCCCGATGCCTTGGATGCCGATGACGACATTCGCGTGGCAGCCGCCAAAGTCGCTGCCGGCGCGACGTTTCTCACGACGCAATTTTTCTTCGAAAACACCGCATATTTCGCGTACGTCGATCGTGCGCGAGCTGCGGGAATCGACGTGCCGATCGTGCCGGGCATCATGCCGATCACGAGCTACAAGGGCGTCGCGACGATGCTTGCGATGAATGGCGGCAAGATGCCGCAGCGTCTTCTCGCCGAACTCGAAGCGCGCCACGACGAGCCCGAAGCCGTTGCCGAACTCGGCGTCGCCTATACGGCGCTGCAGTGTCGCGATCTCCTCGCGAAAGGCGCACCGGGACTGCATTTCTACACGCTCAATCGCTCGACGGCGACGCGTGCGGTCGTCTCGGCGCTCGTGGCGACCGATGCGATACGCGAAGCGGCCCTTGCGTATGAGGCGACGACGCTCGCGCGAAATGCAGGCGTCACCGCGCGGTAACATCGCGGCGGTAGCGTGTTGGTATGGATGCGCTCGCCGGTATCGTTCGTGAGTCTCTCGTCGTCGCGGCGATACTCTGTCTCCCCGTGCTCGTCGTCGCGACGGCGATCGGGACGCTCGTCGCGGTCGTGCAAGCCGCAACGCAAGTGCAAGAACAGACGCTGACGCTCTTGCCCAAAATGCTCGCGGTCGGCGCGATGGTCGCGGTATTCGGAGCGTTCGCGATGCATCTCTGCGGCAATCTCTTTACCGATGCGATTCGCATGCTACCGACGATCGTGCGCGCGGGGTAACGCGCGTGAACGACGGCGAGCTCTTGATCCTCGCGCGATGTGCGGGCTTTGCATTTCGTGCCCCGGGCTTCTCGCATCCGAGCGTGCCGCCGCCCATACGTGCGGGTTTTGCTTTCGCGCTTTCGCTCGCGCTCGATCGAGCGTACGCATCGACCGCGCGCACCGGCCCGGGTGGCTTCGCGTTCGCACTCGTGACTGAAACGTTGATCGGTGCGGCGATCGGCATCGCGGCATCGATGCTCTACGACGGTGCATTCTCCGGCGGCCGCGCGCTCGACGATTACGTCGGTATTCGTTCGAGCGTTCCGAGCGCCGGCGTCGCGGCGGGAGCGGGCTTCGGTCGCCTCTGGTCGCTTGCATTCACGGCGGGCTTTTTCGTGCTCGGCGGATACGGAATCGCTCTGGTCGGATTCGCCGATGCCTTCGCGACGTTGCCGCCGGGAGCGCTTGCGGCGTCGCACGACATCCAAATCTTTACCGTCGCGCTCCCGCAGACGCTCTTGCGCGCGGCGTTCTTCGTCGCGGGGCCGGCGATCGCAATCGCGCTCGTCGCGCAAATCGCGCTCGCCATCGTCGCGCGGCTCGTGCCAAGATTCTCGACCTTCACGCTCTCGTTTCCAATCGTCTTTGCTTGTGTGCTCGTCGCAACGGTCGCGGCGCTCCCACTCGCACTCCATGCGGCGGCGTCACCCTGGATGGATCTCTCGATGTTGCGCGTCAGAAAGTAGCGCGATGGCAGAAGAAAAGCCGTTCGATCCGACGCACGCGCGCAGCGCGAAGGCGCGCCGCGATGGCGACATTCCGCGTTCGGCCGACGTCAACGCCGTCGCGTCGCTCGCATGTGCGTCGCTCGGGCTCTTCCTCGTCCTCGATCTTGCGGCCGGTGCGGCGCGCACGGCACTCGCGCAAGCGGCTTCGGGACGCGCGATCGATCCCGGGCCGTACGCCGTCTTCGGACTCGTCGCACTCGCCGTGATCGCTTGCGCGCTCGTCGGCGCGGTGGCGGCCACGTACGCGCAAGCCCGCACGATCACGGTAAAGTTTCCCGCGCCGAAATTCGAAAAACTCAATCCGTTCGAAGGCCTCAAACGCATGTTCTCACGCGATGCCGCGATCGGTGGCGCGAAAGCGTTCGTCGTTTCGGCCGCCGTCGCATGTGCGGTCGTGCCCGCCGCGCGCGATACGTTTGCGGCGGTCGCGGGTGGGGCGCCGCCCGCGCAACTCGGCGCAATTGTCGTCCGGGCGATCCGTGCGGTGCTCGTAGGGGCGCTGCTCGTCGCGGCCGCATTCGCCGTCGTCGATATTTTTTTGGAGCGCGCCAAATGGCGCAAGCGACTCAAGATGAGTTTCGACGAACTCAGACGCGATAGCAAACAGAACGACGGCGACCCACTCGTGCGCGGACGAAGGCGACAAGCCCACCGCGCGCTCGTTCGCGGCTCGATCGCAAACGTCAAAAATGCAAGCTTCGTCATCACCAATCCCACGCACGTCGCGATCGCCCTCGAATATCGACCGCCGGCGATTGCCGTCCCGCGCGTGCTCGTGCGCGCGATCGACGCGGGCGCGCGAGAAATCAAACGTCGTGCGCGCGAGCTCGGCGTGCCGATCGTCGAAAACGTGCCGCTCGCGCGTGCGCTGCTCGCATCGACCGATGTCGGCGCACCCATTCCACCCGATGCCTACGCGGCCGTCGCAGCGATCGTCGCGATGCTCGCCCGAGAGCCCGTACGCGCATGAATACGAAAGCGATTACGTACGTTTTCGCGGGCATCGTGCTTTCGATCGTCGGCTTCCTCGTCGTGCCCTTACCCCCCGTCGTGCTCGATTGTTTACTTGCAATCAATATCGTCGGGTCGGGTATCGTGCTCTTGCTCGCAATCACGATTGGCGAACCGCTCGAATTTGCGGCGTTCGCGCCCGCGTTGCTGATCGCGACACTCTTTCGACTCTCACTCGACGTCTCCGCGACGCGACTGATCCTCACGCAGGGCCACATCGAAGGTGGTGTCGGCGAGATCATACCGGCGTTCGGAGAACTCGTCGTCCACGGCAATCTCGTCGTCGGGCTCATCGTCTTTACGATCCTCATTACGATTCAATTTATCGTGATCGCATCGGGCTCGCAACGCGTCGCCGAAGTCGCCGCACGCTTCACGCTCGATGCGATGCCGGGCAAACAGATGGCGATCGATGCGGAAGTTCATGCGGGGATGCTCGACGCGGAAGGCGCGCGACGCAAGCGACTCACGATTCAGAAAGAAGCCGACTTTTATGGCGCGATGGATGGTGCTGGAAAATTCGTCAAGGGTGACGCGATCGCGGCGCTCGTGATCGTCGCGCTCAATCTTATCGGTGGCGTGGTCGTCGGAATCGCGTACTACGGCATGAGCCCCCTCGACGCGCTCAACACGTTCGCAATTCTCTCAATCGGAAACGCGCTCGTGACGACGTTGCCCGCATTCTTACTCTCGACCTCGATGGGCCTCATGGTTACGCGCGCGAGCGGCGATGGATCTCTCGGTGTCGATATCGCGACGCAGCTCTTCGCACGTCCCGACGTCTTGCGCGCGGCGGCGGCGTTCTCACTCGCACTCGCATTCGTCCCGGCACTCCCTCATCTCGCCTTCATCGCGATCGCGATCGCGCTCGCGGTAACGGCGCAGGTCGGCGCGCGCACGCATGCGGATCAGGTACGCGACGTGCGAGCGGCGCGCGACCTCGCGCGGCGTGCGTCGATCCGTCGACCCGAGATGGCGCTCGGCCTCGTTGGTGTCGATGCGCTCGCAATCGACGTCGGGCTCGATCTCGCGGCGTTCTTACAGTCGCCCCTCGCCGACGCGCTCCTGGATCGAATCGGTGAAGTTCGTCGCGCGCTGGCGAGCGATCTCGGCATCGTAATGCCGGGCGTTCGCCTGCGCGACGATCTCACGCGCGATGCGTCGACCTATGCGATACGCGTGCGCGATACCGTCGTTGCCGAAGGTCGCTTGTGCCTCGATCGGGTGCTCGCGGTTGCGGGCGAAGAGATTCTGGGGCGCTTCCACGGCGAACGCG
The DNA here is from genome assembly GCA_031420415.1 of Vulcanimicrobiota bacterium. GTDB lineage: Bacteria > Vulcanimicrobiota > Vulcanimicrobiia > Vulcanimicrobiales > Vulcanimicrobiaceae > JANYGA01. The sequence goes on from JANOMT010000032.1 coordinate 78,656, forward strand.
TGCGCGAACCCGTGTACGGGCTCGCGGCGGTGTGGATCGAACCCGGCGAACGCGAATTTGCCGTCGCCAACGGCGCGCTGTGTTTCGATCCGATCTCGATCGTCGGGTCGCATCTCGCCGAAGTCGTGCGCTCGCATGCGAGCGCTTTGCTCGGGCGCCAAGAGTTGCACACGCTCGTCGAACATCTCCGCGCGAGCGTACCGTCGCTCGTCAAAGAGATCGGCACCGACGCGCTTCCGCTCGCGACGGTTCAACGCGTCTTCGAATTATTGTTGCGCGAACGCGTCTGGCCGCGCGATACGGTCATGGTGCTCGAGGCGCTCGTCGACGCATCGATCGCAACGCGCGATGCGCGCGATCTTGCCGAGAGCGTCCGGCGTAAACTCGTGCCGCACCAATTGCGCCGTCGCAACATCGCAATACTCGAACCACTCATCGTCGATCCGCAATTCGAAACCGAGCTGCACGGTTGGCTCGTCGATGGCTCGCTCGCGCCGCAGCCGCAGACCGCATGGCACGTGCGAAGCGTCGCGAGTTCGTATGCAGCGAGCGTCGTACGCGAACGTGCGGCCATCGTTTGCACGGGTGCGCTCCGTCCGGCGCTCGCCGATTTTCTATCGCGCTTCGGCGTCGCCGTCGACGTCTTCGCATACGCGGAGTTGCCGCCGGAATTGGAGTTACGCCCGGCAGTCGTGCTGGGCTACCCGACGACCACGATCGAGCAGCCGGGTGCGATTTCCGCATGACGACGGCCGCGCGTTCCAAGAGCGGCGCAATCCGAACAGCGCCCGCTGATCGAGATGGCAGCGTATGTCGGTGGCCGCTTTCTAGCGAGCCGCGCTCACGCCGAAGGAAAACATCCGCACGCGACCGCGATCGAGAATCGTCTCGGCCGACGGCTCGAACCCTTTTCTGATTTTCAAAAGCGCGGCAGACCGAGGCGATTTGTCCCGCGAGCGCGTATCGCGCTCGTAGAGGTTGGTCCGAGCGGCCTTCCCATCCATGCAAGACGGCCACCCTCGAACGGTTTGACGGGGCTGGATTCGCCTGCTACAATGCGTGGGTTCTCCCCTCCCTTGGGGTCTTTTTATACGTATGTGGCTTCGACTTAAACCCTGGGTGACGGGACTTTTCCTCGTCGCGATCGTCGCGGGATCGCTCTACCTGGTACTCCCGATCCAAAACAAGATCAAGCTCGGGCTCGATCTCCAGGGCGGCGTGCGCGTGTTGCTGCAACTGCAACCGAGCCCCGAAGTCCCGCAAATCACGCGTCAGGTTCAGACCGAGGTGCAGCAGGTCATCGACGCGCGCATCAACGGTCTCGGCGTTGCGGAGCCCCAGATTACGTCGGTCGGTAACGATCGCATTCTGGTCGAACTGCCCAACGTCAAGAACCCCGACGAAGCGGTGCGGTCATTAAAAGATGTTGCGAAACTCGATTTCAAAATTATTCCGACCGACGTTAATGCGAAGGTCGCGAGCGATAAAAAGTACGCGAACGATCCTAATGGAGCGTACAAAGATAGCGGAGCGATCGTCTATTCGGGCAACGACCTCAAGCGCGCATCTTCGTCGCCCGACCAGAGCGGCGGTTGGAAGATCGATTTCGAGACGAAAGACCCCGCAAAGTTCGGCCGGATGACGCAGGCGAATATCGGCAAGTTGCTCGGCTTCTTCCTCGATAAGAAGTTCGTCTCGGCGGCGACGATTCAGAGTGTCATCACGGACCAAGGGCAGATCACGGGTCAGTTCACCGAAGAAGAGACGCTTCGTGTTGCAAATGATCTCAACGCGGGTGCGCTGCCGGTTCCCGTCAAGATCATCGAGAACGATACGGTCGGCCCCGTGCTCGGCAAACTCGATCTCGAGAAATCGCTTTACGCGTCGATCGCAGGCCTCGGTCTCGTGCTCATCTTCATGTTCGTGGTCTATCGCCTTCCCGGTATTCTCGCCGACCTCGCGCTCGTCGTATACGTGCTGATGCTCCTGGGGTTGCTCGCGGGGGTGCACGCGGTGTTGACGCTCCCGGGTATTGCCGGCTTCGTGCTCTCGATCGGCATGGCCGTCGATGCGAACGTCCTGATCTTCGAACGCCTCAAAGAAGAGATTTGGGCAGGCAAGACATTGCGTTCGGCGGTCGCGATCGGCTTCAAGCGCGCGTTCACCGCCGTCTTCGATAGCCACTTCACCACGATCGTCGGCGCGGGCGTCCTTTTCATGCTCGGTACGGGTACCGTCAAAGGCTTCGCGTACACGCTTTTTTGGGGAACGGTTTTCTCACTCTTCACGGCGACGTTCGTGACGCGCTATTTTATGGATCTCGTGGTCGACAATAACGTCAGCGAAAATCCGAAAGTGTACGGAGCGTAAGCGGTGTTCTTTCGTCGATTGAATTGGAACGTCGTCGGGTGGTTTAAGACCGTCTCCGCGATTTCATACGGGATTATCTTCCTCGGCGTCCTCGCGCTCGGCTGGCACGCCTTCCACGCACCGGGCGGCGGCTTCCAGCCATCGCACGCGCTGCGCTTGGGGATCTCGTTCACCGGCGGCACCGACGTCACGGTGAAATTCGTGAAACCGCAAACCGTCGCCAGTATTCAAAAAGCGCTCGGGACCCTCGGCGTGAACGATGCGCGCGTGAATACGCTCGCCAAGACGAGCGATAGCGCGCCCGGCGAACGCTACACGATCGAAACACAGACCGACTTCGGCGACAATACGCCAAAGCTGTGGACCGCGCTCGGCGCGATCGGTAACGTCGACCGCGCGCAATCACAGATCGAGGCCGTCGGTCCGTCGCTCGGTAAAGAATATCTCATCAAGGCCGCGGAAGCGCTGGTCATCGCGATCGGGATCCAGTTCATCTACATCGCGTTCCGCTTCGGTTGGAATTACATCTTCGGCCTCGTGGTCGTCATCGCACTCGTGCGCGACGCCGCGATGATGATCGGTATCTATGCGATCGCCGATCGCCGCGCAGACGATGCATTTCTCGCAGCCGTATTAACCGTCATCGGGTACTCGGTGATGGATACGATCGTCATTCTCGATCGTATTCGCGAAAACGTCAAAGTCATGGCGGGTCAGCCGTACGATCGTATCGTGAACACGTCGATCTTGCAGACGATGACGCGCTCCGTCAATACGCTCGCAACCGTCGTCGTAACGCTCGTCGCACTGGTCGGCTTCGGCGGCGCGAGCCTGCAGAATTTCGCGTTCGCGTTGCTCGTGGGCATCTGCTCGGGCGGCTACCATTCGATTTTCTACTCAGCTCCACTCGTGCACATCTTGCGCGAACGGCAACTCAAATCGGCTTCGGGTCGTCTCGCGCTTGCCCGCTCGTCGGCCAGCGAGCGTCCGCGCACGGTTGCCGAAGCGCGCGCGCAAGCCGCCGGTGCGGCTTCGCGCGACGTCGTGCTCGCGGCTCGCAAAGAGCGCAAGAAGAAGGGCACGAATCGCGGCACGCCATCGGCACCGGTGTCGTACAAGCGTAAACGTGTGTTGCCCGCAACGGCAACTGCAGCTGAAGTTGCGGCGTTCGCCGCCGCACCACAATACGAAGACGTCTACGATGATGGATCGCACGAACACGATCTCGCGGTCGCCGAAAACGACCACGGGGTCTCGCACGATCACGACGTGCACGGCCACGAGATGCTCGATCCTCTCGACGCACAAAATTCGGGCGTGCACGAACAAGATCTTCTGTTGGGTCACGAAGAAATTCACTTGAATTTAGGCGATGTCGAAGCCGATAAAACGGAACACCCCGCCCTCAAGCACGAGTAACCCGATGGCGCGGCTCTTGCCGCCGCCCACCGCATCAGAAGCCGCTTTCGAGAGGCTTCTGATGCATTTCGACGATCCGACGGGCGCGGAACCGACGCTCGATCTGCTCGGCTCGACCGTCCAAAACGTGCCGCGCCCGCGCGATCCGCAGATCGAAGCGATCGCGGACCCCGCAGCCGATGCGAACATCGCGTTTCTCGACGCGCTCTTCGCAAAGAAAGATACGTACCTCGAAGGCGATCGCTTTTCGTCGATCGGCGATGCCGACGATTTCTTCACGAAGATCGTCGGCGTTAGTTTCGAGGGCCGACAAGATCGCGTTGGCGGATTACTGCCCGGTCAAGCACTCGAACTCGTGCGCGAGCCGGAGAATCCTTACGATGCGAACGCGATCGCCGTGCGCTTCGGCACGTTCGCACTCGGCTTTCTTCGCAAAGAGATCGCGCGGCGGATCGCGCCCAACATCGATGCGGGCGAACGTTACGAAGCACGTGTCGGAAGCATCACGGGCGGCGGCGAGCGTAACGTCGGCGTGAATATTCACGTCCGTCGGATCGGCGCGCGCGGGATCGGATCCGTCGCGTTGCCGACCTACGACGACGCGATCGCGCTCGGTACGAGCATCGATGATGTGCGCGCCGCTTTCATCGGCACGCGACCGCTCCGCAACGCGCAACGGGACGTGCTCGAACGCGTCGCGGCCGGGCGCAACACGCTCGCGGTGCTCGGGACGGGTCGGGGAAAATCGCTGTGCTTCGCGCTTCCCGCAACCGAACGCGCGCTGCATCGCCGTGAGAAGACGATCGTCTTCTATCCCCTTCGCGCGCTCGCGAACGACCAATTCGATGCGCTCTCGCGGCGCCTCGCGCCGATGGGCCTACGCGTGCTCCGCGCGAACGGCTCGATCGATGCGAGCGAACGCGCGCTACTCGACGACGCGCTCGAAAGCGGCGCGTGGGATCTCATCCTTGCGACGCCGGAGTTTGCGACATTCCACCGCGCGGCATTCGTGCGTGCGTGCAATCGCCCGTGGCTCGTCGTCGTCGATGAAGCGCACCATATCTTCGAATCGAAACATCGCGCGGCATACGGAACGCTCGGCGAACTCATCGTGCAACTCGGTGCACCTCAAGTGCTCGCGTTGACCGCAACGGCAAACGACGATGCGTTTCGCGATATTCGTCGCGCTCTGCGGATCGATGCGTGGGTGATCGACCCGACGGTGCGCGAGAATCTCCACGTCGTCGATGCACGCAATACGTCGGATAAGAATGCATATCTCGCGCGCGAACTTAGCGGCGACGGCAAAGCGATCGTGTACTGCAACTCGCGCGCCGAAGCGACGAAGCTCGCCGAGCGGTTGCGTGCGCGTTTCGGACCGAGCGTCGCATTCTATCATGCGGGTGTCCCAAGTGAAGAACGCGCTGGGATCGAAGATCTTTTTCGTAATGGTGCGATTCGCGTGATCGTGGCGACGTCGGCGTTTGGTGAAGGCATCGACCTTCCCGACGTGCGCGACGTCGTACTCTTTCACCTCAATTTCGACGTCACGGGCTTCAATCAAATGGCCGGGCGCGCGGGACGCGACGGCGATTCGGCACGCATCCATCTCCTCTATGGCGATGGCGATCGGCGCATCAACGATTTTATTCTCGAACGCAACGCGCCAACGCTCGAGCGACTGCGCGAGATCTTTCGTGGCATGCGCGGGATGTCGCGCGATGCGATGCTGCGCACGTCGTACGAAGAGATCGCGCGAATACTGGACATCAATGGCGTCGATGGCGCGAGCATCAGCGCCGCGGTTGCGATGTTCGCCGAAGTCGGGCTCGTGCAGAGTGGTGCCGACGACGACGGCCGTTTCGTTCATTTTCTCGAGGTCGCCGGTAAAGTCGATCTCACCGCGACGACGCGTTACGCCGAAGGTCTCGCCGAACGCGACGCGTTCCAACGTTTCTGCGATCTCGCGCTTAAGGCCGACGCCGAAACGCTCGAACAAGTCATCAATCGCCCGATCTACCCCGATCGCGTGGCGTTGACGGCGTCGTAAGAACGCGTTCGGCCGGCACTGCGTCCGCGCGCCGCAGCAACCGCGACGTGCAGGTCGCCTCTTGTGTGACGCGCGCTGAGATGTTAGGGTCGTGCGATAGGGGCTCAATGCCTGAGAAAATTGCATGTTTATTCATAACTAATGCATGCGCATTAGCTCTAAAGCTTCTATCAGTCCGAGAGGTCGCGAATGTATCTCCGCTCGATCGTGCTTCATCGCCTCGTCGCGCTCGTTGCATTGCTTTTTCTCCCGCCGCTGATCGACGGATGTTCGAGCGGTGGAACGGTGGCGCTCGCGCCGGCTCCCGTCGGGGTGCAGTCGTGGAACCTCGTCGCGGGCGGTTCGGCGCGATCCGAAGCGTTACAAACGGCGGACTATTATCCAAACGCGATCACGATCAACGCGGGCGACTCGATCACGTGGACCAATACGGCGGTGGAGCCGCATACGGTTTCGATTCCGGCTGTGGGTCAAGCGATTCCGCCCGGACCGCCGCAGCCCAAGGTCGGCAGCAACGTCTACGACGGAACGGCGTATCTCAGTTCGGGATTTTTCATGATGGGCGCCACCTATACGGTGATGTTTTCGCAACCCGGCACCTACAAAGTGTACTGCTTGATCCACCAGCCGGAGATGGTCGCGACGATCGTCGTTCTACCGGCAGGTTCGGTGTTGCCGAAGAAACAGGCGCAGTATACGGCTTTAGGATCGGCGGACTTTGCGCTCGATATCGCTGCGGCCGATCAGGCGGTGCTCGCGTTCCCGTATGCCACCGATGGCACAATCCTCGCCGCCGGTATCCAGCCGGGCGCAGCGCCACTCCCGGCGACGCAATCTTCCGTCGTACGCTTCCTCCACGGCCCGACGCTCGATAACACCTCGACGATCGCGGTCGGGACGACGGTGACATGGAATAATATTTCGCAGTTCCCGCACACGGTGTCGTTCCCGATATTCGGTCAGCCTGTCCCGCCCGGTTCGCCAACGCGTCCGGCTGCGGGCGCAAGCACCTACGATGGTACGGCGTTCGTCAATTCCGGGGTCATCGTACCGGGCGGAAGCTTTAGCTTGCAGTTTACGAAGGCCGGGACGTACGCGTATTTCTGTCTCTTTCACACGGACGAGGGCATGATCGGGACGATCGTCGTCAAGTAGCAGATCCAGCAGCGAATCGCGCGTCTGACACGAAGGCGAGCGCGATGATCGAGATGCGCGCGTTTTCCCATAACGACGGTCGGGTGACCGACCTTCTCGTGGGCGGCGCTCCGCTCGGACCCGCACTCGTGCTGCACCACGGCACGCCATCGGATGCGTCGCTGTGGGGGACGTGGGACGGCGTCGCCCGCGAGAACGGGCTGCGGCTCGTCGCGCTCTCGCGTCCGGGCTACGCAACCTCGACGCGTCTGCCCGGCCGCACGGTTGCTGACGTTGCGAAAGACGTGCGCGAGGTGCTCGACGCGCTCGACGTGCCTTGGTTCGTGACGGCTGGGTGGTCGGGTGGTGGCCCGCACGCGCTCGCAACGGCAAACATTCTCGGCGATCGTTGTCGCGCCGTCGCGACACTCGCAGGTGTCGGCCCGTTCGGAGTACCCGATCTCGATTTTCTCGCTGGTATGGGTCCGGAGAACCACGCGGAGTTCGGTGCGGCTCTTCGCGGTGAAACCGGAGTCCGGGCGTGGCTCGGCGAGCACGCGGCTTCGTTTCGCAACGCGACGGGGCCGGAGATTGCGGACGCGTTCGGAGAACTCGTTCCGCCGATCGACCGCGATATGCTCGTCGGTGGGTACGCCGATGAAATGGCCGCCGAAATGCGACGCGCACTCGCGACCGGTTTCGACGGCTGGATCGACGACGATCTCGCGTTCGTCCGACCATGGGGTTTCGACCTCGGCGAAATACGCGTTCCCGTCACGGTGTGGCAGGGCGACCTCGACCTCATGGTCCCGGCCGCGCACGGCGCGTGGCTCGCCTCGCACATTCCGGGTGCAATCGCGAAGCCCGCCATGGGCCACGGGCATATCTCGCTCGTTACGACGTATCGCGACGAAATCGTCCGCGAACTGATCGCCTCAGCAAAGCAACGCGCCTAAAGCGGTTTCCCGAGCTTCGTCAGCAGTGCCGCGAGTTCTGCTGGGCGTTCCACGGGAATGTTGTGCCCCGCGAGCTTGAACGTCACGAGTATCGCGCCCGGAATCGCGCTCACGACTTCGCGACGTAAGCGTGCCACAGGTGCGAGCGTATCGCGATCGCCTGCGACGACGATCGTCGGCGTGGCGATCGTGCCGAGGCGCTCGAAAAAATCCTCGCGTCGACCGAGTTCGTACCATTGAAACCACGCTTCGCGTTGCGCGATGAGCGCATCGTCGATGAGCCGTTCCATCGCATCGGGAGCGATCTCGCGGAACATCGCAGCGCGTTGAAATCGCTCGATCGCAATCCGAGAGCCGAACGCCCCTTCGGCGAGCTCCCGATGTCCGACTCTATCCGGTGGCGCCTTCGCCGTCCCCGTCGCGACGAGGACGAGTCGTTTGAGAGTGGGCGGCGGATCGAGGGCGACGTATTGTGCGATCTTGCCGCCAGCCGAATGGCCGACGATTTCAACGCAGCGACCAATCGATGCGAGCGCGGCGCGAACATCGCTTGCATATCCCGCGCAATCGTAACCATACGCGGGGCGATCCGACGAACCCGCGCCGCGAAAATCGAGAAGATGGATCGTGAACGCCTGAAGGTCGAGCCGCTCGGCGACTTCGTAGAACATCCGACGCGAACTGATCCATCCGTGCAAGAAGAGCAACGTGCGAGGACCCGTTCCACGCGTCTCGAGCGCGAGCGAAAGCCCACCGTTATCGATGTATCTCACGATCGATGCTTGCGTTCGCGCGAACGTCATCGGCGCTCGCTCAGGCGAGGGCTTTCGTGAGATCTGCGGCACCGACGATGTTGTAGAAGGCGTTATCGGTCTCCGACATCTGCGGTGCCCACGGATCGATTTGGTTGCGGCCGATCGGGAAGTGAACCGTCGGTCCGTACGCGTTTGAGTAGTCGGCGTCATCGAATGGCGCGTAGTCGTCGGTTTCGCGATGAGCGAGCACCGTCGCTGCGATGGCATTGCGGGCGGCGGTAGCGGCGGTGCGGACGCCGCTCGGAAGCCGCCCGTCCTGCGCGAGCGTCTCGTAAAGAGCGATTGCCGGCCGATCGGCGCGCCATGGGAGTTGCTTGCCTTCGGGAAACCGGACCATCCCATCGATCGCCCGAGCGTCCTCGCGGATCGCCGCGCGCGCCATGCGGTTCTTCGCAGCCGATGTGAGCGAAGCATCGAGAGCTGCGATCGTGGTTTCAACCATAGCTATTTTTTGTGCTGAGAGGCCGAACACGTCGAATGCCGCTGCCGGCGCGAAGCCGTCACGTGCACGCAGACCGTACGTGGTCGTCATGGTGGTTTCGACGACGTCGCGCGCCATTTGGTGCGGATCGTTGAGGTTTGCCGCGATATCGTGCGCGACGGCAGTCGGCACGCCGGGCGCTAGCATCGTCTCGGGTGACGCTGCGAAGAAGCGCACGCCCGCGTGCGAGAGCGCGGAAGAAAAAGCGACCGTCGCCATGAGGCATTGGTTCGCAACCACGCCATCGACAACGCGGCCCGTGTCGCTCGGATGGTCTTTGGAATGCGCTGCGACGCCATCGGCGATCGCACCCGCGATGTCGTCTGCGCGCATGATGCCCGTGGCGCTGTGCGTCGATTGCATGCCGCCGCCATCGCCGCCGCCGTGGTCGATCAGATCGATCCACGTTTGCTTTGCGTGCACGAGTTCGGCGTTATCGAGCGTGCGTTTCACGAATGCGGCGAGATCGGTACGCGCCGACATATCGTGGGGTGGCGAGACCTCGGTACGACCACGCTCGAGCTTGCCGTCGGCGATCGCATACGACTCCGTGCGTAAGATGTGCTCGGGCTCCGCACCGCGTCGCGACGTCGTATCTTCGACGGTAAACTCAATCGACCGATCCGCCGCGCTCGTCTCGATCGCTTGTGCGATCGTCGCGGCTTGAATGGTGTCGAGATTGTTGTCGCCATCGCGATAGAGACCGAATTCGAGCGCGCGCGACGCACGCTCCGTGGAAATCGAACCGACCATACAAGAGCCTCCGACGAAAAAAGTGTCGGAGCCCTATCGCGACGATGCGAACGGAAACAAGACTCGGAGGGTTACATCGCCGATCGCGCGCGTAACGCGGGCTTGTCGATTTTCCCCATCGCGTTTCGCGGTAAATCATCGACGATCGTCATCTCGCGCGGCACCTTGAAGCTCGCGAGCTTCCCGCGCAGCGTCGAGAGCACGGTCGCGATATCGATCGCGCCTTCGACTTCGATGTAGGCGATCGGTAATTCGCCGCGCGCCGCATCGGGCCGTCCGACGACCGCAGCCGCGCGAATGCCATCGATCCGCATCAGCTCGTCCTCGATCTCACGTGGATAGATATTGAAGCCACCGCTGATGATGAGCTCTTTCGTACGCCCTACGATCGCGTAGCCGCGCTCGGAATCGTACGTCGCGAGATCGCCGCTGCGAAACCACCGCGTACCGTCGGCATCGTGCACGAACGCTGCAGCCGTCGCATCGGCGTCGCGCCAATATCCCGCGCAGACGTTTGGCCCGCTCACGAGAATTTCTCCGATCTCGCCGTCGGAAATCTCGCGATCGTGTGCATCGACGAGTCGTGCGCGCACGTCCGGAAATGGGAACCCGACCGTTCCGGGATAGCGCGCGCCATCATACCGATTGGTCAGCGCAAAACCGAACTCCGTCGATCCGTAACGCTCCAAAATCGATGCGTCGAATTGCGCGGCGAACGCTTCGTGGACGCTTGCGGGAAGCGCGGCCGATCCCGAGACGAAAAGTCGCACCACCGGAAACGGCCCGGGACCCGCATGCTCGAGAATGCGAACGTACATCGTCGGCACGCCGAAAAACATCGTCGCATTCCCGGCGCGCAACGTCGCAACGACGTCGCTCACTTCGAAGCGCTCGCGAAGCAGGAGGCGCGCTCCCGCAACGAACGTACCGTTGATTCCGGCGCAGAGCCCGTGGATGTGAAAGAGCGGCAACGTCAAGAGCAAGGTGTCGCTCGAAGTCCAAGCCCACGCTCGCGTAACCTGCGATGCGATTGCGGCGAGATTAGCGTGCGTGAGCATCGCGCCTTTCGCGCGGCCCGTCGTACCGCTCGTATACACGAGCAGCGCGACGTCGTCCGGTTTCCGATCGCGCTCAAACGGCGCGATGCGCGTGTCGGTCGCCCATGCGGCGACATCGGTGAGATCGACGAGCGTGCCCGCAAACGTCGTCGCAACCAAGGGCCGACTCTGCTCGGAGACGCACATGACGCGCGCGCCCGAATCTTCGACGATACGCGCGAGATCCGATTCGCGATAGAGCACGTTTGCGGGCACGACGATCGCACCCGCACGCATCGCACCGAGATATGCGAAGACGAAACCGAGCGAGTTCTCGGCGTAGATGACGACGCGATCGCCCGCAGCGACGCCGATCGCGCGTAGCCTCTCGGCAACACGCGTGGCGCCATCGTAAAGCTCCGCGTACGTGACGTCGTCGATAGCAAACGACGTCGGGCTCTCGTTTGCGTGGAGATCGAGTGCGTCGAGAATCATCGTTCGAAGTTGTCGCGTAGCGCGAGCGTCGCCTTGTCTTACTGGGCTCGCCTCAAAGGTACGCGCTCGTTCTTTTGGTCAGCACGTTGGGAGCGACGTGTATCCGGTCGCTAGGTCCGTGTGCTTGAGGACGATTTGAACGGCGGCAGGCAGGCTCGCGATATCGGTCCCGGGCGGGGGCGGCTGGACCGGAACGCCGTTGTGATCGGTCACGAGTTCGTCGTGTGTGAATGGATTGAGCTTTTCGCCCGGATAGAGGAAAGGCCACGGAAATTTTCCGATCGTCACGCTACCGTCGCGGAGCGTGACCTTGGCGATCACCTCTTGCACGACCGTTCCGTCGCGTCGATAGCCAAGATGGCTCGGCTCGAGAATGACCTCGCCGCATGGTGCTGTCGAGACGTCGCCCGCGTTGCCGTTCCCGGCTTTGCCCGTGCCGCTGCCTGTGCCGCCGAGACCGCCCGTTCCGACGCCCGCACCTCCGCCCGTTCCCGTGCCGCCATTCTGCTGTCCCGCAGCTTTGCCGTTGGCGAGTGAATGGACCGGTGCGTGCGCGAGTGTACGCTGCGGGGTTTGCATCACGGCGAGGTGCTTCGCGGCGGCCGCACCACCGATGTGCAGCGCGGGCGTCGCGGCGGCTTTGGCGGCGGGGGCGAGCACGACGGTCACGGGCGCGAGCGTGTAGTGCGGCCGGGGGGTCGGGGTGATGCGCGGTGTTGGTTTGGGCGTCGGCGCCGGAGTGGGCGGTGGCGTCGGCGGCGGGGTGCGTTGCGAGATCGTCACGACCTGCGCCACGACACGCTCCTCGGGCTTCGGCGGTGCCCGATGCGGATAAAGTCCCGCAACGACTTCCAGAAACGCGAAGGCGACCGCAATTCCCGTCCACATACGTCGAGGGAAATCGCGGTCGCGGAGGTCGAGTGGTTCGATTCGGATTCGGCTCCGGTTCGGGGAGTTAGGGGTGCTCTAGCAGGCGTGGGTACGGCAATAGCGCGCGTGGATATAGGCCTGTCGACGTGCACGGGCGGCATCTTCTTCGCGCTTCGCTCGCTTCTTATGGTTGTAATTCGTGATCAAGACGCCCGCGCCGTATGCGGCTGCGCCACCGATAATGATGTTTCGCGTGCTGGCCTTGCCGTCGGCAAGGGCGGGCGATGCGAGGGGGCCCGCAGCGAACGCCGCTGCGAGGAGACCGGCGATAATCGTATTTTTCATGATGGGTTCCTTCTGCCCGGTGGACGGGCGACCATAACGGATCGTCACGTGCGCGGACGTCACACTTCCAAACGCATCGGCCGTTCGATCCGTTCGAATTCGACAGGGCAGGGTGCCCGAATCCCCAGCGCGCAGGAGCGCTCCATGAATATCGAGCCGCTGATTCGTGCCATTCCGGACTTCCCGATACCCGGCATCCTCTTCCGCGACATCACGCCGCTCCTGAAAGACGCAGGCGGTTTCCGTTCCGCGATCGATCTTTTTGCCGAGCGCTACCGGGACGAGCGGATCGATCTCGTGGTCGCCATGGAAGCGCGCGGGTATATCTTCGGTGCGCCGCTCGCGTACGCGCTCGGAGCCGGCTTCGTCCCGGTGCGCAAGCCCGGGAAACTGCCGAGTACGACCTATACAGAGTCCTACGCGCTCGAATATGGGACGAACGCCCTGCAGATTCACGACGATGCCGTCGGACACGGGCAGCGCGTCCTGGTCGTCGACGATCTCCTCGCCACGGGCGGCACCGCCGCCGCGACCGCGCGCCTGCTCGCCAAGCTCGGGGCACACGTCGTTGGCTTCGGATTTCTCATCGAACTCGTGGGGCTCGACGGACGTGTGGCGCTCGCACCGCACGACGTGACGGCGTTCTTGCAGTACTAGCGGGCGGGCACGCCTTTGAATTCCCGCGCGTCTATGACACTATAGGCGGTAACCACCATGCCAACAACGCAAATCGACGCCCTCATCACGAAAGTCCAATCGTACGATAAGACGATGGAATCGTCGTGGCTTCTTGGGGTGTACGACCTTGCCGATACCGCGCATGTCGGTCAACACCGCGCGTCGGGTGAAGAATACATCGAACATCCCGTCGCCGTGGCGCGAATCCTCGCCGATATGGAGATGGATCGGCAGACGATTGCGGCGGCGATCCTGCACGATGTCGTCGAAGATACGATCATCACGAACGAGGAAGTCGCGACGCTTTTTGGGCTCGAGATTGCCGAACTCGTGGAAGGCGTCACGAAGCTCACGCGGATCCCGTATCAATCCAAAGAAGATGCGCAGGTCGAGAATCTTCGCAAGATGTTCATGGCGATGGCCAAGGACATCCGCGTCATCATCATCAAGCTCGCCGATCGCCTGCATAACATGCGCACCCTCGGGAGCCTACCCGAAGCGAAGCAGCGAGCGATCGCTCGCGAAACGATCGAGATCTACGCACCGATCGCGCATCGCCTCGGTATCTGGAAGATCAAATGGGATCTCGAAGATTTGTGTTTGCGTTACCTCGAGCCCGAGATCTATCGCGAGATTTCCGATCGCGTCGCGAAAAAACGCGGCGAACGTGAGATCACCGTCGAGAGCGTCGTCGATCTCTTGCGCACGCAGTTCGGCAAGGTCGCGATCGCAGCCGAGGTCTCCGGTCGGCCGAAACATTTTTATTCGATTTATACGAAGCTGAAAAAAGGTCGTGATTTTTCCACGATCTACGATCTCACCGCCTTGCGCGTGATCGTCGATTCGGTGAAAGATTGTTACGGTTCGCTCGGGATCGTGCACTCGATTTGGAAGCCGATCCCCGGACGTTTCAAAGATTACATCGCGATGCCCAAGCCCAACATGTACCAGTCGTTGCACACGACGGTCGTCGGGCCGGGCGGCGATCCGCTCGAAATCCAAATTCGCACGCTCGAGATGCATCGCACGAGCGAATACGGTATCGCCGCGCATTGGCGTTACAAAGAGGGCGGCAAGAACGACGCCTTCGAGCACAAACTTACGTGGTTGCGGTCGTTGCTCGAATGGCAAAACGACATGCGCGATTCGCGCGCGTTCATGGAGAATCTCAAACTCGATCTTTTTGAGAATCAGGTCTTCATATTCTCACCCAAAGGCGACGTCTATCCGTTATCGTCGGCCGCGACGGCGCTCGATTTCGCCTACCAGGTGCATACGGACGTCGGCAATCATTGCGTCGGTACGAAGGTCAACGGGAAGATCGTTCCGCTCGATTATCAACTCAAGAACGGCGACATCTGCGAGATTCTCGTCAACAAGAACTCGCGACCGTCGCTCGATTGGCTTTCGATCGTGCGCACGTCGGGTGCGAAGCACAAGATCAAACAGTGGTTCCGTAAGGATCGTAAGGACGAGAACGTCGTCCTCGGTCAAGAGATGCTCGAACGCGAACTCGTTCGCGAGCACATGCGCGCCGATCTCGCGCGCGGCGAGGTCATCGAGAAGATCGCCAAGCGCATGAACTACGCGACGACGTCCGATCTTTTCGCCGCGATCGGCTTTGGCGACGCATCGGCGATGACGGTCCTCACGAAGCTTAAAGACGAAGCGAAGACCAACAATCTCATCGATATCACGACGGTGCAACGGGCACCCGTGCGCCGGGTCGTTCGTAATTCGAGTGGCATCCGTATTGCGGGCGTCGACGACGTGCTCGTCCGTCTCTCAAAATGTTGTAGCCCCGTGCCGGGCGATCCGATCATGGGTTACGTCACGATCGGCAAGGGCGTCTCCGTCCATCGCGCCGATTGTCCCAACGTCGCGTACATGTCGGCAACGCCGGAACGGATCTTGCAGGCGTCGTGGGCGGGCACCGAGGCCTCGACACACGCCGTCGACATCGAAGTGGAAGCGATCGATCGCGCGGGCCTATTGCAAGACGTCATGGGAGTTTGCGCGGAATACAAGTCGTCGGCGTCGTCGGTGACGGCGCGCGTCAAGCGCGATACGGCGCTGATCAGTCTCACGTTGCAGATCGCTAACGTCGATCACTTACATAAGGTCTTAAGCAAATTACGGACGCTGCGCGACGTGCGCAACGTGTACCGCGTGACGAAGCGCGAGGCGCGCGCGAGCGGCTAGGCCGCACGCGTAACCAATCGTGACCGAACCGGTTCCGCCACCCACTCCCGAAGGCGGACGGATGTCCTGTGCGGTCTACGTGCCGGAAGGCGCTTCCCGCGATATCGGTTCGCTCGCCTCGATTAGCGATCTCCTACGCGATGAACCAAGGGCATTCTTGTGGCTCGACGTCGTCGAACCCGACGATGCGGATTTCGCGCTGATCAAAGAAGAATTCGGTCTTCATCCGCTCGCAATCGAAGATGCGATCAAGGCGCATCAACGACCGAAGATCGAGGCGTATGGCGACGTTTGGTTCGTTATCGTACACGCGGCGTCGCGCATCGACGCCATTCTCGAACTGCACGAAATCGCGATTTTCGCATCGTCGCGATTCGTCGTGACCGTCCGCGCGAAACCGGCTTATTCACTCGCCGCCTTCCGGCAACGATGGGACCACTTGCCGCCCACGATCCATCAAGACGGTGGCACGATGCTCTATGAGTTGCTCGACGTCATCGTCGACGGCTACCTGCCGATTGCCGACGCCTTCGAAGAGCGTGTCGAGAAGCTCGAAGCCGCACTCTTGCACGAGGATGCACGCACGCGCGAAGTCTTGCTCGAAATCTACGAAATGAAACGCGAACTCGCAAATTTTCGGCGGGCGGTATTGCCCTTGCGCGATATTCTCACGCCGATCATGCGAGGCGATCTCGCGTTCTTCCGACCGGAGTACCTGCCGTATTTTCGCGACGTTTACGATCACGTTTCGATCGTCGTAGATGGGCTCGATACCGCGCGCGATCTTATCAACAACGCGCGCGACACGCACGTGGCGATCGTTTCGAATCGTCAAGGCGAGGTCTCGAAACAACTCACGATCGTGGCGACCGTGTTTCTGCCGCTCACGTTCATCACGGGATTTTTCGGACAGAACTTCGCGTTTCTCGTCAATCACGTCACATCGACTTCATCGTTCTGGTGGCTCGGTGTGGGCGGTGAGGTTGCGGCACTCGCCGGATTACTCGCTTATTTTCGGTATAAGCGCTGGTTCTAGCGCCGTGCTTTATTGTGCGAAGAGCATCCCGATCGGGCCGATCGGGATGCAGTTCGTCGTGAATGCGTTGAGATACACGTTGTATTGCAATCCCGATTGCAGCCCCGACTGCAGCGTGCCGTTGTAATAATAATCACTTGGGAACGGCGCGAACGAACTGTTGACTCCTGTGAGCGAGAGGGTACCCGTGTTTATCTGACCGTTCGTCGACCCATTGTTGTTCGCGGGAACGAGGATCAGTTCGAAGTTCTTGAAGCTTTGGTAAATCTGGTTGTTGTTGCCGTTGGCGACGATCTCGATCGTCGCGTTTGAATTTGCCGCAATGTTGTGCCCGCTCTGCGGACTGGCGAGCGCGTATTGCGTGTCGTTACCGCAAAATTGCGTGTTCGGCACGGGCGCCGCGCCGGTGCTACCGCCGCCGCTGCATGCGGTTGCAGCGAAGATCGAGGCTAAGAGTGCGAGTTTTCCGACTCGCGGGGCGACGGTCGTCAGGTTCATCGAACGGTTTCCTCAGATCTAGGTAAGGATGGTCAAGCGCATGGGTTTCGTGAATCGACAACGCTGGCGACGCACGCAGCGTTCCCGCGATCAACGGATTTCCAGGGCGCTGTGGTGCTGGGATACGCGTGTAAGCAGCGGTGTCGAAGGAGAGTACCGCGCTCGGCTTCAACCAGCGCAAGACGGCGGGTCGTCAATATCTGCCATTCCGGAAAGGACCGCCTCATGATCGGCTTTCATTTGCGTCGCGTGTCTGTGGCGCTCGTCATTGGTACGCTCTTGGCAGGGTGTAGTACGTCGAGTGGCCCGGTAACTCCGAACGTCCAACAGGCAACGCGTTCGATCGCGTCTTCGACGAACGCGTTCGATTCGTCGCAGATCGTGTACGATGCAAATCCGCCGACGAAATTTGCATTCGCTTCGCTGCCCGCGGCCGCGACTTCGCTGACGCCGTCGTACTGCGTCAAAAAATACGGCGTCGCGTGCTATACGCCGGCCTTGATGCGCACAGGCTACGACGTTCCAGCGTCCGCCACCGGTGCCGGGCAGACCATCGCGATCGTCGATGCCTACGGGAGCCCGACGATCCAGCAAGATTGCGCGACGTTCAGCGCCATCTTCGGCTTGCCCACGTGTAAGCTCAATATCATTTATCCCGGCGGTGCCCCGAC
This sequence comes from Vulcanimicrobiota bacterium, assembly GCA_031420415.1. GTDB lineage: Bacteria > Vulcanimicrobiota > Vulcanimicrobiia > Vulcanimicrobiales > Vulcanimicrobiaceae > JANYGA01. Next base: position 96,466 of record JANOMT010000032.1, read on the forward strand.
GTTTAACTCGAAGCAACATCATGGCGAAGCGGGTTGGGCGTTCGAAACGTCGCTCGACGTCGAATACGCGCACGCAATCGCACCCGACGCGACGATCAACCTCGTGATCGCGGCCAACAGCGGCGGCAACGTGCTCAACAATGCGGAGCGTTACGTGGTCGCGAACCACCTCGGGTCGGTCATGACGATGAGCTTCGGCGCACCCGAATCGGCGATCCGAGGTTCCGGCAACAATCTGCAGCTGATGCAGGCCGACGCGATCTACAAAGACGCGGCGGCGGCGGGTATTACCGTGCTCGCTTCAGCGGGCGACAGCGGCGCTTCCAACGGTGGCCCCGCGGTCAATCCGCTCTTCCCATCGTCAGACCCGCACGTTACGGCGGTCGGCGGCACGGACGTTTTCCTTAGCGATAGCGGCGTGTATCGAAGCGAGTACGCGTGGGACGATGCGATCGCGGCTCAATGTCCGTTTGGCTGTCAGTACGGCGCAATCGGTGCCGGCGGCGGTGCGCCGAGCGCGATCTTCACGGCGGCGCCTTATCAGTCAGCGCTAAGCGGTCAATCGGCGCGAACAACCGCCGATATCGCCTACAATGCGGGCGTGTATACGTCCGTACTCGTGTACTTGTCGTTCCCGTCGATTCCAGCCGGCTTTTACTTCGTCGGCGGCACGAGTGCCGGTTCTCCACAATGGGCCGGCATCGTCGCCGATGCGAACGCGAGTCTCGGCCACGCGATTGGCGAACTGAGCCCGCACCTTTACGCGATCGGGGCGGATCCGGCGGCCTACGCGTCGGCGTTCCACGATATCACCGTCGGCTCGAACGCATTTTTCGGACCCGGATTCTCTGCGGGCACCGGCTACGATATACCGACCGGCCTCGGATCGCCCGACGTGAAGAACCTGCTCACGGCGCTCGCGACGCACTAGCGGTCTCGCGCGCCACGGGCACCCCGTCGCTCGCGCGGCGGGGTGCTTTCTTTTCCATGAGGCGCGAGACGCAGTCCGTATCGGCGCCACAGAACCACGTATTTGGGACGGGTGACGTTCCCGAACTACCGCCTCCCGAGCAAGCACTCGCGAGAACGAGTGCGCCGAGTACGGCGAATTTTGCGGCGCGCGCCGCGAGCATTGTCGCATCGGAAAAGAGCATTGCGAAGCTTCAAATATCGGCGGTGGGCGTGCACGTTAGTATCGTGAAGGAGCAACCCGCGAAGCGCTTCCCTCGTTCCCTAGCGAGCATCAGCGTCGCGGGCGTCCATAATTACTTCAACAAGCGTAGCGGCGGACGCGAAGCGATAGCGACGATTGCGTTCGCGCCGACATCCACGAGGCGAAGCTCCGCTTGCGCAGCCGATAATCCCGGCGTGCGTCGGCATTCAGCGCTTCCACAAGCGTTAGACATACTTCGTCCGACGATCGCATTTCGACATACTGAATCGTGACTGGAGAATGCGACAATCGGGGACTGCGGAAAACCGCGCGTACCGTATGCCTTTCGATTTTTCCAAAAAACGGCTATTTCGCACTCGATAAAACGACCGTGATTCGCCTAAAGCCGTATCGCCAAATCCATAGAAACTTTCGTTTCTCCGCTGAATCGCGTTGCAACGGCTCTTACGGGGCCGCAGATCCGCTGTGCACTCCCATCCCATCTGCTGTTGGTTTGCGCCGCTTTTCTCCATAATCGATCGTCGGTATTCGGCCCAAAGCCGGCGACTGTGAGGGAGGTGGCTCCGCCTGACGCAGAACCGCCTTCCTCGAAAAGCGTTTAAACCGCGACGGGAGCGTGCACGGTCGGCGCTTCGAGCCCAGCATTGGTTAAGATGTCTCGCGCGTGTTCGGCTTCGGCATGCGAACCGTGAGCGACGACGAGAAATTTCCCCGCCTTCACTTTCGTCTGGTAGTCGAGCACGCTGTCTCGCGGAACGCCGATACCGGCAAGGGCTGCGCCGACGACGCCGAGCGCGCCCACGACGACCGCACCCTCGAGTACCGAGACGATTGCGGCGACGATCGGGCCGGCCGCGACGAGTGGGCCGATGCCGGGAATGGCGAAGAACGCCGCACCGAAAAGGAGCCCCCAGATTCCGCCCCAGAACGCGCCGTTCTTTCCCCAAGAGCGCATACGATCGCCGGTGTTGTAATAACCGACCACGTCCTCTTCGCTGTGGTAGTCGGCGCCGATGATCGAGAGTTTGCGCATGTCGAAGCCGCCGTGTTGTAGCGCCTTGATCGCCGTTTCGGCTTCGTTATGATCGGCATAGACCGCAACTGCGGTTCCCATATCGGTCGTTGTATTCATGGTGGTTCACCTTTCAAGGTGTAAGTCGAGTAAAATTACTCGACACGTCGTGTGGGTAAGATTTTAGAAAACTGAGACGCTTTCCGGAACGGGAAGTGGCGCGTTTACGGAGACGGCGGGCCGATCATCGGCACGCTTACGTGGTGCGATCCGTGCGCGGTAATAAGCGACGAAGACACCGATGGCCCAACCCCAAAGTGCGTATCCAAAAAATTCGGATGCCTGCTCGATCGGCATCAACTGCCAAGGCGGCGGTGTGAGATGTAGCAGCGGCATGATGATTTCGTGGGCACCAATCCATATGGCTAAGCCGAATGCAACACCCGTTCCCAACGCCACGATCGGAAAGAACTCGACGAGCGCTCCGTAAACGACACCTGAAAGAATGCTGAGGCAAAAATAAACGACAAACGATTCCCAGACGGGTGTGGAAGCGTGCGTGAACATCGACCCGATGGCCATCGGCTCGGGGATGCGACCGGGCGGCTGAGACTGCCACGGCACTTCCCAGCCGAGCTTGACCCAAGCGCCGATAAGGCCACCGAGGGCGCCCGCAATCGTCGCGGCGCCCAGATGTCTTCGAGAACGAAACTGCATCTCTACGGTCGTACCCAAAAGATGCTGCCGCGCGAGTCATGAAATTAACGATTGCGGGGACGCGCCGTTTACCGCTATGCTGATTGGTTTTTTAAGGTACCTAAGCCCTCGCGAACCGTAGGCCGCTACGAAACGGCGATGGTTTCGCGTACCGGTTTCAGTCCGGGAACCGCCTGCGCGCCGGAATACGACGGCGGTTTCGCCGTGAAGCGTGGTTCGACGTGGGTGGCGACCCAGAGATAGAGCGTCGGCACGACGAGGAGCGAGAGGATCGTCGAGCTGATGAGCCCGCCGATCACGACGGTCCCGAGCGGCGCCTGCGTCGAGCTGCCGGCTTCGATGCCGATTGCGAGTGGCAACATGCCGCCGATCGTGGCGAACGTCGTCATGAGGATCGGCCGCAATCGTCGCGGGCCTGCAAGCAAGAGCGCTTCGCGCGGCGACATTCCGTCGCGCCGCAACTGCTTCGTAAATTCGATGACGAGAATCGCGTTCTTCACGGCGATGCCCACGAGCATCAGCGAACCGATAAAGGCCGTAAGGCCGAATGCGCGTTGCGTGACGACGAGCGAGAGCGTGATACCGACAAGCGCCAGCGGAACCGACATCATGATGACGAGCGGATCGAGAAACGATTCGAACTGCGAAGCGAGCAACATATAGATCAGTACGATCGCGAGTACGACGACGAGTGCGAGCGCCCCGAACGTGTTATTGTTCTGCGTGACTTCGGGCCCGAATTGCCAGCGATATCCGGCGGGGAGCGGGTACGCATCCATAACTTTTTGCGCGGCTGCGATCACGAGTCCGAGCGGTTGACCTTGCACGGGTGCATTGATGTCGATGCGGCGCTGTTTGTCTTGGCGCGGAATTTGCGATGGTCCCGTACCTTCGACGATCGTCGCGACGGCCGAGAGCGGGATGCTCGCGAGCGACTGCGACGAGCCTGCCTGCACGGCATTCGCTGCGAGCGTCGTCGGTGGAACGAGTTGTAGATCGCCGATGGAGGCAAGGGAGCGACGTTGACCCGGCGCCGCCTGGACGAAGATCGGATATTGGATGCCGTTGACCTGGAAGTACGACGCAACCGTGCCGCTCGTTGCCGTCGCGATATCGGCTGCGATATCGCCTGTCGAATATCCGAGTTGGGCGGCCTTTCGGCGATCGATACGGACGTCGATTTCGGGCGCGTTCGCCGTGACGTTCGTATCGGGGCGCGTGACGCCGGGAATAACGGCGATCTTTGGCAACGCGGCTTGCGCGAGCGTGTAGAGTTTGCGAATGTCGGGGCCGTAGATCTGAATCGTCAACGCGTCGGCGCCCTGCGCGATCTGCTGTTGCAAGATGTCGATCGTGCGCCCACTGATGACCGTCCCGATGAGCGCGCGTCGCATCGCGCGAAACTTCGCCCGACGTATCGCATCGGGCGAACCCGGCACGGGTACCGCCGACGGTGTTGCCGTTGGCGCGGGGGGACGACGCGAGCGCCCGCCCAGACGCGCCTGCCATTCCGAGACGAACGCGCCTGCCGCTTCGCCGCCGAGGCCCGGCTGCAACGTGACCGCAAGCGACGAACGATTCGTAATCGGTCGCGACCCGCCGCCGCCGAATGCCGTGCCCGCGGTCGCACCGACGCTCACGACGCGTGGGTCGGCGCGCAACGCACCTTCGACCAGACGCGAGACGCGATCCGTATAGGCGAGCGACGAACCGTTGGGCGTGCGTACGTCGAAGCGCGCGAATCGCGAATTCGACGCGGGGAAAATTTCGGTCTGTACGACGCCCAAGTTGAGCGCGACGATCGTTGCGGCGAACACGAGAACGCTCGTTGCGATGACGGGTAGCGGTCGATCGATCATCCACGCGAGAATGCTTCGGTACCGTCGTTCGAAGCGACCGTACTGATGATCGAAAGCGTGCGCGAAACGGCCTCCCGCATGCGCATCTTTCGGCTTGAGCATGATGCTCGCGAGCATCGGTACCGTCGTTACCGCAACCAGGAGCGAGATCGCGACGCTCGTCATGACGGTCAGCGCGAACGGACCGAAGATGAGGCCCTGCAAGCCCGGGATCAGCAGCAGCGGCACGAACACGGTGACGACCGTAATCGTCGATGAGAGCACGGCCGAGAAAATCTGCGACGTCGCATTTCGCGCCGCATCGAGCGGTGATTCGCCTTCGTCGAGATGTCGGAAGATGTTTTCGATCACGACCACGGCGTCGTCGACGATGAGGCCGATCGCGAGTGCCAGTCCGCCGAGCGTCATCGTATTGAGCGTTTGATGTGTGATGTATGCGGCGAAGAGCGTTCCGCACACGGAGACCGGTAACGAGACGGCGACGATGAGTGTCGAGCGCCACGAATGCAAGAAGAGCAAGATGATGAGCACGGCGAGGATCGCACCGAGGATCGCGGTGTGCTCGAGGGCGTTGATCGCTTCGAGAATGAAGTCGCGTTGTTCGAAGACGGCGCCAAATTTGAGCGTGGGGTATTGCTTGCCGACCGTATCGATTTTCGCGCGGACGCCGTCGGCGACGGAGACGATGTTGGCATCGGGTTGGGCCGTGACGATGAGCGATTCGGCCGGGACGCCGTCGAGCCGCGAGAGCACGCGCTGTTCTTCGATGCTGTCGGTGACGGTCGCGACGTCGCGCAGATAGACGGGGGTGCCGTTGCGAATCGTAATGACGGCGTTGCCGATTTCGTCTGCCGATTTGTAGAGCGCGCTCGTGCGGATCCCGAATTCGCGCGGCCCGATTGCGATGAGGCCAGCCGGGTAATCGACGTTTTCGTTCGCGATTTTTTTGATAATGTCGGCGTTGGTGAGGCCGTAGCCCGCGATTTTGGTTTGATCGGGCGCGACCATAATCGCGCGCACTTGTCCACCGTCGACCTGCACGCTTCCGACGCCGGGGACGGTGGAGAACTGATCGGAGAGGACGTTCGTGAAGAGATCGTTGAGGTCGCGCTGTGTCCGCGTCGCATCGGTCACGTAGTAGCGCGCGACGGGCGCGGCGTTAGGGTCGGCCTTGGCGATCTGCGGTTGTTGCAGATTGGGATCGTTCGGGAGTGCGTTACGCGCGCGCGCGACCTGCTGTTCGATATCGTTGACGGCAACGTTGATATCGGTTCCGAACTTGAACTGTGCGCGAACCGACGCTTGCCCTTGCGTGGAGTTCGAAGAGAGATAGTCGATGCCGGCCACGCGCGCGACGGCGTTCTCGAGTGGCCGCGTCACGGTCGATTCGATCGTTTCGGGCGAGACGTTGCCGTAATTGACGGTGACGCTCACGACGGGAGGCTGGAACGAGGGCAGCAAGTCGACCGGTAACCGCGGGAGCGAGAAGATGCCGAGAACGACGATCGCGGTTGCGAGCATCGCGACCGAGACGCGACGCGTGACGGCAAAACGGGCGATCGGCAAGGATTCCTCCGGGCGATTGGAAGGGGGGATGCCGAGCGATCTCCGCCTGGGCAACCTCGCCATCATCTCTTACGAGGCTGGAGGAAACCTTGGAAGCTTCTCTTGGGATGGGGCGCCCTTGCCGTTGCTTCCGACGGCGTGATACACTACTCGAGTTTCCCGGTCGGCCGCAAGGCCCGCCGGATGCTCGTGCGGGGGCGACCCGTGCACGGCCCACTGCCCGAATCGCTTGACTGCAATCGGGCCGTCTGTTCGGGTCTTCCGAGCGACGTCCGTAGAGGGATCCTTTCATGACGACAGCCTATGAAATCACGTATATCGTGCGCCCGAATCTCGAAGAAGCCGAAGTCGACACCAAAGTCGACGCGATCACGGCCCAGCTCACCGCCAATGGCGGCGAAGTCGGAGAGATCGAGAAGATGGGCAAACGGCGTCTGGCATACGAGATCAACGACGTCCGCGAGGGGTATTACGTCGTCATGAAGTTCAAGAGCGATGCCGCCCAAGCCAAAGAGCTCGAGCGTCAGATGCGATTGAATGAAGACGTGATGCGCCAGCTCCTGATCAAACTCGACGATTAATTCGGGAGGCTCGGCATATGGCCGGTAGCTATAACAAGATCACTTTGGTCGGCAACCTAACGCGCGACCCGGAAATTCGGTACGTCGACGGCGGCGGCAAAGCCGTCACCAAATTCGCGCTTGCGATCAATCGCAAGTCGAAGGCGGGCGATGAGACGATGTTCATCGATATCGTTGCGTGGGATCGCCTCGGCGAGATCTGCAACCAATATCTGAAAAAAGGCATGTCGGCACTCGTCGAGGGCCGTCTCGTCATTCGTGACTTCACGAACAAAGACGGTGAGAAAAAGAAAGCGATCGAAGTGGTCGCAAGCGAGATGCAGATGCTCGATTCCAAAGGCGGCGGTGCGCCGCGCGCGGATGGGGGATCGTATGCGAATGGCGGCGGAAATCGCGCAGCCGTTCCGGCTCCGGCCGGCGGCGGTCACGACGATTTCAGCGACGATATAGACGGCGAGATCCCGTTCTAGCCGATCTAGCCTTCTAGGCTATTTTGAGGTCGTCATGGACGAAAACAGGACGGACCGTATGCTCACCCTCTCGATGCCGTGGCGATGGGAGTCGTCACGACAACGAGAGGACCTCACCTCGCGTCCCGGGGACGTCTAGGGGCTCTGTTCGGACGTCGCGACGCTGCAAGTGAATGATGCGACAGCTCGCCACGAGATGCGCGTTCGATTCGATGTGCTCGGACGACGGATGGATTGGCCTGAAACGAGCGTCGAAGACTTCTAAAATAGAACGATTATTTTGTGTCTTAAATTTGGCGGGTTTTCCCTTCCGACCGATCGCAGGGAATTGATGCGATGGTTTACGCTCCGCGATCTGGTACGGCGAATCGGGGAAACACTCATCAATGATGACGCGACGAATTCGAGCGTCGCATCACGCGCCTTGAACGACCGTTATATTTTAACGCTTATATTAAGGGTTCACGCCGAAATCTAAGGTACGAAGACATAACAGGTGCCCTAAATGTACGGAGCCGACTTTATTAGTCGGTCGTAAAGCTAAGTTGAGGAACGGCAATCGAGCCGCGTCGAGCCGCTAGTGAATGTCGGTCAATAGGCTCGCGAGCGAAACGCCTCCGAGCCGCTCGATTAATTGACGTTGCGCGTCCTCGAACGCAGCCGATAGCGCTTCGTCGACGGCGCGCTCGACGAGACACTCGGGATTATCGCTCCGATTCCGTAGGACGAAGAGCG
>JANOMT010000033.1:0-3232 GCA_031420415.1 Vulcanimicrobiota bacterium
GCGAACGAAAGCGAGTTCGTCGCGCTCCTCGCAAGCGATCTCTTCGGCGCCGCAGCCGAACTCGGTCGGCGTGGTGCTGCGTACGTGGCCGAACATTACACGTGGGCGGCGTCGCGCCGGGCGATGCTCGCGTGTGGCCCATAATCGCGCGCCAATCTGCGCTACGGCGCGTCCCCGTGTTAGCGCTCGCTGCGATCGTCGTCGCCTTCGTCGCAGCTGAGATCGTCCACCCGACGACTTATACGCCGAAGCGTTCGACGCACATCGCAGCGCTCTCGCTAACCAATGACGCGCCGATTGACTCGCTCATTCTCGACGACCTCCCCCCGATCGCCGAACAAGCACTGGGCAATATCGACGTTCGTCGCGTCGTCGTCGTCGGCCGAGCAGGGCCGATCGCGGACGACGCAACGATCCCGCTCACCGGGACGCTCGTCCTCGCCGGATGGTGTGCCGATCCGATCGCGCGGACGCGGGGCCGGACGATTTTCATCATCGCCGATGGCCACCGCCGAGTCGTCGCGCACCGCGCATACGGGGTTGCGCGTGCCGACGTTGCGACGTACTTCGCGACGCCATCGCTCACCGATGTCGGGTTCACGATCAAAGTTGCGGCGCACGAACTCGGGCCGGGGAAGCACACGCTTCAGGTAGCGCTCGTGAGTGCAGATTCACGCGGATTTTATCGATTGCCGACGGTCGTGCGATTGACCGTGTCGGAGTAGCCCGAAGTGTGGACGACGATTCGAACGGGGGCGAACCGACCCATATGCACGATATGGGCGATGCAAAGCGCCCCAGAGCTTGCTACACCGCTAAATTCTACGGGCGAATTGCGATGAGATTCGAAGTTAGCCCTAGCAATTTATGTCCCGTAATTGAAACGTTCGCCTCGGCAGGAAAAAATCGTTCTAATTCTTTACGCGACAGCAGGTTGAGATTCGCGGTCTCGGCCCAAAACGCGAAACCGAGCCGTCGAAGCACTCGCTGATGGAGCGCCTGCGGTAACCAGTGCAAGAACGGCAAAAACGTATGGAGTTCGACGGGGAATCCACGATTGGGCGTCGTCAGATAAAGCTTACGTCCGATTCGAAGAAGCTCGCGAACGAAGGCACGCTGTGCATCCCGGTTTCCGACATGTTCGAGAACGGCGAAGCAGACCACGATATCAAATTCGTTGTCAGCAAATGGCAACGTTGTCCCGACCGTCTGCACGAATGTTAGCCCGGGAAACGTGCTTTCGAGAAACGTGGCATCTTCAATACTCGTCGCCGTAAGTTGCGCTTTGTACGGGTACAGGTGTTCGAAGAAATTCGACTCCGGTAGCGAGCGATCGGGCGTAACCCCGACGTCGACTACGCGATCCTTTGGAGAGGGGTCGATGGCTCTCACGAAGTGAGCAAACATTTTTTTCCGGGCGCTGTAGGACACCAACGAGGCTGCTCGGCGCAACGGATGTCGCAACGAGAAGTAGTCGATCGGGGAAGTCTGACTCACGAGAGACCTCGGTAGGCTCGGGTGGCAGAATGCGCGTATGTCAACATTCGGAAAGCGTATTCCACAGAATGCGAGAGTAGTGCAATCTATCGCGATGGGGACCCTTCTCCATCGCCGTTTCGGGAGATCGACTCATCAATGAGCCTCGAAGTTTACGAACCGCCGGCAGCCTCGGATGGCTCGATCGAGCTGTCGATTGTCATGCCATGCTTGAACGAGGCTGAAACGCTCGCGGTTTGCATCGGTAAAGCTCAAGACTTCCTGGCTCAGTCGGGCATTAGTGGTGAAGTCATCATTGCCGACAACGGCAGCACCGACGGCTCACAAGCGATTGCGGAACATTTCGGCGCTCGCGTAGTCCCCATTGAACAGAAAGGCTACGGAAGCGCACTTATGGGCGGCATCCTCGCCTCGCGCGGTCGATACGTGGTGATGGGCGACGCTGATGATAGTTATGATTTTTCATCGCTCGGCGCGTTCGTAGGGGCTCTTCGCGATGGCGCAGAGCTCGTGATGGGCAATCGCTTTGCCGGAGGCATCGCGCCGGGCGCCATGCCGATTCACCATCGCTATCTCGGCAATCCCGTTCTCAGCGGTCTCGGAAATCTGTTTTTTCGGAGCCCATCAAAAGATTTCCATTGCGGGCTGCGCGCATTCGATAAAACTTCGATCCTCGCTCTACATTTACAGACGAGCGGAATGGAATTCGCAAGCGAGATGGTCGTCAAGGCCACGCTGCATGGCCTCCATATCGTCGAAGTACCAACCACGCTCGCAAAAGACGGTCGCAGTCGACCACCGCATTTGCGCAGTTTTCGCGATGGCTGGCGACACTTGCGCTTCCTGCTCGTTTACAGTCCGCGTTGGTTATTTCTCTACCCGGGAATCGCGCTCACATTCTTGGGCTTGGCACTGATAATCGCGCTCTTGCCCGGCCCACGCATTATCTCCGCGAGCATCACTCTCGATGCCAATACGATGCTCTATGGGGGCGTATTCATATCCGTTGGCGTGCAATGCGTCCTCTTTAGTCTGATCACGAAAATTTTTGGATCGAATAGCGGGTTGCTACCAGTGGACCGACGACTGACACGCGTGCTCGCGATTGCGACACTCGAACGGTCCATTAGCTTCGGCGCGCTGTTAGTCGTTCTTGGATTAGTTGGAAGCACGATCGCATTCGCTCATTGGGGTGAAGCGTCGTTCGGCCCGATGAACGCGTCGCGTCTCGCGCGCCTAACCGTCCCATCCGTAACCTCGCTCGCCGTTGGCATGCAAATCATTTTCGCGAGTTTTTTCATCAGCGTTCTTCAGATCGGACAGATCGGACAGCGACCCTATGAAAGACGCTCCCGCTAAGGAAAGTGCGATAAAAACTTGGGACGTCGATAGGCCCGCCGTAATCGAGACGTCTTGGAACAGTCCGTCGGTTGAGGTCGTTGGTCACGTCTCTCCATTTGACCACCGCCGTCCAACCCGCCATCGCAAGTTCGGACCATGGAGGGCGCGTCGCGCGAACGTGTTCGCGTCCCGCTGCTTTGAGCGCCCAGTTTAGGGCGCATAAGTACGGTTTGGGTGCGGCGAGATCATAGATCTCGCTGAAGCGATCGTGATAGATTCGCCGAATCGAATCGAATCGGACGACGAGTTCGGTGGTCCCAAGACCGCTTCATAGGACTGCGGTCGGGCACATCAGCGTACGGTAATGTCAAACGAGCCGTTGAGACGCGCAAAC
>JANOMT010000034.1:0-27266 GCA_031420415.1 Vulcanimicrobiota bacterium
GTCAGAGCGGCGAATCATTCGGCGCATTCTGCGACCGCGCGGTACTGGATACGGTCGCAGCCTAACCGGTACGGAGACCGCAGACGGTAGCTCGAGCGACAACAAAAAGCCCGGTGCGCAACACGCACCGGGCTTTCCGAGAAGATTCGCGACTACATCTTCATAATCGAGCCCATTGGGGTGTGTCCCGAGAGCATCTGGATGCTATCGAGATGGCGACCGCCTACGCCCTTCTGATCGAAGGTGACGCGGATGCGATCGCCTGCATGGATTTTGTGCTTCGCGCTTGCCACGCCGATGCGCGGCAGAAAGTCGAAGCTCAGGATTTGATGTTCGTGCCCCTCCACGCCCTTGACTTTCACATTCGTTTCGGAAACGTGAACGACCGTGCCATCGAAGGTTCGGTGGTCGGTGTTGGTCACGGCAAGTGCGCTGACGGGCGCGCTGAATATCGCTGCAAGCGCGGCGGTTGCAATCGTGATTCGCGAATTGGTTATGAAGGCATTTCCTTTGTTCATCGAGCGGTATGTACCGCAGGACGCCGCATCTCAACCATTGCTGGCGGCCAACCGATAGCCGTCTCCTCGGGCGAATTGACGAGAGCGGCCAAGATCGAGTATAGTTCTGTGTCGGCTGTCCTCACGGATGCCGCACGTCCTCGCGCGAGGGCGTGACCGAACGTCATCGCCGCACGTTCGGGAACAGATCGGCTTCACGACCGGTCGAGGCGACGACACCCCGGGTTCGCAACGCGGGGCAAGATAAACGTAACGGAGCTCCTTTGGCCGCCAAAAAACAGACGAAGACGCGTAAAAAGCGCGAGTTTAAGAACGTCGGATCGGGCATCGCGCACATCCATTCGTCGTTCAACAACACGATCGTCACGATTTCTGACAATTCCGGTAGCGTTATCGCTTGGGCATCCGCCGGCAACTTGGGCTTCAAAGGCTCGAAGAAGTCGACGCCGTTCGCCGCGCAGATGGCCGCCGAAGCCGTCGCCCGCAAGGCGATGGATCACGGGATGAAGTCCGCAGAAGTCTATGTGAAGGGCCCGGGCGCGGGTCGCGAAGCTGCCATCCGCTCCCTCCAGGCTGCCGGCCTCGAGATCACGCTCATCAAAGACGTTACGCCGATTCCGCATAACGGTTGCCGCCCGCCAAAACGGCGCCGGGTCTAGGGATAAAAGATGTCACGCTATACGGGTCCCGTCTGCCGCCTCTGCCGCCGCGAAACCGCGACCAGCAAAACGGGCGAAAAGATCAAATTGTTTCTGAAAGGCGATCGTTGCCTTTCGAAAAAATGTGCCGTCGAACGCCGCGGTACGGCTCCGGGTCAGAAGACGCAGGGTAAGCCCAGCCGTCAGAAAGTTTCGGAATACGGCCGCCAATTGCGCGAAAAGCAGAAGATGCGACGCTATTACGGCGTGCTCGAAACGCAGTTCGAGAATTACTTCCGGCAAGCTGCCCGCGTGCCGGGTCAGACCGGTAAGACGTTCTTGCAGCTGCTCGAACGTCGCCTCGATAACGTCATTCACCGGATGAACTTTGCGATGAGCCGCTCGCAAGCACGCCAGCTCGTGACGCACCGCCACTTCAAGGTCAACGGACGACTCGTCAATATTCCGAGCTTCCTCGTGAAGCCGGGCGATACGATTACCGTCGCCGACCGTTCGAAAACCTCACTCATTTTCCAGGCTAATGCTGAGTACGCGAAAGCTCGGCCCCATCCCGAATGGCTCACGTTCAACGAAACGGATTTCGCGATCGTCGTTAGCGGCTTGCCGTCACGCGAACAGATCGATACTCCGGTCGACGAGCAGCTCATCGTCGAATATTACAGCCGTTAATCACTGACATCGCCGCTAGGCGTCCGATCGTGACTCGCGAGGCGAGTTGCGGATAACGTAAGCGGCACAAAGGACAGCAGTCACCAGATGAACCTTCTCGACAACCAGCACGCCTCGACGATCGAAGTGCGCGAGCGCCGCGATAATTATGCGAAGTTCGTAATCGAGCCGCTCGAGCGGGGCTTCGGAATTACGCTCGGAAATTCGCTGCGTCGCGTGTTGCTTTCGACGATTCCGGGCGCTGCAGTTACGTATGTCAAGATCGATGGCGTGCTCCACGAATTCTCCACGATTCCCGGCGTCGTTGAAGACACGACGAATCTTCTGCTGAACCTCAAGGGCTTGCCGATCAAGCTCAACTCCGACGAACCGAAAGTTCTGACGCTCACGGTCAGCGGCTCCAAAGAGGTGACGGCATCGGATATCACACCGGACGGCGATGTGGAAATCTTGCAGCCGGGCTATCACATCGCCACGATGACCGCGAAGTCGGCAAAGCTTTCCATGGAAATCGGCGTCGAAAAATCGCGCGGCTACGTAACGGCCGACAAGCAGAAGAACGTCGAGCATATGATCGGGCTCATCCCGATGGATTCGATCTTCTCGCCCATTCGCCGATGCAATTTCACGGTCGATGACACGCGCGTCGGTCAGGCGGTCGATTTCGATCGGCTGACGATCGAGCTCGAAACCAACGGCTCCATCACCCCCGACGACGCGCTCGCAACGGCAGCGACGATCCTCCAAGACCAGCTCGATCTCTTCGTAAACTTCACACAAGAGGAGGCGCCGCCGATGGCCGCGCCGACGAGTGAGTGGGACGTGCCGGTCGAAACGCTCAACCTTTCGGTCCGCTCGTTCAACTGCCTCAAGCGCGCCGGGATCTCGAAGGTCTCGGAGTTGCTCGATATGAGCGAAGATGAGATCATCAAGATGCGCAATTTCGGGAAGAAGTCGCTCGACGAGATCAAGGTCGTCCTCGAAGACCGCGGCCTCTCGCTGCGTCAACCCGTCTAGTTCTCGATTCTAGTCTGTTCTAAGGTAAGGGACGATGCCACACCAAATCGCACGTAAACGCCTCAATCGTACGCAGGGACCGCGCCGCGCGTTGCTGCGCAGCCTTGCGACCGCGTTTTTCAAACACGAGAAGATCGAGACGACGACGAGCAAGGCCAAGGAAATCTCCAAGGTCGTCGAGCGCCTCATCACGCAGGCCCGCCGCGGCGACCTGCACTCGCGTCGCCTCGTCGCCGAGTATCTGCTCGAGCCCGCAGTCACGAAAAAACTCGTCGACCAAATCGGGCCCGCCATGAAAGACCGGACGGGCGGCTATACGCGGATTATGAAGACGCGTGTCCGCCCGGGAGATGCAGCCGAACTCTCGATCCTGGAACTCGTTCGCTAAGACAACTTCGCCCGCGCATGCGGGCGGCAAGATGATTACGCAACCGCCAAGTACCACTTCACCGCAGCAACTCGTGCCGATCGTGCGCGAGTTTGTTGCGGATGCGCTGACGCCGATCTCGGCTTACCTCGCCCTGGCAACGCCGGGGCGTTCGTGTCTTCTCGAGTCGGTCGAAGGCACCGACCGCATCGCGCGCTTTTCGTTCATCGGACTCGATTATCTCGAATCGCACGCGTTCAATGACGATCCGAGAATGCTCGAAAATATTCGGGCGCTCGTCGCGCGGTACGATCTCGATGCAACGGGACTGCCGTTTTCCGGTGGTGCGGTCTGCGTCTTTACGTACGATGCGGCGCGCGTGCTCGAGAAGATCGGGCCGAAGTTGCCTGCGGATGTCGATTTCGCCGACGCGGTCGTCGTCGTGCCCGGGACGTGGGTCGTCTTCGATCACTTTACCCATAAAGTAACGCTGATCGGTTTCGCTCGCGACGAGTCGGACCGTGCGGCGATCGACGCGCGGCTCGATGCGTACATCGCCCAATTACTCGGCGTGCGGGCGACGATTCCGGGAAACGTGCGTGCGCGAGGCGCCGTCTCGACGTCGCTTTCGAAAGAGCAATATCTCGAACGTGTCGCACGCGCGCAACACGCGATCCACGAAGGCGACATCTACCAAATCCAACTCGGAATCCGGTATTCGTGCGAACTCGACGGCACGCCGTTCGATTTTTATCGCCAAATTCGGACGCGTAATCCCTCGCCGTACATGTTCTATATCGAGTCGGACGGGCGCGCGATTTTCGGAGCGTCGCCGGAGTTTCTCGTACGTCTCGACGGCACGCGTGCGCGCGTGCGACCGCTCGCGGGAACGAGGCCGCGTGGCGCGACGCCCGAACGCGATAACGCGATCGCGGGCGAATTGCTTGCAAACGAAAAAGAACGCGCCGAACACGTCATGCTCGTCGACCTCGGACGCAACGATCTCGGCGCCGTCTCGACGACGGGCACCGTTCGTGTCGACGAATTGATGATCGTCGAACGCTACAGCCATGTGATGCATATCGTCTCCAACGTCACGAGCGAACTCCGCTCCGATAAAGACGCACTCGACCTCTTCGCGGCCGCGTTTCCCGCGGGCACGGTCACGGGCGCGCCGAAGATTCGCGCGATGCAGATCATCGATGCACTCGAGCCCGTCGCGCGTGGCTTTTACGCAGGTTCGGTCGCGCACGTCCACTTCGATGGCGATATGGATTCGTGCATCATCCTGCGCAGTGTGGCGACGGCCGGCGGCCGCGCGTATTGGCAAGCGTCGGCGGGTATCGTCGCAGATAGCGACCCCACGGCTGAATATGAAGAGATTCTCGTCAAAACGCGGATCGTTCGCGACGTGCTGGCACTCGACGTAAACATATGAACCTGCTGCTCGTCGATAATTACGATTCGTTCACCTATAATCTCGCGCATCTCTTTGGTTCGCTCGGCGCGACCGTCGATGTCGTGCGCAACGACGAAGCGCGCCTCGATGCGACGCTCGTCGCTGCCGCCGATGGCGTGTGCATCGGTCCCGGTCCCGGTCGCCCCGCGGACGCCGGGAAGACGATGCAGACGATCGCGTGGGCGATTGCCGCGAATCGGCCGCTTCTGGGCGTATGCCTCGGCCATCAGGCGATCGGTGAATATTTCGGCGGCACGGTGACGTACGCGCCACAGTTAATGCACGGTAAGACATCGCCGATTTCGCACGATGGAACCGGTGTGTTTGCGGGCGTTCCGTCGCCTTTCGAAGCGACGCGGTACCATTCGCTCTGTCTCGCGCGCTCGGGCTTTCCCGCAGAACTGCGCGTGACGGCGAAGAGCGACGACGACGTCATCCAAGGCATCGTGCATCACGAGCTTGCGATCGAGGGCGTGCAGTTCCATCCCGAATCCGTGCTCACGCCGCAAGGCCGCAATCTCTTCGCGAACTTTCTCGCACGCACGACGGCCGTGCGCCCCATAACCTCCCGATCGTGATGGAGTTTTCTCCACTCTTGCGCGCGCTCGTCGCGCGCCAGGATCTCGACGCCGAAGCGATGGCATACGCGGTCGGAGCCATGATGGATGGCACGTGGAGCTCGATCCAAGCGGCGGCGTTGCTCGCTGCGCTGGCGACGAAAGGCGAGACGACGGCAGAAGTCGTCGGTGCGGCGGAAGCCATGCGCGCGCGCAGTCTCCATGTCGAACACGATTTCGACGTTGTCGTCGATACGTGCGGTACGGGCGGCGATGGCGCGCACACGATCAACGTCTCGACAGCCGTCGGCTTCGTTGTGGCCGGCTGCGGCGTGCGCGTCGCAAAACATGGCAATCGCGCCGCGTCGAGTACGTGCGGGAGCGCGGACGTTCTCGAGGCGTCAGGGATTCCGATCGACGCTTCGCCCGAAGCCGCTCGCGTCGGCCTCGACCGAGACCATTTCGCGTTTCTCTTCGCGCCGCAGTATCATCCGGCGATGAAAGCGCTCGCGCCTGTCCGGCGCGAGCTCGGTATTCGCACCGTTTTCAACGTGCTCGGGCCGCTTTCCAATCCCGCGCGAGCGACGCACCAAGTCGTCGGCGTCGCGACGATGAGCAATCTCGCACTCGTCGGCTCGGCGTTGCAGGCCCTTGGCGCGCGCGCCGGTGCCGTCGTTCACGCGCAGAGCGGCATCGATGAGATTGCGGGCGACGTGCCGACGAGCGTCTATCAGTTCGATGCATCCGGTGCACGAACGTGGACCCTCGATCCCGCCACCTACGGGATCGCCGCACCGCCAGACGCGCTGGCAGGTGGCGCGCCTGCCGTCAATGCCGCGGCGCTTCACGCGATCCTCGCGGGCGAACGTTCGCCGCGCGCGGAGATCGTGGCGCTCAATGCCGCGCTCGTACTCTTGGTTGCCGAACGTTGCGACGATATCGCAAGCGGGCTCGCGCTCGCCCGGCAAAGCCTCGCCAACGGCGCCGCGCTCGCCGTCTTCGATCGCCTTCGTATCCAATCGGAAGTGGAGTTCGCATGAGTGATATTTTGCAACGTCTGTACGCTGCGAAAGCCTTGACGCTTGCAGCCGATGAGGCGCGCGAGAGCTACGCGGTCGTCGCCGAACGTGGACACGCACGTCGCGGCGAACGGCGTCCCTTCGCGCACGCAATCGCGAACGCGCGCGGACCTGCCGTCATTGCAGAAATCAAACGCGCGTCGCCATCGGTCGGGCTCATCGCGCGAAACTTCGATGCGGGCGTGATCGCGGCGAATTACGAGTCGGCGGGCGTCGATGCGATCAGCGTTCTCACCGAAGCCGATCATTTTCTCGGCGATCTCGCGTACCTCGATATCGCGCGCGCACACAGCACGCGCGCGATTTTGCGCAAAGACTTCCTCTCGACGCGCTATCAGATCGCGCAAGCCGCCGCCTACGGCGCCGATGCGGTGCTCCTGATCGTGGCGGGGCTCGGCGACGAGACGATGCGCGAGCTCTGCGATGAAGCGGCGCTCTACGATCTCGACACGCTCGTGGAAGTGCACGATGAAGACGAACTCGTGCGCGCCGTCGCGCTGCGCCCCTCGGTCATCGGGATCAACAATCGCAATCTGCGCACGTTCTCGACCGATCTCGGCGTGACGACGCATCTGTTGCCGGGCGTGCCCGCTGGCATGCTCGTGATTAGCGAGAGCGGCGTGCACGAGCCGAGCGACATCGCCGCGCTCCACGCCGCGGGTGCCCGTGGGTTCCTCATCGGCGAGGCGTTGATGCGCGCTGAGAACCCGGCCGCCTTCGTCGACGAACTCAAGAAAGCGCGGGTCGGCGCGGGGTGACCCGGATCAAGCTCTGCGGGATCGCGACGGTTGCCGATCTCGATGCGGCGCTCGACGCCGGGGCCGATGCGGTCGGTTTTATCCGCGCGACGAGCCCGCGCCAGGTCGATCGTGCGACGCTCGCCTCGCTCGCAGCCGCGCTCCCACCTTTTGTGGATGGCGTCGCCGTCTTCGCCGACTCCGATCCCGACGATGTCGCACACGCACGCGCGCTCGGGCTTACGTTGCAGTTCAGCGGCCACGAGTCGGCTGCGGCATGCGAAGTGGCGAGCGACGGCCGCGCGTATGTGAAGGCGTTTCACGTCGCCGTCGACGCCTCGAACGAGCCGTCACCTCGGGCCGAGGTCGACCGCGGCGCTTACGCGCGCGCGCTCTGGATGTTCGATTCGACGGTCCGCGGAAAGCTCGGTGGAACGGGGATCGCTTTCGATTGGGAGCGCATCGTGACGATCGCACGCGCGCGGCGCGTGATCGTCTCGGGTGGACTCACGCCTGAAAACGTCGCGGCATGCGTTCGGACCGTCCGGCCCTACGCCGTCGACGTGCGAAGCGGCGTCGAATCGGGTGGCCGCAAAGATATCAGCAAGATGCGCGCGTTCGTTCGCGCGGTGAGGGAAGCAGATGAACAAGCCTGACGCACGTGGATACTTCGGTGGAATGTTCGGCGGAAAATTCGTCCCCGAAGTGCTCATCGGCGCCTTGCAAGAGCTCGAAGTCGCGATGGAGGCAGCGTTCGCCGATCCCGCGTTTTGGGCCGAATACAACGCGATTTTGCGCGATTTTGTCGGCCGTCCCTCACCGCTGCTCGAAGCCGACCGGTTCATCGACGAGCCCGATACCGCGACCGTGATCTTCAAGCGCGAAGATCTCAATCACACGGGCGCACACAAAATCAACAATACCGTGGGCCAAGGTCTGCTCGCGCGGCGCATGGGCAAGAAGCGCATCATCGCGGAGACCGGTGCGGGTCAACACGGTGTGGCGACGGCAACGATCGGCGCGAAGCTCGGCATTCCCGTCGACGTCTACATGGGCGCCCTCGACATCGAACGGCAATCGCTCAACGTCTACGTGATGAAGTTGCTCGGCGCAAAGGTGCACGGCGTGACGGGCGGCACGCAGACGCTCAAGGATGCCACGAACGAAGCCTTCCGGCAGTGGGCCGCGCGTGTCGCCGATACGTTCTACATCATCGGAAGCGTCGTTGGCGCGCACCCGTATCCGTATATGGTGCGTGAATTCCAGAAGGTCATCGGCGTCGAGTCGCGCGCGCAGATGCTCGAACGCTACGGTCGTCTACCAACCGACGTCGTCGCGTGCGTCGGCGGGGGGAGCAATGCGATGGGTATCTTTGCCGGCTTCGTCGACGATCCCGATGTCAAACTTTGGGGCGTGGAAGCGGCGGGCCATGGTTTACACGCAATCGATACGGCGGCAACGCTCAACGCCGGGACGATCGGCGTGTTGCATGGATCGCGCTCTTACGTGATGCAGACGCCCGCGGGCCAAGTCCTCAATACACACTCGATTTCCGCGGGGCTCGATTATCCAGGCGTTGGGCCGGAGCACGCGTTCCTCAAAGATAGCGGCCGCGCGACCTATGTTGCGGCGACCGATGAAGATGCGCTCGCAGCTTTCCATCGCTGTGCCGAACGCGAAGGCATCGTGCCCGCCCTCGAAACCGCGCACGCCCTCGCTTTCGCGCGCGATCTCGCGCGTAAGCGCGGCAAGGGCGGGCTCGTCCTCGTGAACCTCAGTGGTCGGGGCGATAAAGATACGCGCCAGGTCGAAGAGTACGAAGCGAACGAACGTGCGGCGGCGCTGATCGAAACGGTCCGCGCGTGACGACCGCACCCGCGACGACTGGCAAAGCGCGGGTCGCGGAAGCGTTCGCGCGCGCGCATGCCGCCGGACGCGGCGTGCTCGTACCCTATCTCTGCGCGGGTGATCCCGATCGCACGACGTCGGCGGCGATGCTCGCGGCGATGGGCCCGGCGGGTGCCGATATCGTCGAACTCGGCATTCCCTACGGCGACCCACTCGCCGACGGTCCGACGATTGCCGCTGCCGCGCAACGCGCCATCGATGGCGGAACGACGATCGACGACGCGCTCGCGATCGCGGCGGAAGCCGCCAAGAACGGCGCCCCGCCGACGTTGATGTTCACGTACTACAATCCGGTCTTGCAGTTCGGGCTCGAACGCTTCGCCGATGCGCTCGTTGCGGGCGGTATCTGCGGCGCGATCGTGCCCGACGTGCCGCTCGAGGAAGTCGGCGATTTGCGCGCGGCTTTCGCGCCGCGTGGCCTCGCGTTACCGCTCCTGATCGCGCCGACGACACCGACCGAGCGCGCGCAAACGATCGCGGCGGCAAGCGAAGGCTTCACGTACTTGGTCTCGCGACTCGGCGTGACGAGCGCGTCGACCGGACCGGATTTTGCATGGATCGCGGATCGCGTGGCGAGTCTGCGCTTGAAAAGCTCCGCGCCACTCGCGATCGGCTTCGGCATATCCAATGCCGAACACGTCGCCGCAGCGTGCGCGATCGCCGATGGCGCGATCGTCGGGAGCGCACTCATCGATGCATACGCGGGAACGGTCGGGGCGGAAGCCGTCGATCGCGCTCGTGCCTTTATAGGCAATCTGCATACGGGCACGATTCGAAAAACGTAAAGGCGAACGATTGGAGGTCGTCGGTGCGTTCTCTAGAGTAATGAACGCGTTGAAAGTTCACGCATCCGGAGGACGCCCTTGATCTCGTTTCGTACCGTAGTTTCCGGCGCGCTCGCACTAACGTGTGTGGTCGCGCTATCGCCTTTGCCGACTCTCGCCGCCGATAATACGATCGTGTTCGGCGCGGCACTCGCCGCGACGGGTCGCGACGCGCGGGAAGGCGTCTTGACCAAAGAAGGCTACGAATTCTGGAAAGATTACGTCAACGCACACGGCGGCATCAAAACCGGCGGCAAGACGTATAAGGTCGACATTCAATACGCCGATGACGAAACCAACGCCCAGACCTCGGCGAAATTGGTTGAGAAGTTTATCAACCAAGATCACGTCAACTTCATCCTGGGGCCCTACGGGTCGGCAACGTCGTTCGCATCCGCAGCCGTGACCGAACGCTACAAGGTGCCCATGGTCGAAGGCAACGGCAGCTCGGAAAAGATCTTCAGCCAGGGCTTCAAGTATATTTTCGCCGTGCTTTCGCCCGCGAAACGCTATCTCGAAGGCGTGATCGATATGGCACTTCACCAAAAAGTGAAGCCCAAGACCGTCGCGATCGTCGCAGCGAACGACCTTTTCTCGACCGAAGTTGCATCGGGCGCAGCTGCGTACGCGACGTCGCACGGCATGACGGTCGTGTATAACAACAAATATCCCGCCGACACGACCGACGTCTCGTCGATCGTCAGCGCGATCAAAGCAGCCAATCCCGATCTCATTCTCAACGGCGGCCATCTCCAAGATGCGCTGCTCTTACAGAAGAGCTTTAAAGAGCAGAACGTGCTCGCCAAGGCCTACGCGTATTCGGTCGGTCCCGACACCCCGGACTTCCGCAAGGCGCTCGGCAACGACGCGAACTATGTGTTCGGCGGAACGCAATGGTCGCCGACGGCGAAATATCGCGGCGCGCCGGGCTTCATCTCGACTTCGGCTGAGTACGCGAAGCAGTTCGAGAAAAAATACGGCCACGTACCCGACTATCACAATGCCGAGTCGTCGGCGACATGTCTCGCGTTTCAATACGCGATCCAAAACGCAGGTTCGCTCGATCCGCAAAAGGTGCGCGACGCGCTCGCCGCACTCAACGTCGTGACGTTTTACGGCATCCTCAAATTCGACGATCGCGGAATCAACGTCTTTAAGCCCATGGCCGTGAACCAAATCCAAAAGGGTAATCTCGTGACCGTATGGCCGAGCGCCGTCCAGAACGCGCAGCCCGCGTATCCCGCGCCCGATTGGTCGAAGCGCTAACTTTTCTCCACCACCACCGCTAGAAGAAATGCATGCAACTCTTTCTCCAGGTGCTCGTTAACGGCGTATTGGCGGGCGGAATTCTCGCGGTGGTCGCGCTCGGGTTCTCCCTCGTGTGGGGGATTATGAATATTATCAATCTCGCACACGGGTCGTTCCTGATGCTCGGCGCGTATCTCTCGTACGTGCTCTTCACGAGCTTCGGACTCGATCCGTTCCTTTCAGTGCCGGTCGCTTTCGTCGTGATGTTCGCCTTCGGATACGCGATTCAAAAGTACGTGATCAACTTCGTCGTACGTGCGCCGATCCTCACGACCTTTCTCTTGACGTTCGGGCTCTCGCTCTTACTCGTCAATCTCGCGCTGCTCGTCTTTCACGGTGATTCCAAAGCCGTAACCCCCGCGTATGCGGGCGCGAATTTCGCGCTCGGTCCGGTCACGATCGCCTATACGAAACTGTGGACGCTGCTCGTCGCGCTCGGCATAACGGGTGTGATGCAAGCCTGGCTCACGCGCTCGAAACTCGGCCGCGCGATCCGCGCGACATCGATGGACATCGGTGCGGCACAATTGTCGGGCGTTCGCGTCGCCAACGTCTACGCGATCGTCTTCGGTCTCGGCGCCGGGCTCGCGGGCGCATCGGGCGTGCTCGTCGGCCTCAATCAATCGCTCAACCCGACGATGGGCGATGCGTATATCATCAAAGCTTTCGTCGTCTGCGTGCTCGGCGGACTCGGCAGCGTGCAGGGCGCGCTCGTCGGTGGGCTCGCCTTCGGTATTATTTCCGCGCTCGGCTCACAATATATCGGGCCCGGTCTTCCCGATGCGGTCGCCCTCGTCGTGCTCCTGGTCGTGCTGGTCGTGCGACCGACGGGCATCATGGGAAAGGCGATGGCGTAGGATGGCACCGGCGCGCCGCGTCAATCTCGGTGGCATCACGGGTAGCCCGCTCGCATTACAAATCGTCGTCGGCCTGCTCGTGCTCGCACTTGCGGTGCCGCTCTTGCACAACGGGTACTACGAGAATCTCTTCCGCGGCATTTTAATGTTTTCGGCGATGGCGCTCGGTTGGAATCTCATCGGCGGCTATACGGGCTACGTGAGTTTCGGTAACGTCGTCTTTTTCGGACTCGGCGCGTACACGAGCGCGTTTCTCGCATCGCGCGGAATGGAGAACGTCTGGGTCGCGATACCGCTCGCGATCGTCGTTGCGGCCGTTTTTGCAATCGCCCTCGGCGTGCCCATCTTGCGACTCAAGGGCCATTACTTCGGCATCGCGACCCTCGGCATTGCGCTCGCCGTGCAAGAGATCGTCGCCAATGTCGATGCGCTCGGCGGCGGCACGGGTGTCACGTTGCATCAGGCGGCGTGGTACTCGCAATACTATTACGCGATGTGGCTCGTCTGCGCGGGTAGTCTGCTCGTGACGTGGTTGGTGGCGCGATCGAAGTTCGGCTACGCACTCGTCGCGATTCGCGAGAACGAGGATGCCGCAGCCGTGCTCGGTGTCAACGCGACGTATTTCAAAGTCGCCGCGTGGGCGATGAGCGGGATGATGGCCGCGGCGGCGGGAGCTGTCTTCGCGTTCTCGACGGGCTTCATCGATCCACCGTCGGCGTTCTCCGTCGATAATAACGTCTTCCCGATCGTCATGGTCTTACTCGGCGGAATCGGTACCGTTGCAGGCCCCGTCGTCGGCGCGATCTTACTAACGGCGATCAACGAGACGTTGTGGTCGCACTTCCCGCAAATCCACACGCTCTTCTTCGGTGCGGTTATCGTGATCGTCGTGCTTTTCTTGCCGCGTGGGTTGCTCTATTTGCAGAATGCGCGCGGCGGTATTCGCGGCATGATCGATTCGCTTACGGCGTATCGGGTTTAGCGAATGAGCTTTCTCGAAATTCGCGGTGTCAGCATGCAATTCGGCGGGTTAAAGGCGCTCGACGACGTCAACTTCAGCGTGGAACGCGGGTCCGTCGTCGGGCTCATCGGGCCAAATGGCAGCGGTAAGACCACGTTGATGAACGTGATTTCCGGCGTCTACAAACCGACGGCGGGCAGCGTTACCTTCGCGAATAAGATCATCGCCAACGTACCGACGTACGACGTGTGTCGTCTCGGCATCGCACGCACGTTCCAAGTGGTCAAGCCCTTCGCAAGCCTTACCGTGCGCGAGAACGTCGCGGTCGGCGCTATGTATGGTCGCGATGGTGCGAAGCGCACCACGGCGCAAGCCTTCGATCACGCTACGGAATTACTCGAGATCGTCTCGCTCGCGCGTGTCGCCGATCGACCCGCAAGCGATCTCACGATTCCCGATCGCAAACGTCTCGAAGTCGCAAAAGCGCTCGCACTCGATCCCGACGTGCTCTTACTCGACGAAGTGATGGCCGGCCTCAACGCGAGTGAAGTCGATGAAGCGCTCGCATTACTTCGGTCCTTGAGTGCGCGCGGCGTGACGCTCATCGTCGTCGAGCACCTCATGAAAGCGATCATGGCCGTTTCGACGACGATCGTCGTGCTCGCGGAGGGGAAGAAGATCGCCGAGGGAGCGCCGCTGGAAGTGACGCAGTCGCGCGCGGTTATCGAGGCGTATCTGGGCGTTCGCTATGTGAAGCGCCAGGAAGCCGCGCGTGCCGTTGCCGAGGCGCGTGCCGGCGAGGGAGGCCGCTAATGGCACTCGTCGTTGATTCGCTCTCCGCTGCATACGGCGATACGCAAGTTTTGTGGGACGTTTCGATTCGCGTCGAGCCGGGCGAAGTCGTCGCGCTCATCGGGAGCAACGGCTCGGGCAAGTCCTCGCTGCTCGGCGCGATCAGCGGTCTCGTGAAGAAGCGCGGCGGCACGGTCGTCTACGACCAAACCGATCTCACGGCGCTTCAACCCGATGCGATCGTGCGCGCGGGAGTCGTGCAAGTGCCGCAAGGGCGGCGGCTCTTCAACTCACTCACCGTGCATGAGAATCTCTTGATGGGTGCGTATCTGCGGCACGATAAAGAGATCGCAAGCGACCTCGAACGCGTGCTCGAGATGCTCCCTCGCTTGCGGCAACGGTACGATTTTCTCGCCGGCAAGTTGTCGGGCGGCGAACAGCAACAAGTGGCGATCGCGCGCGCGCTTATGGCGCGACCAAAAGCGATGCTCATCGATGAGATGTCGCTCGGCCTCGCACCGGTGCTCGTCGATCAATTACTCGAAATTCTTGCGACGATCAATGCGAGTGGCGTCGCGATTCTCATGGTCGAGCAAGACGTGCAAACCGCGCTCGAGTTCGCAACACGTGCATACGTGCTCGAAACGGGCCGTATGACGCTCGTTGGTCCGTCGAGTCAATTGCTCGACGATCCACAAGTGCAGAAAGCGTACCTCGGTGTCTAGGAATGCGTCGCGCAAAAAAGGGTTCGAGCACGTACGGCTCGGTGTCATGTCAACCGCGTACACCGTCGTTTTGGTCGCAGCTGCGTGTATCTTCGGAGTTGACATGACAGCATTTGCACAGTCGCCTCCGCCGACCGCCGTTTCGATGCCGTTGCCGGCAAACTGCTCGATCGTGGCGCAGGCAGAGGTATCGGAGATTCTCGGCTACCCCGTCGAATCTGCTGACGCGTCATCGCAGGTCGGCGGGATTTGCTTCTTCACGTCGCGCGCGATCTCGCAAGACGGCGGCGTGACCTTTGCGATCGTGACCGAAGCGAATCTGCCGCAACGCCGCGCATTCGCTGCGGCACAAGCGCGGCGGTGTGCGGGCGTCGTGAAAAGCGCTCCCAATGCGCTCGTGTGTCGAACGTATTCCGACGTCGCACTCGCAAGCGATCTCGACGCGTATTTTAAAGCGCGAACCTCTGCCACAGATGCGATCCCCGTTGCTGATCTCGGACCCGGCGCGGTCGCGGCACCGAACGCGCTCTACGTTCGGCGCGGCGCGTACGTCATCGAAGCTGTCGTCCGGCGCGGTGAAACACTCGATGTGCCGCGCGCAACGGCGCTCGTGAAGCTGCTCCTCACGCGCATCGCCCGATAAAGCGCTCGTCGTCTCAGCCTTCTTTTGCGGGAACTGGGCCGCCGAACGATCGAGCGCGTGAGTAATCTGCGGCGTCCAAGATCATCGTGAGCAAAATCTATCTGATTACCGGTGGTTCCGGCGGCATTGGCTCCGATGTGGCGCAACGCCTCATCGCGCGAGGCGATCGCGTCGTGCTCGTCGCACGCGACGAAGCGAAGCTGCACGCGGTCGCCGACACGCTCGGTGCGAGCGCGACGGTGATGACGTGCGATGCGCTCGATCTTCCCGGCATGCAGGCCATCGTCGAGCGTATCGAGACGGAGATCGGCGCGATCGACGGCCTCGTGCACGCCGTCGGAAGCATCGTCCTACGGCCGTTGCACGCGCTTTCGCTCGAGGATTGGCGCACGACGCTCGACCTCAACGCGACGAGCGCCTTCATCGCGGTCAAATCCGTCGTTACAAAACTCATGCGTCGGCGTAGCGGAAGCGTCGTACTGTTCTCGACGGTTGCCGCGCAAACGGGTTTGCAGAACCATGAAGCGATCGCCGCCGCAAAGTCTGCGATCGAGGGCCTCGTGCGCTCTGCTGCGATTTCTTATGCGCGTTACGGTGTGCGGTTCAACGCAGTCGCCCCCGCGCTAACGAAGACCGAACTTTCGAAGTCACTGTGGTCGAGCGAGACGATGCTCGCGGCCTCGGTCGCGATGCATCCGCTCGGTCGAATCGGCGAGCCCTCCGATATCGGTGCAGCCGCGGCGTATCTGCTTTCCGACGATGCGAGCTGGGTGACGGGCCAAATCCTTGGTGTCGACGGCGGTCTCGGCGCCGGCGTCAGTCCGCCGAAGATGACGGCAAAGTAGCGCCACCCGCGCGTGCTGCGAGCGCGGGCACGAAGATAGGATCGCCTCTCGAGCACGAGGAGGCCGAGCGTCAGCGCGCCGCCTTGGGAATGGTTGGCAAGCCGTCGTGGCTCCATTCCATCCAAGAGCCGTCGTAGACGGCAACGTCGGTGAACCCGGCGGCGCGGAGCGCGAGATACGATCCCGATGCCGAGACGCCGCTGCCGCACGAAACGATCGTGCGTTTCGTGCGATCGAGCCCGGCGCTCGCCACGAGCGCATCGAGCTTCTCGCGCGGCGCGATCCGGCCGCCATTTGCGTCATCGAGTAACTGCGAGCCCGAAAGCCGCACCGCGCCTGCGATATCGCGATCGCGCATCGCATAGGTTCGGTCGCGTTGCGTTTCGACGAGCTGCGTGGCGCTACGGCCTTCGGCGATCGCGATCACCTCGTCTTTCGATGCACGGAGTTCCGGCCGCACGCGCGGCGTGAAGACGCGCGCGGCGTACGATGGTGCATCGGTCGCGAGGTCACCACCGCTCGCGATCCAATCGCGCAAACCGCCCGCGAGTACGTGCGATGCATCGTGACCGTAGTATCGTAACATCCATACGATGCGCGCCGCATACGGCACGTCGCCGTCATCGTAGACGACGACGGTCGTATCGTCGCCGATGCCGAGCGCGCCGATGATCGCAGCGAACCGTTCGGGCGGCGCGACCCGCGCCGCATACGGCGTTGCGGGGTCGCGGAGATCGTCGTGATAGTCGACATGCACGGCGCCGGGAAGATGACCCGCGCGATAGCGGTCGATGCCGGGCGTCTGCGCGATCGCGACGCCGTGCGGTACGCTCCGCGCGTCGACGATGCGCAGATCGGCGTCGTTCGCGTGCGCCGCGAGCCAGTCACGTTCCACAAAGGCGTCCCTCATGAACGCCCGGGTGCTACGGCGCGGGTATGAGCTCCTTGCGCTTCGTGATGATCGTTGGCGTAAGCACGAAGACGACGTCGCTCTCGGTGCGTTGGTACGACGTCGAGCGGAAGAGCGGCCCGAGAATCGGCAGATCGCCAAGGATTGGAAACTTTTGAATATTGCGCGATTCGACGCGCCGCAACAACCCGCCCAAAATGATCGACTCGCCGTCTTCGGTGACGACTTCCGTCGAGATCTTACTCGTTTTGAGCGCGGGAACGGTAAAGCCGTTCACCTGGACGCCGTCGGCGAAGTCGAGATCGGAGATCTCCGGCGTGAGCTCGGTATCGATGCCGCCGTCGGCTTGGATCGTCGGCTTCACGTTAAGCGAAACGCCGAAATCTTTGTACGAAATCGAGATCGTCCCGAGGCCGTTGGAAATCGGAATCGGTATCTGGCCGCCCACTAAAAATGTTGCCGTCTTCCCGGGGAGGGCGACCAGATTCGGCGACGAGAGGATACGCGCGTGACCCTGCGTGACCAGTAGGTCGATCGTCGGTGCGAGCAAGCTCACGCGCTCGAACGGCCCGACGTTGAACGGATTCGGCGGTAGCGACGCGCGTGCGGGATCTTCCACGATCCCAATCGAGTTGCCGGGCGAGAGCGAAAACGTTCCGCCGGCACCAACCGTCGTCTTCTGCGCGGTTTGTAGGCGTATGCCGAGTTGCCGTTGCGCGGTCCTGTCGACTTCGAGGACGTCGACTTTAATGCTAACCATGCTCTTCATGCTCGTGGAGAGCCGATCGATGATCTTGCCGTCGCTTTTGAGATAGGCACCCGCGAGACCACTCACGCGATCGACGACGTCCTGCGCTTGTCGCTGATCCTGGACGCGCCCGCTCACGATGAGATTGCCCGTCGGATCGAGATCGACGCGAAGGTCGCGCGAATCCGGCATTGCGTCGATTTCATCTTGGAGATGCCCGAGCGGTTTGCGGACCACGATCGTATTGGCAAACGAGATCGTAGCAGCATCGAATTTAATATCTTTGAATCGATCGAGGACGCCCGTGATCCGCGTGTACTCGCGCATATCGGCGACTTTTCCGCCGAGGACGAGCGTCGTTCCGACGACGCCGATGGTCACGCTCGGCGAATCGATCTGCGTGCGCAAGAGGCGCACGATCTGCTCGATCCGGCGATCGTTGACGGTAAGTTCGTAGGTGTGCTGGCCCGACTCGTCCCAGACGAAAAGCGTCGTGTCGCCCGGTCCGCGAGCGTTGATGATGACGCGTGTTGGATCGAGTGCGATCGCACCCGCGACTTTCCCGTCGCCGACAGCCACGCGTTCGATGCCATGGCCGCGGACGATGAGCGAATGCCCGGTTTCGAGCGAGAGCACCTCGCCGTGCGGCGTTGCGGTGGCGGGTGCGGTGGGGAGCATGGCGAGCGCGCCGAGGAGCGCGAGCGTCGGTCGAAGCCGAATCATCGGTCGGACTCTCTAAGGTTCGGTAACCGCGAGAACGACAACATGTACATCACATAGTTTATCGGAAGGTCGACGCCGCGCATGAGCTTACGTCACAACATCACCACACTCGGCGTCATCGCACTCGCCGCCGGACTCGTAGCCCCGGCCACCGCCGACGACGCGATCGCGCTCGCGACCGTTGCTCGACAACTCGGATTTACCTATAACTACTTACCATACGAGAATGCCGTTTCGCTCGCGCGCCCGGGTGCCACGATCGTCGTCCGTCCCGGTGATGGATTTTTCACCGCAAACGAACGACGCGAACCCGTTTATGGTATGGTCCCGGAATATCGCGATAACGACGTCTTCGTTTCCCGCGCGTTCGTTGAAGAGATTCGCAGCCTCGGTCGCCGGGCGGATCGCGCCGATGCCGGAGCCATGCGCGCATCTTCCGATGCAGCGATTCTCCGCCCCGTTGCGGCGATCGTACCACCGGGCAGCGTCGCCTCTGCCGTTGCGAGTTACGATGCGCGCGAAGATCGCGCCGTCGTCCGCGGAATCGCAACGCCGGGATCGTACGTCGGCCTTCGCTTACGCGCCGCGCTTTCGGAAAGCTTACCCGTGCTCACTCTCGATCGCACGACCGTCGTCGCCGCTGCCGACGGGACGTTCGTCGCGCACCTTTCGTTCGGGAGCGATCGATTCGCACCGTCGCACTATACCGTCGAAGCGTACGGCGCGAAGGACGATCGGCCGATCTTCGCGCGCGTTCTCGAACGCAAAGGTGTCGATGCGAAGACGAGCGCCGACGACCGAAAATAGCGCTACTGCGGATTGTTCACGAGATATTGCGCGATGATGCCGCCAAAGATCATCAGAAAAAGTGCCGGCAACATGAAGAACGCCATCGGGAGTACCATTTTTGTCGGCATGAGATTCGCGAGTTCTTCCGCACGAATCATGCGCCGGCTCCGTACTTCCTCGGCGATTTCGCGCAGGACACCCGCCATATTCGAGCCGAGCTGTTCGGCTTGGACGACGGCGAGGACGAAGGTACTGACCTGATCTTGGGCGATGCGATCGGCCATCGAGCGTAAGGCATCCGCACGCGAACGACCGAGGCGAACTTCGCTTAGCATCGCCTTCACTTCATCGCCGAGCGGCCCCGTAGCGACGTCGACGGCATAGGCCAGCGCGGCGTTGAAGGCGAGCCCCGCCGTCACCGTCGAGACGAGCATGTCGAGGAAATCGGGCAGCGCTTTGGAGACGGCGATCTTGCGCGCTTTGATCGCGGTCTTAACTTTCGATAGCGGATAGTACACACCGATGAGTGCCAGGAACGTCGCGAAGCCGTAACCGGCCGCTCCGAGGTTCATGTAGATCGCGACCGAGAACCCGAGCGTGGTAAAGAGTATCGCGCTTGCGACCATTTGAAAGGCGATTTTTGCCGGCGTGACGGTGTACCAGCCTGCTTCGTCGAGATCGCGCCGCAGTTTGCCACGTTGCTCGTCGTTGAAGAGTTTTGCGAAAGCCTCGGTGCGGCTGCGCGTACCTTCCCAAGCCATCTCTTCGACGCGTTCCAAGCGCGATGCGAGGCGACTCTTCACCGGCACGAACGTGTAGATGAGTATGCCGAGCGCGAACGCGACGGCGAGACCGATGACGACGACGATGGGCGACGTTCCGAAAATCATATATCGAGTTGCAAAATCTTCATCAAGCTAAAAATCGCGAGCGCCTCGAGAAACGCGACGCCGCCGAGCATGCCCCATCCCGGTTGCGTGTGCAAGAGTGCGTGCGCCATCGACTCTTGCGTCATGATGACGAAGCCGCCGATGAAGATCGGTAAACCGCCGATGATCGCCGCCCCAAAGCGGCCTTGAGCCGTGAGCGCGCCCATCTTGCGCCTGACGCGACGGCGGTCGCGGATCGTCGTGGCGAGCGTGTCGAGCACTTCGGCGAGGTCGCCACCGGTCTGTTGCTGCACGCGGATCACACGCGCGAACATGAGCATCTCGCTCCCGGGTGTCGTCTTTGCCATCTCATCGAGTGCATCGACGAGCGGCATCCCGACGTTGCACCGGCCGATGACGCGACGAAATTCGCGTTTGGCAGGGTTGGGTAATTCATCGGCGACCAAAACGAGTGCTTGCCGCAAACTGACGCCGACGCGAACGGCGCTCGCGAGCGTTCGAAAGACGAGTTCG
This sequence comes from Vulcanimicrobiota bacterium, assembly GCA_031420415.1. GTDB lineage: Bacteria > Vulcanimicrobiota > Vulcanimicrobiia > Vulcanimicrobiales > Vulcanimicrobiaceae > JANYGA01. The sequence continues at coordinate 20,499 of JANOMT010000034.1, forward strand.
AGTTGATCCTGGAGATTCTTGAGCCGCAGCGTGCGGCGCACGCGTAAGTTGCCGATGCCGCCGAAGATCGCGAGAACTTGCGCGAGCGGAAATGCGAGAAGCGTAATCGGCAACGACGGATGGACCAGGATCGCATATGCGAGCCACACGACCGTGCCGACGGCGATAATCGCGAGCCCATAATCGGAGGGTCGCATTCTCATGTCGGCGCCGAGCAACTCGGTTGCGAAAAATTTGCCGTACCGACCGAAGACGAGCATGATATCGAAGTCGCTCACGATGACGATCGTGATGACACACGCGAAAACGATCGCGCCCGTGATATACGGCAACATGCCTTACCAGGTCACGCTGGCGCCGTGAAGTGCCATGAGCGAACGTGGATCGAAATCGACGCCCTGTTCTTCGAATCGGTTCAGAAAGTGCGGCTGAACGCCCGTGTATTCGAAATCGCCCTTGACGGCGCCGGCGTCGTCGAGCCCGCGCGCGTGGAAGCGCACGATCTCCTGAAGCGTGACGATATCGCCTTCCATGCCCACGACTTCGGTAATGCTCGTTACTTTGCGACTCCCGTCTCGCATGCGTTCGATCTGTACGACCACATCGACGGCACTCGCGATCTGTTCGCGAATCGCGCGGATCGGTAGATCGAAACCCGCCATCATCACGAGCGTCTCCATGCGCGCGAGCGCGTCGCGTGGAGTATTCGCGTGGAGGGTCGTGAGCGAGCCGTCGTGGCCCGTGTTCATCGCCTGGAGCATATCGAGGGCCTCACCCGCGCGACATTCGCCGACGACGATGCGATCGGGCCGCATGCGTAGCGAGTTCTTTACGAGATCGCGGATCGTGACGGAACCCTTCCCTTCGATATTGGCCGGGCGAGATTCGAGACTCACGACGTGTTCTTGATCGAGTTTGAGTTCGGCTGCGTCTTCGATCGTGACGATGCGGTCGCCGGCGGGGATAAAATTCGAGAGAATGTTGAGAAAGGTCGTCTTACCCGAGCCCGTTCCACCGCTGACGACGACGTTGAGCTTACCCTCGATGATCGCGCGCAAAAACGTGACGGCAGGCTGTGGTAACGATCCGATGCGGACGAGATCTTCGATCGTCAACCGTTTGGTACCGAAGCGTCGTATGGTGAGCGTCGAGCCTTTCAGCGCGAGCGGTGGAATGATCGCGTTGACGCGCGAGCCATCGGGTAAACGAGCATCGACCATCGGTGACGATTCGTCGATGCGACGGCCCAGCGGCGCGACGATGCGTTCGATGACGAGTCGGAGGTGTTGTTCGTTGCTGAAAATACGATCGGAGAGCGCGAGCTTGCCGCGACGCTCGACGTAGATCTGCTTCGGTCCGTTGACCATAATTTCGCTCACGAGCGGATCGCGCATGAGGTCTTCGAGTGGACCCAAACCCAGCTGCTCGTCGAGGATTTGCTGTTTCATCTCGGCGCGTTCTAGAAGGGAAAAATCATCGACGTCGGCGCGCGTGGTGACGATCTCTTCGATGATGCCGTCGATCGTCTCGCGCAGCCTCGCAATCTTCTCAGCATCCGTATGATTGCGGCTCGCGGCGACCATATCGATCCGCGACATCATCATTTCGTTGATCTCAGAACGGATTTTGTCGCGGCGTTCGCCGTGTGCGCGATCGGCTGCGGTTTGCGTCGGAGCCTCGACCTCGCGTTCGAGGGTCGCCGCCGATCCGCCTAATCCGCTGCCGAGCGCACTCCGAGTCGCGGTCAAGCGATTCAAGCCGGGAAGTTGACCGAATGCTTCTTCGTCTTGCGCTTCGATCATGACGCGCGCGAAGGCATCGATCACGCGATCGAAGGAGCGTTTTTCGGTATTCCGCGGGATCTCGGCGATGATTGCCGTGCCCAAAATGCGCTCGAGCTCGCGGCGGCCGATTTCGTTTTTCTTATTACGATCGTTGACGGCGAGCCAGATCCGCTCGAGCGGGATCCCGAGTCGTGCGAGATCGTGCAAGGTCGTTCGAGCTGCAGAAGAGCCGAGCATGTCGGGTTCCATGACGACGATCGCACGCGAAGCGCGCCGAATGAATGGATGGACGGCAGCCGCAAAGGGCCACGGCGCATCGACGAGGACGAGGCCTGGGCTTTGGGAGACGGATTCGGCAACGGCTTCGATTTCAGATATGCGCAGCGCCGGTACGTCCTCGAATTTATCGACTAATTCGACCACGTCGATATCTCCGATCCGGGCGACCGAATAGATCGTCGCGCCGCGATTGGCATTGAGTTGGCGTATCCCGTCGAGCAATTCTGCGATCGCGCGACGGCCCGTGAGATCGGCGTCGACGATCGTGACCTCACGCTTGAGCCGTCGGGCTGCGCGCGCAAGATCGACGGCGAGCGTCGAGACACCGCAGCCGCCTTTCGCGCCGACGAGAAGATAGGTATGGTCGGACACGTCAGCGCTGACCGGACACGATCTGGTCGCCTTCGATAACCAAAATCGGTTTGTGCGCTTGCGGGACGCCGGCAGCGGGTGCGACGGCAGGCATCAGCGGAATGGGGACGTTGCCAGGGGCTTGCGCGGGCGCGGCAGGCGGAGCGATGGAGACCGGTGGCTCGCCCGAGCGCGGGGCCGATCGCGGTGCGGGTGCGCCACTCTCATCGCCGATATCGATCTCTTGGACGGGGAACGCGCGGATGGGTTCTTTCGGCGAGCGCAGCGCGAGCCGTAGCAGCGTATTATTATCGGCATAGGTCAAAAGATTTGCTTGCTCGGGCGTCACGGCGAGCGTGACGGAGACGGGACCCGACGACGCAGCTGCGGCTCCGCTCGGCGCGACGTTCGGTTCTAGGACGGTGTTGACCGCAAGCACCAGGGCGCCGCGAATGATCGCGCGCGTCGGATGGGCGCGACCTCTCGTATTTGAGGCCAGCACGTCGACGCGATCGCCCGGCGCGACGAGCGAAGAGACCGACTTGATGAAGTCCACCGGGATGCTGATGGCGCGTAACCCCGGGATCAATTTTCCAGTGATCCCGATCGAGGCGGGAACACCGACCTTAGCTTCCGTGAGCGGCGCACCCTCAGGAATTTCGATCAGGGCAACATTGTTGAGTGCTTGCCGAACTTCCGAGTAGGAACCGACCTCGACTTGGTCCGACGGCTTCGTAATACGCGTGAGCATTTCGGCAATGATTCGTTCGTGCGGGTGGATCGGCCGACTCGCTACGATGACACTCCGTGTCGGCACGGTCGCGGCGCCCTCGGTCGCGTGCTGCGCGCTATTGAGATACCGAATCGTGAGAAGCCCGGCGATGAGGGCGACCACAACCGCGACGATCAAAGTGATGCGTCGACTGTTGAGCGCGATAGCCATACTTTTGGGTTATCGGCAGGCGATCGCGCAACCATGTGTCCCGAGGTGAGAGAACATGGTGAGGTCGGTCCCTCGGATGTGACGGAGGCCACGACGGGCGACCTCAGGCGCCCCCAATCAGACGGAAATCGCGGTCCGATCGAGATCGAAGCGAGAGCGTGCGTCGTCGACGATATATCTTCCGATGGCTAGCGACGCCGTGGCGGCCGGTGACGGCGCGTTGCGCACGTGCATTACGCCTTCGGAGCCCTCGAAGACGAAGTCGTCGACGAGTGCGCCATCGGGCGTCATCGCCTGCGCGCGGACGCCGGCGGGTCCGGGGAGGCAATCCTCGGGCTGGAGTTCGGGGATGAAGCGTTGGAGCGCTTTGACGTATGCGCTACGGACGAGATCGCGGTACATCTCACCGGCGCCGATCTTCCAATATTTCGTCGCGAGTTTCACGAAACCGGGATAGGTGATGGCGTCCACGAGTTCGCGCGGGTTGATGGTGAAAAATGAATAGCCTTCGCGCGCAAAAGCGAGAACTGAGTTGGGTCCGAGCCAAATCGATCCATCCATTCGTGGCGTGAAATGGACGCCGAGAAATGGAAATTCAGGATCGGGGACGGGGTAGATGTTGCCTTTTACGAGGTAGCTCTTCTCGGGTTTGAGGATGAGATAATCGCCTCGAAATGGCACGATTTTCGGGTCGCGGCTCCCCCCGGACATCTTCGCGAGTTTATCGCTGTACACGCCGCCGCACGTGATGACGAAGCGTGCCTGGATCTCGCCACTCGTCGTGTCGAGCACGGTCACACCGCGTTGTCTGGAAATCCCGGTGACTTCGTGACCGAGATACATTTCGGCACCATTGGATTTTGCGTCGTTCGCGTAGGATTGCGAAACGCGACCCCAGTCCACGATGCCGGTCACGGGAGAGAAGATCGCTTTGATCCCGCGACAGTGCGGTTCGGCTTCGGCGATCTCTTGCGGTCCGAGCATTTTGAGGCCCTCGACGCCGTTGGCTTGGCCGCGGTCCCACAAGTCGTTCAAGAGGCTGAGTTCGCTCTCGTCGGTCGCCACGATGAGCTTACCGACGGGCTTGTATGGGATGTCGTGCGATTCGCAATACGCCCAGGCGAGTTTACGGCCTTCGACGCAAAGCTTCGCTTTGAACGAGCCTGGTTTGTAATAGATGCCGGAATGAATGACGCCGCTATTTCGCCCGGTCTGATGCGCGTTGAAGACGTCTTCTTTCTCCACGCACGCGACGGTGAGATGCGGGTAGCGCTCCGTGAGCTCGCGCGCGGTCGCGAGTCCGACGATTCCCCCGCCGACGACGGCAATGTCGTAAATCATGCTCGGTCGATTCGGCTCGTCCGTGCCGTCGCCCGCTATCGGAACCCGGCCGAGGGGCGGCGCTCCCGGGGGCGTATCATCGTTATATGTCAACCACGATCGATCGGATCTCACCCTTTACCAACGAAGCGATTCGCTCGTTCGCCGAGCCGGCCGATGCGACGTCCCTGCGGGCGGCTCTCGAGCGAGCCCGAGCGCGCCTCGGCACCCACTACCCCGTCGTGATCGATGGAAAGCCGATCGTGACCGCGGAATCGATCGCTTCGCGAAATCCGGCCCGCCCGAGCGAGATCGTGGGTAACGTCGGGTCGGCCTCGCTCGATCAGGCCATGGAGGCGGTCGAGGTTGCTTCGCGTGCGTTCGAAACGTGGAAGCGTGCTGTCACGGCCGAACGCGTTGGCGTCCTCCTACGTGCGTCAGAGAAAATCCGCGAGCGGCGCGACGATTTCAACGCGCTCTTGATCCTCGAAGTCGGAAAGACGTGGGTCGAGGCGGATGCCGATACAGCCGAGGCGATCGATTTCCTCGAGTTCTACGCCCGAGAAGCGCTCCGCTACGCCGAACCGCCCCCGCTCGTCCCTTTGGCCGGCGAGGACAATCGGCTTTCCTATATAGGGCTCGGTGTGGGCATCGTGATTCCACCGTGGAATTTCGCCTTTGCGATCATGGCGGGGATGACCGCCGCGGCGGTGGTCGCGGGCAACACGGTCGTACTGAAGCCATCGAGCGACTCGCCTGTTATCGCAGCCGTCTTTGTGGATCTCTTGCATGAGGTCGGCTTGCCGCCGGGCGTCGTGAATTTCGTGCCGGGATCCGGGCGTGTGATCGGCGATCCCTTGGTCGCGCATCCAAAGACGCGCTTTATCGCTTTTACCGGCTCGAAAGAAGTGGGTTTACGGATCAACGAACTCGCGGCAAAGACGGTGCCCGGTCAAATGTGGATCAAGCGCGTCATCGCGGAGATGGGCGGTAAGGACGCGATAGTCGTGGCGGCCGATGCCGATCTCGATGCCGCGGCCGACGGGATTGTGGCCTCGGCATTCGGATTTGCGGGACAGAAGTGTTCGGCGTGTTCGCGGGCGATCGTCGAATCGTCCGTCTATGAAGGGATCGAAGCGAGAATCCTCGAGCGCGTCGGACGCTTGTCGGTTGGTGATCCGGCCCAACTCGCAACGGCAGTCGGACCCGTTATTAACGAAAGCGCACTCGCATCTATGGAGGCGTTTATCGCAACGGCGCTTTTAGAAGGCGGTCGCCTGATTACGGGCGGGTTTCGGATCCCGGGCGACGGCTTCGTTCTCGCGCCGACGGTTATCGCCGATGTGGGGCCGCAAGCCACAATCGCGCAGCAAGAGATCTTCGGGCCCGTGCTCGCCCTCATTCGCGCGAATGATTTCGATGACGCCATCGCGATTGCGAATAATACGGAATTTGGACTTACGGGTGCGCTATATGCTAGCGACGACGTGAAACTCGAACGTGCGCGCGATGAATTCCACGTCGGGAATCTGTATTTGAATCGCAAATGTACGGGAGCACTTGTTGGCGTGCATCCCTTCGGCGGCTTTAATATGTCAGGTACCGACTCGAAAGCCGGGGGATACGATTATCTCGCGCTCTTCACACAAGCGAAAATGGTGTCGAAGAAGCGTTAACGAGCTGGGAAAGAGCTTTCGTTTGAGGTATTAAAAAGAATATGTCATCACGAAACGTCGTTCGCTACCGCGAGCGGCGTTTTATTATAACAAGAGAAGCCTGGGATCCAACATGACACGCGAATCGATTCTAAATGAATTGATAAAAGCCATGAGCATTAATAAATATCTATAAATATCGAAAACGAATGCGAGAGTGTGCACAACCGAGCGAGATCCGCTATGTCTGTCGCCGGAAGTGCGGATGACCGATAGAGATGAAACCGAACGGCAGAAAGTGGCGCTATGCGGGGTTGAAGAGATTCGCAGATCTCATGGATTGGTTCGCGCACGAGTGACACGAGCGTTTGAAAGTCCTTCGCAAAAAGTATCGTGGGATGGGTTGACTCTGTTTGCGGGGCGTGATAGATTAGCG
>JANOMT010000035.1:0-19257 GCA_031420415.1 Vulcanimicrobiota bacterium
CTCGCGCCGTGCAGATTGCCGCTCACGCCGACGCCACGTTGCGCAGCCTCGGCTTCGAACGCGAAATCACTGAGAAAGCGACGCGAACGCGGCTCGACGTCCTCCTCGCCGAACGCCTCCAAAGTGACCAGCGCACAGCCCTCGAGACCCGCGGTGCGGCGATGAGCCGTGAGGAAGCCGTCGCCCTCGCGCTCGCCGCACTCGAAGAACCGTCGGACTTCGTTTGAGCGACCTCGGCACGTATTGAACGATTGTCTGTACGGGACTACGACAGTCTTCGCAGCGAACGTGGCACGCTTGGGAAAAAATGGTGATGACATAATATAATCTCATTTTTACCAACCGCGGCCGCATACTTCGGCCGATTTCGCAATATCTATTACCGACAATTGACGACTCGACGCGACCGAAGATCGATCGCGAAGGCGAAATAGAGCCAGCCTGTTGCGTAAAGATGTACGTTATGTCGTCGGCCCTTACGCGATGAATCGCCTTGATGTCCTCGCAATGTACGGCGATCGAACGATCGCGCCCACAAGTCCGAAGCCTAAACCCTCGGGCTACCGATGAGCGAACTCATATACTCGGCGCGCGTGTGGACGCCTGATTTAGCGAAGACCGACGCAACATGATTCTCGACCGTTCGTTCGCTTAAAACCAATTTCTCGGAGATCCGCCGGTTCGAGAGCCCGGCCTTGAGCAGATCGGCGACTTCGCTCTCGCGCTTGGTGAACGATCCGGCTTTCTTCGTACCGAGGCGCCGAACGTAAGCGACAGCCCCGCATCGCTCGTACTCCGCGAGCGCATCGGCATGCTGGCCGATGAGTTCGTACGCATACGCGCCCCAGAGCGGCATGCCGACACGCCGTGCCTCGATAATCGCAACACGCCCGGCTTCGTGCGCTTTCTTGTGGTTTCCGGCGCGTTCGGCGATGAGCGCGGCGACGATCGCGCGATGCAGGTCGGTGCAATGACGCGAGCGATCGGTTTCGAGCAGTTCCCGCACACGCTCGAGCGCGTTTGCCGATCCGAATCGGGCGAAAAAGAGGAGGGCGTTTGCAACATAGCGCGTCGATTGAATCTCGGCAATCGCGCGATCGATGAGGTCACGTGCGGCAGCGTCGTTCCCGCGCATCGCGGCTGCGTATGCGAGTCCGGCGGCGAGCGGCGCGAAACGGATCGGTTCGCGCATCTCGTAGGCGATCGCGACGAGTTCGGGATCGTAAACGCCGGGGAAGCGATCGGTTTGCCCGAGATCGACGAGAACGGGCAGGATGTTACCCGCCGCGACAACGCGGACCAACGGTGCGTCAACGTGCATCGCGATGATATCGAGATACCACGACAGCGCTTCTTCCAGGCGGCCGTTGTTGTAGGCTCCATCGATCGCTTCGCACCGAGCGAGGCACGACGCGAGCACGAGCCCTTGACGATCCGAGAGCGAGATCGCTTGTGCGAGCGCGGGTTTTGAGAGATCGGCGCGACACGATTCGCGCGCCATACCCGCAAAATTCATCAGCGTGTAGGCAGCGATCGCGGGCTCGGCAGTTTTCGTCGCGATCGCGACGCTTCGCTCGGCGGGAGCGAGCCACGATTCGTCGCTCGCGCTCTCGAAGGCAATCATCGCACGCGCCCATTCGAGTCGGACTTCTTCGACCGGGCGTCGCTCGGTCGTAATCCGATCCGCACTCGCGAGATGTTCGCGCGCGCGCGCGATATCGGGGCGATATGCGTAGATGGTCGCGAGTGCGACGTGCGCGTCGAAACGCTGGCCGTCCGAAACGGCCGGCGATGCCAAAACGCGTTCGGATGAAACGATCGCCGCTTCGACGTCGCCGCAGCGATAGGCCGCATCGCTCGCAAGGGCTTCGAGGGTCGCGGTTGCGGCATGATCGTTGCGTTTGCGCGCGAGTTCGATCGACGTTTCGGTGTGCGCACGTGCCGCATCGGGATCGCCTAAAAGCATCGTGACGCGTGCGAGCGTCGTCGATAGTCGTTCGCGATGATCGTCTTCACTCGCGTGCGCGAGCGCCTGGTCGTAGTTGGCGCGCGCGGAAGCGAACGCACCGAGGGCATGGGCACTGTGTCCCGCCTCCTCCGCATAGCGCGCGGTCCGTTCGGTGTCGCCCGCCTTGCGCCAATGGAATGCCAGGATCTCCGGCGGCGCGTTCGAGGCCTCCGCGCGCGCCGCAACGCGCTCGTGAATCGACGCCCGTTCGGCTGCGAACATGGTGTCGTAAATGACGCGTCGCACGATCTCGCTCATGAAGGCAAAACACGTGATTCCATTTCCATCTTCGTCGACGAGCGCCGCGTCGCGCGCCTCGCGCAAAGCCGCAAGCGCGGTACTGCGATCGATCTCGGCAATCGCACAGAGTTCGTCGAGTTCGAACGAGCGCCCGATGACGGATGCGATTTCGAGCAGACGCGCGCTTGACTTTGCGATGGCACGGAGACGTTTGCGTGTCGATTGCGCCAGATTCGGCGGCAGATCGATCGACCCGTCGCCGCTGAGGGCGACGCGTATGAGGTCGGTTAAAAAATGCGGATTGCCTTCACTGAGACGGACGATTTCCTCGACGGTCGATCGCGGGAGCGTGCGACCGACAGGCGTTGCCGATGCGATAAACGCACGCGTCGAGCGTTCGTCCAGCGGCGCGATCTCGATCGTTTTCACCGCGGAAAAGCGCGCGAGCGATCCCGCGAGCTCTTCTTCGGAATGCACTTCATCGTCGCCGCGGCGTAGCGCACAAAAAGCCGAGACGCGCGTGTTCGCGATACGAGCGGCCCAGAAGTGAAGGAACTCGATCGTTTCGGGATCTGCCCATTGCATGTCGTCGATCGCAATGCAGATCGGTGACGCCGTCGCCGCGCGCGCGAAGGCATCGGCGAGTACCACGAAAAGCCGACGTCGATCGATATCCCCAGGTGTCGCCGGAGTCTCGCCGATAAATCGTTCGAGGGCCAAACGTTCCGCGGGCGACTTTGGCATGAGTTCGCGCGAGCGCGTCCGCAGATCGCTCACGATATCGGCAAACGGCCCGAACGGCGACCGGCACCCGGCGTAATTCATCGCATAGGAAAAGAGATTGCCATGACGTTGGGCTTCGCTACGGATGTCGTCGATAAAGCGTGTCTTTCCAACCCCGGGAAGGCCGCGAACCAGGACGAGCGACCCATGCCCTTTTGAAGCTTCGCCCAGAGCCAACATCGCCGATTCGCGCTGTGTGGCGCGTCCGAGATCGTCACTCGGTAACGATAATCGCACCTACGTGGCCGCGCGTTTCGGCGCCCACGGCCCCGGCCACTCGTTCGCAACGGCAGCCGCGTAGAGTTGCGCGACGTGATCCATCTTTGCGATCGGCGAGAGGTGATGCTTTTCGAGGATCCCACGGTTGCGCCGGGCGTTCGTCGCGACGAGTTTCGTGATGAAACGTGCATCGGGAAGCCGGTCGGCTTTCGCGGTTTGACATGACACGCATGCGAGCACGAGATCCCAATAGTCGTCGGTGAGCAGATAGCTCCAAGGTATGACATGGTCGACGACCGACCGCGCATCGAAGTTTCGCTCGCAATAGAAGCAGCGCGGTTCGTCTGTCTCGGTGAGGATCGATTGATATTTCGCGAGCGATCCGCGGCGCGCGCCGTCGCGCTGCACCTTTTCGATGATGCCGGGTGCGAGCACGTTGATCTTCTCGAGGTAGCCCGCCCACCGATAATTCGCAATCACTTCGAGAGCGCTCGCATTCGTCGTAAGAAACGCGCGCGACGCATCGGAGAGCTCGATCGCTACGTCGCCCTTGGTCCACGTGAAGAGCGGCAGCATCCCCGCGGGTTTGCTTGCGTGAAAGCGATCGAGTCCGTCGATCGTTAGCATCTTTGTCATCTTGCGCGCGAGCGTCTCGCGTTCGGAAGGTGCCAGCGCATCGAGATCGTGCACATCGTGGCGCTCCGCTGCAGCGCGAATCGCACGCAACGGCTCGGGCTCTTTGGTCACGACGGCGGCTTGGCGTAAGTGGTAAACGACGGCCTGATTCCAATAGAGCCTGAGGAGTTCGTGACCGATCTCGGCAAGCGGAAGGCTCGGTCCCGACATCATCGGAACCCGACGGGCAAGCGTTTTGAGCAGAGCCGGAGTGTACGTCGTCGACACCGATGCGTACCGCATGAGCGCGACGACGTCGCTTATTTCAAACATGGTTTGCTCGAGGGGTTCGCGTTCGCGAGCACTACTCCCGGAGCGCTTCATGCGACGGGGAAAGCGATCCGCTCCATGGGTACCGCATCGACGTGCCGCGCGATGTGCCGACGGGGCGCCGGGCGGTCGCCGAGGCGTCCGAACGCGTTTTCGGCGGTTGGATCCTCGATCGTTGCGAGCGACGCGAGATGGGCTGCGAGTTCGTAATCATCGCTCGCGGTTGCTTGCTGCGAGAAAGCCAGCAACAACTCTTGTGCGAGATGCCGACTCCGGCGCGTGGCGACTTCGAACCATTCGTATTGCGCGAGCGTCGCGCAAGGGAACGCCGAGAGCGTCGCGAGGATCAGGCGGAAGAGGTGATCGTCGAGTACCCGGTTTGTGCGCGCCCCCAAGAGCGCGTTGGAGAAGGTCGTGACGTCGCTCTGGACGTTGTTGCCGAGCCGGTAGCCGAGCGAGGATCGAACGATCGCGCGGCCCCCGAGCTTGTGCCGAATCCGATTGATGAAGACCTTAATATTATTGTTGGCATTCTTGACGGGCGCTGCGTTTTCGAAGATCGCTGCTGCAAGTTCGTCGATGGGGATCGGGCGCGTCATGCACGCGATCTTCATGACGACTTGTGTCTCGCGCCGGGAGAGGGAAACGTAGGCGCCATCGACGCGAACGCACCCGTCGGCGAGGTGGACGAGCGTGGATGTCGGTTCGACTGAAAACGATGTAGTATCCATGCCCGAACGTTAACGCGGATCGTGGGTCGCCCGTAACCGTGGAACTACCTACGAGTCGGGCTCCGAGTACTCATATTTGCGACGGCACGACTCGCTCGAAGCGTCGAGATCCCTTTCCGTACACCAGATGCTCAATGCGCGCCGCCCCCGGCGACGCTATCATGATGCTCGGCCCTTCTCGCGATCGTTCGGCCTCTTTGGAGGGGATGTTCGTTACCTGAAGGTCGCGTACCAAAGGAGAATTCTTTGACTCGTTCACAACGTACGATGGTCGCTTCGTTGGCCTGGATGATCGCCGCTGCCGTCCCAAGCCTCGCGCCCGCGCAACCCGCCCCACCGTCCGCCTCGCCCGTGCCCACGCCGACGTCGACTGCGGTCCCAACGAAGCTCTTTACGGCCACGGGCTACGTCGATCTCGCGTTTTTGGCTGCCAATAACACGGACAAAGTTCGCTTTACCAACGGCAGCCTCGCTCGCATTCTCGATGGTGGAACCAACGCCTATTTCGATGCGAACGGCGGCCGTCAACTCGTCTCGCCAAACGATTACACAAATCAACTCAACCTGCAGGCCGCCGTCTTCAACCTCGCCTACAACGGCAAGTTGGTCTCGGTGCACGTCGAGGGCGTCGTCGGCTCCGATGCGAAATTTCTCGCATCCAACGGCCAATCGCGCCAGGGCACGAATGTGCTGCAGGCTTATGTGCAATATCCGGTCGGCCCGGTCACGGCCCTGCTCGGAAAGTACGAGAGCCTCGCCGGCGCCGAAGTGCCCGAGACGATCGCCAACACGAATTTCTCGCGCGATTATCTCTACGCCGCCGTTCCAACGAGCGTCACGGGCGGTCGGCTCACCTACGTGGTCACGCCGAAGATCACCGTAATTGGCGGCGTCAACAACGGCTGGGACGATATCAAGTTCGCGGGCAAGAAGAAGACGATCGAGGCTGCGATCCAGCTGGCGCCGTCACCGGGATACTCACTCAACCTCACGACGCTCAACGGCGGCGATTTCCTCGCGTTCGGTAATAGTGCGGCTGGTGTATCGCCGATTTTCACCAATCGCATGCTCTACGATGCGGTCTTGACGCTCAAACCCACATCGGCGCTCAGCTTCGTCGTCAACTACGACCGCGCGACGCAACTCGCCGACGGTGTGGGGACGAACGCGCAACGCTGGAACGGCGTCGCCGGCTATGCCAACTACACGTTCTCGCCACTCTTTGCGACGTCGCTACGCAAAGAGACATTTTACGATGCCAACAACGCGCGCCTCGCGGGCCCGGGTACGGGACAGCGCGTGCAATCGAATACGGCAACGTTCAGCTACACGCCGAACACGAACTATCTACTCCGTCTGGAATATCGTCTGGATTCCGCGGATGGCAATAATTTCACGTATCGTGGAGCGGCGGTCGATCCGATTTCCGGCAACACCGCGGGTCGACCGAAGCAGAGTACGATCGGCTTCGAAGCGGTGTATAAGTTCCCGTAAGATCATCGTCCATGAGATTTTTTTCGCCCGCGCTATCCGATCTGCGCGAGCGCCTCTTCACGTAACCGATCGAGCACGTCGTCGACACACGCGTGAAACGACGCCGTGCGTTTGGTTTCGTGGCTTCGATCGGTACCGAGATTCGGGCGAAACTCTTCGCGCACACGACCGGGATGCGACCGTAGTACGTAGACGCGTTCGCCGAGATAAACCGCCTCTTCCACGTCGTGCGTTACGAAGAGAATCGACATGTGCGTCGAGCGCCAGATCTCGAGCAAGAACTCTTGCATCACCATGCGCGTTTGTGCGTCGAGCGCGCCGAAGGGCTCGTCCATGAGCAACACGGTCGGACGATTGGCGAGCCCGCGTGCGATCGCAACGCGCTGTTGCATGCCGCCCGAGAGCGTGCGCGGAAAGGCTTTCGCGTACTTCGCGAGCCCGACAATATCGAGATAGTGTGCGACGGTCTCGCGTTTCTGCGCAGCCGAAACGCCGTCAAGTGAGAGTCCGAAGCCGACGTTCTCTTCGATCGTGAGCCACGGAAAGAGCGTGTAGGATTGGAAAATCATGCCGCGATCGGCCGATGGTCCGCGCACTGGCTCGCCATCGAGGGAGATCGTGCCCGAAGTCGGCGCGTTGAGCCCGGCCGCACACTGTAGGAGCGTCGATTTCCCGCACCCCGACGCACCGACGATCGTCACGAACTCGTTCGGCGCGACATAAAGATCGATACCGTCGAGCACGGTGAGCGGCCCCGTGCGTGTCGGATAGACTTTCGTGACGGCATCGAAGCGCAGGCCGCTCATACGGACCACGGTAAGACGAGTTTGCGCGCGAGGCGGAACGCGCGATCGAGAATGAACCCGATGATCGCGACGATGATGAGCGCGACGAACATTTGATCGCTCGCATTGGTGCGCTGCGCCATCTCGAGCCGATACCCGAGGCCGCTATCGGCTGCGATCAATTCGGCGATGAAGAGAAAATTCCAGGCGACGGCGATGTTGACGCGGAGCGCATCGAAGATCTGCGGCATGGCGGCGGGCAGTATCACGCGCGCGAGAACGTCGAAGCGGTTCGCACCGAGCGTGTAACTCACGTTGATGAAATCGCGCGGTACGTTCTGCACGGCATCGGCGATCATAATCGTGTTGTAGAAGAAGGCGGAGAGAATGATGATTGCGAGCTTCGGCGCCTCGTCGATTCCGAGCCATAGGATCAAGAGCGGCACCGTCGCCGTGATCGGAACGTAGCGCAGCGTTCCGATCACGGGTGCGAGCATCGCCTCGATCGTACCGAAACTGCCCATCAGGAGACCGATCGGAATGCTGATGAGCGTCGCGATGGCAAAGCCGATCGCGACACGCACGATGCTCGTGCGAATATCGCCCGCGTAGCCGTCGGCCATGAGCGTTTGAAACGCACTCCACACGCCGCCGGGCGTCGGCAAGAACATCGTTGGAATGTGCCCGAAGCGCGCGAGCGACGCCCATGCGAAAAGCAAGACCGCCGTGATGCCGAGCGGTAACGAGAGCGTGAGGCGGGGCGAAGCCGGTTCGCGAATGGCCCAGAACGTGCTTTGCGTGAGGCCTCGACGCGCGCGAACGCGGCGTTCGACTGCCGGAAGGAGCGCGCCTGATTCGCGAATCAAGCGAATGCGGCTCCCGCATGCGCGGCCGCGTACGCTTTGATGAATTGCGGATCGAGCATCGTCTCGACCGCCACGAGTTTCTTCGTGAGGCCCGCTTTTACCAAGAACTTCGCCATCATCGCACCGCTCTGCGAAAGGTGCTTGATCGTGGAGCCCGGCGCGAAGGCTTCGAGATTTTCTTTGAGGCTGAAGACGTGCGTGCCGTTATCGTAGCTCGCGTAATCCGTGACGGAGACGCCCGCGCGCTTGGCCATGATCGCGACCGCTTCGGCTTTGTTCGCCTTGATGTACGCGAGCGTATCGAACCACGTTTTTACGATTTTCTGCACGTCGGCCGGTCGCGCGGCAACGAGGGCGGGTGAGAAGACTAAGTGATCGGGAATCGCACCCGGGAAATCTTTGGAACTTGCGATCGTGTGCCCGATACCCGTCTTGAGCGCGGTCGTCGTGAAGGGTGCGAAGACCGCGCACGAATCGACTTTACCGCCCGCGAACGCGGCCGCTGCCTTGTCGGTCGGAAGTGCCTTGATATGCACGGCACTCTGCGGCACACCCACTTTTTCGAGTGCGAGCAAGAGCAAGAAATGATCGACGAGTCCGAATTCGACGGCGACGTTTTTCCCCGCGAGCGCCTTCACATCGGCGATCTCTTTTTTCGCGATGACTTGATCGTTGCCCGATGAGTTATCGTTCGTGAGCACGATCGTGCGTGCGGCACCGCCGGCTTGCGAGGAGATCGCGTCGTTGGTCGTCTCGCAATTACCGTCGATCTTGCCCGCGGAGAGCGCGCTGATCGAAGCCGTGTAGTCGTCGAACCAGATCATCTTGACGTCGACGCCGTTCTTTACGAAGAGACCCTTCGCTTCGGCGACTTTCCACGGAAACCAACCCGGCCATGCGCTGTAGCCGATGCGAATCGGGCCCATCGCGCGAGCGCCGATGGCGGGTGCGGCAGCCGCACTCGCCGCGACGCCCGCAACGAAAGTCTTCCGTGAAAGCAAAGTGGTCGTCTCCTAAAATAATGTTGCTCTTGGAAACACTCACATTTGCCAATCGATCCGCCCTCCAGTTGGCCCTCGCGTTAGCGCTGCGCCACGTACGCTCGCCATCCGCCGAACGACGTGATCTCGAGTGCGCCCGTGAGCGCGCACGGTTCGCACGAGAAACCGGCGACCGTCGATCCGTCCTCGAGGGTCACCGTGCCGATGCTCATGGGCGCGGGAAGGGCTCCAACGAAACGTCCGAAGGCCGCGGGTCGGAGCGACCAAATTTCAACCTTGATCCCCGTCCCCGCAAATGCCGGGTCGCGCACGAGGCCCGGCTTCGGCGGCGTCGTGTCGGGGAGGGCGTAGAGGCGATACGACGGCGCGGTCCTGCACGCGCGCACGAACGTTGCGTCGAGTTCGCGGAGCTGATGGTTCAGCGGTAAACCGGTGAGGTGAGCGCCTGCGACTGCGAGTTCGATCCGGTCGTCGTTCGCACGTTCGAAGCGTTCGGCGAGCGCCAGAAGATCGCGATCTGCGTGCGTCGGCGCGATGAGCGTAACGCCGAAGGGCAGACCCGTCGAGCGGAAACCTGCGGGAACGGCAATCGCGCTGTAGTCGAGGAGATTGACGAAATTCGTGTAGGTGCCGAGCAGCGAATTGCAGCCGATCGGATCGGCTGCGATTTCTTTGACGGTGAAGATCGTCGGTGTCGTCGGAAGGAGCATGACGTCGATTTGGCCCCACACGTGTGCGGCCCGACGTTCGAGCGCGCGTAACGCATAGGCGCCTTCGAAGGCATCGCGCGCGTCGTAGCGCTTGGCGCCGCCGATCACGGCGGCGACCGTGGGATCCATCGCACTCTCGCGCTCTGCGAAAAAAAGCGCGATTGCAGCGAGTCGCTCTGCAACCCAGGGTCCACCGTAGAGCAGCGCCCCCGTTTCGCGAAAGGGCGCGAAGTCGAACTCCACGGCCGTGCCACCGCATGAAACGAGCCGCGCGATCGCCGCTTCGTAGAGTACCGCACTTTCATGATCCCCGCAAAATTCGCGATCGGCTGCCGCGAGCACCCCGAACGAGAAACGCTCGCCGCGGAGCGGCACGTCTTGCGCGATGCGCGCGTAGGGATCGGCTGCATCGAATGCCGTCGCGACGGCTTCGAGGGTTGCGGCATCACGGACGGTCTTTGCGAAGATCGTAACGCAGTCGAGCGTGCGACATGCGGCGAGCACGCCCGTCGTACTGAGGCGACCTTTCGTCGGCTTGTAGCCTACGATATCGTTGAAACCCGCAGGCACGCGACCCGAGCCCGCAGTGTCGGTGCCGAGCGAAAACGAGCAGAGGTCCGCGGCGACCGCAACAGCGGAACCCGATGACGAACCGCCGGAGATATAGCGCGCATCGAAGACGCAGCGCGGCGCGCCATAAGGCGAGCGCGTTCCCCCGAGCCCGGTTGCAAATTGATCGAGATTCGTCTTGCCGATCAAGATCGCGCCCGCATCGAGGAGCCGCGCGACGACGAATGCGGTTCGTTCGGCAACGCGTGCGTAGGCGGGGCATCCCGCCGTCGTCTCCATGCCCGCAACGTCCATATTGTCCTTGACCGCGAACGGAATACCGTACAGGGGTAAAGCATCGATCGCTGCCAAGTCGACGGGCAGACTGCGTGCTCGTTCGACGATCGCGTCGTCGGTCGGGCGCGAGATCCACACGGCGGGGTCGGCGTATGCGGCAATGCGCGCGAGCACGTCGCGCACCACATCTTCCGGCGTGAAGTCCCCACGCTGGTATCCCTCGCGCAGCGCCGTGATTTCGAGCAATGTCGGGATCACGCGGCGTCGCTCTCCGCAACGACGATGACGATCGCTCCGCCTGCGACCGGTTTTCCGGGCGTACAGCGAATTTCAGCGACGGTTCCGGCAAACGTGGCTGCAATTTCGAGTTCCATCTTCATCGATTCTAAAATGACGAGCGTCTGCCCGGCCGCAATGCGATTGCCAACTTCGACGAGCACTTTCCAAACGTTTCCGGGAACGGGCGCTTCCACGGCGTGGGTTCCCGGCGGTAACGCGTCGACGGCGGCGCCGCGATCGACGGTATCCTCGGGCACGTACGTATCGAGCCCGCGCGCGACCCAATCGCGGCGTTCGCCTTCGAATGCGGCGCGCTGCGTCTCGCGAAATCGCGCGATCTCCGTCGCGTTCGCATCGAGAAACGCCCGATAATCACGATAGCGGAAAACGTCGTGCTCGACGCGCACGTCGTACCGACCGTGCGGAAAGGCCTCGCGCGCCGCGAGCAATTCCTCGCTCGAAACCGGAAAGAACCGGATGCGGTCGAAAAATCGCAAGAGCCACGGTGATCCCGCTTCGAAGGCATCCGTCGCGCGCCAACTATTCCAGCACTGAAGCGTTCTGCCGACGAGCTGATAGCCGCCCGGGCCTTCCATCCCGTAGATGCACATATACGCGCCGCCGATGCCGACCGCGTTCTCAGGCGTCCAGGTGCGCGCGGGATTGTACTTCGTCGTTACGAGTCGATGCCGCGGGTCGAGCGGCGTCGCGACGGGTGCGCCGAGATAGACGTCGCCGAGGCCGAGCACGAGATACTCCGCATCGAAGACCGTCCGGTAGACGTCATCGATCGTTGCGAGACCGTTGATGCGGCGGATGAACTCGATGTTGGATGGGCACCACGGCGCGTTCGGCCGCACGAGTTCTTGATATTTGCGCATCGCGAGTTGCGCTTGACCATCGTTCCACGAGAGCGGCAAATAGACGGTCCGGCTGGGAAGCTCCACGTCGTCCACGTCCGGCAACGTCGCTTCGATGCGCTGCAAGCGAGCGACGAGCGTCTCGCGTGCGAGGACGCGCGGTTCGAAATGAATCTGAAGCGAACGAATACCCGGCGTGATATCGAGGACCCCCGGGAGTCGTTCGCCTTGCAGTGCGAGCATCAGCAGATGCACGCGTAAGCGGAGCCCGATATCCAGGACGAGCGGGCCGTATTCCACGAGCACGTTCTCATCACCGGCGAAACGATACGTTACCGCAACGCCGCCGTCGTCGTGACGTGCGAGAATCGCCGTTGCCGAGGCGAGCGGCGTCTTCGATGCGAGGTGGAACCGCACGGAATCGCCCGCGCGCACCTGGCCGAGTTTCCACAGTTCGTCGCGCGCGATAACGGCGGGGCAGACGAATCCGCCGAGGCTCGGGCCGTCGGGGCCGAGTGCGATCGGTACGTCACCCGTAAAATCGAGCGACCCGATCGCGTAGGCGGTGTCGTGGATATTGGAGGGGTGGAGGCCCGCTTCGCCACCGTCGCGGCGCGTCCACGCGGGCTTGGGGCCGATGAGGCGGATGCCCGTCCGATCGCTATTGAAGTGCACCTCGTAGGGCGCGGAAAAGAGCGTCTCGATATCGGCCTGCGTGAAAAAATCGGGTGCGCCGTGCGGTCCGTAGACGACGCCGATCTCCCAGGCGTGGACGAGCGGCGCCGGTTCCTCCGGGTCGCTCGAAACGTTCGCGCGCGGTGCGGCGCCGAGGCGCAAGACATCGCCCGTCGCGAGCGCTCCCGTCGCGTGCCCGCCGAATTTTCCGAGTGCGAACGTCGCGCGCGATCCCAAATATTCCGGCGCATCGAAGCCGCCCGCAACGGCGAGATACGTGCGGCTGCCCGGTCCGACGATGGCGCCGAGGGCGAGCACGCTTCCCGCGGAGACGTCGATCGGCACATGGTACGGTACCGAACGATCGTCGAGCGTCGCGGGCATCGTCGCGCCCGCGAGCGCGATCGTCGTCGCGCGATCGAAGCGTAGCGTCGCGCCCGCGAGCGTCATCTCGAGCGCGCACGTGCCGCTCGCGTTTCCCACGATGCGATTCGCCACGCGGAACGAGCGATCGTCCATCGGTCCGCTCGGCGGCACGCCGACGTTCCAAAAACCGATCCGCCCCGGCAGCTCCTGGAGCGTGCTCTGTACGCCCGGCCGCACGACGTGCACGGTCGGTGAGTCGAAGGCGAATGCGGCGAGCGTCTGCGTCGTCATCGTCGCATTCGCGAAGACGGGATCGCGTATGACTGCGGCGAGATAGCCGAGATTGGTTTGGATGCCCCAGATCGCCGACGCATCGATCGCGCGCGACATCGCTTGCGTCGCTTCCTCGCGCGTCGGCGCGCACACGACGAGCTTTGCGAGTAGCGGATCGTAATTCGCCGTTATCGTCGTTCCCGTTTCGATCCACGTATCGACGCGCGCGTCCGCAGAAAACGAGACGTGCGTGAGCGTGCCGGCAGACGGTCTGAAACCGAGCGCGGGATCTTCGGCATAGACGCGCGCTTCGATCGCGTGGCCGCTCGGGTGCAATTCGTGCGGGTGCGGGAGCGCGAAGGTACCTTCGGCTTGACAGATCATCCACTCGACGATATCGATGCCGTAGCGCGCTTCGGTCACGCCGTGCTCGACTTGCAAACGCGTGTTGACTTCGAGAAAAAAGAACGCTTCGGTCGCGGCATCGTAGACGAACTCGACCGTGCCTGCCGATTCGTACGCGACGCTCTCTACGAGCGCGACGGCGGCTGCATGCATGCGCGCGCGGGTCGCAACGGAGAGCCCGGGCGCGGGCGTCTCCTCCACGACTTTCTGATGCCGTCGTTGGAGCGTGCAATCGCGTTCTCCGAGTGCGAGCGCGCGTCCGCAGCCGTCGCCGAAGATCTGCACTTCGACATGCCGTGCGCGCGCGACGTACTTTTCGAGATACGCGCGGCCGTCGCCGAAATTACTCGCGCCGAGTCGTCGCACGGTCTCGAATTTCGCCGCAAGCTCGTCTGGTGACGTGCAGACCTGCATGCCGATCCCGCCACCGCCCGCCGTGCTCTTGAGGATCACGGGATAGCCGATCTCGTTCGCGCGCGCGAGCGCTATCGTCACATCATCGAGTAAGCCGCTCCCCGGCAGTAACGGCACGCCCGCGCGCGCCGCGAGTTCGCGCGCCGTATGTTTGAGCCCGAAGGCGCGCAGATGCTCGGGGCGCGGCCCGATGAATGCGATCCCGGCTTCTGCGAGACGCTCGGCAAAGGCCACGTTCTCGCTCAAAAAACCGTAGCCGGGATGAACTGCATTCGCACCCACGGCGCGCGCCGCCGCGACGATTGCCTCGACGTCGAGATAACTCGTGGCTGCCGCATCGCCGCCGATATGAGCGCTTCGGTCGGCATCGAGGACCGGTCGTGTAAAGCGATCGGCATCGGAGTAGACGGCGACGCTTTCGATCTCCAGGCGCCGAAGGGTGCGCACGATCCGCGCCGCGATCTCACCACGGTTGGCGATGAGAACGGTTCGCAGTGGCGTGGCTATCGGTTGGCCCCATTGCGAATGACGACGCGAATCGGCGTCGGCGTGAAGCCGTTACAGGGATTATTGACCTGCGGGCAGTTGGAGATGACGCAAAGCAAATCCATCTCCGCGCGTATTTCAACGAAGGCCCCCGGTGCCGAGACGCCGTCGACGACGGTGAGTTCGCCGTCGGGCCGAACGGGAACGTTCATGAATAAGTTGATATTCGCGACGATGTCGCGCTTGGTCATATCGTACTTCGCCAGCTCGAGCAGAAAATTCTCGCGGCACGCGTGCATGTAGCGCGTCTCGTGGCCGAAGCGAACGGTGTTGGCTTCGCAACTACACGCGCCAGCGACCGTATCGTGGAGACCGCACGTATCGGCGACGATCGTCGCGAGGATGTTGCCGTCGTTCGAGACGATGCGCGAACCCGTACCGAGATAGGCGCGCCGCTGCGCGAGGAGCGTCCGTTGCGCGTCGTAGCGTTCGGCGGTATCGTGAAGATTGTAGAAGAGCGTATCGACGGCTTGCTGCCCTTCGAGATCCACGATGCGCAGAATCTGACCGCGATACAACGCGTGAGACCACGCCGTCCGCGCGGGTACCACGCGATCGCAAATCGGACGTGCGGCGATCATCCGCGCACGAGCGCATCGGTATTTTTAAACGCGCGCCGTGCCTCGACCGTCGCCGTGCGACACGGGTCGTCCGGTGCGAGTGCGGGACCGTCCCAGAGAATCGCATCGATCGGGCCGAGTGCGACGCGCGTCTGCGCGAGCGGATGCGGCGTATTGGAGAGCGCGACGATGAGATCCATCTCCGCGCGTAGATCGACGAAGTCGCCCGCCGCGCACGCCGCGTTCGCCCATAAAAAGCGACCGCTCGAATCGGTATCGACGCCTGCAAAAAACGTCACGAACGGCGCGAGGTCACGTTTTCCAAGCCCGTGCTTTCCGGCTGCGAGCAAGAGATTGTCGCGCGTATTGCGTGCGCTCTCGGCCTCACCGGGATCGCGTATCGTTCCGCCGAGCAACGTGTCGTGCGTGCATCCGGAATCCGCGACGAGCGACGCTAGCACCCGGCCCATATCGGAGAGCAACACGCGTCCCGCGCTCGGCCGCACGCTCCATTGAATCTTGACCGTGTCGCCCAAGCAGTAGCGTTCGCTCGGATCGTGTGCGCTCCAAAAGAACGCGGCGATGCCGGGTGTTCCGCTCGTATTGAGGATGCGAAGCGTCGTGCCACGCGCGACACGTGCGCTCCAATACCAGCCCGCCGGAATCGTGTCGCGGCTCCGGATCGCTTCGGCTGGAATCGACGGCGCCGTGCGTCGCTCGGTGCCGCCAAAGAGCGGCGCGTTCGCCCGCGCATCGCGCACCAACGCGTCGTAGCGCTCGCGATATTGCGCGGGCGTGAGCGAATCGAGGGAGGCGCCGTTCATGGGAGATACCGATTGTCGGGCTACCTTCGGTCTCCGTTCGCCAAAAGTCCAACCCGGATGCGACCGACCTCCGCAACGGAGCCTCGGCGCGGTGCGCGGAAACGACCGACGTATGAGGTTTTCCATGCGCGCGCTCTCGCTCGTTTGCTCCGTGGTTTTCGCCGCGTTCGTGTTGCCCGCCGCGGTTGCGGCGCAGGCCGCGCCGCGCGTCGAAGTCACGCGGGCGACGCTCCCCAACGGCCTGCGGATCGTCGTTTTGCGGGACCGATTGGCGCCGGTGGTGACCACCTGGCTCAACGTCGATGCGGGCTCGAACGACGAAGCCTTCGACGGTCTCGCGCACGCACAAGAGCACATGTTCTATCGCGGAAGTCGGACGCTCGGCGGTCCCGAAGCCGATCAAATCGCGGGCTTCACGGGCGATGAGGATAACGCCGATACGCAATCCGAGATCACACAGTATTTTCATCTCGTCCCCGCAGCCGATCTCGATCTCGCGCTTCATCTCGATGCATCGCGTTTCGCGGGCATCCTCGATGCGCCGCGCGATTGGCTCGAAGAACGCGGCGCGATCGAACAGGAAGTCACGCGTAACAACAGCGACGCAAGCTATCGCCTCGGCGTGAAGATCCTCCACCACGTGATGGCCGGCACGCACTACGCAAACGACGGTCTGGGGACCCTCGAGAGCTTCGGCAAGCAGATCGGCTCGCCGCAACTACGCGCGTTTTACGGCACGTGGTACCACCCGAACAATGCGCTCTACGTGATCGCGGGCGATATCGATCCGCAGGTCGCGATCGCGTCGGTACGACGCTCGTTCGGCGCGATGCCGGCGGCGAAACTTCCCGCGCATGTCGTCGGAAAACTGACCCCGCTCGCGCCCGCGACCTTCACCGATACGAGCGATCAAAGCACGATCGAAGCGGAAGTCGCCTATCGCTATCCCGGTTTTGACGATCCCGCCTTTGCCGCCGCCGTCGTATTGGGCGACGTCCTCAATAGCCAGCGAGGCGATCTCTTCGGACTCGTCGCTGCGGGCCGCGCGCAATCGGTCGAGGCGGACGTGAGCACCTGGCCCAAAGCCGGGATGTTGCAGCTGATCTCGCGCGTGGCGATCGGGACGAAGCCGCGAGCCGCGATCGCCGATCTCAACGCACTCGTTGCGCGCTACCGCGCGCGCGGCGTTCCCGCGAGCCTCGTCGAAGCGGCGAAACGTCGCGAAATCGTGCGCGTGCAAACCGCCGCCGCAAATGTCGAAACGCTCGCGCAAATGTGGAGCCAGACGCTCGCAGTCGAACATCGCACGCCTGCCGACGACGTCGCCGCGATCGCTCGCGTGACACCGGCCGCCGTGGATGCGGTCGTGCGCGCGTACCTCGTGCCGGCTACGGCGACCGTCGCCTACGCGATTCCCAAATCCGGCGGCGCGAGCGATACCGTCGCGGTCGCTGCGAGCGATACGAATGCGAAGAAGACGACGACCGCAGCCGTGCATCTGCCGATCTGGGCGACGAACGCGCTCCATCACCTCGCGCTGCCGAAGCGAACGATCGCTCCGACCACGTTCGTTTTATCCAACGGCCTCCACGTCGTCGTCCAGCCCGAACACGCGAGCCCCTACGTCGCCGTCAATGGGACGATCGCGCACGACGCCGGCCTCGAAGAACCCGCCGATAAAACGGGCGTGCAGAGCGTCGTCGAAGCGCTCTTGCCGTACGGGACGACACACTATTCGCGCGTCGCCTACCAGGGAGAGCTCGATGCGATCTCCGCGACGGCCGTCCACGGCTTTACCTTTACCCTCGGTGTGCCGAGCGCGAACTTCGCGCGCGGGATGACGCTGCTCGCCGACGCCGAGTTGTATCCGGCGTTCGATGCCGCGTCCTTCGCGATCGTCAAGAACGCACGCTCGGCCGATCTAGCGGGCGATGCGACCAATCCCGACCATCTCGCCCTCGTTGCAACGGCCAACGGTCTCTATCCCGAAGACGATCCGGCGCGACGTTTCGCTACGGCCGACGGCGTGAAAGCGCTCTCTCTTGCCGACATCAAAGCTGCATACGCGCGCGCGTTTCGACCCGATCTCGCGACGATCTCGATTGTCGGCGACGTGAGCGTCGCCCGAGCGAAGGCGATCGCAGAGCGCACGTTCGGCGGCTGGCGAGCGGCGGGCGCGCGACCTGACGTCGTCCCACATCCGGTCGCCGATAACGGTGCGCGCGAGGAAGTCGTTGCGGCGACGGGTCGCGTGCAAGATACGGTCATTCTGACGCAAGCACTCGCCCTCGGGATCCACGATCCCGATATCGCGCAACTCCAAATTGCCAATACCATGCTCAGTGGCGATTTTTCGTCCGTCCTTATCCGCGACATGCGGGTCACGACGGGATACGTCTATAGCGTCGGAAGCGCACTTGCAAGCGGGCTCTTGCGGTCGACCTTCGTCGTGCGGTACGGATGCGCGCCCGAAAACTTCGCGAAGGCGCAGGCCGTCCTCGAACGCGACCTCAGGCGCGTCGCGTCTGCACGCCCGGATGGCGAGCGACTCTTACGCGCCAAGTCCCGACTCCTTAGCGACGTCGCGCTGCAAACGCAGAGCTACGACGGGCTTGCCGCGCGCCTGACGACGAACGTCGGCAACGGGTTCCCGGCCGATCGAGACTTCGCGCTCGCACGCGCCGAACTCGCCGCCACACCGGATTCCGTGCGGACGGCCGTGGCACGGTGGATTCGCCCGAGTGGCTTCGTTCGCGTGATCGAAGGTCCGGCTCCGCGTTGACCGAGGTAAAATCCTATGAGCAGGGTAGAGATGTTTTTAGGTCACGCTTTTACTTTTATCCGATTGGAGTCTTCATGCGTCCCGTTCTATCAGCAGCCCTCGCCCTAGGTATTGCCGTCGCCGCCACCGCGACGCCGTCGTTCGCAAAAGAAAAAATGATGACGAACAAGTGCGCCGCGCACGACCAGATGGTCATGGTCGACACCAAAACGAAAATGTACCACGGCCTCACCGATAAGAAATCGCACATGATGATGGTCAAGTCGGGCGACAAGACCATGATGGTCTGCAAATCGAAAGCCGACGCGATGGGCGCCAAGATGATGATGGCGGGCAAACCCGCGATGTAGGTAACGAGGCGCTCGACGCTCTTCGCATCGAGCGCCTCGTTATTCCCCGCGCAATCGAAAAACGGCAGCCACAAGCCGATGACCGCACCAAGAAGTTCTCCGTCGCGCTCACCCACCCGTTCGGAACTTGGTCGATCGATTCGGTATCTCGACCAGACCGGTGGGTTCGAGCTGTAACACCTCGTAACTGGACGTCTTTGTCTCGCTGTCGTGTTGGGAACCTTCGCCCTTCGCAGCGCCCCCGTCCAAAACGAAGCGGAACGTAACCTTGGCTTCATGTCGGCGGTCTTTGCGA
>JANOMT010000036.1:0-4242 GCA_031420415.1 Vulcanimicrobiota bacterium
TCGCTCCGCTGATGGCGGGCATCTGCGCTTTGGATAACGGGTACGCCGCATCCGTCACCGCATTGTCGAAACCCGCATCGTACGTGGCGACCGTATCGCCGCTGCAGATCGAGCGATTGCTCGCCGCTCCCGCGTTGGGACCGAGATTGGGTGGAAGTACGAGCGTTTGCGCGCCCGTGGTCGTCGTTCGAATCGCATAATACACGGGAGGCGGTTGCGACCCAGGTTCGTCCGACGCAAGGTGCTGTCTCGAGCTGCCTGTTGAAGCACCGGCGCGGGAAGTTCCGCCCCCTGGGACACAACGAACTTTTCCCAGGATTTTCATTCGCCGCTAACGTTCCAATGAGCGAGTGTCCGGGTATGAGTACGTTCGCCTCTGCTAACAGCGTAAAAACGCGGGTTCGATCCGTTTCGCCGCGGCACTTTCGTCGGTATCGATCAACGTGGCGCCTCGTGCGATCTCGATCCCAGCCCTTCGGGCGGCGTTCGAAAGGGAGTCGGGGACGTCTGCGAATGGGCCCACGATGCGCGTATCGAAAATTTCACGAGAGAGGCGTACGGTATTCTGGGCGCGGAGTGCGTCGAAGATGAGTTCCTCGCGATCGTCTCTGCTGATGGGCGGGTGCGCGTCGAGGTAGGCGACGAGCCGGCCAATGTCGTCGGCGAGCAAGCGTTGGCGACGAAGCGCCCCATCGAGGGCGTCTGCGAAGGTTTTGAGGCTGTCGCGCTGCTCGAAGGTAGGGGCTGCTTTTGCCTGTTCGCGAAAATCGCGCATCAGCTGATTGCCGGCGAGCGCCGATGTGCGCAAATCGACGTATTGCTTCGTGATTTCGCGAACACCCTGATATTTTAGGAGCTCGTTGCGATCGAGGTCGATCGTCGAGAGCGTGGTCTCGGCAATCGCGAGGCGCCGGTCGTTTTCGGTTTCGATCGCGACGGCTCGCGCCGCCGTCCCGACGAGCGCTTTGCACAGCGGCGTAGTGACGCGAATGCGACCGATTTCTTTGAGCGGAGCGTCGATCACGCGCGACCCCGCAGCACGGGATTCGGGCGACGGCGACGGTTCGGGTACCATTGCGCGGGCTTCACGTCCGGAGCCGATTCCGATGGCGAGGACGGCGAGCGCGGCGGCTACGACTCTCATGTGCGGAGATTCAACGCTGCGATTGGGGGCTACTGCTCGGGGCTCGCTGCGCTGGGCTCGGTGCGCCGAGCCCTTTTGGGCGCTTCGCGGCGGAGCTTTTAGAGGGTGGCCCAGACGTCGAGTTTGGCGCGGACCTTGGCGATGACGGCGTCGGTGAATTCGCTCGTCGACGCGTGACCGCCGAGGTCGCTCGTGGCGACGCCCGCGTGGACGGTTTCGAGCACGGCTTCGTAGATCGCGCGCGAAGCGTTCGTCGCGCGCGGATCGACGATGTGCGAGAGTACGGCGGCGCACGCGAGGATCATCGCCATCGGATTCGCGACGTTCTTACCGAAGAGACGTGGCGCCGTGCCGTGCGGCGCTTCCGCCATCACGCACGAGGGGCGCAAATTCTGATCGAACGCGAGCAAGACACTCTCGGCGCCGGCGATCGAACCGAAGAGCTGCATCACGAGATCGGAGAGGCAGTCGCCATCGCGGTTGAGCGACGGAATGACCATCGCATCACCCGCACTCGAGATCAACAGTGCGTACGTCGCGTCGATGAGTTGCGGTTCGTAGACGACGTCGGGATAGCGCTCGGCTGCGGCATCCATCTCTTCTTTGAGCATGCCTTCATACACCGGGCTGACCGTGTACTTCGGGCCACCGAAGACTTTCGAACGCGTCTTGCGTGCGTGTGCGAAGGCGTACTCCGAGACCACGCGACAGACGCTGCGCTCGATGCGCTCCGTACGGAATGCGACTTCATCATCATCGGTGCGCTCGCGCCATTCGGTCGCGCCGTATGCATCGCCGACGGCCATGCGTACGATCGAGATCGGCGAGTTGATGCCCGCGACGGGGCGAATGCCCGGTAAACGACGGCCCGTGCGAATGATGACCTTGCCATCGATCTCGCGCCGCAAGATCGCGTTTGGCGAACCGACGTCGCCTTTGATTTCCGGCGTGATGGTCGCGGCTTTGAGGCCGAGCCCCGTGCGCTTCATCGCGGCGGCTGCTTCGTGAACGATTTTGTTCTTCGTCTCGCGGCGCTTCGCGAGCGAGAGGTCGAAGTGTTCGAAGCCGAGCTTCATTCCGATGACGTCGGGCGTCATCACCCGCAAGGCGTCGACGAGAAGTTCTTGTCCGGTTTCATCGCCCGCGAGAACGACGATCGTGGGTGTCGACATCACAAGCGGTCTGTCCTCGCCGGACGCGCGCGATGCCTGCCGACGGATGAAGCGAGCACGAACAGGTGTGCGACTCGGGCGCGAGAACGCTACGCCGGAATGGCACGTGTCCGCCGAAAGGCTCGTGCGACGACGCACACGCGGCTGAATCTCGAGATCGCTGGGATCGCGGCATTCGGTATCGCGTTGTTGCTTGGAATCGCGCTCTCCGCACCGACACACTCGGGCGCACTCGGTGCCGGTGTTTCGCACGCGTTCGTCGCGGCGTTCGGCGGCGCGGCATGGCTCGTGCCGATCGTCGTTGCGATCGTCGGCGGCATCGTGTTTCTCGAGATCAACGTGCCGCGTATGATCGGGACGCTCGGCTTTGCCTCGGTCTGCTATTTTTTCATCGCCGATGCATTTTACGCCGCGCGCGGCGGCGCACTCGGCCGACTTCTCCACGGCGGTCTGGTCGCACTCGTCGGGCCGGTCGGCGCAGGTGTCGTGCTCGTGCTTTTCGCGCTTGCGATCGCGGTGTGGATCACGAACGTCTCGGTCAAGCGCGTCATCGGTCTCGGGATCGTGACGATCGCGCGTGCGCGTTCGTTCGTTGTCGAGATGCTCGGCGCCGCACGTGCGAAGCGCGCGGCCGCACCCGCGATCGCTCTGCCACCGGGCCCAACGACGCTACGCGAAGCCTTCAAACTTCCCGACGTTCTCCCGAAGCCGCGTCGCGCGCCCGCGGCGCAACCAGCGTCTCAAACGGTGGCCATCACGGCGGCCGTCGTGATGGAATCCCCGCACGCGTCAGCCGTCGGCGCGACGACAGCGCCGATCATCGACGTCGAACCCGAACCCGTCGAAGTGACGCCGCACTCCCATGCGTTAGTAACCCTCGCACCGATCGCACCGATCGATGCGCGAGCCTTTATTAAAGACGATGGTTCGCAGCGGACGGTCACGCCGTACGCGATGACCGAGCCGATCGATGCGACGGTCGAGACCGATGATCGTGATGACGAGATCGTCGCCGAAATCGATGCTGAAGATGATGAGAACGACGACGCACGACCGACCGCGCCGGCGTTCGTTCTCGATGGTCGCACGGGCGCGATGGTCACGCCGAGCGTCGGTGTTGCCGCCGCGGCAAACGTCGGCGCCAAGCGGCGAAACTACACATTGCCCGATCTCGCACTCTTCGATCCGCCGCAAACGCAAATCGTCGATGAGTCGTATCGTTCGCAACTGCTCGAAGATACACTTGCGTCGTTCGGCGTCGGCGCGAAGGTCGTTCACACCGAGCGCGGACCATCGATTACGCGCTATGAATTACGTCCCGAACGCGGCGTAAAGATCTCGCGCATCTCATCACTCGCCGACGATATCGCCCTCGCGCTCGCGGCGACGTCGGTGCGCATCGAAGCGCCGATCCCCGGCAAATCGGCGATCGGCGTCGAGGTGCCCAATGCCGTTACGTCGGTCGTCGCGATCAGCGAGATCCTTCAGGCCTTGCCCAATCGCGGAACCGTCCCGCCGCTCAACATGGCGCTGGGCAAAGATATTACGGGCCGCCCTGTTTTCGGCGATCTCGGTAAGATGCCGCATCTGCTCGTGGCGGGCGCGACGGGGAGCGGGAAGAGCGTCTGCCTCAACGGCATCATCGCATCGCTCCTCGTGAGCGCGACGCCGGATGAAGTGCAGATGCTCTTCATCGATCCCAAGCGCGTCGAACTTACGATCTACAACGGCATCCCGCATCTCATCAAACCTGCGATTACCGATGCGAAACTCGCGGCGGGCGCGCTGCTCGAAATGACGCGCGAGATGGATTCGCGCTACGAGCGCTTCGCCAAAGCCGGTGTGCGCAAAATCGAAGAATATAACCTCAAATACCCGGATGAGAAGCTCCCGTTCATCGTCATCGTGATCGACGAACTCGCCGAT
>JANOMT010000037.1:0-74719 GCA_031420415.1 Vulcanimicrobiota bacterium
GGCACGAGTGAATCCGCGAGCATGGCGCGCATCTCGCTCGGCACGCCCGGCATACACGCGACGAATTTGCCGTCGGCGCGTAGCGCGATAAAGCCGGGAGCCGTGCCATGAGCGTTTGTCATGACGACGCCGCCAACGGGCAGGATCGCCTGCCGCTTATTGTTCCCCGCGAGGGGGCCTTTGCGCCCGAAGGCCGCGAGGCGGTCTTCGATCGCCGCAACCGAGGGTTCGTGCAGGGCGAGCGTCGTACCGACGGCGGTAGCGACGGCGTCTTTGGTTAAGTCATCAACCGTCGGGCCGAGGCCACCCGTCGTGATCACGCCATCGGCGCGCTCGAGCGCACCTTCGAGCATCGCCGCGAGTCGCGCGGTGTTATCGCCGACCGAATGCTTTGCGAAAACATCGATGCCACCGTCGGCGAGCGTGCGCGCGATGTGCGTGCTATTGGTATCGATGAGTTGACCGAGGAGAATTTCCGTCCCGATCGTGACGATCTCGATGCTCGGCATCTCCTAGAGTACCTTCGGTGCGAAACCCGCGAGTTCGTCGATGAACCACTGCGGATAGGTGATCTTCACGTCGATTTCGAGGCCTTCGGATTTTGCGATCATCGCGGCGCGACGTTCGGCCGACGTCGTGACGCGCAGTTTGTTCCGTTCTTTCTGCGCGTTATGACAGGCGATGAAGCGCTCGAAGGTCGTATCCATCGCGGCTTGCAACGCGGCACGCAATTTGCCGCCGACACGCGGCGCGATACCGCCCGTAGAGATCGCGACGCGACACGGTCCCGCCTTCACCGTCGCCTGCATCGCGACGAACCCGTGTTTGGGTTGATCGATCGCGCAGAGCAGAAACTTGTACTTGTCGGCGAGTGCGCGAATGCGGATCGCGGGCGGTTCGATCTGCGGCGTGAAGATCACGAAAAACGCATCGGCAATATCTTCGTCGGCGTAGTTTTCCCAATCTTTGATCCACACGACGTCGGCGCCGACGTCGCGGAGCGCTTCGTCTTTCTCGATCGCTTCGCGATCGTCGCCCGCGCCGATCACGTAGCATTTGCGGCCTGAGAGATTGAGGCCGACGGGATAGAACACGAAGGGATACTTCGTGACGTCGAGGGCGGTCGGAGCGACGGTCGTCATCGTGTTAAAAATCCACCGGGCGTAAGTAAAATTCGTTGATCGCGCTATTGGAGAGCATCGCGGTCGTCGGAAGATGGCGCTTCCAATGCGTGGAGTCGACGCGTTTACGTACGAGGGCGACGTCGGATGCGGCGATCCCGCGCGCGACGATCTTCCGATCGTCGTAGCCCTCGAGCATCAATGAGAGGATGCGATCGGCTTCAAAGTAGGTGATGCCGAGATCGCTTTCGTCGGTTTGATTCGCTTCGAGATCGGCACTCGGGGCTTTCGCGACGATGCGTTCGGGCACACCGATGTGACGCGCGAGTTGCCAGACTTGCGTCTTGAAAAGATCGCCGATCGGATTGACGGGCGGCGAATCGTCGGCGTGCCACGTGAAGTAGCCCATCAGTCGTTCGGTTTTATTGCCCGTGCCCACCGGCAATGCGCCGAGTTTGGCCGATTGATCGAAAAGCACGAGCATGCGCGTACGTGCCATCACGTTGCCGCGACGACGCGCGTCGGCATCCGGTTCGAGATCCAAATAGCCGTCGACTGCGCCTGCGATCGGGATCGTATGCGCCTCGCATCCGAGATCGTCGATCACGGCCTGCGCGTCCGCGAGACTGTCGGCACTCGACGCCGTATACGGCATGCGGATACAGTGCACGTTCTTCGGGCCGAGCGCCCGCGCGGCGAGATACGCCACGACCGCAGAATCCACGCCGCCCGAAAGCCCGAGTACGGCGCGGGTGATGTTGCGGCGCACGACGATTTCATCGTAGAGAAACGCTTCGAGCCACGATGCCGCAAGGGCGGGATCCAGATTGAGGTCGGGCACGCGCGGCGCGGGTGCATCGACCACCGGAAGCAGCGTGGTCATCGCACGTCACCCGAGCCGACGGCAGCCGGCGCCGCTCGCCGCATGTGATGCGGTTGGAGTTCGTCGTCGTAGAGAAGATCGGGCAGTACGGCGCCGAGATCGCCGAGCAACGGAAGCCGAGCGCGTGCGATATCGATCTCATCGAGGTCGAGCGTCGCCCGCAAAATATGCGCACCGAGTGCCGGGAGCGCTGCGAGCGTCTTCCCAAACGGATCGATCACGGCAGACGACCCCGCCATGCCTTTGCCGCCTTCGAAGCCCGCGAGACCCGCATATATCATAAACACACCATGTTCGACCGCGTAATCCGTTAGCACGTTCATCCAATGCCGCACGCTCTCGAGTTGCCCCGCCCCCGATAGCCCGCGGCCCGGCTCGCTGGGCGATAGCCCGCGGCCCGGAGAGGCACTCGGCACGATGAGGACGCGCGCGCCTTTGATCGCGGCGATCGTCGGCATGATCGCGTGCCACGCGTCCTCGCAGATGAGGATCGCCGTGCGGCCGAGTCGCGTTTCGAAGGCCTGCAAGCGCCGTCCACGCGAGAGAAAGCGCTCCTCGTCGAAAACGCCATACGTGGGCAAGAACATCTTGCGATGCACGTGCACGATCTCGTGCGCCGTCGGCGACACGGAAAGGTACAGTGCCGAATTATAATACGTCCCGCCCGCATTTTCGTAAAACCCGAGCACGATATCGACGGGCGCGCGCAACGCACCCGCAGCCGAGCGCCACGCATTCGCGATGCGCTCCGCGAGCGATTCCGCATCGAAGGCGAGTTCGTATACGGCGCCTTCGAGAAAATAGCCCGTCAGCGCCGCTTCGGGGAAAACGACGAGATCGTAGGGCTCGACGTCGGCGGCGAGTTGCGCGAAGATCGCCTGCATTTCGGCCATATTCGCCACGACGTCGCCTTTGCGCGGCTTGCTCTGGACGATCGCGACTTTCATACGATGCTCAGACGCCGACGGGCGCGGCGGAAGCTACGAGCGCGGCATCGATCTGAGCGACGATGTCTTCCGCCGGATAGGTGAGGATCTCCGCAAGCGTCGGATGGAGGTGCGGGATCTTCACGAAATCCTGCACCGTGCCGTTGTAGAACATCGCGACGATCACCTCATGGATGAGATTCGAGGCTTCCGCACCGACGATCGCCGCGCCGAGGATGCGCCCGTCGTTCGGATCCGCGACCATCTTCACGAAGCCCTTGGTTTTATTGATCGCAACGGATTTGCCGTGCTCGCTGAAGAGATACGAACCCGCGAGAAACGGCACGCCAGCCGCGCGCAACTCTTTCTCCGTTGCGCCGACGACGGCAACTTGCGGATCGGTGAAGATCGTGTGGGTCTTCTGGAGTCGGTAATCGGCCTGCTCCGACGTGCCGAGCACCGCGTTTCGAGCCGCGATCTCGCCCTGATAGATCGCCACGTGGACGAGCGCGTAGACGCCCGTGACATCGCCAACGGCGAAAATATTCGGCACGCACGTCCGCAAATCGGGCCCGACTTCGATGCCGGTAATCGCATGACACCTGACGCCCGCCGCGTCGAGCTCGAGGCCCGCCATATTGGGGATGCGACCGAGCGCGTGAAAGATTTCATCGGCCTCAACGCTTCCGTCGATCCCGTCGCGCACGAAGTGAACGACCTTCTTCGTGCCGCGCTTCTCGACGCGCGTGAGCACGGCGTTGGTATGGACCTCTATGCCTTCGTTGCGGAAATAGAGCGTCACCGCATCGCCGACGTCGGCATCTTCAGACGAGAGCAACTGCCGCGCGCGCGCCACGAACGATACCTTCACGCCCATGCGGAAGAGGAATTGGCCGAGCTCGCAACCGACGTAGCCGCCGCCGAGCACCACGACCGAACCGGGAAGTTTCTCGGTATCGAGGACGTCGTCGCTATCGATGTAACCCGTTTCTTCGAGACCGATCACCGCGGGCGGCGCGATTACAGAGCCCGTCGCAACGATAAAGCTCTTCGCTTCTAAAACGACGTCGTCACCGACGCGCAGGCGCGTCGCCGATTCGAAGGCCGCGAGGCCTTCGTACAGCGGAAATGACTTGATGCCCTCGGTCCGATACTCGACGAAGCCGTCGATGATCTCGCGCTTTCGAGCGAAGATTTTCGCGAGGTCGATCTTCGTGACGTCGGCGTGAATGCCGAGTTCCGCCGCTTCCCGAACCTCGTGGACCGTATCGCTCGAGGCGATGAGCGTCTTGCTCGGCATGCAGCCGCGCAGGATGCACAGCCCGCCGAGGGGTCCGTGATCGACGAGGGCGACACTGGCCCCGAGATCGCGCGCGGTGCGTGCGGCAGCGAAGCCGCCGCTGCCGGCGCCGATGATGACGAGGTCGTACCGATAGGTCTTCACGGGTCTCCCAACACGAATCCGCACCGCAAGTTGGCGGCACGACGGGGCATCGTTCGAACCCCTACGAAGATGAGACTCCGCATGTCCGCTCAGGCTTCATTTTCCGACCGCCGGCGCCCGCGCTCGCTCGCGGTCGAGCGCATGGCCGCAAGCGGCCCGCTCGCGATTTTATTGGTGCTGCTCGGCGGCCTCGCGCTCGGCGTCTTCTTTTGGTACGCGATGGTCAACCGCGTCGGCCGATCGGTGGCCGCGGGCGATCTCACCCACGTCGTCGCCGTCGTTACGGGCGTGTTCGCCGTCTTCGCCGCCTGGTATGCCTACGGCACGTACTTCGCGCGGCGCGCCGGCATCGACGTTGCATCCGCGCTGCGCTGGGATGCGCCGTCGTGGGCGGCGCTCGCGATCTACGGCGGCGGGCTCGTCCTCCCCGTTGGCTTCGGCGGCCCTCTCCGGGCGGCCGCCTACGCGATCGCCGCCTTCGCGATCGCGAAGCTCCTCATCGCCGCGCGTTTCGTGCCGACGGTGCGCGACGTGCTCGTGACGTTCATCGTGACACGCATCCCGATCATTATTATCGCCGAGATCGCTGCGGCCACGATCGCCCAGCGCCCGGGCACACACGTCATCGCATCGTCGAACCCATTGCTCGCGGTGTGGGGCCGCTGGGATGCGGTGCACTATCTCGATATCGCACGTCGGGGCTATGCGGGCACCGATATGGCGTTCTTCCCGCTCTATCCGACGCTCGTTCATTTCGTCGGCGCGTTCGTGGGAAGCGATCTCGTTGCCGGGCTCATCATCTCCAATGTCGCGCTCTTTTTCGGGTTGCTCTTCTTCTATAAACTCGTCGAGCACCAATACACGCGCGCGGTCGCGCGACGCGCGATCTTTTACGTTTCGATCTTTCCGACGGCGATTTTTTTCTCGGCGGTCTACACCGAATCGCTCTTTTTCGCTCTGACGGTGGCGTCGTTTTATTACATTCGCGAGCATCGTTGGATCGCCGCAGGCGCGATCGGCGCGTTCGCCGCGCTCACGCGTTCCGAGGGCGTGCTCCTCATAATTCCGCTCGCGATCGAGGTTTTCGCAGCTGCTCGAGCGACGGGAATCCGCCAATTCTTCGCAACACCACAGCGCCTGGTCCGCGTCGCAATCGGCGCGGCGCTCATTCCGCTCGGTCTCGCGACGTATATGGCATGGCTCTGGATCCTCAACGGCGATCCCCTGTATTTCTCGCACGTCCAGAGCCATTGGAACCGTCATTTTGCGCCGCCGTGGGTGAGCGTCGCGGACGCCTTCCACAAACTCGCGACGGCGCGGTCTCCCGTAACGATCGCGAATGAGTCGATCGAGATCGTCTTCACCGCGTTGATGATCGGCGTGTTCGTCGCGGGGCTGCGTCGCATGCGGCCGTCGTACTCGGTGTATATGGCGCTCTCGATCCTCATTCCGATGTCGACGTCGAGCCTCATGAGCACGCCGCGCTTCGCGCTCGTCCTCTTCCCGATGTTCGCGATGCTCGCAATTTGGGGTGGCCGGTCGTGGGTCAATAACGCGATCGTCGCCTTTTCTCTTCCCCTGTTGGGACTTTTCACCGTCCTCTTCGCCGATTGGTACTGGGTCGCATGAATGAAGCACGAGTATCGCTCCTGGAGCGCGTTACGCAGCGCCGCGGATTACGTCAATTCGTCAAGTTCGGCATCGTCGGCGCGTCGGGATTCATCGTCAATCTCGTCATCTTCACGGTCTTGCAGCGCGTCGATCCGAATCACTCCGTTGCCCTTCACTATTACGTGATTTATTCGATCGCATTCCTGAGCGGCGGCGTTTCGAATTACTTTCTGAACCGCATGTGGACGTTTCGCTCGAGCGCGCATGCCGGCAAAGAAGGCGCGCAGTTCCTCAGCGTTTCTCTCGTCGCGCTTGCCGTGGGTTTGCTGGTCTCATACCTCGCACAACCCTATCTCGGCCACGGCCACAAGACGTGGTTCGTCTCGGTCTGCGCGGGTATCTTCGTCAACTTCTTCATCAATAAGTATTGGACGTTTCGGGAAGTCGTCTAGGGCGCTATGCGATCGTCGCACTCGCGGCGATCCTCGTGCTCGGACTGGCGTTGCGGCTGCGCGGCATTCACGCGCCGATTCTCGATCATCCCGGCTGGCGTCAAGGCGACACGGCCGCGATCGCGCGCAATTTTGCGACGCTGGACTTCAATCCGTTCCACCCGCAAACCGACTATAACGGTCCACCGCCGAACTATGTCGAGCTCGAATTGCAGATCGTGCCATGGCTCGCCGCGGTCGGCTACAAGCTCTTCGGCATTCACGAAATCTTCGGTCGACTCATCACGATCGGCTTCAGCCTCGGCACGGTCGCGGTGCTCTACTTCTTTGCCCGATGGTTTTTCGCGAGTCGCGCGGCTGGACTCATTGCCGCACTCGCGTACGCCGTCTATCCGGGCAGCACGTATTACGGCCGCACGTTCATGCCCGATACGACGATGGCGTTCTTCCTCACGGCGGCCGTCTTCGCAAGTGCGTGCTGGATCTGCGACGACGACGCACGCTTCGGCCGACGTTTCATCTACGCCGCGATTCTCACCGCACTCGCCCTCCTCGCGAAGCCCGTCGCGATCGTCGGCCTCGTGCCGATCGCAGCGACGCTCGTCGCCGCGCGCGGTTGGCGCGCAACGCTGCAGGCACCATCGACGTACGCGTTCTTCGTGCTCGCAATCGTGCCGTATCTCGCCTACGACGCCTACGTCTCGTCGATCGCTGAATGGCACTGGGCGAGCGGCATCACCCGCCTCCACGTGCTACCGTCGCTTCGCGCAGCCTTGACGTCGCGCGATGCCTTCGTTGCGAAGCTCGGCGATTTTGGCGGCGCGTATTCGATGCTCGAAACGACGATGATCGGACATCTCGGCATCGGCATCGCGCTCGTCGCAATCGTGCTCACGACGATCTGGCGCCTCCCGAAGCGTTCGCCCGCGCTCATGTGGGCCTGGCTTGCAGCCGCAATCGTGTATGCGTACGTCGTCGTGACGGTGGAGCGCGTCGACTACTATCTCTACGTCTTTCTCCCGCTCGCGGCACTGTGGACGGGCGGCTTCGCCGAGGCGCTCCGGCGCACGCTGCCGACGAACGCCCGCCGGATCGCCGCCGCGATCGTGCCGATCGTCGCGATCGGCGCGATCGTCGACGCGCGCGCGGCGGTCACGCCGTATTATGCTTACAAGAAGGCGGTCTACCGGCAAGCGAAAGCGCTCGCCGCGACGCTTCCGCCGGGGGCGATCGTCGTGATGGCACATTACGACCCTTCGGTGCTGTACTATATCGATCGCAAAGGCTGGCAAGAGGATCCGATCGCATGGACGCCCTTCGATGAAGAGAGTGCGATCAAAAAAGGTGCGCGCTATTTTATCGCGATCGAACGCCGTCGCGTCGAGCGCAACGCCGATCTCTACGCATGGCTTCAGCGTTTCCCAGTCATCGCACCAAATGCCGCATGGCCCGTCTACGAGACCGATCCCGCGAAGATCAAGCCCGGAGCCGAAGAGCGTTGGAACGCGTTTCGTCGCGCCGAGCGCTCACGGCAGCGGTAAGAGCGATGCCGCCGGTGCCAGCGGCGCATCGGCATTGTGCTCGGGTGATCCCGATTCGACGAGCTGCCGGTAGCTCGCGAGGCGAGCCGTGAGCTTGGAGACCTCCGCGCCGAGCGCGGATGACTGCCGGATCGCCTTGACGAGTTCGTTTGCATCGTAGGTGTAGTCGAATCGTTGCAGCGTCGTCACGACGGCATTACTTTGTTTCTTAAGTTGTGCGTATGCTTTGCGCAGCGCGAGACCGGTCTCGCCGTACGTCGGGTAATTCGAGAGGACGATCTCGCGTTTGACGCGTGCCTGTTCGACTGCGGTCCGCAGTTCGACGAGGCGCACGCTCTCGGGATCGTATTTTGCGGCGATCGCCAGCGCCGCGAGCGCGTCGTCGAATTTTGAGAGCGTATAATCTTGGGCTGCGAGCTGCAATTGCACCGATGCGAAGCCCGCGCGCGCATGAGGATCCTCGGGGGCGAGGCGGAGCGCCAGGCGATACGCGGTCGCAGCATCGGCTAAATTCGCACTCTCGAGCGCGAGATCGCCCTGATGGTTGCGCGTCGCGACGATGAAGTTCGATACGCCGCCCGAGCAGCCGCCGAGGGTCGCTGGCAATACCACTAGGGCGAAGACGAGGGCGAGGCGGCGGAGATTCGACACAACGGCGATTCCTAACGTGGGGCGTTGATGAGATGCGCCGCGCCGCCGATGAAAAGCGCCGCAGGCACGAGGATGAGTTGCGATGCGAGCGTCCCCACGACGGCCGTAAGACCGAGATAGACGACCATCGTCTTCACGTCGTGGAGGGTGCGCTCGCCTTTTGCCGCTTGGTCGACGATGTAGGCGCTCGTGGGATCGACAACGAGCGCGAAGGCGATCGTAGCGATACCGTTGACCAGTCCCGAGGCAGAGAGCGCGGTCCGCGCGACGTCGGGCCGAATGACGCTCGCGAGGTACGCCGCAACCACGCCAACAGCATAGATACCCGTGACGAGCATGTTGCCCACGAGAAGTTTCGTCGGTACGTCGCGCAGGCGAAATCGTCGGAAGATATCGAGCGACGGCAATCTGACGGTGCGCAGGATGTCCGCAATCACGCGCGGGTTTGCGAGCCGGGCGAGTGCTCGGGGGATCGATCCGCGTCGCTCGAACGCGCCGACGCCGCGGACGAACATATACGCAAACGTCGGGAGCAAGAGCGCGCCGATGAGATTTCCGAGCGTTCCCGCGAGGATGATCGCGCGCATCTGCATCTCGAAAAGATGTGTCGTTTCCGCAGCCGATGCGGGAACGCACACCGCGACCTTACTCGCACGATCGGAGATCGTGCCGAGCATCGGCGCGTAAAACATGTTCGCGAAGCGACTAAACGTCACGAAGAGATTGAAGAGCGAGATCGAGGTGCCCACGCGACCGGTCATGACACCCGCGAGCCGCGCGGCGTACGCTCCGATTAAGACGGCGTTGAGGAACACGTTGAGAACGATGGCAAGAATGAGTTGCGACGACCAAAAGAAGACGGGCCCGACCTTCACGCAGAGGTCTGCGGCACCCGTCGCCGTCGCCGTCACGCTCACGCCGCGGGTTGGAGCCCGACGATCGCGTCACCATCGAGTGGTCCGAGCACGCACAGGCCGAACGCTTCGGGCACCAGCAACTCGCACGCGAGCATCGCGATGTCCTCGCAGGTCACCGCATCGAAGCGCGCTTCGATCTCTTCGATCGTGAACTGTTTGCCGTGCAAAAATTCACTACGACCCAAACGCATCATTCGGCTCGAACTGCTCTCGAGTGAGAGCGTGAGGTTGCCTTTGATGTGTTCTTTTGCGAGCACGAGTTCGGCTGCCGTCGGCCCGGTGCGCGCGAAGTCTGCAAACTCACTCACGATGACCTCGATGCATTCTTGCGCGCGGTCGGGCGACGTGCCCGCGGAGACGCCGAAGAGCCCGGCACCTCGATACGCCTGTTGAAACGAGTAGACGCTGTACGCGAGGCCGCGTTTTTCGCGCACCTCCTGAAAGAGTCGGCTCGACATGCCGCCACCGATAATCGTATCGAGTACCGAGAGTGCGTAACGGCGCTCGTCGGTCGCGTCGAGCCCACGCGCGCCGAGCACGATGTAGGCCTGCTCGGTATCTTTCGTGCGTACGATCGTCTGCGGCGACGTGCGCGGCCGATCGGGTACGATCGTTGCGGCGCGGCCGCTCATCGACGCAAACGAACGCTCGACGAGGTCGACGATCGTATCGTGATCGACGTTTCCCGCAGCTGAGAAGACGACGGCATCGGGTGCGTAATGCGTGCGCATGTGCGCGCGAAGGTCGTCGCTCGTGAGCGCGGAGACGGTCTCGGCGTAGCCGATCGTCGGTTCGCCGAGTTGCGAGCCGTGCCACATCGAGCGCGTGAAGAGATCGAAAATGATGTCGTCGGGAGAATCGTCGTACATACGGATCTCTTCGAGCACGACGTTCTGCTCTTTGGCGAGTTCGGTCGGCGCGAAGATCGAGTTCGTGAACATATCCGCGAGCACGTCGATTGCGAGCGGCACGTGATGGTCGATCACTTTCGCGTAGTAGCAGGTCGATTCTTTATCCGTGAACGCGTTGAGATTGCCGCCGACGCCGTCCATGGTCTCGGCGATCTCGCGCGCGGTGCGACGCTGCGTACCCTTGAAGAGCATGTGTTCGACGAGATGCGAGACCCCGCGCAGCTCCGGCCGTTCCGCCGCGCTACCGACGTCGGCCCAAACGCCGAGCGATGCGGAACGCACGTACGGCATCGCCTCGGTGATGACGCGAATGCCGTTCGAGAGCGTCGTTTTACGGTACAATGAGCCTCCAATGAAACCTAGC
This sequence comes from Vulcanimicrobiota bacterium, assembly GCA_031420415.1. GTDB lineage: Bacteria > Vulcanimicrobiota > Vulcanimicrobiia > Vulcanimicrobiales > Vulcanimicrobiaceae > JANYGA01. The sequence goes on from JANOMT010000037.1 coordinate 10,822, forward strand.
GTCGACCCGCCAGAGTTCGGGTCGGCTCGAGGCTCCCCTTGCCTCGAGTCCGCGGGCCGCGGTTACGATCGCTCGAGGCCGCGGCGCCACGCCGCATCCCAATAGACGTCGGTGCCCGAACGTACGCGCTCGGCGAAGTGCGCCAATTCATCGCGGCGTACCGTTGCCGAAAAGACCGTATACGACGTCGGCTGCGCGAGATCGCCCGCAACCACTTCGTTCGCATACGTCGGCAGCGGGAGGATCGCCCATGCATCGACTTCTTCAACGTCGCTTGCGGCGAAGGTCTGCGAAACGATCGCCACGACCTCATCGACGAACGCTGCGGGTGCGAGCTTGCTATGAAAGTTCGTTCCGGAAAGCACGACGCCCGCAACGCGATGCGCGCCCACACCATCGACGCGTACTTTGCGAATTTGTGCCGACCACACCGTCTTGAAGAGCGCGCGACCGATGCGCACCGCGTCTTCACGATGGTTTCCCGCCGCGCGCTGCTGCGCTTTCATTTCCACGAGCGAATAACCGGCTCGAGCGGGCGAACCCATCCCCACGAGCGATACGATGAAAACGAAGATCGCGAGCGTCGCAAGCGACGACGTGAAACGCTGCATCGCTTCAGTAACTCTGCGCGAAATACGCACGCGTCGTTGCAGGTTCGCCACACGCGACACACGGCCCGGCGGTGTCGCCGAGCGGTCGGGTATTGCGCGTCGTCGCGCTCGTCTCGGCTTTCACTGCGGCTTCGCATTCGGGTCGGCCGCACCACGCGATCTCGATCATACCCGACCGATTCTTGCAGTGAGTGAGAAACGCGGCCCGGTCCGTTAGGGCGAGCGTGTGGCCTTCGAGAAACGCGCGCGCTTGCACGTAAAGTTCGGCTTGAATCTCGGCGAGAATCGACGGAATCCGCTCCGCGACGTCCGCGAGCGGCACCGCAATCTTGCCGCCTTCGGCACCCTTCTCTTTATCGCGTCGCACGAGCGTCGCCGTGCCCGCTTCGAGATCTTTGGCACCGAGTTCGATCCGTAGCGGCACGCCGCGCATCTCCCAATCGGCGAATTTGTTGCCCGGGCGCAAGTCGCGCTCGTCGAGTTTCGTGCGAATGCCCGCAGCCTTGAGCGTGGCAAAGAGCTCCCGCGCCGCGCGCGTGACGTCTTCGCTCTCGCCGCGGACGATCGGCACGATGACCGCTTCGATCGGCGCCATCTTCGGCGGAATGCGCAAGCCCCGATCGTCGCCGTGAACCATGATGAGCGCCCCGAGCATGCGCCACGACATGCCCCACGACGTCGTCCACGCATGGCGGATGCTCTGATCTTCCGCCGCGAATTTAATGTCGTACGCTTTGGCGAAATTCTGGCCGAGTTCGTGCGAGGTTGCGGCCTGCAACGCGCGCCCGTCGGGCATCAGCGCCTCGATGGAATACGTATGCGTCGCGCCCGCGAATCGTTCGCTACTCGACTTTTCGCCCTTGTAGACGGGCACCGCACAGATATCTTCCGAGAACTCGCGGTAGACCTCGAGCATCTGTGCGACTTCGGCTGCCGCTTCGGTCTCGGTCGCGTGCGCGGTGTGGCCCTCTTGCCAGAGAAATTCGAGCGTTCGCAAGAACGGCCGCGTGCGCTTTTCCCAACGCATGACGTTGGCCCATTGATTGATGAGGATCGGCAGGTCGCGATACGACTGGATCCACTCCGCGTACATCGTCCCGATGATGACTTCGCTCGTCGGCCGAATCGCAAGGCGCTCGGCGAGTTTTTCATTTCCGCCGTGCGTCACCCACGCAACCTCGGGTGCGAAACCTTCAACGTGTTCGGCCTCGCGCGCGAGCAAACTCTCCGGGATCAGCAACGGAAAATAGGCGTTCTCGTGACCGGTCTCTTTGAACCGCGAATCGAGCGCGCCGACGAGCCGTTCCCACAGGCCCATCCCGTACGGCCGCAAGACGACGCATCCACGTACCGGCGAGAGCGATACGAGTTCCGCCTTATAGCAAACGGCTTGGTACCACTCGGAAAGATCTTTCGCTTTGGGCGGAATCTCTTTGACGAGCGGCGTTTTCTCGGGTACGTCAGTCTGGGACATCACAAGCCGCGTTTCTTCGGAACGCGGGCGGCCACTCCCCCGGCATGCTAGCTCCGAGTGGACCCAAAGAACTCTACATCGTCCGGAAACGCGCGCGGTGCGATCGTCTCCCCACGTTGCAGATCGTCGACCGTCGCGTGCGACCCGCCATCGAGATCGGCGAAGCGCTCGACGCGCGTCCGAGTGTTGGCCGCGAGTTTGCGGCCGCGATCGTCGCGTAGCGACGAGAGCGCGACCTCAACCACGAGCAGCACATCGCGCTGGTCGGGTAGCCTTCGAAGATCGTCCCGGCAGACCAGCAGCATGAGATCGGGCTACGGTGCCGAGATGGGATCGATGATGACCGGCCCGTTACTGTCGACGACTGCGCGTCCGTCGTAGCGCTTCACGAAGATCGCGATCAACTTTCGAATCGGATCTCGATGTTCGGAACTGACTGGCGCCATTTCAATCAACTCGCCGTCGAGCAGTTCGACGAGCGCGTCGTCTGCGAGGATGCCGTTCTCGCCCATGCGATAATACAGCTCAACGGTGATCGGAAAGCGCTTCTCTTCGGCGGCTATTTCGTGAGCGACGGATGTCGGCCCCGTTGCAGCGAAAGCGGAGCGGTGCCGAAACTTACCCGCATCTACACCCGCACCGGCGACGACGGAACAACCGGCCTCGTTGGAGGACAGCGCGTCAAGAAAAACGCGCTGCGCATCGAGACCTACGGGACCGTCGACGAACTCTCGTCCGTGATCGGTCTCGCGCGCACCGCGCTTGCCGAGGCGATCCGCGAAAAGGGCCCCGGCGGCCCGAGAGCAGCCGAACTCGATGCCTGGCTCGCGTGGACGCAAGACGCGCTCTTCAATCTCGGGAGCGATCTCGCGACACTCCCGGCCGATCGCTGGCCCGGCATGCCGCTCATCACGCCGGCCGATGCCGAGGCGCTCGAACGCGCCATAGATGAAGCGCAACTCGATCTCGAAGCGCTCGCGAACTTCATCCATTCCGGCGGCTCGCTGGCGGGTGCCTTTCTGCATCAAGCGCGCACGATTGCCCGTCGTACCGAACGTCTTCTCGTAACGCTCCAAGGCAACGAACCGATCTCGGGCGACGTGATGCAATACGTCAACCGACTCTCCGATGCACTCTTCGTGTGGTCCCGTTGGATCAACGCCGCGCTCGGTCAACCCGAACACCTCTGGAATCCCGCGACGAAACCGCCCGCAGCTCGCGCGTGAAGGTTTTCGCTCATCGCCTCTTCGCAACCACGAGCGTCGAAGCGCTTCGGGAGCTAAGTAAAAATAAGGTCTTGCGCCGTGCGCTGACGGCGCGCGATCTCGCTTCGATCGGCCTCGGCACGATGATCGGCGGCGGCATCTTCACGACGATCGGCACGGGCGTCAAAGGCGCCGGGCCCGCGGTGATCGTGTCGTATCTCCTCGCGGGCCTCACGTCGTTTTTTGCAGCACTCTGCTACGCCGAACTCGGCGCGATGGTACCCGTTGCCGGAAGTGCGTATACCTACGCCTACGCGACGCTCGGCAAACTCGCCGCGTGGGTCATCGGCTTCGCGCTCATCTTCGAATACGGCATCAGTGCCGCGCCCGTCGCACAGCAATTTTCCGCCGCGCTGCAAGACGTTCTCAAGAACGTGGGGTTCGCCGTGCCCGCATGGGCGTCGACATCGAATCTCGTGATCAAAGGCGATTGGTGGAATCCGGCTGCCTACGATCTCGCACATTCACAAGCCGACGTCGTCGCGGCGCTCTTCGTGCTCGGACTCTCCGTCTTGCTTTCGATCGGTATCCGCGAATCGGCGACCGCGAATAATATTTTCGTCGTGTTGAAAATCTCGGCGCTTCTCGTCTTTATCGTCGCGGGCGCGACGCTCTTTCACGCGAGCAACCTCACCGATTTCCATCCCTACGGCTGGGGAAAACTCACGCCGTTCGGCGGCTCCGTTGAAGCGGACCAGCCCTTCGGCATCATCCCGATCGCCGCGTATGTCTTCTTCAGTTACATCGGCTTCGATACCGCGACGACGACGGCCGAAGAGTGCAAGAACCCGCAGCGCGATATTCCCTACGGCGTCATCGGCGCGCTCGCGATCGGCACGCTGATCTATTGCGCGACGGCGATCGTGCTCGTTGGTGCGGTGCCGTGGGCGCACGTACCCGCGAAGAATCCACTCGTCTACGCACTCGCACCGCTGCACGTTCCGATTCTCACGTGGATTATCACGATGGGCGTACTCGCCGGAACGACGAGCGTCGCGCTATCCTCATTGCTCGGCCAAACGCGCATTTTCTACGTGATGGCTCGCGATAGAATGCTTCCACCCGTCGTAGCGAAGGTAAACCCGCGCTTTCGCACGCCCGTGATTACGACGATGGTGACGGGCGTGCTCGTCGCATTGCTCGCGCTCATCGTGCCGCTCAACCAATTGCTCAATCTCGTGAACATCGGCACGCTCATCGCGTTCATCGTCGTCTGCGCGGGCGTGCTCTTCTTACGCAAACGAAAACCCGATCTGCCGCGGACGTTTCGCGTGCCCTTCGTTCCGCTCTTCCCGATCTTAGGCATCGTGATGTCCGCGTTTCTCGCCGTCTTCGGACTCTCGCGCACGACCTGGGTCTGGTTCGTCGTCGCGCTCGCAGTCGGGCTCGTTTTCTTCTTTTCGTATGGTTTCTGGAAATCCGATCCGCGCGCGATCGTCCCCGTCGGCGATCCGCTCGAATACACCGACTGAGATGCTTTGGAAACGGGGCTCCGCATGACATTCGATGAGTTTCTGCCGCACTATCTCGAGGCACACGTCGACCGCCGCACGCAAGTCGTGCACGCGTTCGGCACGGCAGCCGCGCTCGCGCTCCTCGCCGCGGCAACCATCAAGCGTAAGCCGCAACTCGTTGCCGCAGCGCTCGCGGCGGGCTACATTCCCGCGTGGCTCTCCCATGTGCTCATCGAGGGCAACGCGCCCAAAACGTTCGCGTATCCGCTTTTCTCGCTACGCGCCGATTTCGTCATGACCTACAAACTTTTACGCGGTGAACTCCCCGCGGTAAACGTCACGACGAAACCGAACGCTCCGTAGCGGCCTACGGAGCTTCTTCTTGCGCTCCGGCTTCGACGAGGCCCGGCGTCATCACGTCGATCTTCGCTCGCGACACGTCGTAGCGGACGTTCGTCTTCAGAGCGCGCGCGATGACGTTGAGCGAGACCATCGTTCGCCCGCGCACGGCAAACGGAGCCGTCTTGAGCGTTAACTTCTTGCCATTGAGTGTCGCGATACGATCGCCGACATGGATGCGCAACGTATCATCCGCGCGCGTCAATTCGATCGTGCCCGATTTCGCATCGTAATTCGTCTCGGCACCGAGCGATTCCGCAACCGCGCGTAGCGGAACGTACGCGCCCTTCGCCGTCGTTACGGGCGGCACGTCGGAAACCGTTCGATGACCGTCGATCCGCAGCGAGGCCGGATGCGAGAGAGACGTTAGCGCGGCTGCGAGCGCCGAAACGACGACCGTCGCTCCGACGGTGCGGCGGCTAGGAGACCGGAGCGAGAGATTTTCCATGTGCCGTTTCACCAATAAAGTCGGGATAGACATCGACGATGACTTTTTCGATCTCCCGACGGAGTGCACCGAGTAACTCGGCTTCGGGGAAGGTCCCCACGAGTACCCCTTTGCGGTAGATCGCCCCCTTGCCCTTGCCCCCGGCTACGCCCACATCGGCCATCTTGCTCTCACCCGGGCCGTTGACAACGCAGCCCATCACGGCGACTTTAACCGGCGCCGTATATTCTTTCGCGATTGCTTCGACCGAACGTGCGAGCTCGACGACTTCGATCTCCGCACGTCCGCACGACGGGCATGCCGTGATATCGAAGCCTTTTTCGCGAATCTGCAACGCCTTGAGAATACCCCAGGCGACGGGAATCTCTTCGACAGGATCGGCCGCGAGCGACACCCGCAGCGTATCGCCGATGCCTTCGAACAAAAGAATCCCCATGCCGATCGACGACTTGATCGTCCCTTCGCGCGGCAGGCCCGCTTCCGTGACGCCGAGGTGCAACGCATAGGGCGTTTTACGCTCGGCGAGCATCTTGTCGGCGAGCCGATACGACGCGATCGTCGTGAGCACGTCGTGCGCTTTAATCGAAATAACGATATCGGTATGGCCGAGTTCTTCGAGAATCTCGACGTGTCGCAGAGCGCTCCGCACCATCGCGTCGGGTGTGTGCCCATACTGCTTCTCGAGGTCGGCGGCAAGCGATCCCATGTTGACGCCGATGCGGATCGGCGTGCCCATATCTTTCGCGAGGCGCACGACTTCGCGTGTCTTCACCCGATCGGTAATATTGCCCGGGTTGAGACGCAACTTTGCAACGCCGGCTTCGAGCGCGGCGAGCGCCATCTTATGGTCGAAGTGAATATCGGCGACGATCGGCACGGGAGACCGCGCGACGATTGCCGCCATGCCAGCGGCATCGGGAGCGTCTTTCACGGTCACGCGTACGACTTCACAGCCCGCTCCCGCGAGTTCGTAAATCTGCGTGAGCGTCTTCTCCACGTCGGCCGTATCGGTCGTGGTCATGGATTGCACGACGACCGGGTGGTCGCCGCCCATCCAGACTTTCTTCGCTCCGCTCGACAACGTGGATTTGTTCTCGAGTAGAATCGGCTTCGATTCACGACGCAGACGGATCACGACCTAGAAGACTCCCTTACCGGAAACGAGATTAGCGATGTCGTGGTACGCAACGAACACCATCAGCAGCATGAGCAAGGCGAACCCGGTAACGTGCACGAGCGCTTCTTTTTCCGGTTCGACCGGACGACCACGCAGCATCTCTGCGATGATGAAGACGCCACGTCCGCCGTCGAGGGCGGGGAACGGTAAGAGGTTGAGAACGCCGAGCGCGATCGAGAGTGCCGCTGCGAGCGAGAGATAGGGACCCCATCCGAGATCCTGATATGCCGAAGCCGCGCGCGCCATACCGATGGGACCCGAGACGCTCGAGGCATATTTCGTGGGGTGCGAGATCAGTTGCGCGTAGCCCGTGACCTGCATGACCGTGGCATTGACGAACTCGCGTCCCGCAAGTGGAATCGCCGCGAACACGCCAACGCGCTCGAACGTCGGAATCGGGCTAAACCCGATGCGGCCCTCGAAGCCGTGGCCGTTGTTCGCCTTATATGGCGTGATCGTGAGCGTCTTGGTCTCGCCGTGGCGGCGATAGGTCAGCGCGATCGGCACGCCGGCCGAGTGGTGAATTTTCTTGACGATGGCGTCGCCCGACGTATAGCTTTGGCCATCGATTGCGAGGATCTGGTCGCCGAGCTGCAAGCCCGCTTTTTGCGCGGGCGAGTTCGGGAGTAGGATGCCGACTTGCGGGCTGATGTTGTTCGATGCGACGCCGAACGAAATCGCAGCGACGAAGAAGATAATGAATGCGAGCAAGAAGTTCGCAATCGGTCCTGCGACAACGATCGAGAGTCGCTGCCACGGCTTCTTACTTTGAAAATTATCTTGCGCAGATGGGCTTGGTGCCGCGAGCGTCTCCGCCGATCCCAAAATGGCCGCAACAGCGGTCGCTGGTCGTTCGAGGACGGCAACGCTCCCGAGCGATGTCCCCGACGCGAGCGGCGCGTGCACGCCTTGGGTTTCGCGGAACTGCCGTTGCTGTTCGGCCTCGGTCGTCTTTCCGTCTTCCCCCTGCATCGCGCAGTAGCCGCCGATGGGCAGCAGGTTGATCCGGTAATTCGTGCCGCTCCGTTTGGAGGTCCACTTTAAGAGCGTCGGGCCGAAGCCGACGGCAAAATCGTTGACGCGGACGCCGTTGAGACGCGCGAGCAAAAAGTGTCCGCCCTCGTGCAACACGACCAGAATCGAGAGCATGAGGAGGAAAACGGCGATCTTTCCGAGCCCATCGAGGTTCGGAAGCGCCAGGGCGAGGAGGCCGAGCGAGACTGACATAGCGTCCTTCTTATTTCGCCGACGGCACCAAGCGGGCCTCGACTTCATCGTGTGCGACCGCGCGCGCGCGGAGGTCGGCGGCCCGAACCGAAGCCAAGGTGAGAGGTTCGTCTGCGATCGCGACGAGTGCGGCTGCGATGACCCTTGGAATATCGCCGAAACAGATCGCTCCCCTTACGAACGCAGCCACAGCGATTTCGTTTGCGGCTGAGAGCGCCGCGGGCGCCGTCCCTCCGCGCCGGAGCGCTTCGTAGGCGAGGCCGAGGCACGGAAAACGCTCGTAATCGGGCGGCGTGAAGGCAAGGGAGGCCATCGTTGCATCAGACGCCGCACCGAGCGCCGCGAGCGCGCTTGCCTGGCGACGGTCGGCGAGCCGGTCGGGGTAGGCGAGCGCGTAGCCGATGGGAAGGCGCATATCGGGCGGAGCGAGCTGCGCCTTCACGTTACCATCGGTGAAGACGACGAACCCGTGCGCTACCGACGTTCGATGGACGAGCACGTCGATTTTTTCGGCGGGCACACCGAAGAGACGACTCGCCTCGATGACTTCGAGGCCCTTGTTCATCAGCGACGCGGAGTCGACCGTATTCTTCGTGCCCATTTGCCACGTGGGATGGCGCAGGGCATCGGCAAGGGAGGCACCGGCAATCGCGTCGCGGTCCCAATCCCAAAACGGTCCGCCCGAGGCGGTGAGAATGATCGAGCCGATGCGGTCCGTAGGCTCGCCGACGAGACATTGAAAGATCGCGCTGTGTTCGCTGTCGACCGGAACGATCTCGGCGCCGCTGCGAGCGGCTGCAGCCATAAAAAGTTCGCCCGCGGCGACGATGAGTTCTTTGTTTGCAACCGCGATCCGGATACCGCGCTCGACGGCCGCGAAGACCGCATCGAAAGCGACCGCGCCATCGGTCGCGGCGACGACGACATCGGCGCCGCTCTCTGCCGCGACCGCGAGCAATCCCGCGGCACCACTGGTCACGCGGACGTGCGCGGGAAGCGCACTCGAGATCGCGGCCACGTCAGCTTCATTCGCACATGAAACGATCTCGGGTTCGAAGGCGAGCGCTTGCGCGATCACCTCGGCGACGCGCGAACCTGCGGCGAGCGCGACGATTCGAAAGCGTTCGGGATGACGCGCGACCACATCGAGCGTCTGCGTCCCGATGGAGCCCGTAGAGCCCAGAACGGCGACCTTCTTCTGCACCGCTACGTCGTTCGGATCAGTGCGGAATGTGTCCCGTTATAAAGAGCGCCGCATAAAAAGCGATACCGCCGAAGATATACGAATCGAATCGATCGAGAATACCGCCGTGCCCGGCGAGAATATTGCTCGCATCTTTCACACGCGCGTCGCGCTTGAGCGCGGATTCGACGATATCGCCCGCTTGCGCCGCGACACTCGTAATCGCACCGACGATCGCACCGTCGAACCACGAAATACCGAGCACCGGAATCGCGCCCATCGCGCTCCCGATCGCGACGCTCGCAGCGAACCCACCGATCGCCCCTTCCCACGTTTTGTTCGGTGAGATCGACGTCAGCGGCGTTTTACCGAGCATCGTGCCGACGACCATCGCAAAAATATCGGTGAACGCGATGACGACGATCGCTGCAAACGTGAAGCCCATGCCGACGTGCGGCAAATTGCGCAGCGCGAGGAAATACGATCCGAGCCACCCGATGTAGAGCACGCCGAAAAGCGTGTAGGCGCTTCGCGAAATATAATTCTGGCGATCGCCGATGAGAGAGAATGCGAGCGATCCTAGCACGGTCGCTGCGAGCACCGTTTTCTCGTACGCATGCTGCTTACCGAGCGCGGCGAGGATGACATACGTGCCGATCGCAAGCGCACCAACCGGAAAAACGAGCGGTTCCCCCTTACGCGCCGTCATACGCGCGAGCTCCCACAGCGACCCGATCGTAGCCACCAAAACGACGACCGTGAACGTCGGCACGGTTACGACCGATCCGAAAACGACCGCCGCAATCGCGAGCCCGGTCGAGATGCGACGGCCGCTATCGATGAATCGCAGCCGGCCCGCTGTCGTCGCGCTCACGCGTCGCCGTCGGCGCGCGATCGGCGCGCGCGAAATTCGTCGATCGCCGCCGCGAATTGCGCTTTATCGAAATCGGGCCAAAAGATATCGGTGAGATAAAAATCGGCATCCGCGAGTTGGTACAGCAGAAAGTTCGAGAGCCGCGATTCGCCGCCGGGCCGAATGAGCAGATCGGGATCGGGCATATCGGCCGTCGAGAGATAGGACGCAACGACGCCTTCATCGATCGCATCGGGTTCGAGCTTCCCACTCGCCACATCGCGCGCGACGGCTTCGATCGCCAAACGCAATTCCGACCGCGCACTGTAATTGACGGCGAGGTTGAGTTGCAAACCCGTATTCTTTGCGGTGGCCGCGACGAGCACGTCGAGTGCGTCGCACGATGCGCGCGGCAGCGCGCGATACTGACCGATGATCCGCACCCGGACGTTATTACGGCCGAGCTCCTCGAGTTCGGTACGCGCGAAGAAGACGCAGAGATCGAGAAGCAGCGAGATTTCCGTCGAATCGCGTTTCCAATTTTCCGTCGAGAATCCATAGACCGTAAGCATCGGAATGCCGATATCGCTCGCGGCGCGCGTCACGCGACGGAGCGCGACGATGCCACGACGGTGTCCCTCGATACCGGGTAGGCGATGCGCTTTCGCCCAGCGCCGATTGCCGTCCATGATGATCGCAACGTGGTTCGGGAGAATTCCCGGCCCCAGACCCACTCCGCGTTCGCGCGAACCGATCACGCGCGCTGCTCGCGCATGACGTCAGCAAGGCGCGCGTAGCCATCGTATCCCGCGACGATCTCCATCGCTCCATCCCGTTCCCGCGCACGCAAGACACGAAGCACGCCGAGGCCCACGGCGGCGTACGGTGGGAGCAACATACGCAAACGCACGCGCCCTTCTCCAAGAAGCGCGCGTGCGTCGATTAACGGCATGAGTGCGAGCGACTCGCTCTCAGAAAAGATCATCCGCGCAACCGTACCCTGGGGCGGCGGAAAACCCTTGAGAGGCGAGGCGATGCTACGGAACTCCTTCGTAGGAGAAGAGAGCGATCTGGCGCTTGTCATCAGGGAACTGCGCGGTTTCGAGCTCGCCTCGATGGCACGGATCTCCGCTTTGAAGTTGAGTTGGCGGGGTCGGTTCTTTCGAATGCGGCGTGCGCAGCCTAGACTTCGAGGATCTCTTTTTCCTTGACGACGACGAGCGTATCCACATCTTTGACGAACTTATCGGTAATTTTCTGGACGCGCTCGCCTGCGCGTTTGTTGTCGTCTTCGGTGATCTTGCCGTCTTTGAGAAGCGCCTTGATCTCATCGACGCATTTGTGGCGCACGTTACGCACGGCGACCTTACCGTCTTCGGCTTTTTTCTTGATGACCTTGACGAGATCTTTACGTCGATCTTCGGTCGGTTGTGGTATCTGCAAACGGATCGTCGAGCCATCGATATTGGGCGTGAGGCCGAGATCGCTCGTCTCGATCGCTTTGCGGATCGCTCCCACCGTATTGCGATCGAATGCCGAAATCTGCAACGTGCGCGCGTCGGGTGTGCTGATGCTCGCCATCGATTTGAGCGGCGCCATCGCGCCGTAGGCTTCGACTTGAATGCGATCGAGCAATGCGGGCGACGCACGGCCGGTGCGCACGGAGGCGAAATCGTTGCGCGTCGCATCGATCGCCTTCGCCATGCGACCCTCCATGGTTTTGATGGTGTCGTCGATCTCGCTCATCTCGCTACCGTTTCTCCCGCCGCACCGATGCGCGCGGGCGTACTGACCAGAGTCCCGATCTCTTCGCCGAACACGACGCGCCGAATATTTCCGGCGACGTTCATATCGAAGACGATGATCGGCACGTCGTTATCCATGCACAACGTCAGCGCCGTGTTGTCCATGACCTCGAGCCCGCGCGTGAGGACTTCGAAATACTCGAGCTTGGTGAAGCGCGTTGCGGTGGGATCTTTTTTCGGATCGGCGCTGTAGATACCATCGACTTTGGTCGCCTTGAGAATTGCTTGAGCGCCGATCTCGACGGCGCGAAGCGCCGCCGTGGTGTCGGTCGTAAAATATGGATTTCCCGTACCCGCACCGAAAATGACGACGCGTCCCTTTTCGAGATGACGTATCGCGCGGCGCCGAATATACGGCTCCGCGATCTGCTGCATCTGGATCGCCGTCTGCACGCGCGATCCGACGTCGATACGTTCGAGCGCGTCCTGCAAGGCGAGCGCGTTGATCACGGTCGCGAGCATGCCCATGTAATCGGCCGTGGCACGATCCATACCGCCCGCTTCGTGTGCTTTGCCACGCCAAATGTTACCACCGCCGACGACGACGGCGATGGAGACGCCCGCGCGTGCGACCTCGGCGATCTGCTCGGCCATCCATGCCGTCTTGACCGCATCGACCGAACTCTCGGATCCGGCGAAGGCTTCGCCCGAGATTTTCAAGAGGATACGGTCGTAGGCGGGTACGCCGCCCGGCTTACTCGCCAAGAGCGAACTTGGCGAACCGACGGATCTTTATCTTCTCGCCGAGTACGCCCGTGGTTTTCGCAATGAGCTCGTTGATCGTCTGGTCGTCATCTTTGACGAAAGATTGCTCTTCGAGGACGTTGTCCTCGTACCACTTGTTGATTTTGCCCTCGACGATGCGATCGATGATATTCGCGGGTTTGCCCGCGGCTTCGGTTGCGAACTGCTCGCGCAGCGGCACGAGGTCTTCCTCGGGAACCTGATCGCGCGAGACGTACTTCACCGGAATCGCCGCGATGTGCATCGCGATGTCGCGCGCGAGCGCTTTGAAGATATCGTTGCGCGCGACGAAGTCGGTCTCGCAATTGATCTCGACGAGCACGCCGACTTTATTCCCGGGATGGATATACGATTCGACCATGCCTTCATTTGCGGAACGATCGGCTTTTTTAGCGACTTTCGAGGCGCCCTGTTCGATGAGGCCCTTTTTCGCGGCGTCGTAGTCGCCGGCGGCGCCGACGAGCGCCGCGCGGCAATCGAGCATGCCCGCTCCGGTCTCTTCACGGAGGCGCTTGATTTCGGCTGCGGTCGGTTTGTGATCGGTAGCGGAGCTCACGAGCTAGGCCTTTCTCGAGGTCATATGGAGAAAGACGCCGCGCGAGCGGCGCCTTTCGGTGCGGGAAAACGGCGTCGCGCCGTGACGATACGGGTCGGAGTTCGGGACGGTCAGACCGACGCTCCTTGTGTTTCGGGCTCGGTCGCGGCCATCAGGGCCTCCGCGGACATCACTTCGACGGGCGCGACGTAATCGTCATAGTTGGCCTCTTCGTCATCGAAGCCGCCGCTCTCGACCTCCGTACGGCCTTCGATGATCGCATCGGCGATCTTCGAAACCATGAGGCGGACGGCGCGGATTGCGTCGTCGTTGCCGGGGATCGGATAGTCGATTTCGTCGGGATCGCAATTTGTATCGATCACGGCGATGATGGGAATTTTCAGCTTCCGCGCTTCGAGGACCGCGATGCGTTCTTTCTTCGGATCGACGATGAAAACCGCATCGGGGAGTTTATGCATGTCCTTGATGCCGCCAAGGAAGCGCTCGAGCTTCTCGAGCTCGTCGGAGAGGCGTGAGACTTCTTTCTTCGGGAGCAAATCGAAGCTGCCCTGAGCCTTCATGCCTTCGAGTTCGCGCAGGCGCGAGATGCGCTTTTGGATCGTCGCGAAATTCGTGAGCGTACCGCCGAGCCAGCGCTCGTTGACGAAGTAGGTCCCGGCGCGTTCCGCCTCTTCTTTGACGACGTCCTGGGCTTGCTTCTTGGTGCCGACGAAAAGGATGACCTTACCATCGCGCGACATCGCTTTGACGGCCGCGTAGACTTCGCGCATCATCACGACCGTCTTCGAGAGGTTGATGATGTAGATGCCGTTGCGCTCTTGGAAGATGAAGGGCTTCATCTTGGGGTTCCAACGACGAGTCTGGTGACCGAAGTGGACGCCCGCCTCGAGGAGCGCTTTCATGGATATGACGGAAGCCAAGGTTCGATTCGCTTTCTGGTCGACGCTCGGGCTCGCACTGCGAGCCGCCGGAACGACCATCGCACCGCGGCACGGCCCGAAGGCACGGCGTTGGTGAAGTGGGGGACAACCGCCCAAGTATAACACAGCGAAGTCTCGAGATCATCTTCATCGCTCAGCCCGATAAACGGCGACCGGACCGTGCGTGGGTTTGTCGGAGGTACCGGCCGGCACGCACATCTCGCAACCGAACTCACGCTGCTCGCGGCGCCGGCGGCGCGCCGCGGTACCCCGATCTTTTCGTAGCGTGCGACGACCGCGAGCGGAACGACGGCCTCGTCATGCGCCATCCGAAACTCGTCATCGAGATCCTCTCGGAATCGACGGCGCGCGTCGGAACCGGCCCTCGGTTAGCCCGTTAGCGCTTCGATGCGGCTCGCGCGCGTGGCGCCTTCGCGAAGGTCATCGTGCCATCGGCGACCTTGCCATACTTGAGCGTCGCGAGATCGAGGGCGTAATTTTGATAGAGTTTCCACGGCTTCCGAGTTCCTTGTTTCGGGAGTAACGCGAGCGCGCGTTGGACGTAGCCGGACGTAAAGTCGAGCGCCGGCAATTCGCCGATCCCGGCTTTGCGGCTCGGCGTACACGACGCGAAGCCGTTGTCATCCATGTATTTGAGCAAGCGACAGACGTACTTTGCGGTGAGCTCGCATTTGAGCGTCCACGATGCGTTCGTGTAGCCGAACGCCGATGCGAGGTTCGGCACGTCGCTATACATCATGCCTTTATAGTTTAGTTTCGAACCAAAATCCACGGCCGCGCCGTCTATCGCAACCGTCATCCCGCCCAGGAGTTGGATGTTGAGCCCCGTCGCGCTCACGACGATATCGGCATCGAGCGTCGCGCCCGAGCGTAACCGCAATCCCGTTTCGGTAAAGCCCTCGATGTGATCGGTTTCGACCGAGACCTTGCCCGCACGGATCGCGATGAAGAGATCGGCATCCGGGACGAGACACATGCGTTGGTCCCACGGATTGTACGACGGCGTAAAGTGTTTCGCAACATCGTAATCGGGCCCGAGGTACGCCCGCACGCCTTTGAGGATCATCGATTTCATGCGCTCGGGCTGCTTGCGCGCGTACGTGAAAAAGAACATCCCGAGCAGGACGTTTTTCCAGCGCACGATCGAGCCCGCAATTTTTGCCGGAAGCTTTTCTCGCACGACTTTCGCAATCGAATCGATTGCCGGTCGCGCGACGACGTACGTGGGCGAACGTTGCAGCATCGTCACGTGCGCGGCGGTCTTCGCCATCTCCGGTGCGAGCGTCACGGCCGTCGCGCCGCTCCCGATGATGACGACGCGTTTACCGGCGTAGGCGAGGTTCTCGGGCCAATGCTGCGGGTGCACGACCTGGCCCGAGAAGCGTTCTCGACCCGGCCATTCCGGCGCGTAGCCTTTCGCGTAATCGTAGTAGCCGCTGCACGTGAAGAGAAAACCGCAGGTCACGCGCTTCGGCACGCCGTCGGTCCCGACGGTAACGTCGAGCGTCCAACGTGCCTCCGTCGACGACCACGACGCATGCACGACGCGATGACCGAAGCGAATCTTTTCCGAGATTCCCTCGCGCTTTGCCGTATCCTCGATGTACTCACGAATCGACGGCCCGTCGACGATCGATCGATCGCTCGCCCATGGTGCGAAGCCGTACCCGAGCGTATACATGTCGGAATCCGAGCGCACGCCGGGATACCGGAAGAGATCCCACGTCCCCCCGATCGCATCGCGGCCCTCGAAGATCGCGAAGCGCTCGTGCGGCCTTTGCGTTTTGAGATAGTACGCGGCCGCGATCCCGGAAAGCCCGGCTCCAACCACGACCACATCGAGATGCTCGGTGTCCTCGTGCGACGCGGCGTCGATCGGCGTGAGTTCCGCTTGCATCTGATCCGTCTGCTCCGATCGTAAGAAGATTTCTGTCAGTTACGACGCAGGGACGAGATCACTTTCCGTTTGGGACGGGTGCCAGGAGCGGTGCGATGGCCGGGGTCGTCTCAACGCTCTCCGCGTAGGTCGGCGCGTGACGCATCGTGGTCGCACGTTCGTACGCCGCGCCGAGCCCGAGCAACGTCGCCTCGCTCCAAGCGGGCCCGACGAACGAAAGGCCGACGGGCATCGTGCGCACGTAGCCCATCGGGACGGTGAGGTGCGGATACCCCGCGACCGCGGGCAACGATGCGACCGAACCCGAGCTGTTATCGCCGGCGACGACGTCGGTCCGCCATGCGGGTCCGTAACTCGGCGCGATGAGCGCGTCGAGCTTGTTCCTCTTTACGAGCGCATCGATGCCCGCAGGGCCTGCGAGCCGATGGGCGAGCGCACGCGCCTTGCGATACGCGGGATTCGTTAAGCCCTTGAGCAGATTGGCTTTTTCAAATTCGTCCTGACCGAAGAGCGAAATTTCGCGCGGATGCGTGCGATTGAAAGCGATGAGTGCGCCGAGCGTGCGCGCCGTGACGGTCGTCGGCGTGGTCGTGAGGTATGCGTTGAGATCGGCTTTGAGTTCGGTGAAGAGCACGGTGTCCTCCGCGTCGCCGAGTCGCCGATCGGGTTTGAAGGTTTTGAGCTCGACGATCGTCGCGCCGCGCGCTTTCAAGGCGGCGATCGCACGCGCGAAGAGCGCGTCGATATCCGGCGATCCGCCCGTCGCGTAGCGCAGGACGCCGAGGCGCTTCCCGGCAAGCGAACCGTCGCGCGCGGCGGCGACGTAATCGTGGAGATGTGCGTCCGCCTGCAACGTCGCGACGTCGGCCGGATCGCTCCCGGCGATCCCGGTGAGGAGGGCCGCAACGTCGGCGACGCTTCGCCCCATCGGGCCTGGCGTGTCTTGCGTATGCGAGATCGGCACGACGTGCGTCCGCGAGATGAGACCGACCGTCGGCTTGAGGCCGACGAGACCGTTCATCGATGAGGGACACGTCACCGAGCCATCGGTCTCCGTTCCCACGCCGACGGCCGCGAGGCTCGCCGCGATCGCCGATCCCGTACCCGACGACGACCCGCATGCGTTGCGATCGAGGGCGTACGGATTTTTCACGAGCCCACCAACGGCCGACCAGCCACTGATCGAATGCGACGAGCGAATGTTCGCCCACTCGGAGAGATTGGTTTTCCCGAGCACGATCGCGCCTGCGGCGCGCAAGCGTTTCACGAGCGGCGCATCGCGAAGCGTCACGTTCTTCGCGAGTGCGAGCGAGCCCGCAGTCGTCGCCGTGCCGTCACTCGTTTCGATGTTGTCCTTGACGAGCACGGGAATACCCGCGAGTCCGCCGAGCGATTTTCCGGCGCGACGTGCTGTATCGCTCGCGCGTGCGTCGTCGAGCGCGTGCGGGTTCGTCACGATCACGCTCCGCAACGCGGGACCGCTCGCATCGATCGCGGCAATCCGCGCGAGATACGCGCGGACGAGCGCTTCCGAGGTGACGCGACCGCTCGCGAGATCGGCTTCGAGTGTCGCAACGGATTTTTCGGTGACGGCGTATTCGTCCTGAGCGGTCGGCGCACTCGACGCGCGTTCGTGCGGTACGAGCAAAAAAAACGCGCTCGCTAGGAGCGCGGCGGTAAGACGACGCGTACAAGGCATCGCGCGCCTTTCGACAACGACGCGCTGAGAGGCCTCGCTCGTCGCCGCCCGATCTTCGGTCCGCGGGTCTCGACCTGCGACCCGATCGTACCTACGCGAACTGGGCCGCGTGTAGCGCCGCATACGCGCCGCCGCGTGCGAGGAGATCGTCGTGCGTACCCATTTCGACCACGCGGCCGCCATCGATGTAGAGAATCTTATTCGCGCGGCGGATCGTCGAGAGGCGATGCGCGATGATGAGTGTCGTGCGCCCGGGCAAGAGCCGGTCGAGGGCAGCTTCGATCAACCGTTCGGAATGCGAATCCAGCGCGCTCGTCGCTTCGTCGAGAATGAGGATACGCGGATCGCGGAGCACGGCGCGTGCGATAGAGATGCGTTGCCGTTGGCCGCCCGAGAGCCGCGTCCCACGTTCGCCGACGGGCGTTTCGTAGCCGAGGGGAAGTTCGAGGACGAACTCTTCGGCATTGGCTTCGCGTGCCGCGGCTGCGATTTGTGCGCGCGTCGCATCGAGGCGACCGTAGGCGATATTATCTGCAATCGTCCCCGAAAAGAGCATCGCTTCTTGCGGCACGATCGCAATTGCAGCGCGCAACTCCGCGAGCGGTAACGACACGAGTGGCCGACCGTCGATTTCGATCGTGCCCGACCGTGGATCGTAGAAGCGCGGCACGAGATTGACGATCGTCGTCTTGCCCGCACCCGAGGGACCGACGAGCGCGACGATCTCGCCCGCTTCGATCGTCGCCGTGAGATCGTGCAACACGGCCGCACCGTCGGCTTTATAGGCGAACGTAACCCCGTTGAAGGCGAGCGCGCCGCGGATCGGCGCGCCACCCGCGATCGCGCGCGCGTCGTCTTCTTCGATCGGGAGATCGAGGATCTCGAAGATACGCGACGCGCCGACGAGACCTTTGGAGATATCACCGACGAACGCCGCGAGCCGATTGAGCGGATTGATCGCGAG
This sequence comes from Vulcanimicrobiota bacterium, assembly GCA_031420415.1. Classification (GTDB taxonomy): domain Bacteria; phylum Vulcanimicrobiota; class Vulcanimicrobiia; order Vulcanimicrobiales; family Vulcanimicrobiaceae; genus JANYGA01. Next base: position 29,519 of record JANOMT010000037.1, read on the forward strand.
CACGACGAGCGTCCAGTATTGAAAAACCTGACCGCTCGTGAGCCGACCGACGATCGTCTCGCGCACCGATGCCGCCATGATCGCGAGCAGCGCCGTGGTGATGATCATCGAGACGATCGGCGTCTGCGTCTGGCCGAGCTGAATCGATTTCATGAAAGCACCGAAGTAATTTTCATTGCTCTCGGAAAACCGCGTCGTCTCGTAGCCTTCGCGGCCGAATGCCTTCACGATGCGCTCGCCTTGCAAGACTTCGGTCAGGTTCGACGAGAGATCGGCGACGCGCTCTTGCGCGCGACGCGTCGACGCAGAGATGAGACGCGTGAACATCGCGACGACGAAATTGACGACCGGCGCGAACACGAAGAGAAAGAGCGAGAGCAACCAGTCGACGTAGATCATGTAGGCGATCGAACCGACGAGCGTCACGAGCGCGACGAAAAATTGTGGCAACGACACCGAGAGCGCGTCGGTCATCAGCGTGAGGTCGTTGGTAAAGCGCGCGATGAATTCACCCGGCCGCCAACGGTCGAATTCCGCCATCGGCATGCGCATCGTGCGTTCGAAGAGCCGAACGCGGAACGACGCGATGAGACGCTGGCCGCTCCACGCGGTGAGATAGCTCTGGCCGTACGTCGCCGCGTTTGCGATCAAATTCACGACGAAGACGCCCGCCATGACGAGCAACAAAAGCCCGATGGGATGCTTCGGATTTTCGACGACGCGATCGATGACGAGTGGGAACGCATTGCTAAAGGCGAGCGGCCCGAGGCCGGCGATCACGCCGAGGACGAGTGCGAAGGCGAGGCGTGGATAATACGGCCGCGCCTCCCGGAGCAAGCGCTTGACGACGATCCGGCGATTGGCCGAGTCGAGGGCGGCTGAAGTGGCGATGCGCGAAACCTTTCGCTACGGGCCCGAGTAGGTCGATCAACTCGCCCGTTCGTCGGAGCATTCGCCGTGGACTGTTACTTTCACTCAGCCGTTCCATCCGTCGCCGTCTGTATCGACTGCACGCAGACCATCTGCGCCACATGTCGCGACGAGATCGGCCTGTGTCCGGGATGTCGCCTCGAGCGACGCATGGCCGCGGCGTCGGGCGTTCGGCCTGGCCTCAGCGGCAAGCGCGGCCCGCAGAATCCGCCGCCCGGCCCGCAATTCCGCGCGAGCTACGAATCACGCCCGGCGCCGGCGGCACGTAAGACGGCAACCGCACTCGCGAGCGTCTCGCCCGAAACGCGCGCGCTTTTGGGCCTCGGATATCCACTCTGGCCGCTCGCGGCACTCGCGCTTCTGGATCCGAAGAAATCTGTCGCCGTGCGACGCCAAGCCACGCAGGCGCTCGCCGTGAATTTCGGACTCTTCGGTATGTGGATCGCCCTCGAGACGCTCGTCCACGTTCCACTCCTGGGCATAGCGGCGTGGCCGTTGCTCGCCGCGCTCTTTCCGGTATGGCTCGTTGCGACCGTGATCTACGGCGTGCGCGTGTGGCAGGGCGACGACGTACGCGTGCCGCTGGTCAGCGACTGGCTCGACGAACGCGAGATGCGTCGCGCGAGCGAATCGGCGCCTGCATAGCCGCGAGTACGGGTCGCAAATCGCAAGAAGATCATCTCAATGGGAGGTGCTTGCTCATGTGCACGATCGTGCCGAATCGTGGATCTATCTCTTCACGATCGACTCGATAGCCGACGCGACCGTAAAGTCGCAAGCTGTCGACGAACTTCCCGTTCACGTAGAGCCGCGTTTCCCTGTGCCCGAGCGATCTTGCGACTTCCTCAGCATGCGCGAGCAGCAAACTGCCGAAGCCGTTGCCCTGAAATAGAGGAGCGACAGCGACGTTTACGATCGAAAGGTGTCCGTCCTCAGAACGCATTTCGATCAACCCGAGGAGCTTGCCGTCAGCGAGTAGCAGGTCCACGAGATGATCGCGCACGGCCGCATCGTCGTCTGCGATCATCGGCCTTGGCTCGCGGCCGATCACCGCGACCCACCTCGCATACGCTGTGCGCGTCAGCTCGCGGACGGAATCGGCGTCGTTTGCTCCGGCGCGGCGAACTTCGGTGCGCCGATATTCCGGCGACGAATCGGCGCCGACTTTGCGGGCGTGATCTTGGGCCGATGTGTACGATGCATAGCGTGCGAGGAATTCGCGCGCGGCGCGATCGTGGTCGACCACGGGCGCTGGATACGATGCGTCGACATTGAGCTGGAAACGCAGTTGCGGGCTAACGCGGAGCGCCTGAGTTTCGAGCAGATCGGCATCGGTAACGTGTGCGAGTTCCGGAATCCAACGACGAACGTAGGTCCCGAGCGAATCGACTTCGCGGAGCCCTTTGCGCGGATTGTAGATGCGCGGGAATTGCGCGAGATCGGCACCGACGCCCGCGATCCACTGCCAATTTCCCGTCGCGAGCGCGCCATCGTCTTCGACGAGATGTTCGTCCCACACATCGCGCCCAACGCGCCAATCGATACCGAGATCGAAGGCACAGAACGAGGCCGCGACCGCGCGAACTCGCGGATGCATCCAACCCGTCGCGTGCAACTGTCGGATACCCGCGTCGACGAGTGGATATCCCGTCGTTCCGTCACACCACGTTGCAAATACGGGATGATCGAGCGCGAAGGGAAAGTCTCGCATTCGCGACTGCAGCGCGACGTCTCCGACGTCGTCGAAATACCACGCGAGCTGCAAGAAAAAATCCCGACGCACGATGGCACGCGAGAACGCGGCGAGTGCGAGCTTTTCTTCGGTCAATAAAAACGGATCGCGCGCACGCGCATCGATTCGCGCGAGCAACGTGCGTGCGGAGAGAACGCCGAACGAAAGCGCCGCCGAGACGCGCGCGGTCACCTCACCGGCGGGAATCGCGTGCGCGCTCGGGTAGCCGAGCACCGGTCCCGCAAGATAGCGATCGAATGCAGCAAGCGCGCGCGTGGGATCGGGCGATTCGTCGCCGCAATCTTGGCTCGCATGCGTTTGCCGGGACTCGTCGCTTGCGAGACCGTGTGCCGCGAATGCGATCCGCTCGGCAACCGGCGCGCGCCCGGCTTGGGCCCACACGGCTTCGTACGCCGCGAAGGCGCGATAGCCACGACCATCACCATCCGCGCGTAACGCGGCCGTCACTTCCGGCGCGACGGCCGGTGCGTCATGAACGATCGCGACGGTAAGGCCCGCGGCTTCCAAGATCGTGCGAAGCGCGGAATCGCGTGCGATGCTGCGCGCATCGTAAGCGGCACACCACGTAATCGTGGTCGCTTCCGCTTCGCGAGCGAGTGCGAGAATCGCCGTTTCGAGCGAACCGCGTCGCACGACGAGATGCGACCCGCGAAGCCGCAAATCGCGCTCGAGCGACGCGATCGCACCCGCGTGGAAGGCGGCACGACGAACACTTCGCGCGAGATGCGCGCCGTCGAGCGGATCGAGAACCAGGGCGGGGACGACCTCGCCATGGCGCGCGGCCTCGGCGAGGCCGGCGTGATCCGTTAGTCGCAGATCGCGCCGGAAGAGATGGAGCGTCCGGGCCGAGCTAGAGACTTTCGACGTAGGCGGCCACGTCGGCAACGTCGCTTTCGCTCAAAGGCGCGGGGTAGAGCTTCGGCATCGGCGGCTGCGGATTTTTGATCCACGCGATCGCCGCAGTATAATCTTTGCGACCCTTTTCGCCGACGAGTTTTGGACCGATTCCACCTCCCACACCCGCGGCACCATGGCAACTGGAGCAATTCTGCCCGAAGATCGCCGACCCGTGTGTCGGATCGCCGAGTGCGACCTTCGCGCCTTCGACGGGACGTAGGCCAGTTGCGGCGGCATCGGTGATCGGTCCGGTCGGTTCCTTCGGAGCTTTATCCGGCGAATCGCTTTTCGAACATCCCGTTGCGAGAATGCTCGCGAGCAACACGCCAGTAAAGAATTTGACACTTCGCATACGTGATAGAGCGTTCGGCTACGCGGGACGCGCGCCTTCCAAATCGACGCGGGGCAGGTCGCACGGCCGAGAGTGCTAACGAGGCCTCGCAATGCGGAAAAATACGTCGGCCGAATCAGCGCCCACGCCATTCATCAAACGCGCGGTGCTCTCGCTCGTCTGGGCCGAGCGCGCGATCTTCTTTGCGATCGGCGTGTTGCTCTTTCTCGGCGCGCTCGCACTCCTCAAAGAAAGCGCGAGCGTCCTCTTCAAAATGTATTTTGGAGGCGGTGTCCCCCTATCGCTCGGCTCGCAATTTCTCGACGTCGTGCTCCTCGTGCTGATGATCGTCGAACTCGCCTACACGGTCATCCTTTCGCTCCGCGGCGCGGTCTTGCAAGCGGAACCGTTTCTCATCGTCGGCCTCATCGCCGTCATCCGGCGCATGCTCGTCATTACCGTCGGCGAAGTGGGCGGTCACGGCGAATCGGTGCGCATGAATGTCTCCGAGCTCGGCATCCTTACGGCAATCGTGATCGTTTTCGTCGGCTCGATCGTCATGTTGCGCATAAAGCCTGCTCCCGAACATCCGTTCCGGGAACCCGATCCCCTCGCCGAGATCGTGACCGACCTCCCCTAGGGCGCGTTCATGGGACGTTCGGTCGCCCACGTCGCGACGCGCGCGATTTCGTCGCGAGGCAGCCAACGAAGCCGACCGGGACGCGCCTAGCCGCCGATCTCGCTAAAAGCCCTCATCCGACTGCCGGGCTCACCGAGTTGGAGGTGATGGCGCTCGGGTTTGATGAGCATCCCGCCACGAAAGAGCGCCTCGAGCTCGTCGCGTGAGGCACCGGCCCGAACCGGCGTCCGTAGATCGATATGGTAATCGCCGAAGAGGCAGAGCCGCAGACGCCCGTCCGCGGTGAGCCGCACGCGATTGCACGTATCGCAATACTCGTGGCTGAGCGGACTGATCACGCCGACCGCGCCGCGCGCCCCAGGGAAGGCGAAGTATCGCGCGGGACCGTTTCCGCCCGGGCCCGCAACGGACTCGAGACCTTCGCGTTCGCCGATGCGCGAGAGCATCTCCGAAGCCGAGACGTAGCGATCCGTTTGGTCGCCCGCGTTCTCGACGACGGGCATCATCTCGATGAAGCGCACGTAGATCGCGCGATCGCGCGTGAGTTCGGCGAAATCGAGTAATTCGTCGTCGTTAACACCGCGCATGATCACGCAATTGAGTTTAATCGGGCCTAAGCCAACGGCGTTCGCGGCATCGATTCCGGCGAGAACTCGGTCGAGCCCGGGCCGGCGCGCGATCGCTTCGAAACGATCGGCGTGCAGCGTATCGAGGGAAATATTGACGCGGCGCAGTCCGGCTTCGCGTAACTCAACGACCTGGGCCGCGAGGAGCAGACCGTTCGTGGAGAGCGAAATGTCATCGATGCCGGGAATCGCGGCGAGCGCGCGCACGAGACTCGCGAGATCGCGCCGCACCAGCGGCTCGCCCCCCGTAAGCCGAATACTATGGACCCCGGCGGCCGCTGCCGCCGCAACGATGCGTTCGATTTCTTCAAATGAGAGAATCTCGGCCTTCGGTATCCACGGCAACCCGGCTTCGGGCATACAATACGTGCAGCGAAGATTACAACGATCGGTCACGGAGACACGCAAATACGTGATAGGCCGAGCGAAAGCGTCGGAAAGCGGGGGTTTTCCCGCACTACCAGCCATCCCGCCGATGAGATCGATTGTCTGCGCGGTCATGGGTAGTGGTTCGCTTTCCGGGTGTGGGGCTCCGTTGCGAGAGCTATTTGTCCGCGAATACCGTGTCGTTGATGGCGACGTTGAGTTTGTAGTTTTTGAAATTCGACGTGACGTCGGCTTTGTAGGACGGAAAATCTACATGACCGATCTGTTTGTCCACGAGAAACGCGCCCCCGACCGATGTGTATGACTGATCGAATGCGACGGTGCCTCCGTCTTTGTACGACCACGCGTAGGCCTTGATCGTCGCAGTCGCTTCATCGACCCGGACGTCGAGGTGCTCCACACGCCCATTTTTCTTCGGGACTAAACGAAAGACGGTCGCACCATCTTCGCTGCCGAGAACGCCGACATCGTACAGCGCGAGCCAACGGCGCGGCGGGTCGATTTTCGGATAGACCTTCTTGAATTGCGACGCGAGTGCGGGAACCGTGTCGAAGACGACCGCTTCTCTATCGGGCTTCTTATAATAGACGTTGCCGTCGAGGGACGGGCTGATGTACGGAAATGTTTTGAGGGCGACGTCCAGGTGGACGTCGGCCTTGTAAGACTTGACCGAAGCGTTGAGCGCGACGAGTCGCTTGTAGAGGCCCGTCGTTTTCGCATCGAGCGGGGCGGCCTCGCCCTCGGCACGAGCGTGCGCGACCGGCGACAAAATCGAGAGCGCCGCTGCGAACGCAACGAGCGATAGCTTGATATTCCTCACACTTTCAGAACGCCCGAGATGGACGGAAGGTTTCCCCTATCTCCAAGCAATTCGTGCGGCGGCGATCTCTTCGCGTACGGAGGCGTCGCCTTCGAGCGTCGCCGCCCGCGCCAGAGCACGCGCGGCCGCGGGCGAGCCGATGCGCCCGAGCGCCCAGGCGACGTGGCCGCGCACGAGGGCGTGCGGATCGTGGGTGAGGCTCGTGGCGAGTGCGGGCACGGTCGCGCGATCGAGCATATTCCCGAGTACGACGGCTGCATTGCGACGTAAGATTGCCGCCCCGCGCCAGCCCATCGCCGTCCCACGATAGACGCGTTTGTACGTCGAACTCCGTAGCGCGAGTAACTCGAGTAAGGCGGGCGCGGCCACACTCGCGTTCTTCGGTGCGAACGCCGGGTCGATCGCGGTTCGCGCGTTGCGCGTGGGCGGGCACGCGAGGCCGCAAAGATCGCAACCCCAGAGCCAGTCACCCACGAGCGGTCGCAGCGCACGCGGAATCGCATCGGTGCGTTGCGTGAGATCGGAGATGCACCGCGTTGCATCGATCGTATAATCGCCCCGGAGCGCGCCCGTCGGACATGCGACGACGCAACGCGTACAGGACCCGCACGACTTTTTGAGCGGCTCGTCGGAGGCCAGTTCGAGCGTGGTCACGATCTCACCCAAAAAAACGAACGACCCGATTCCAGGCGCGATGAGGTTCGTATGTTTACCGATCCAGCCGAGCCCGGCCGCAAACGCGAAAGCACGCTCGGCTATTGGCGCGGTGTCGCAGACCACGCGCGTAACGGACGCCCCCGCGTCAACGTCGAGCGCGCGTGCGATACGGTCGAGCAGCGCGCGAACGTAATGGTGATAATCGCTCGACCAGGCGTAATTCGAAACGCGTCCACGTAGGGGCGCGTCGCCCGATTTCGCGCGCTCGGCAACGAACCGCGCGTAGGGAATCGCGACGCAGATGACGCTTCGAGCCCCGAGTAGGATCGCGCGCGGATCGCTTGCTTTTCGCGCATACGTCTCGTCGAAGCCCCACGTTGCGAGATCGCCCCGAGCGAACGATGCCGCGAGAGCATCGTAGGTCGCAACCGACGCATCGGCGGCAGCGATCGCGACGCGCACGGCACCCGCGCCCGCAGCGATACGCCGCACCGTCGCCGCACGCTCGATCGCATCGCTCGATGCGTTCACGATAGCGTCGCGTTAGAAGGCATCGAACGACGCGTCGATCACCGCGTATGCCAGTAACCCTCCGCGCAAATGTTGCAGACGACGCAATCCCGCGTCGTGCAAGCGCGCGACCGCCCAACGTGAATTCGTGCCGATGCGGCACGCGACCACGTACGTTTTCGTCGCGTCGAGTTCGTGCATTCGTGCTTCGAGCTGCGAGAGGGGTAGCGCGAGCGACCCTGCGGGCGCACCGAAAATTGCTTCGTGCGGCTCGCGTACGTCGAGGACGATCGCATCCGGATTCGCCGCTAAAAACGCGTCGAGTTCGCTCGCTTCGAGTTCGGGAACCGTGAGCGATGCGGGCGCGGTCGGTGCCACGTCCGCGACGTCGACGATCGTTGCGTGCGCGCCGTGCAGCGCGCAGTGCGGATCGCTCTCGATCGCAATCTCGCGCGTGCGCGCGCCGAGCGCATCGACGAGCAGCAAGCGGCCCACGAGCGTCTCGCCGATTCCGAGAATGAGCTTGAGTGCTTCGTTCGCCTGCCAGGTGCCGACGATGCCCGCGAGCACGCCGAGCACGCCGCCCTCCGCACACGATGGCACGCTGCCCTCGGGTGGCGGTTCGGGAAAGAGACAGCGATAACAAGGACCGTTCGGTGCGAAAACGGCGACCTGGCCGTCGAAGCGAAAAATCGAGCCGTAGACGTCGGGTTTACTCTCGAGACGCGCGGCATCGTTGATGAGATACCGCGCGCCGAACGTATCGGTCGCGTCGACCACGAGATCGTATGCACGAACGAGTTCGCGCGCGTTGTTCGCATCGAGACGCAGCGGATATGCTTCGACTGCGACCTGCGCGTTGAGCGCTGCGATGCGTTCCGCGACGACGTCGACTTTGCGCCGACCCACGTCGCTCGTCGCGTAGATCACTTGGCGCTGCAAATTCGTGATGTCGACCGTATCGTCATCGACGATGCCGATTCGTCCGACGCCGGCCGCCGCGAGATACTGCAGCACGGGCACGCCGAGCCCACCCGCACCGATAACGAGTACCCGCGCGCGAGCGAGTTTTTCTTGGCCGGCGAGGCCGACTTCGGGAATGAGCAGATGGCGGCTGTAGCGGCGCAGATCCCGCCGACCGGCCAAGGTGCTCACCGCGGGTGCCGTTCGCCGAGCCAGGCGAGGACCGCTGCCCGAGCGTGTTCGCCCGCGTTCGTATGATCGCTTGCGATCGTGACGTAGGTTTTGGGCTCGGGGGCGCGCTCGAAGAGCTCGCGTGAGCTCGCGTGCGAGACCATACCGTCGCGTTCGGCTGCAATGTAGAGCACGGGACGACCCGCAAGCCCCGCGAGCGCCGCATCGAGCACGAGTTCCGTCGCGAGCACGAGCTCCGGCAACGTCAGCCCAACCACATACGCGGAGCGCAGATCGACGACGCCGCCACGCGCGATCGCCGCGAGCGCCGAAGGACGACCGTATCCCGTCGCAATGGAGACCGCGCCTGCGATCTCGGGATCGTCGGCGCACGCGCGTAGCGCCGTCGTCGCACCCATGCTGTGCCCGATCGTGTAAATGGGTCCGGGGTACGTGGCACGCGCGTAGGCGACGGCCGCTGCGATCGTGTCCGTGAGGTCGTCGATCGACGTGAGACAGCCGCCACTGCTCCCGAGTTTATGGCCGGGAAAATCGACGGCGATCGTTCGGAAGCCGTGGCTTGCGAGAAAGGCGCAGAGAAAATCGAGGTTGTGCTTCGAGCTGGAATACCCGTGACCGACGACGAGCGTTACGTCGCGCGGGCGACGTGGTTCGTAATCGAGCGCTGCGATCGTGCCGCCATTTCGCGTTGCGAGGCGCAGCAGTTCGAGCTTCACGGCAGCGGGGACACGTTCTCGCGCCACGACGCGTCGCCACCCGTGTAGTGTTCTTTTTTGAAGATCGCAACGCGTTTTTTGAGCTCGTCGATCGCGTACTCACAGGCATCGAATGCAGCCGCACGATGCGCGGATGCGACCGCGATTGCGACGGCGGCTTCACCGAGCGAGAGGATCCCGAGCCGGTGCACGATGGCGACACGCGCTGGCCCGAATTTCTCCGACGCCTCCGCGCCGATCGCGCGTAGCTCGGCGAGCGCGAGATCGCCGTGCGCTTCGTACGAAAGCCCCGTGACCGAGCGATCGTCATCGCTTCGTTCGCGAACGTAACCGACGAACGTGACGAGCCCACCCATCGCGTCGTTCCGCACGGCGCGAACCACGGCATCGACATCGATCGCCAAATCCGTTAAGGCATACAGCATCAGCCGCCTCCGAACGGCGGTAGGAGGCCGAGTTCGTCGCCGTCGGCGAGCGTCGTCGCTGCGTCGACGAAGGCCCCGTTGCGCACGAGTCGCGTCGAGCGTTCGAGTGGCGCGAGGGTGGGAAACTCGCGCGAGAGACCGGCCCACACCGCACCCGCGGTCGCACCCGCATCGATGCTGCGCTCGAGTGAATCCGACCCGACGATCTCGCGGATACGCGCGAATGGCAACACGCGGACGATCATGCCTAATATCCGCCGAGGTCGGGCGTGTACCCGCGTTCGGCGAGCCATTTGCGCGAATCGTCGTGCAAGCCGAGGAGGTCGATCCGACTGCACGTCATCTTATGCAACATCACTTCCCAAAAGTGGCGCGGCTGCGCGAAGACGTCGTCGGGGATCGCGTTGTGTTCGCGCGAAAAATCTCGTAGCGCTTCCCAATCGCGCGCGGCGAGCAGATTGCGCAGATCCGATTCGTATTCGGGCGTGGGCTCGCCGGAGTCGATCATACGGGTCGCGCCTGCGCGAGTGAGACGAAGCGTTCGATGGCGAGCGCGACGCCGTCCTCGGTATTGCTCGCCGTCACGTAACGCACGCTCTGACGCACTTCGGGCAACGCGTTTGCCATCGCGACCCCGACGCCCGCCCATCGCAACATCGGCACGTCGTTGCGCGAATCGCCGATCGCGAGCACACGCTCGGGCAAGATCTGGAAATCCGCACAGAGCTGCTTGAGGGCGTTTTCCTTACTCGCGAGCTGGCTCAGGACCGCGCATTCATCGAACTCGCCCCAAGTCTCGTAGCGAAAGTTTAGCGGTAAATCACCGAACTCGGCCCGCATCGCAGCAACCGACTCTTTGCCGAGGAATCGCAAGAAAGTCGGCGCCTCGTGCAGGATATCGGCGAACGTTTTCGCCTCGCGCCACGCGGGGCCGACCATGTCATCCATGTAGACACGCGAGCCTTCCAGACGCCAGAAATATTCTTCCGCGTAAATCGCGAGCGAAAGCCCCTTGGCCTCGGCGAATTCGACCATCGACTTGGCATACTGGAGCGGTACGGGACGGTGTTCGAGCGTGCGATTCGCCCCGAAATCCTTCGTCAGCGCGCCATGACAGCAGATCACCGGCAAATTTAAATTGAGGTCGCGCGAAATGCGAACGGGGAGATCGGTCCCCCGGCCCGTCACGAGCACGACGCGAACGCCGTTTTCGAGGGAACGTCGGATGGCGGCCCGATTGCGGGCGGAGATTTCGTCATCCGGTGAGAGGAGCGTGCCGTCGAGATCGAGGGCGATAAGATCGATGCGCATGGGGCTCCGAACCGTTAGAGGAGGCGCAGCTGCGCTCCTGTGCTCGCAGCATTCCAACGTCGGGGGCACACCTTGAAACGAGCATGTGGAGGCTTACGTTATACGGGCATCATGACGCCGCTTTCATCACGCATCGCGCTCGCGATTGCCCTCGCAGCATTCGCGACTTCTGCCGCGCCTGCGTTCGCCGCAGCGGGGTGTTCGAACGACGCGTTCACCGTTTCCGGCTCGGCGCTTACCGTCGAAATTTGCGCCCCCGTAACGCGGCCCATCGGTAAATCGCCGGTCCTCGCGATCGCGACGCTCACGGCACGCGGCCAGGCCACACTCGTGCGGAGAGTCTCGCTCGACGTCATCTCTTCGAATGAAGTGTCGCATACGATCGACGATGCGCCCTTGCAATCTCTTGGGATCGCCGGCACGCTCCACATGACGATCGGCTACAAAGCCGGGGCCGTCCGCTTAGAGCACGCGCTACTCGTTCCCGGTGCCATCGCACTGAAATAGCCGCCAGGCGCAACCGCAGCGCGGTCGCTGCGTTTTCCTTGACAGCATGAGACGCCGATATATCGCATACTCGAGCGCCAAGTTGCTCGACTGTCCCCCACCCGCCGCCACGCGCTCGTTTTACACGGACGCGGGGTAAGCGCTCTGCGATGGGATGCACCGCGCTCGATCCGACCATGACCGCCCGCGACCAGGCGCTCTTCCTCAACGATAAGATGCCCGAAGGACTCTTCGCCGGCGTCGGAGTCGACCAAAGCCGCGTCGCCTGGCGACTCTCACCCGAACCCTTTTGGCTCTCGCCGCAAACGTACGCCGCGATCGAGAAATTGGGACCGGATCTCCTCCGATTTTATCGGGCGCTCGCGAGCCTTTATCAGCGTAGCGCGCGCGGCACGGCGCCGGCCTTCATCGCGGAATATCTCGATATCGGCAAACCCGAATCGATGATCAAACTCGGGCGTCAAAATCGCTTCAAGGGCGAAATACCCGGCGTCATCCGACCCGACCTCATCCTCACCGACGGAGGCTTCATCGCATCGGAGCTCGACAGCATCCCCGGCGGCATGGGCTTCGTCGGCGCGATGGCGCAAGCATATTGCGAACTCGGATATGATACCGTGGGCGATCGCGAAGGCATGCTCGATGGTCTCGCCGCGATGCTCGCCGCGACCGCCGGCAACGCTTCTCCAACGACGGCGATGGTCGTATCGCAAGAAGCCGACGATTACCGCGCCGAGCTCGCCTGGCTCGCGGGCGCGATGAACGCACGCGGCCTCGGCGCGACCTATGTCTGTCGCCCCGAAGAGATCGTCTTCACCGAAGACGCGCTCTTCGTGCGCCTCCCCGACGGCGAAGAAAAAAAGATCGACGTCCTGTATCGAAACTTCGAACTCTTCGATCTGCTCAACGTCCCCAAGCAAGATCTGATGCTCTACGCGGCCCGCCATAACCGCGTGAAGATGACGCCGCCGCCCAAAGCGCATCTCGAAGAGAAACTTGCGTTCGCGCTCCTGCACCATCCCGCGCTCGCGAAGCTCTGGCGTGCCGAACTCGGCGATGCGATGACGCGTCTGCAGACGATTTTTCCCCAGACGTGGATTCTCGATCCGCGACCGTTTCCGCCGCAAGCCGCAATCGTGGGCCTTACGGCGGCAGGCGAGCCCGTGTATGCGTGGGATCAGCTCGTAGCACTCGGCAAGAGCGAGCGCGATTACGTCGTGAAACCCTCGGGCTTCTCCGAACTCGCGTGGGGCTCGCGCGGGGTAAAAGTCGCGAACGACCTCACGAAAGAAGATTGGGAGCTCACGCTCAACGACGCGCTCGCGTCATATTCCAAAACGCCGTATATTCTGCAACGTTTTCACAAGGGGAAGCGCGTTCGCGTACCCTATTTCGACCGAAAGACCGACGATATCGCAACGCTCGACGGGCGGGTTCGTTTATGTCCGTACTATTTCGTCGAGGGCGACGGCGTGAAACTCGGCGGCATCCTCGCGACGATCGCGCCGGCCGATAAGCGACTCATCCACGGCATGTCCGATGCCGTCATGTCGCCCTGCAGCGTCCGCGAAGGCGGCTACTAGGCCGCGCCTAGCATCTCTTTCGTATGCCAGGCCACGTTCTGAGCACGATCGCCGACACGTTCGAGATTCGTGAGAACGAAGAGCATGATCGTCCCGGCGCGGACCATGCCCGAATCGCTCTGCATTTCATCTTGAAGCGCCTCGATACCGCGCGCGTAGAGATCGTCGACTTCGTCATCGCGCGCGATGACGGCTTCGGCTAGCGTCGCGTCGCGTTCCGTATAGGCACGCATCACCATGCGCAACATCTCGGTCGCGATCGCGGCGATGCGACCGATTTCGACGCGCGCGGGGCGGATCGCGACATCGGAGAGTTTGATAGAATATTTGCTGATCTCGACTGCGTAATCGCCGACGCGCTCGAGGTCGGTCACGATTTCGAGCATCGCCGCCACTTGTCGCAGTTCGCCCGCAACGGGCTGTTGGCGCCAAATAAGTTCGATGCAGCTCTGCTCGACGCGGCGCCGTAACGCGTCGACGTCGTCGTCGCCCGCAATGACCCGCGCGGCGAGCGTCGTGTCGCGCTTTTCGAGCGAGATACATGCGGAATGAACGGCATCGCCGACGAGCGCACCAAGGCGCACGACATCGAGGCGAGCCGCTTCTAGAGCTTCGTGGTAGGCGGTACGCATGGCGTTCATTCCGTTTCCTCTCCCAAGCGCGATATCTCCGCGCGAGCATATTCGACACGTAGTATATCACACGCGAGGGCAACGGTTGGACGAACCGGAAGCGTTCCGCGTGCCATACGACCTTCTTCTTATCGACCGCGATGCTGCCATAGCGACCATCACGCTCAATCGACCCAAAGTCCTTAACGCGCTAAATGTCGCACTGCTCGGCGAACTGCACCGAGCCTTCCACGAACTCGAAGACGATCGCGATATCCGGGCCATCATTCTGACGGGCTCCGGCGATCGCGCGTTCGCCGCAGGTGCCGATATCGGCGAACTCGGGTCGCTCCCGAGCGCCGTCGCAGGCGCCGCGCAAGCGCGCGCGGGGCAGGCGATCACGTTACAGATCGAGCGTATGCGCACGCCCGTTATCGCCGCGATCAACGGCTTCGCCCTCGGTGGCGGATGCGAGATCGCGATGTCGTGCGATTTCCGTTTCGCGAGCGACAAGGCCAAATTCGGTCAGCCCGAGGTCAACCTCGGGCTCTTACCCGGTTACGGCGGCACGCAGCGCACGGCGCGCCTACTCGGTCGTGGCATGGCGATGTATCTGTGCATGAGCGGTGAGATGATCGATGCCCACGAGGCACTCCGCATCGGCCTCGTGCAACGTGTCGTAGCGCACGACGAGTTACTCGCCGAAACCAAACGCATCGCCGGCATCATCGCGAGCAAAGCACCGCTCGCGGTCGCCGCAACGAAACGCGCGATCGACGACGGCGGTTCGATCTCGCTCGCCGCCAGTCTCGAACTCGAAGCGCTTCATTTCGGAACGCTCGTCGATTCTGCCGATTTCAAAGAAGGCACGGCAGCCTTCCTCGCAAAGCGGCCGGCGAATTTCATCGGCGCGTAAATGATACGGGAATAAACGATCTCATCAGCGGTCGTTTACTTCCCATTCCCACGCGTTCCAATAGTCGCGACCGAGCACGTTCGGCCGAAAATTGACGACGCGCGGCGAGACGACGTAAGCGCTACGCTCGAAGCCGATCGGTACGATTGGGAGATCGCGAGCCAATATCGCGTGCGCCGTTCGGTAGGCGGCGGTGCGCGCCGCGGGATCGTAGGTTCGCATGCCGCGTTCCTCGGCGGCATCGAAGGCGCGATTGCAATAACCACCGGCATTTCCGCCCGTTGGTGGCACGGCGGCACATCCGAAGAGATACGATCGATCGGCGTCGAGACTCGGCGACCAACTCGTGAGCGCGAGATCGAAGCGCCCGTTTTCGAGGACGCCACCCGCCGATTTTGCGCCCCAAAACGAACTCGTCGAATACGAGTGCAGACGCGCCGTCACACCGATATTTGCGAGTTGCGCTGCGATCTGCAAGGCCGCCGACGCACTCGATCGCCACTGCCCCGCAATCGCAAAATCGAGATCGATCGGCCCACGCAACGCCGCTCGCGCGGCGCGTGGATCGAAGGCGGGTAGGCGTCCGGCGCGTGCGAGAGCGGGGGCGAGCTGTCCCGTATCGGTCGGTTCTTCCTGACCGCGGTAGACGGTCGCCGCGAGGCGTGGGCGATCGAGGGCCTGCGCGATCGCGCGACGCACGAGCGGATCGCCGAGTGCGCGCGAACCGCGCACGTTAAATTGCAGATAATCGACGATGTTGGTCGTCGCACGCACCACGCGCAGATGTTCGCGCGCCGCCTCATCGAGTTGCAAGCCTGAAATGTAGGTCACATCGAGGTTTCCCGTTCGCGCTTGCACCAGCCGCGTCGTTGCGTTCGGTTCGACGAGCGCGACGATACGTTCGAGTTTCGGTCGCCCGCGCCAATAGAACGGATTGGGCTCGAAGGTGAGTCGATCGCCGCGCCGCCAGGTGACCAGTCGGTAGGGCCCGAGCCCGACCGGATGCGTATCGAGCGACGACGAGTTGAGATTCGCGTAGCGCGCGGCGATGTGCCGCGGCAGAATCGCGAAGGGATCGTTCGCACCGAGCGTCAGAAACGACGAGACGAACGGTGCCGATGGCGCGCGCAATTCCACGACGAGACGATCGGGTTGTGGGACGCGGACCGAAGCGATCGCATCGATCGTGGATCGGTCGGGAACGTTGGTTGCCGGGTTGCGGAGCGCGTCGACCGTGAAGGCGACGTCGCGTGCGTCGAACGGTGCGCCATCGGACCAGCGTCCCGTGCGAATGCGGTAGACGATCGTGCGCCCGTCGGCGGAGATGCCGCCGTTGCGACGCGTCGGCAGTTCGAGCGCAGCATCGGGCACGAGCCGCCCGCGGTCATCCACGGTGAAGAGGTAGCCTTGGGTGAGCGGCCCGAGTTGCCAACCGAAGGCGGTGTTGAGAATCGTATTGAGACTCGAAGGGTCTTCCTCAACGTAAATCACGAGCGGACGCGGCGCCGCGCGCGAAGCCGTTGCGTTGAACGAGAGACCGGCGATAGCAAACGCGCACGCCGCGACGAAGTTGAGGGCTCGCACGGTCAGCTCTCGTTCGATGGAAGGCGGCCGCTGCCTTGCGGAGAAGTATGAAACGTTGATGGCCAACACACGCGTGCCTGCGATCACGCTCGACAGTCGAACGCTACCAACTACCAATCGAAACGTCATCGTCTTAGACGCTTTCGACAAATTGCAATTAGGTGGCATCCTCGAGCTTCCAGAAGAAAGCGATCCGCGCGCACTTCGCAACGAATTTCTTCAACATCGTCCCGGTCGATTCTCGTGGGACGCGCGGAATATGGGTTCGGGCCGTTGGACGATTCGCATCGAGCGCATCGACGAGCATGCCGACGTCGCGACCTTCCTTTCGCATTGCACGCCCTTTGCGAACGCGAAGGCCTCGACTGTCCGCGATCTCGCGTCGACGGCGACGGAACGCACGTATCGCGGCGCCGAAACGATCTACGATGAAGGCGAGATGTGGCCGTACTTGGCCTTCGTTCGCACCGGGAAAGTCGTCTACACCCTCCTCTCACCCGACGGCAAGACGCATGCGCTCGGCGAGCGGCTCCCACTCGATCCGCTCAATGAGACCGGCACGTTCGACGGTGGCGGCGCGACGACGCGCGCCGAAGCACTCACCGATTGCAGCATCGTCCTTTTGCCGACTGAAGCGGTGTTGCACGCGAGCCGAACCGATGCGGAACTCGCGATCGGATTTCTCACCGATGCGTCGCAAGCACGTCGGCGTTCAATCGATACGATCGCCGATCTGGCCTTCGCGCACGTCTTACAGCGCGTTGCAAAGTTCTTACTGTCGTACGCTCCCGCGACGACGGGCATGGCCAAGGGCCTCTCCGGCATCGAAAATCTCTCGCAGGCGCAGATCGCCGCGGCTGCCGGGACGGTGCGCGACATGGCCGCGCGTGCGCTCTTGCGGCTCAAGAACGCGGGTGCCGTCGAACTCGATCGGGGTCGCGTGCGCGCGCTCGATCGCGAGCGCCTTCAAGCCTTCGCCCACAACGTCCAGGCGCCACCCGTTTAGGCCACCCGTCGTTTACGTCCGCGCGAGCAGCTCGCGTAGGCGTGACGTAATCCACGCGCTATCGGCCGCGTCGACGCCGCCTCCCGCCGCATGGCCGTTGATCGTCGGGATTATCGCGAGTTCGGCGTTCGGCATCGCTGCGACTTCGCGCTCGTTGTCTTCGGGCGGAAAATAAAGATCGGTCTGCGCGGGCATGACGAGCGCGCGCGACGTGATCGCCGCAAGTGCGGCTCGCGTATCGCCCGCATAGCGCGCGTGCGCGCCCACATCGGCGTGACGCCACGTCCATAACATCGCGAGCAAATTATTCGCATCGCCCGCGCCGAACGACGCGACATAGGCTTCATCGATGAAGGCTTCGCGCGAAGCAAAACCCATCGCTCGCCAACACTCTTCGCGATAGAACGTCTGCGAGAGACCCCAGCCCGCCCACACGCGCGCCATCGCTTCGAGCCCGACGCGCGGGGGCTGCGTGTAATGCCCTCCGGCGAAGGCTGCATCCGCGCGAAGCGTCGCTGAGATGCCGTCGAGGAAAACGATGTTGTGCTCGGCCGTCCGCGCACTCCCGCAGAACGGCGCGATTCGTTCGACGAGTTCGGGCGCGCGCGCGCCCCAGTGAAACGATTGTTGCGCGCCCATCGAGAAACCCGCGACGAGCGCGATCGATTGCGCGCCGAAATGCTCGACGACGAGACGGTACTGCGCCTCGACGTTATCGTACACGGTCACGTTCGGAAAATCCGGTCCGCGTTGGCCGCCTGCAGCGGTCGTGGGCGATGTCGAGAGTCCGTTACCGAACATGTTCGTCGCGATGATAAAATAGCGCGCGGGATCGAATGGTTTACCGGGCCCCACGAGCCACATGCTATCGGCGTGCGTGCCACCGTATGCCGATGGAATCACGATGACGTTGCGCCGTCGTGCATCGAGCGTGCCGAACGTCGTGTAGGCGAGCGTCGCATCGCGCAACGTCACGCCGCTCTGCAAGGGAAAATCGCCGAGCGCGAAGCGTTCGAAATCGTCGGGACTCGTCATGCGTCGTGCGTTACGCCGCGCATCGCGACGAGCCCCGTCCCCGCGCAGACGGGTAGGCATCGCGGATCGCCCGGCGCGAAGAAAGACCGATGCCCGAACTCACGCCGGAATCCATCGCTACGATCGTATCGCACATGAACGACGACCACGGCGATTCGATCGCCGGCTATGCACGTCACTACGGTAATCTCGCGCGCGTCGAGTCCGCGCGGATTCGCGACTTCGACGCGCACGCGATGCGGATCGTCGCGATCGTTGATGGTGCCACGCACGAATGCTCGATCGACTTCGAGCACGCCCTCACCGATACCGACGACGCGCGTGCCGTCTTGATCGCGATGGCGCGTACGAGCGCGATGCCGTCCGGCTGAGCGCGCGACCTCGCCGTTTAGCTTCGGAGTACTTCTAGTGCGGCCGCGAACGTCGGTACGGGCACGATGCGAATGCCCCGTTCGTGCGAGATCTCGGCATAATTGGCGACCGGAACGAGAAAGAGTTTCGCACCCGCGCGTTCCGCCGCGATGAGCTTCTGACGCGTGCCTTCGATCGGGCCGACGGTTCCGTCGAGCGCGATCGTGCCCGTCCCGGCGACCGGCTCGCCCGCGCGTACCCCACGCAACGCGCCATAGATGTGGAGCGCGAACATAAGGCCGCCGCTCGAGCCCGAGACATCGTCGAAGGCGTAACGGACCGCAACCGGGAGATGCGCTGCGGGTACGCGTTCGTTCACGAGCACACCGAGTCGCACGCCGTGTGTCGTCGCGATGGTCGGCACGTCGAGATCGCGCTCGGCACCATCGCGTAAGATGCGGATGCGAGCCACACGCGCGCGTCCGAGCGATGCGAGCGCACGCTTGAGATCGCCCTCGGTCTGCGTCGCGATCGATCCGACACGCGTGAAGCAATCGCCTCGCCGCAGGACGCGCGTGCCGGTACGAAAGGGAACATCGGCGACGCACACGCACGCCGGCGGAACCACGACGCGCAATCCCGCCGCGCGCTCGGCGACGATCCCCGCAACGTTCTGGCTCTCCCCCATCGCATCGCTCATCACCCGATCGAAGCCACGCGCGCTTTCGCCCGCGGGAAGCACGCGATCGCGGCGGACGATACGCGTTCCCGGCAAGACGACCGCGGCGAGCAGCAGGACGGATGCGCGCGCGAGGACGACATCGGTAAGATAGAGCCGCCGTTCCGGTGCCGCGTGGCCCGCGACCGTGATGCGTTTACCGAGATCGATCGCACCACCGGGCGCGAGAACATAGAACGGTGTCGGCACGATCGAGAGGCCCGCCAGCACCGCGAGCACGACGACCGTCCAGATATAGACGGCGTTGCGCCACCCCCCCATGCGCGGAGGCCTAGCGGTGGACTTCGAGCGCGTCGAGGTCGACGGTCGCTGCATCTTGGGCGTCGAAGGCCGCGCGCTTCGAGCGTGCTGCCGCTTCTGCGACGGGCGCCTGCGGCGCTGCGGATACCGGCTGCGGCACGCGCGGGATCAAGGCATCTTGGCCTTTACGAACCGAGCCAAGTGCGAGGGTGAGGCGGCCTTCGAGATCGGCGAGCACGCTTTGCGCGTAGGCGTCGGCACCGGCGCGAATGCGTTGCGCCTTCGCTTCGGCTTCGCGCAGGACGATATCGGCCGTGGTGCGCGCCGCCTTTACGATATCTTGCTGTTCGACGAGTTCGTTCTTCTGCGCGACGGCTTCGGTTACGATCGCTTGCGCTTTCTCTTGCGCGTCGCGAACGATACGATCTTTATTCGTCGCGATCACTTTCGCGCGGCCGACTTCTTCGGGAAGCGTCGAGCGCATCTTTTCGATGAATTCGACGAGCTTCTCTTCGCTGAGGATACGGTAGCCTAGCGGCATCCACGTGCCTTCACGGACGTAGCCTTCGAGTTTTTCGATGACGCGGTAGATCGACAAGGGGCGTTCCTTTCCTACAAAACGGGGCGAACGGGGCTCTTCTGGTTCATGTACTCAAGAACGACGTCGGGGACGTATTTGGAGATATCGCCGCCCTGGAGAAAAACTTCTTTGATGAGGCTCGAGCTCACGAACGAATAGCTCGAAGCGGACATGAGGAACATCGTATCGACGTTGGAGAGCGAGCGATTCATGTGTGCGAACGCCATCTCGTTTTCAAAATCCGAAACGACACGCAGTCCTTTAACGATCACGTCTGCGTCGGCACGTTTGACGAAATCGGCGAGTAACCCGCGGAATCGATCGACGCGAACGTTCGCGTACTGACTCGTGCAACGCCGGAGCATCTCTTCACGCTCTTCGAGATCGAAGAACGGCGAGCGTTTCTGCGGATTCACGACGACGGCGACCGTCACGATCGGAAAGATCGCCGCGGCGCGTGCGATGACGTCGAGGTGGCCGTTCGTCGGCGGATCGAACGAACCCGGATAGACCGCATGGCTTTGCGGAACGCCCGCGCTATCGCGCATCGCCGACCCGTAAAAACTGCAGCATCACCTCTCCATAGCATTGCTCGCGGACCGTCGAGAATCCGGGCCGTTCGAAGGCCGGCGCGTTTTCGCGGCGTTCGTAAACGACGATCGTCGATGCATCGATTGCGCCACGTTCGAGCAGATGACCGAAGGTGAGCAGTGGCGGCGGCAACGCATAGGGCGGATCCGCATACACGAAATCGAATCGGCCACTCAAACGTTTGACGGCCGTATCGGCAGGCGCGCAAAGGATCGTCGCGCGTTTCTCGAGGTCGAAGTCGCGTGCGGCGTCACGGATCGCCTGCGCGGTCGGCGCGTGGAGTTCGACGAACGTCACGCTCGCCGCGCCGCGCGAGAGCGACTCGAAGCCGATCGCCCCCGTGCCGGCAAAGAGATCGAGCACCCGCGCATCTGCAATCTCGTCGCCAAGAATAGAAAAGAGCGCCTCTTTGACACGGCCGGGGGTCGGTCGAACCGTCGCTCCACGTGGCGATCGTATGACGCGCGAACGAAGTTCTCCGCCGGTCACGCGCAATGGGGTCCTCGCGTCATCAAGCGAGATTCGTCGCCTCGTCGAGTCGCCCTTGGTCCAGACGTTCTTGAAGGATCGCGGGTAGTTCGGCAAGCGAACGAATCGTATGCTTTGGCCGCTCGAGCGCTTCGGGAAACGGCGCCCCGTCTTCGTCGTACCAAACGGTCGTGATCCCGACCGCGTCCGCACCCGCGATGTCGGTTTGGGGATCGTCGCCGACGTACCACAGCTCGCCGACTGGGATTTCGAAGTGCTTCGCGAGCAATGCGAATGCGTCGGGATGCGGTTTACGCACGCCGATCCGCTCGCTGACGTAGACCGGGCCGCGAAAGCCGATGACTCGCGCCTTCTCTTCTTGCAACGGGCTCCAGCCATTGGTGAGGAGCGCGTACCGAACGCCCATCGCATCGAGCTTCGCGAGCATGGCTTCCGTTTCGGGACGCGCGCGCACGAATTCGGGCACACGCGCGACGACGGCATCGCGGAAATCCGACGCGCGATCGACGACCTTGTTCCCGACAGGAACGAAGCGCTCGAAGAATCCCGCGATGCCCGTTTCGACCGAAACGTCGCCGTTACGATACGACGCGAGGACGACGTCGATCGCTTCCTCGGCGGCTGAAATTGCGTAGACAACTCCCTCGTCGCGCGCGAAATCCGCGAGCATCGCGAGGGCGACCGTACGTTCGAGTTGATTATCGAGCCCGAGGGTGTGATCGAAATCGAGGCCGACGGCAAGAGATGATTGCATGCGACAACTCTTCCCACCGAGAGCGTCGACTACTCCCCAACGCAGGACGCTTTCATCACGGCCGCGCGCGAGCTAACTCAAACTCATCACACCTCCTGCCGATCGAAACGTTGGTTCAACATCGAGCCTTCGTGGTATTCAAGATATGCTATGTCAAACTTTGGTCGAACATCGTTTCTCCTCGGCGCAGGCGTACTTGGCGTCGGCTGGAGGTCTGTCGCGCTCGCAGCACCCATGGCGATGCCGCTTCCCGGACCTGACCTCAAAGCCGACGCCGACATGCAGCGCGTTCTCCAAAATATCCTCGCCGGCAACGCACCGCCGCTGCCAGAGGTGGAGCCGCGCATCGCGCGCGAGTTGCCCTCGTTCGCAGACGCACTCGCGGCGACGTTGACGCAAGAGGGAAAGCCGACCGTCGAAACGATCGGCGGACTCAAACACAAAGTTATCGACGGGCCCGGCGGGCCATTGCTCCTACGCATGTATTTTCCGACGAAGATGGCCGCAACGCTTCCCGTTGTCGTGTACTTCCACGGCGGCGGCTGGGTGATCGCGAGCCTCGACACCTACGACGCATCGGCGCGTAGCCTCGCCAACGGCTCGGGGGCGATCGTCGTTTCGGTCGCCTATCGTCAAGCGCCGGAGCATCCGTTCCCAGCAGCCGCCGACGACGCATTTGCCGCGTACAAGTGGGTCGTTGCCAACACGGCTTCTTTCGGTGGGGACGCCAAGCGCATCGCGATTGCGGGTGAGAGCGCGGGCGGTAATCTCGCCGCGGTGACGACGATGCAGGCGCGCGATAACGGCGTCCAAATGCCCACGCATCAAGTGCTCGTTTATCCCATTACGAATATCGCCTTCGATACCGCATCGTATGCCGAAAACGCGACCGCAGCACCGCTCGGTAAACCTGCGATGCAATGGTTCGCCAAGTACTATCTCAAGAGCGAATCCGATGCGACCAACCCGCTCGTTTCCGTCTTACGCGCGAAAGATTTTAAAAAGCTGTCGCCCGCAACGATCATCAACGCGCAAATCGACCCGCTGCGCGACGACGGCGAGCTCTATGCTGAGAAGCTGCAAGCCGCCGGCGTTCGCGTGAAACGGACGATCTACCGTGGCGTCACGCACGAGTTCTTCGGTATGGGCGGCGCGGTTGCGAAAGCGAAGCTCGCGATGGCCGAGGCTTGCGAAGCACTCGAAGCGTCGTTCGGCAAAGCAACGTAAAAGAAAGAGAGCGGCCTCGCCGCTAACTTCCGACGAGCATCGCAGTCGCCCACGAAAGATGCCGTGCTCACGTATTCTCCTCTGCGACCTGACGGGTTCGCTTCCCGGCAAGACGAAACGGCAAGCATGGTAAGGAATGGTCTCGCGTCATCCCCCCTCGGCGATGCCGCGCTTCCGACGGGCACGGTGTCGTTTCTCTTCACCGATCTCGGAGGAAGCACGCAGCGCTGGGGTACGAGCCGCGACGCGATGATATCGTCGTGGGTTGGGATGCTCGCGGATGGGCGGAAACATCTCGCCGCTTCGATTGCCGTCTTCATCGTACATTTCTGTGACGATTTGCGCGATGCACTCGAACCGCGAGCGCGCGAATGAATCATCCATCGCGTGCCGTCGCGCGCTCGCAGCGTGGCATGGTCGCATCACCGCATCCGCTCGCGACCGCGGCCGGTGTCGATGTGTTACGGCGCGGCGGAAATGCGGTCGATGCTGCGATCGCGGCCAACGCCGTGCTCGCCGTCGTCTATCCCGCAAGCAATGGCATCGGCGGCGACGCACTGTGGTTGCTGTACGAACCGCGCACGCACGAAACGATCGCATACAATGGGAGCGGCCGTGCCCCGGCGGCCCTCGATGCGGCGACGGTTCGCGCGCGCGGATGTACGCAGATGCCCAAGCGTGGCGCGCTCACCGTGACGACGCCGGGATGTGTGCGCGCGTGGGAAGACGTCGCTCGCGCGCACGGCACGCGCGGGCTCGACGAATTGCTCGCGCCCGCTGAAGCGTTCGCACGCGAAGGCTACGTCGTTACCGACGTCGTCGCGGAAAGTTTTGCGACGAACGAAGCGCTGTTGCGAAGCGATCCCGCAACGAGCGAACTCTTCTTCGCAAGCGGCGTGCCATGCGCCGGCGACGTCGTCCGAAACGAGGCGCTCGCAACGAGCATCGCCGCGATTCGCCGCAGTGGCGCCGACGCATTCTACGACGGCGAGATCGCTGCGGCGATTTGCACGACGCTCGCCGCACTCGGCAATCCGATGACTCCAGATGACCTCGCGGCGCAACGCACGGAGCGCATGACGCCGCTTTCGATTCCTTGGCATGGTTGCGAGCTCGTCGCGCATCCGCCGAACTCACAGGCCGCGCTCGCACTGATGGTTCTCGGCGCGCTCGCGGGCGACCGTGACGCGAGCGATCTCGATTGGACGCATCTCTCGATCGAGGCGCTCAAAGATGCCCTCGAGGTCCGCGACGCTCGCTTCGCAGATCCGAACGCGATGCGCGATTCGATCGCCGATCTGCTCACGCCAACCGCGCTCGCGGCCGCGCGGTCGCGGATCGATCCGTCGCGCGCACGACGGCGCATCTCGCCCGTCGATACGGGCGGCACGATCGCAGTCGTCGCCGTCGACGGCGAAGGCCGCGCGGTGTCGCTCATCGAGAGCCTCTACATGGGTTTCGGTTCCGGCATCGTGGCCCGTGGAACCGGTATCGTGCTTCACAATCGCGGCGCGCATTTTAGCCTCGAAGACCGGCATCCAAACGTTCTCGCCGGGCGCAAACGTCCGCTCCATACGCTCTCGCCCGGGATGCTCTTGCGCGGCGGAAAACCGGAATTCGTCTACGGCACGATGGGCGGCGACGGCCAGCCGCAAACGCACGTTCAACTCGTGCACGCGATTTACGAACGCGAGATGTCGGTGCAAGCTGCGATCGACGCGCCGCGTTTCGTCTACGGCCGCGCGAATGAAGGCGTCTTCGACGATTCTGTTCGGGTGGAAGCGCGTTTCGATCCGGCGCTCGTCGCGGGCTTACGCGCCCGCGGTCACATCGTCGATGTCGTCGAGCCCTACGACGACGTGATGGGGCACGCGCAAGGAATCCTCATCGATCGCGAACGCGGCACCTTCGCCGGGGGCGCCGACCCGCGCGCAGATTCACTCGCACTCGGCTACTAGCCGGACCGGAACCCTCGTGTCGAAGGCGAACCGGCAGCCATGCGAGACGAGCGGGCTTCCGGTCGTGGAAAGGGCGACGCACTCCCGACGGGGACGGTGTCGTTTCTTTTCACCGATATCGAAGGCAGCACGC
Organism: Vulcanimicrobiota bacterium; assembly: GCA_031420415.1. Classification (GTDB taxonomy): domain Bacteria; phylum Vulcanimicrobiota; class Vulcanimicrobiia; order Vulcanimicrobiales; family Vulcanimicrobiaceae; genus JANYGA01. The sequence goes on from JANOMT010000037.1 coordinate 54,981, forward strand.
AGCGCTGGGACGCGAATCGCGTTGCGATGACCGACGCCGTTCGTCGTCACGACACGATCGGGCGCGCCGCGATCGAAGCGCGTGGCGGATACATCTTTAAAACGCTCGGCGATGCGTTCTGCGCCGCCTTTTCGCTGCCGGAGGAAGCGGTCGTGGCCGCCGTCGATCTGCAACGGGCATTCGCCGCCGAAGATTTCGCCGACGTTGCGGGATTACGCATCCGAGCCGCCATCCACACCGGCGCAACTGACGAACGCGATGGAGATTATTTCGGGCCGACCGTCAACCGGATCGCGCGTTTGCTTGCGATCGCGCACGGTGGGCAAATCGTCGTCTCCGGCGTTACGCAAGATCTCGCACTCGGCGCAGTTCCGGCACAGATCGCATTTAAAGATCTCGGCGCGCATCGCCTCAAGGATCTCTCGCGACCTGAACAGGTCTATCAGGTCGTCGCATTCGGTATCGACGATCGATTTCTGCCGCTTCGATCGCTCTCCGCGTTGCCGAATAACTTGCCGATGGAACTCACCTCGTTCGTCGGGCGCGAGCGAGAAGTCGGCGAGATCGTAGCGCTCCTTGCCGCGCATCGCCTCGTCACGCTCGTCGGTTCCGGAGGTATCGGGAAAACGCGCACCTCGCTGCAAGTCGCAGCGAATCTCCTCGACGGCTCGGGCGATGGCGTCTGGTTCGTGGAGCTCGCGCCGCTCACCGATGGCGCGCTCATCCCGAGCACGATCGCAAGCGCCCTCGGCTTAACGCTCTCGAGCGCGCTCGAACCGATTCCGGCGATCGTCTCCGCGCTTGCGGCGAAAGCAATGCTTCTGGTGTTCGACAACTGCGAGCACCTCGTCGTCGAATCGGCAGCTGTGATCGCGGCAATCCTCCGGGGCGGACCCGGCGTGAAGATCGTCGCGTCGAGTCGGCAAAATCTCGGCATCGCGGGAGAAACCGCGTACCGTTTGCCGTCACTCGAACTTCCACCCGTACCGAAGGGCCACGCCGCTCTCGCCGCAGCTGAGGCATCTCGCTACGCTGCGGTGGTTCTCTTTGTCGATCGAGCCCGCGCTGCCGACACGCGTTTCGAGCTCACGGACGACAATGCATCGGCTGTTATCGAGATCGTCCAGCGTCTCGACGGCATCGCGCTCGCAATCGAACTCGCCGCATCCCGCGTCAAGATGATCGACGTTCATCAACTCGCGAAACGCCTCGACGAACGTTTCCGCATCCTCACCGGCGGTGGCCGCGATGCGCTGCCACGACAGCAAACGCTGCGTGCGTTGATCGACTGGAGCTACGATCTCCTCGACGATCGCGAAAAGCGACTCTTTCAACGCGTTGGCATCTTCGTCGATGGGTTCACGATGAAGGCCGCCGTCGCGGTCTGTTGCGATGATGGGCTCGACGAGTTCGACCTTTTCGACGTGCTCGGATCGCTCGTCGACAAGTCGCTCGTGGTTGCCGAACTCACCGCGCAATCCACGCGCTACCGACTCCTGGAAACATCGCGCGCCTACGCGCTCGAGAAACTCGTGGCCGCGGGTGATCGCGCGCGGGTCGCGGAGCGACACGTTGAATGGATTGCGGCGCTGGCCGACGATGCGTTTCGAACGTATGCAGCATCCCTCCGCGACGACAAATTTAACGCACTCGAAGCGGAACTCGACAATTTCCGCGCCGCCGTCAACACGACGCGATCGACGGGCGACATCGCAGTTGGGGCGCAGATCGTCGCGAATACCGCCGTGCGCGTTCGAACCGGATCGTTCGGTTCGTACGACGAAATATTTGAGCTCCTGACGTTCTTTTCTCGGGCTCTTCCGGACGAGGAGTCCGCGACACGCGCCCGACTCCTTACCTTGCAATCACGGTTTCTCGGAACGCGCGGACGCGTTGCCGAAGCAATCGCGGCGGGAGAAGACGCGGTGCGTCATGCACGAGAATCCGGCGACCGCGGTGTGCTCGCGAGGGCGCTGCACTTTCTCACCACAAACTACGCGCGCGTTCGACGCGTCTCCGAATCACAAAAGACATTCGCGGAGTTCGTTTCGATCGGCGGATCCGACGTTTCGGCGGAAATGTACCTGCTCGCATTAGTCGCCGAAATCAGCTTACCCGGCATGCTCGGAGTCGGTACGTTCGATCCCAAGCTTATCGATCGGGCTCGCGCGAAATGTCGCGCGCTCGGTGTCGCGGTTCCGCCTTGGGTGCTGCACATGACGGCAGAGGCCGAATTTCACCGAGGAAACGTCGAGGGCGCCATCGCCATCGCGCGCGAAGCATTGTCGAGCCATTCGAGCGACCATCACGCGGGTCTGTTGCAGAATTTGGCAGGGTACCTCCTCGCCGCCGATGACGTTACGGGCGCACGTGAAGCCGCAACGAAGAGCTTGGAGCTAATCGACAACGTCGACGTCGACTCGCTAACATGCGTGTGGCCCATCGAACACCTCGCGCTCGCCTGCGCGCTCGAAGGCGACGCGCCGCGCGCGGCGCGGCTGCTCGGGCACACGACCGCGCGCCTGAACCAAAACGGGCGCGTAAACGACGGCGACTTCGCCCGCGAGCCATTGGAGCACGCAACGTACGAACGCCTCCACGCGCTGTTGGCCGAACGTCTGACGTCGGTTGAGATCGCGAATTACGAAGCCGAGGGCTGCACGTACACGCCTCGCCAGGCACGTGAGGAAGCGATTCGTATTGAACGCTGACGATCTCGGCGGCTTCGAGGCAGAAGACGATTCGCGATTAACTACCGATGAGCATCGCGCGCGCCGACGCATCGCGGTCGACGAGACCGCGAAGCGAGCGATGTTCCACGCGTTCGAGTCGTGGGTCGGCTGAGACGATCGCGTCGGCGTCGATTTTGGCGTGCATGTACATCGCGAAATCCGAGACAATGCTCCCGAGCAAGCCGACACCGCCGCCCGCTTGCGCCGTGCCCGCGAATTCGCCCTCACCGCGTAGACGTAAATCGGCTTCGGCAATCTCGAAGCCGTCGGTCGTGCGCGTCATGATGTCGAGCCGTTCGAGATCGGGCTTGTCGTCCGGTGCGATCAAAATGCAGTACGATCGTGCGACGCCTCGACCGACACGACCGCGCAGCTGATGCAGCTGCGCGAGCCCGTAGCGGTTCGCATCGAGAATCACCATCACCGACGCATTGGGCACGTCGACGCCGACTTCCACGACCGTCGTTGCGAGGAGCACGTCGGCTTCGCCACGCGAGAACGCGCCCATCGCCGCATCCTTTTCGCGCGGCGGCATACGACCGTGCAAGAGTTCCACGCGCAGATCTGGGAACACGTCCGCGCGTAAGATTTCGAGTTCGACGAGCGCGCTCGTAAGCGCGGCCTCCGATTCGTCGATCGCGGGCACCACGACGTACGCCTGTTGTCCCGCAGCCACGTTCTTGCGCACGAAATCGTAGGCTTGCGTTTTGCGGCTAGCGCGCACGACGTACGTTTCGATCGGCGTGCGGCCCGGCGGAAGTTCGTCGATCGCGCTGATATCGAGGTCGGCGTACTTCGTCTGCGCGAGCGTGCGTGGAATCGGCGTTGCCGTCATGTGCAACGTGTGCGGCGCGCGGCTCTTCGCGCGCAATTTCGCGCGCTGTTCCACGCCAAAGCGATGCTGTTCGTCGATCACCGCGAGGCCGAGGTCACGGAATTCGACCGAGTCGACGATGAGCGCGTGCGTGCCCACGACAAGATCGCATTCGCCACTCGCGAGCCGCCCGAGCGTGCCGCTGCGTTCGCGCGCACCCATACTTCCGACGAGCGCATCGACGCGAATCCCGAATGGCAAGAGCAACGGCGCGAGTTTGCGCGTATGTTGAAGGGCGAGAATCTCCGTCGGCGCCATGAGTGCGCTCTGCACGCCGCGCGATGCCGCGAGCACGATCGCTGCGGCCGCAACGAGCGTCTTGCCGCTACCGACGTCGCCTTGCACGAGTCGGTTCATGGGCGCGCTCCCCGCCATATCGTGCCAGAGTTCGCCGATCACGCGTATCTGCGCGCCCGTAAGCGCGAACGGCAACGAGCCTTCGAAGCGTTCGAGCAATCCCGGCGGTGCTACGAGTTCCGGCGCACCGCCGCCGTTCGCGCGGGCGGCACGTTTGATCGCGGCGGCGAGCGCGATGCCGAAGAATTCCTCATAAATCAAGCGTTCTCGCGCGCGCGCGGCCGCCTCCATCGTCGGCGGTTTGTGCGCGTCACGCCACGCATCGCGCAGTGGCGGATAATCATACTTGCGTAAGATCTCGCGCGGCACGACGTCTTGTGCGAGCGCCGCGAGCGTCGCGAAATTGCGCTCGATTACCGAGGCGATCACACGCGACGAAACGTCTTTGGTCGCGCGATACACGGGGATGATCGAACCGTGATAGGCCTCGTCTTCGCCGAGGATGCGATGGTGCAACACGTTGAGTTCCACCGTCACCGCCATGCGCGCGCGTTTGAGTGCGGCGCGACCGTGGACGAAGATGCGCTCACCCGCCTCGAGCTTGAGGCCACGCCGGCCGAACCACGTCGCCTTGATGCGCGTCCCCGACCCGTCGTCGAGATCGGCTGAGACGATCGACACGCGCGAGCGAAATTCGGAAACGCGTACGATGCGTGCGACCGCGATCTCCTCGTTCGAATCGGGTTCCTGCGGCGCGTGCGCGCGTGCGAGCGCATCGGCAACGATCTGTGAGATCGGCGTCGGCGTGCGCCAATCTTTGTAATCGCGCGGATACGTCGCTGCGAGATCGGCGGGCGTCGCGATCCCGATCTCGTGAAGTTTGCGCGCGAGTTCGGGCCCGACGCCCACAAGCGCCCGCAGCGCGGCCGTTTGCGCGGTGGTCGCCCGCGGCCCGTCCGCGGCCTCCCGCGGTTTTGCTACTTTGCGCGCCGCAATAGTTCGGCACCGACAGTATCGAGCGAGACGCCACGCTCTTCGAGCAGCACGAGCGTATGATAGAGCAGGTCGGCGACTTCCCACGCGATCTCGGCAGGGTCGTTGTTCTTCGCCGCGATCACGACTTCGGTCGCTTCCTCACCGATTTTCTTACCGATGCGATCGACGCCGTCGTGCAAGAGCTTCGCCGTGTAACTCGATTCGGGTGATGCGCCACGCCGTGAAGCGATCGTCGACCGCAAATGCGCCATGGCCGCTTCGAAGGTCGGAGCGTGTGCGCTTGCCGATGGCGTCGTCACAGCCAAAGCATCGCCGTGGAGGGTCTGCGCAAAGCACGAGACCGCACCCGTATGACACGCGGGCCCCACGGGGTGCACGCGATACAACAACGCATCTGCATCGCAATCGAACGACACGCTCGCAACCGATTGCGTATTCCCCGACGTCGCGCCCTTGTGCCAGAGTTCGTTTCGCGACCGGCTGTAGAGCCACGTCGACTTCTCGGCGATCGTACGCACCAGCGCTTCTCGATTCGCATACGCGAGCGTGAGGACCACGCCCGTGGTCGCGTCTTGCACGACGACGGGAAGCAGGCCGGATTCGCCCCATGCGAGCTCATCGATGGACATGCACGTCTCCTACGAGAGGACGGATCGCGATTCCGCGCGCGGCGAGATCCGCTTTGAGAACACCGATATCGAGTTCGCCGAAGTGAAAGAGCGAGGCCGCGAGCGCCGCATCGGCACCCGCGAGCGTGAAGACGTCCGCGAAATCGTCGATCTTGCCCGCGCCACCCGACGCGATCACGGGCACGTCGACCGCGTCGCGAATCGCGCGCGTGAGCTCGAGGTCGAAGCCCGATTTCGTACCGTCACGATCGATGCTCGTGAGCAAGATCTCGCCTGCCCCGAGCGTGGTCGCTTCCACCGCCCACGCGACGGCATCGCGCCCTGTCGGCGTTCGGCCGCCATCGACGACGACATCGTATCCCGTGCCCGCGGCGTTGCGCCGCGCATCGATTGCGAGGACGATGCACTGGCTTCCGAACTCGCTAGCGGATGCGTGCAACACCCGTGGATCGCGAACGGCCGCCGAGTTGAACGAGACCTTGTCGCAGCCGGCCCGCAAGAGATCGCGCACGTCATCCGGCGTTGAAACGCCACCACCAACGGCGAATGGAATCGTGAGTTCGGCGGCGACTGCGCGAACGACGTCGCGCATCGCGCGCCGACCTTCGATCGTGGCAGTTATATCCAAAAATACGATCTCGTCGGCGCCGCTCGCCTCGTACGCACGAGCGAGTTCGACGGGATCCCCCGCATCGGCGAGTTCGACGAAACGAACCCCTTTAACGACGCGCCCAGCCTTGATGTCGAGACACGGAACGATACGCCGGACGAGCACGAAGTCGCGAACTCCTTACGACCCGACCGTGCTTCGGCGCGGTTCGTTCGTCATCGGGAAAAACTCGAGGCGACGCCCAGATTCGAACTGGGGAATAGAGCTTTTGCAGAGCTCCGCCTTACCACTTGGCTACGTCGCCGGACGCTTTTGAATTGGGCTTGCAAATCGATTGTGTCAGCGGGTGGCGGGAATCGAACCCGCGCGTCAACCTTGGGAAGGTCGCAGGCTACCATTACATCACACCCGCGGGTGGTGCTGGATGCATCGCGTTCTCCCCGACGCCCGAAGCGTCCCGCCTTCCGTGAGGCAGAACGGTCGGGGGCGCGAGGTCAGGCTCCTAGCGTCGTGAAGCCGCGCGAAACCTTCATGAGCAATTCTACAAAGGTCTTCTTCTCGGCGCCGCTGAGTCCGCGGAGCGCTGCTTTGTTCTTTGAGAAATACGACGGCAGCATCGTTTGAACGACGCGCTTACCCGTGCGCGAAAGCGAAATATAAGACACGCGACGGTCTTCGGTACTCGCCTTGCGATCGATGTAGCCGTCGCGTTCGAGACCGGCGACGAGACCCGTGACGTTCGCCTGCGTCGTTCCGAGATATCGCCGTAGATCGGAGAGTGAGATCGGTTCGCCTTCCGCCTGTAAGACGATGAGGACGCCGAACTTTTGGGGCGTCAATCCGGCTTCGAGAAACCACGATCCAAGCGCATTTTCGACGCGTTGCGCGGTCGTGCGTAAAGCGAGCAGCGCACGAAGTGTCGCCGCATCGAAATCTGCGTGACGTTTGCGGTGCCCGACGAAATGGGCATCGGGCCAACCGACGATGTCTTCCATATTGCTGATGTCGCCGTCTTTCATAATACCTAAACTAACACGAAAAGTAGAAACTTTGGTCGCGTTGCAATTTCGCAACCACAACGATATAAATCCGCATCTCAGGGCAAGTGTGACCGGCGTTTTTTTTCCGGAGCCCGAGCCGACTCGCAACCTTTGACGACGCGCGTTCCACTTACGGCACGCTCCGGACGGTCCAGACGCACAAGTCCCGTACCGTTTCATCTGCCGCATCACATTATATCGTCCTACCGCCGGTCGTTGCTGCCGAAAACTTCAGGGAAAAGGGAGCTCCCCTCCCGCGGGCGCGCCGCCGAAGGTCCCGATCTCAACCGACCGCGCGCAGACGATGAGTGCGACGACTGCCCGACGACGATCGTCGTCGGCGGCTTCGAGAAAGGCGCCCTCTCGCCGTAGACCAAGGTCGGAAGGGCCTCGTGAGCGGCACGGATCGATGTTCGCGTCGCCTTCGGTAGACGGCCGCCGCTCGATCTATATTCGCAGCCACGCCAACGATCATTTCGGGGATGCAGATCAGGGAGCGAATGTCGTTGATGATCGCTACACGATCGTTCAGTCCTGTTTCTCCGTCTCGCTCCGCACGATGTTGACGCTCGAGGATTGCAACGTGAGGCGACCGCACTCACGAGCGGAATCGCGCCCCCCGCGTCGCTCGCGGGCACCTCAAAATCGACCGAGGTCAATTGATACCTCCAAGGCCCAGCCCACAACGACGACCGCACCCGGCGCGACGACGATCCAACACCCGGTAATGTTGCAACACGTGCACCTCATGAGACCCTACGATTCGATACACTGCTAGAACAAGCAGAAGCTCGATTTCTGCGGCGGCGCATCGACGAGTTTCTTAAACGAACACGCGATGCAGAGCGTTCTCGGCTACGAAACCTGTGCGGGACGGGTAGTCGGTACGGCATCTTACCTTTCTCGGCGACCACTTTCGCACCGATCCGCAGCATTCGCAACGCGAGGCTCGGACGACGAACTTACCCTCGCTCGAAAACCTCCGACAACTCCGATCACGCCGGCAAAACGTACCGAGCAACAAGCAGCGCTAAAGCATGGCCCACTTACATCGACCGCGAGCCCAGGGGCCTTGTTCCGAGAGCCGACGGCCCGTCCCGCAGGACTCGCTCGCGATTATACACGAACGTCGATACGACACACCGATCAGGAGAGAGTATGGCGAAACAAGTAACGTGCCCGCTTTGCGGAGCGAGCATCACTGGTGCCGACGAAGAAGCGCTCGTCGCAGCCGCCGACGCACATGGCGACGAGAACCACGGCATGCGTGCCCCGCGCGAGATGATCGTCAGCAGCGCGACCGACGTTTAATCGGCACCGTAGCATCTGAGAAGGCCCCACTCGACCGGGGCTTTTTTCGTGCCTGGGATCGAAAATTACGTCGGCGCTACCAGCGGGCAGCACGTGATCCACACGGGCGGCGAAGGCCATTCTTCGATGCAGCTCCCCATTGAGGCGTGATCGCGGGGACCGGATTCCGTGATGCTCACGCCGGCGCGCCGTCGAACTATCCGGTCTTCAAAGGCCTGGCGACTTTATAGGTGCTGAAGATTATGCCGGACGGCATCGCTTTCGTCCCGACGAGCTCAAAGGAGCGCGGCGGGGTGCCCTCCGCGAAGATACGCTTCCCCGTGCCCAACAGCACCGGATAGACGATCAACACGACTTCATCGGCAAGCCCGTGTTCGAGCAGCGTCGACGTCAGCGTGGAACTACCCCACAGGATGATGTCGGGGCCATCGTGTGACTTGATGCGGCGGATGTCCTCGACGATGTCGGGTCCGAGGGCTTCGAACGGGCCCCATTCGAGACTTTCCGGACGGTGCGTAGCGATGTATTTCATTGCCCGATTGATGCCGTCCGCAATCGGGCTACTCGGCGCTTTCGGCCAGGATGCCGACCATAAATCATAGGTGCGACGGCCGAGCAACAGATCGAAATTCTCCCCTTGCATCGCAACGAGCGCGTCCCGGCCTGAGGGGGTTCTATACGGCGCGGTCCAATCGGCGTACGGAAAGTCGCCATCTTCGTTCGAGGTCTGGATCACGCCGTCAAGCGAGATGTGTTCGAAAATTCTGATCGTTCTCATGGAAAAATCCTTACGCGTCGTTCAGGGGCCGACGGGGCAGTAGGAGTCGACGCTGAGTGGAAGATTTGCTCGAGATGCGGGCTATTCGCGTATGTCCACGATGCAATATGTCACAGCCGATGCGGTTCGAGGAGGCAACCTCACGGAGTCGTCCATGGCACGCCCTTCCACGTGACTTTTATTTTTCGCCAATTCTGAGAAAATAGCAAAAACGCCAATCCCTCGCGGGACGGGCGTTTTCAAATGTGCCGAGGACCAGAATCGAACTGGTGACACCAGGTTTTTCAGACCTGTGCTCTACCGACTGAGCTACCTCGGCATTAGATTTCGTGCGGATTTGCGGCTCGCAGCCCGGACCCTTCGTCCGCAGGAGCCTCCGTTAGCATTTCTCATGCGTTGAGCGGGTGGCCACCGATCTCCAGGCCATTGATTCACCGCTCGGAATTGAACCCCTCGACCAAATTCTATGGTATGCGTTTCATCGATTTCTAAGGTGCAAGAATCCGCGCCCAAGGGATATCTCGCCCCCGCGAAACCAATCGAAAGGGCACAAAGCCGACGATCTTAGAGCAGTGCGGCCTCCGCGAGCACGCGGTCTTCGCCGAAATTTGATCCCTCCGCGAGCAATGACGCACATTCGCCTTCCGAGAGCGCCGCGCCAAGAGCGAGGACCGTCGCATCGTAAAGCGTTTGTTCCGTCTCCTCTCGCGAAACGTCGAGCTCGGCCAGTCGTTCGTCGACGAAGCCGAGGATGCGGGCCGCACGCCGCTCGTCATCGAGCGTTGTATCGCGCGGCGGGCGCAGCGCGGCAGCAGCAGCGATATGTTGGAGCGCGAAAGCAACGTCGATCTCGACGCGTGCTTCAGAGCCGAGCCGGAGCGCTTCCTTCGCACGCTCGAGAGCGGCAACGAACGATCCACTCGCGACCAGAAACGCAGCGAGATTTCGGAGAAGCCATCCGAGAACGCGCGAATGTTCCCCGAGTATCCGGGCCGCTGCGATCCCTTCCTCGGAGACCCCAACGGCAGCGTGCACGTCGCCGCATCGAAACTCGGTCTCGGCGAGGGCACCCGCGGTAACCGCGATGTTGTGCTCGTCTCCGATATCTTTGAAACGTTCGAGAGCCTGTGCGTAGAGCGAGCGCGCCGCGCAAACGTCGCCCGCGAATCCGCGAACGGCCGCGAGATCGCGTAAGATCCCGCCCGTGCGCGTGAAGCCGTGCGCGACGAACGTAGCGAGTGCATCGCGCAACATCGTTTCACCCTCGGCAATCGAACCGAGATACACGAGCGAGCGACCGGCCCAGCGCCGCGCGTTCGCGATGCCGCGCGCGTCATCGAGTTTTTTGAAGAGCGCGAGTGCTCGCTCGGCAGCGGACGATGCAGCCCGAAACTGACTCAGCGTCGAAGCCGTCGTCGCTTCCGCGAGGTGCAGGCGGGCCGCGAGCTCCAGCGGCGTTGTTTCCGTTACGGCGGTGAGGGCCGTTGCGATCCAGCGACGCGCTTCGACGGCCGCAAATTCGATAAAGACGCGCCGCAAAGTCGCCGCAATTCGTTGGCCGGCGAGCACGTCGCCACCGGGTCCGAACGAAAAGCCGAGCGCAGCGCGCGCATTCTCGCGTTCCGCTTCGGCGCGCGCACGCCAGCTATCGAACGATGAGCTTTCGAAGTCGCGCTCGAGCGCCTCACAAGCACCAGCATACGTCGCCGCATGACGTAACGCGACCCGGTCGCGCTCGCCCGCGGCGACCAGCTTTTCGTACCCGTATTGACGGATCGATTCGAGTAAACGATAACGCGTCTCGGTCGCTGAGGCCTCGGGTAACACGAACGACTTATCGACCAACGACGAAAGCGCGTCGAGCGCGTCGAATTCATCGATCGTTTCCGCACTCGCGAGGAGCGTCGCGCTTTCGAGCGAGAATCCACCGCTCGAGATTGAAAGTGCTCGGAAGACGGCCCGTTCTCTTTCGTCGAGAAGATCGTAGCTCCAATCGATAAGCGCGCGCATCGTTTGCTGGCGGGGCATCGCCGTACGATCGCCGCCGGTAAGAAGGCGGAAGCGTTCGTCGAGTTTTTGGACGAGTTGGCGCGGCGAGAGCATGTTGATCCGTACGGCAGCGAGTTCGATCGCGAGCGGAATGCCATCGAGTCGCCGGCAGATGTCGGCGACGACCGGCGCGTCGGCATCGGTCAGCACGAACGTTCCGTTTGCCGCGCGCGCACGATCGGCGAAGAGCGCGATCGCTTCGTACGAAACCGCCGCCGCCGCGGAAACCGGTATGCCGCGTTCGGGTACCGTCAGCGACGGCATGCGATAGACGACCTCGCCCGCGATCTTGAGCGCTTCGCGACTCGTTGCGATGATCTTGATTTTCGGCGCGCCGCGTAAGATCGCAGCGGCAGTTTGCGAGGCGGTTTCGATGACGTGTTCGCAATTGTCGAGTATGAGCAACGCATCTTTCGATCTCAGCGCTGCAATCAGCGTCTCGAGAATCGGCTTCCGGGGCGATTCTTGAATCCCGAAAATATCCGCTACGGCATTGGGCACGAGAGCCGGATCGCCGATCGCCGCGAGGTCGGTAAACCAAACGCCATCCGGGAACGCTTCGATCGATGCCGCCCCGACTTGCAACGAGCAACGCGTTTTGCCGAGGCCGCCGGTGCCGAAAACCGTGACCAACCGTGAAACACGAAGCAAGTCGTAGATCGCGGCAACTTCGCGTTCGCGGCCGATGAAGCTCGATAGCTGGTGCGTGAGGTTCGTCTTCGACGCTGCAAGCGATGCGAGTCGGGGGAAATCGGTTCCGAGACCCGGCGCTTCGAGTTGATAAATTCGCTCCGAAGCGGAAAGATCTTTGAGTCGATGTTCGCCCAGATCACGCAAGGTCACGTCCTGAAGTCCCGTGCGTGCCAGAGCCGCAGCCGTGGCCGACAATAAGACTTGGCCGCCGTGGCCCACCGCGAGCAGCCGTGCGACGCGATTGAGCGTCGGTCCGAAATAGTCCCCATCACGTTCGTCGGCGGTCCCGACGTGAAGCGCCATGCGGACGCTCACGCCCTCGACGGCGGAAAAATCTTCGTTAGCGAGTGCCCGTTGGGCCGCGATTGCGGCGCATACGCCATCGTCGACCGTCGGGAATACGGCACAAAATGCGTCACCGATCGTTTTAAAGACGTGCCCGCGATTCGCCCCGATAGCTTCACGCATCAAGCAGTCGTGGCGCCGAAGTGCGACGGTCATGGCCGTTGCGTCACGATCCCACCGGACCGTGCTGCCTTCGATATCGGTAAAGAAGAACGCGAGCGTCCCCGAAGGTGGCGCGGGTGCGGTGACGGCCGTGGTCTCTAAGAATAAGCCCACGAACGGTAATTTGCGAACGACGCGAACGACACATCTTTGTATCTACCCGCGTCCCTCGTACTGAGTCGAAAGGACTAATATCGAGGGCAGGCGTGCGCTCGAAAAACCGTTAAACTCCTAAACATTGTTCTCGGTGAATCTGAAAGCGATGGCGGTGATACTTACAAACGCACGCGTTAGTTTTCTTTTTGGGCTCGCGCTCGTCGGTTTCGTCGGGTGCGGATCTTCGACCACATCCGTCGCGCCGATTTCGCCCGTCCTCGGACCGGCGAGCATCGGCCGTCAACTCACGACTCGCGACGGACCGAGCGTCGAAATTCCCATGTCGAGCGCCGACGGCTCGGATACGGGGACGATATCGTTGCGTTCGCCGATGTCATCCCCGCGCACGGCACTCGACGTAAGCATCCGACGACTAACGATCCGGCCGGGCGAACCCTGCGCGACCGTCATCAAAATAGGCCTCTACAACCGCTCCGCAAAACCGCTCGTGCTCGACATCGACGGCTTCAAGCTCAATCTGCGGTGCACGCCGACGTCACCGCTCTTCGGCGTCACGCTCTATCCGATTTCGCCGATTTCGAGCACCATCGTTCCGATCAAACTCGGGGACGTGAGCGCGATTGGAAAGAAGATCGTCTTCACATCGAAAGTCGTCACCGTTACGCTCGCGCCTCTCAGCGCATCGGAAATCGGCGTCATTGCAGAGAGCTCCACGAGTGAGATCGGCATACCGATCGTTCCGGGGACGCCGCAGCTCCTTACGGCCAACGCGCCACAGCTTTCATCGACCCTCTCCGTCTCGTACGGTGGCGCCGGCGGCAGCGGAACACTGTATTCCTCTGCTTGCGCACCCGCTATCGTTGGCGGCGTCCTCGCGCCGTCGCTCGCGCATGCGATTATCGAAGGCACACCGTCATTTTACTGCACGCTCGGAACGGTCGATTCGTCGACCGTTACTTTCGGCGCACCGAGCGTCACCTTTACGATCGGCGCACCGATTCCCGACCAAAGTTTTATCGCGCTCGATGGGCCCGACTCTGAAGTCGGGTGCGACGCGAGCCCCGCTCCCACGTGCGTAACGCCCCAATTCACGGTACCGACGATCACCAACGTTATCGCCGGGAACGTGCTCGATTTTCAGTCGTGCGTTCCGGCTCGCGAAAATACCAATTGCAATAGCAACCAGAACCCTGCGCCCGCGCCCGCAGCGACTTCCGTTGCGGCAAATAGCGCCGTAGAGATCCTGGTTGCAGACGATCCGACCTATGTCTCGCCCGGGATCGCGCCGTGCATGAAACCCGCGATCTGTGGTGGATTCATCGTCGATACGTCTGGCGGCTCGTGCTCGATTAACAATGCGCCCGATATCAATGGCGACGTGCCAGCATCGCCCCCAACCTACAAAGATCCAGGCGGCCTGCAAGAGCAGCCTCCCGTCACCGGCGGAATCTCGACGAGAGCCTATTTCCCCGCCGCCGGACCCGACGTCGAATTCGATTTGATCAGCGGTGCGTCGGGAACGACGTGCAGCGTGTCGGTTACCGAAGCCGACGGTCCCCTCGGGCGAACCGTTTCGCTCAAGATCCCGGTCCGCTAGGTCCCTCGCCTCATCAGCGCAACGTGCGCAAGACCGTCCCGGAATCCCGCGGTCGCGGGAGCGGCGGATTCATCGCGGGCCGGCCGAGATAGACGATCGCTACGATTCGATCCGTCGCCTCGAGATCGAGAAACGCTTTGACTGCCGTGCTATAGGCCATCGCCCCCGTACGCCAGATCGCAGCGAGCCCGAGCGCGTGCGCCGCGAGCAAGACATTCTGCGTTGCGGCGGCCGTTGCGGCGAAGTCTTCTGCGGCGACGACGGGGTCCGCAGCTGTCCGCGTACTGACGACAAGGAGCAGCGGCGCGCGCATCGGTTTTCGAGCTTCTTTGTTGAAAAGGTCGGCCGGATCGACGTCGGGCAAGGGTGTCGAAGTCGTCGTCACGAGCTCGGCCCAAAGCGTACCGAGCCGTGCGCGAGCATCTTCGCGTAATGCCGTGAACCGCCAAGGTGCCGTCAATCGATGATTCGGCGCGCAGAGCGCCGCATCGACGAGCGTCTGCAATTCGGCGTCGCTGACATCGCCCGTGAGCTTGCCGATGCTACGACGCGTGCGGATTGCCTCGATCGCTTCCACGGTGGATCTTCTCCTCGCGATGCTTGGGGGTGACGTAGGAACGCCGAACCCTTACGGATCCGGCGCTTCTCGAAGTGGCGACGATGAAGGGGCTCGAACCCTCGACCTCCGCCGTGACAGGGCGGCGCTCTAACCAACTGAGCTACATCGTCAGGCCCGTGGTGGGCACGGTTGGGATTGAACCAACGACCCCCCGCGTGTGAAGCGGATGCTCTCCCACTGAGCTACGCGCCCGTCAAACGAACGAGCACTCACCCCAGACCAACGAACATGGAGTATATCGTATAGGGTCCTCCGTGTCTATCCGCGTATCGCGGCGACGTGGCATCTTGGCTCGCTACGTTCGGCTTCCTCTTCTCACTCGGCATATTTCTGCCGATCGCTCCTTCCGCGCCGCTCGCGTGCAATTTCCGATCCGTCCGCGATCTCGACGGCGCGCGCTTCGCGCATCGCTGCGTCTCGACCGTGGAACCAAAGGCGCAAGACGCCTTCGACCGCGGCCTGACGTGGCTCTATGCCTTCAATCCCGAGGAAGCGCGCCGCGCATTTAAAAGCGCGACCCGCGCCGACCCAACGCTCGCGATCGCTTGGTGGGGGCTCGCGATGACAGACGTGCCCAACATCAATCAAAGCTACGACGCCGCAAACGCACGGAGCGGACGCCATGCGATCGCGATCGCCCGCTCGCTCCTCGCGCACGCGACGCCGGCGGAACGCGCTCTCATCGACGCCGCACGCGCCGCATTCGCGAGCACGGGTCCCGACGACGGCGATCGAAACGCACGAGCATTTCGCGATGCGATGTCGCGGGTCGCGCGTGATTACGCACGCGACGACGACGCTTTAACGTACGCCGCGCAAGCCGAGATGAACGTTCATCCCTGGTCGTACTTCGACGAAAACGGCACGCCGACATCGGGAACGCCGACGATCATCGCACGTCTGCGAACCGTGCTCGCGCGCGATCCCGAGCATCTTGGAGCGAATCACTTCGCGATTCATGTCTTTGAAGAATCGCATCGGCCGCAGGACGCGCGCGCGTCGGCCGATCGGCTCGCACGCGACGTCTTCGCACCGGCCGCAGAACATCTCACGCACATGCCCGCGCATACGTTCATGCGCGTCGGCGCCTATCACGAAGCGGGCGATGCAAACGCGCGCGCCGTCGCCGCAACCCTGCTGTATCGCGCCGATCGGGGCACCGATCGCGCCGACTATTTCGGCCACGACTGTGCCTTCGGCGTCGATGCCTATCTCATGTCGGGCGAATCCGCACATGCACGAAATCTCGCAACGACGTGCGCCCACGACGGTGCGAATTGGGATACGATCGTCGATCTGCGTTTCGGCGACTGGGATCGGCTCGCGCATGACGCAGGCGCGTATGATTTCGCGAACGCGATGCTACTCGCACACCACCATGAATTCGCGCGGGCTCGCGCTCGCATGCGCGCGCTACGTGCCGCGCACGACGCCGTCGCCTCGATCGAGGTCGCGCTCGTCGATGCGACGATCGCACGTGCCCGCGGCGAGCGCGCGAAGGAGATCGCCGCGCTCGAAGGCGCGATTGTAACGCAGGATGGATTCGCCTACGCGGAACCGCCGACGTTTTGGTATCCCGTCCGCGAAACGCTCGGCGCGGCGCTCGCGCGTGCGGGGCGATACACCGCAGCCGAGCGCGTCTTTCGGCAAGCGCTGGCGCGCGATCGTGAGGATCCGCGCGCGCTCTTCGGCCTCGCCGAAACGCTCGAACGCGCGGGCCGATCGGCTGCCGCGCGCACCATCCGCGCGCGCTTCGCACGCGCGTGGCAGCAGGCCGACACCACACTCGATCTAACAACGTTGTGATGATCGTTCCGCTAGTCAGTTCGAGCGTCGTCGGGCCGCTCGGGCTCGCACATCTCCCGCGTCTGTGGTGCAAGATTCTCTTGCACGCACGCGGCGAGCTTCCCGAAGGCTATCGCTACGGCAACGGTGGTTTCGATGAAAAAGTCTGCGAAGCGATCGGCACCGATCGGGACGCGCTCGTCGCCTTCGTCACCGAAGAACGCCCGTCGTATTCGGCGCTGGAAACGTGGGTTCGGGTGCACGCAACGAAACTCGACGACCGAAGCATCGCTGCATGGAACGCTGTCGTTGCGGGCGCGGATTTACCGGAGGCGATGGCGCAGGAGCGACGCGCGCGCTTCGGCATCCCCGACGGCACGCGCGCGAGCGCCGTGCTCTTAAACGACCTCGACGATTGGGATAGTTTTCACCGCGCACTCACGCATTCGATTTCTTCCGGTACGTGACGAGTTCGCTCGCTGCGAGCGTCGCTTCGGCGATCGTGCTATAGGTACACAATCGCTTCGTTACGCCGACGATGTCGAACACGCGGCGTGGTGTGCCGCGATCGCTCATAACCAGTAAGAGGTCCTGATCGTCGGCATCGAGAGTGCCCTGCAGGGAAAGAATCGACGAAACGGTGAGGCTGTCGCAGTACGTCGTTTCGAGGAGCGAGACGATCACGGCCCCGCGCTCGAGTGACGCCGCAGTCTGCACCGTCGCTTCGAATCGGTCGAGCGTCGCGAGATCGAGTTCGCCACTGACGCGGACGATCGGATACTCCATACTTTCGTCGATGGAGACTTCCATGGAGGGTGGCATCGCGCCCGTGTTCCGCACGACGCCAGGCAAGCCCCGTCCCTTCTCCGTTCCTCGCCCGCGGAAGGGGACCGTGTCATGGCGTGTAAGCTGACCGAATCCCGAAAACCACGTTCGATGGGCGGTTAGCTCAGGGGTAGAGCATTTGCATGACACGCAAGGGGTCGCAGGTTCGAGACCTGCACTGCCCACCATCACGAAAGACGGCCGCAAAATTGTGGCCGTCTTTTTTTAAGGCTTTGTTGCCATGGGACCGCCCCAGGACTTGCGGTACGATTTCCCCAGGCCTCGTTTAGCGAAGGTTCCCGTTCCGCGCGCGCCAACTCCGGCGTATGTCTTCCGCCCCGCCATTGCTCGACGATCGTCCATCCCTCGACGAACTCCGTCACACCGCAGCGCACGTGCTCGCCTACGCGGTTCAAGATCTCTTTCCCGATGCGAAACCGACGATCGGCCCCTCGATCGAAAACGGATTTTACTACGATTTCGATCGCGCCGAACCGTTCACACCGACCGATCTCGAAAAAATCGAAGTTCGCATGCACGCGATCGTCGCCAAAAATTATGAGATGACGGGGGAGGCGACCACGCGCGAGGCCGCTTGCGAACGCTTCGCGAGCAATCCGTACAAGGTCGAACTCGCGCGGGATATTCCCGAGGGCGAACCGGTCACGCTCTACACCATCGGTGGTTTCACCGATCTCTGTCGCGGCGGACACGCTCGCACGACGGGCCTCATCGGCGCGATTAAATTGCAGAGCGTTGCGGGCGCGTACTGGCGCGGCGACGAGCACAAGCCGATGTTGCAGCGTATTTACGGCACCGCCTGGCACACGCAAGACGAACTCGACGCGTATCTCCATCGACTCGAGGAAGCGCAGAAGCGCGACCACCGCAAACTCGGTCAAGAACTCGGCCTCTTCTCGATCGAAGAGATGGCGGGTGGCGGACTCGTCTTCTGGTTGCCCAAGGGAACGACCGTCCGCGGCATCATCGAAAACTTCATTCGTGAAGGAACGACGGCGCGCGGCTATCAGCAGGTCGCGACGCCACACATCGTGAGCGAGAAGCTCTACGAAAAATCGGGACACCTCGAAAACTACGCGCACGGCATGTTCGGGCCGATCGAAGTCGAGGGCCAACGCTTCCGCCTCAAGCCGATGAATTGTCCCGGTCACATGCTCATCTACGCGCACGAAGGCCGGTCGTATCGCGATCTTCCGGTACGATACGCGGAGTTCGGGACGGTCTACCGCTTCGAGCGCAGCGGAACGTTGCACGGTCTCACGCGCGTCCGCGGGTTCACGCAAGACGACGCACACATCTTCTGCATGCCCGAGCAATTGCAATCGGAGTTCGAACAGACCGCCGACGAAGCGATCCGGCTCATCGGCGCTTTTGGTTTCGAGCGCGTCGATTACATGCTTTCGCGGCGCGAGCCGCATCTGCGCGGCACGACTGACCATATCGCCGAAGACGCGATCCGCAAGGCACTCGAATCGCGTGCGTTACCGTATGCCGTCGACGAAGGTGGCGGAGCTTTCTACGGCCCGAAGCTCGACATCAACGTGTACGATGCGATCGGTCGATCGTGGCAGCTCGGTACCGTGCAGGTCGATTTCGATCTGCCGAAACGATTCGATCTCACCTACCGCGGCAGCGACGGCGGCGATCACACACCCGTGATGATCCACCGCGCGCTCGCGGGATCGCTCGAGCGTTTCTTCGGCGTCCTCATCGAGCATTACGGCGGCGCGTTCCCCGCATGGCTCGCGCCCGTACAGGCCGTCGTCACGCCGATCTCCGAGCATCAGCTCGACTACGCAACGGCGGTGCGCGATCGTCTCCGTGCCGCGGGCTTTCGCGCCGACGTCGACGCGTCGAACGAAAAGTTGGGCTATAAAATACGGCATTGGAAGACGCAAAAGGTCCCTTATATTCTCGTTGCCGGTCGCAGCGAAGTGGAAGCGGGCACCGTCGCTCCTAACGAACGCGGGAACGAAGAAAAACGAGCCGCGATCACCGTCGATGCCTTTATCGACGAACTCCGCGACCGCGTGGAACGGAAAGCCTGATGTCAAACGATCGCACTAACGCACGTCTCTCGCTCGTCGTCGTCTGCGCGCTCCTTACGAGCGCGACGGCCGGAGCGCAAACGACACGACCCGATGCGACGGTCACGGCGACGGCGATGACATTCTCGCAACTCGCTTCCGCGTACGTGAACGAGAGCGAGAAGCACGACCCCCTTTTTGCCGACGGCCTCGGCATCCACCGCTACGACGA
>JANOMT010000038.1:0-56574 GCA_031420415.1 Vulcanimicrobiota bacterium
GCGGACTCGAGCGTTTTGTCGCGTCTGCTCGGAAGTTTCCAGACGTTCGCGCGGTGTACGTCTTTGGGTCGCTCGCCCGCGGTGACGTCGGCGTGTGCAGCGATCTCGACGTGCTCGTGATCCCCGAAACGTGGTCGCGGCAGTTCGTTCTGGGCCGATGCGATCTTGAACTCGCGCGATCGACCTTCCCCTATGGCGGGTCGCATCGTCCGCGAACTTCGCGAGGTCGACGCCACGATCGACGATGCGCTCGAACGTGATGCTTCAGCACTCGACTTTTCTATCTCACGTCGCGTTATCCCGATACGATCATCGCACCGGAAGACGCTGCAATCGCCGTCGGTCGCGCCACGCGTGTCGTCGGATAACGAAAAACGACCGTTCGCGTCAACGAGCGGTCGCCCCGTGCTTTCGCGTGCGCGATGCGCGCGCGATCCTACATCATCCGGAAGCCGTGATCGGCCTTACCTGCGGCCTCCACGGGTTCGGGCTTCGTCTGATTCGCGCGCATCCACGGCATGAGTCCGCGTAGCTTGCGGCCGACTTCTTCGATCGGATGCGCGGCGTGCGTTTTACGATATTCGACGAAAGCTGGCTTGCCCGCGGCGTGTTCGGCGACCCACTGTTGCGCGAAGGTACCGTCTTGAATCTCCGTGAGGATCTGCTTCATCGCGACCTTGGTCTCCGCCGTGATGATGCGTGGCCCACGCGTATAATCGCCGTATTTTGCGGTATTGCTGATGCTATCGCGCATGCCTTCGATACCGCGTTCGTACATGAGATCGACGATGAGCTTCACTTCGTGCAACACTTCGAAGTACGCCATTTCGGGCGCGTACCCGGCTTCGGTGAGCGTTTCGAATCCGGCTTGCACCATCGCGGAGAGCCCACCGCAGAGAACCGCCTGCTCCCCGAAGAGATCGGTCTCGCACTCTTCTTTAAACGTCGTTTCGAGGATGCCGGCGCGACCGCCGCCGATCGCCGATGCGTAGGCGAGCGCGACCTCGCGCGTGTCACCCGTGGGATCGGCTTGCACGCAGATGAGGCACGGCACGCCGCGGCCCGCTTCGTATTCGCTGCGCACCAGACGTCCCGGACCCTTGGGCGCGCACATGAAGATGTTCACGTTCGGCGGCGGGACGATCGTGCCGAAGTGGATCGCGAAGCCGTGTGCGAATGCGAGATACGTGCCGTCTTTGAGATGCGGCGCGATCGACCGCATGAAGATCGCGGGCTGCTCTTCGTCGGGAGCGAGGATCATCACGATATCGGCACGCGCGACCGCGTGCTCGATGCTATCGTAGGGAATGCCGTCTTCGGCCGCGGCGCCGCGCGAGGGCGAACCGTCGCGAAGAGCCGCGATTACGTGGTGGCCGCTATCGCGCAGATTGCGCGCGTGCGCGCGCCCCTGACTCCCGTAGCCGATGATGGCGATGGTCTTGCCCTCGAGTTTCGACGGATTCGCGTCGCGGTCGTAAAGTGCGTTCATCGGCACATTTCCTTTTCGTCGTTGAGGAGACGGGTGAGTTGTGCGTCGAGGCGGCGTAGAGCATCCGGCGGCCCGACGAAGTCGATGGTGGCGTGGTAATATGCGTCGCTCGGCTTCACGGAGAGCGACGTATACGCGCACCCGAGCCGATTGGTGAGGCCGACGATGCGTTCCAAGAGGCGCCAGTCGTGCATCACGAGTGAAAGCTGCATCGATTACGCAATCGCCGCTTCGGGCTCGGGTGCCGTACCGGTCATCGCATCGTGCACCGTGGCACCCGGCGGAATGAGCGGCCACACGTTCTCCGCGGCATAGCACGCACAGTGCAACATCGCGGGGCCCGGCGTCGCGAGAAACGTCGCGAGTGCGGCTGGGAGATCGGTCTCGTTCGAAACCGATTGCGCGGGAATCCGGTAGCCTGCCGCGATTGCCGCGAAATCGGGATTGTCGGAGAGATCGGTGTGTGAGTATCGCTTATCGTAGAAGAGCTCTTGCCACTGACGGACCATGCCGAGACGCTGATTGTCGATGAGGAGAATTTTCACGCCGATATTGTAGCGACGCAGTGTGGCCATCTCGGGAAGCGACATTTGGAAGCCGCCGTCGCCGCAGATCGCGACGACCGTGCGATCGGCGTTGGCCATCTGCGCGCCGATGGCGGCGGGTAGGCCGAAGCCCATCGAGCCGAGGCCCGCGGACGTGACGAAGTTGCGTGGATGAATCGCGCGTTGACGTTGCGCGGCCCACATCTGATGTTGGCCGACATCGGTTGCGACGATGACGTCGAGTGGGGCGACCGCGAAGAACGCATCGAGGACGCTCGTCGCCGACATCGCGCCCGCAGGCGCGCGATCGGCCGGAAGCGGTCCACCGAGCGCACGTGCTTCCGCGGCCCAATTCGTGAATCGCGGCGGCTGCGATTGCGCCGCACGTCGCACGAGCGAGCCGAGCGTCGCGCGCAGATCGCCGCGTAACGCGATCTCGACCGAGACGATTTTATTGAATTCCGATGCATCGATATCGGCGTGAACGATCTTCGCATTGCGCGCGAATTTTTCGGGATTCCCCGTCACGCGATCGTCGAACCGCATACCGAGTGCGAAAACGACATCGGCATTATTGACCGAAATATTCGCCGCTTTCCAGCCGTGCATGCCGAGCATGCCAAGAAAATTCGGGTCGCCCGGCGTCGCACAGCCAAGGCCATTGATCGTGGCGCAGTACGGCACATCGAACATCGCGACGAATTCGCGGAAGATGTGAACGGCGTTGGCACTGCGTGCGCCGCCGCCGATGATGGCGACGGGACGCTCGGCATTGCGCAACAGGTCGATTGCGGCGTCGATCGCGGCGTCGTGGGGCCGTTCGCTTGCGATCGGGACGGGATGCGGTGCGAAGTGATCCATCTTCGCACATTTCGCTTTAAGGATATCGTTCGGAATGTCGACGAGCACGGGACCGGGCCGCGGACCCCGCGCCACACGAAATGCGGCACGCAGAATTCGCTCGAGATCTTCGATGCGTCGCACGCAAACGGCACGCTTGGTGACGGGGCCCATGATCGAGGTGACGTCGGCTTCTTGGAAGCCGTCGGTGCCCATCAATTCCGATCGAACTTGCCCGGTGATCGCGACGATCGGGATCGAATCCATTTGCGCATCGAGGATGCCCGTCACGAGATTTGTTGCGCCAGGCCCCGAGGTCGCGATACAGACGCCGACGCGTCCGCTCGACCGTGCGTATCCGCCCGCGGCAAAAGCGGCAGCCGCTTCGTGACGCGTGAGGATGTGTTCGATCGGATGAGAGAACATCGCGTCGTAGAGTGGCATGATGGCGCCACCGGGATAGCCGAAGACGACTTCGACGCCTTCGTCTGCCAGGATATCGAGGACCAGTTGGGCGCCGGTAGATTCGGCGGACTGTGACACGCTAGTGGCTCCCTAATCGTCGCGATGACGTATATACAAAAAGCCCCCGCCGGTTCGGCGGGGGCTTCGCTGCGACTCGTGTCGTTTACGCGAAACTCTTACGCCGAACCGTGTGGTTCGCGAATAAGGAGGCGAGCGACAAGTACGAGCGGCGACATGTCGTATTGTTGTACCGTGCCCTCCGCATCGAAGTCAACCGACGGTCGCAAGAATCCGCCGTTTCGTTCGCATCGCGAAAAGCACGCTGTCGACCTTGACGCCGCGCGCAAACGCATGGTACGGTGCTCGAGCATGAACGGCATGATTATGGTATATAGTCTCCGCCTTAGCGGTACGTCCCAAGCGTAATCGCTAGCGCCGTTTGCTCCATTAACGATGAGGGGCCGTCGCAATAGCGGCGGCCCTTTTTCATCGAATTTTGCTCCAGATCCCACGGGTGATAACACGATGGCGTCGATGCCGGTTCACAAATACCGACCGTTCGGTCAGATCGAGCTTCCCGATCGGCGCTGGCCATCGCGAACGATCGATCGCGCGCCGCTTTGGTGTAGCGTCGATCTACGCGACGGGAATCAAGCACTCATCGAACCGATGGGCCCGCAGCGCAAGCGCCGCATGTTCGATCTCCTGGTTCGCCTAGGGTTCAAAGAGATCGAGGTCGGCTTTCCGGCGGCATCGCAGCCCGATTTCGATTTCGTGCGCGAGCTCATCGACACGAACGCGATTCCCGCGGATGTGACGATTCAAGTCCTCACGCAAGCGCGGCCCGATCTCATCGACCGTACCTTCGATGCGATTGCGGGCGCGCCACGCGCGATCGTTCATGTCTATAATTCCACATCGACGTTGCAACGGCGCGTCGTTTTCGGGCTCGATCGGCCGGGCATCGTCAGAATTGCAACCGACGCGATCGCGCGTATCAAGACAAACGCACTCAAGATTCCGCAGACCCACGTCTTGCTCGAATATTCACCCGAAAGCTTCACGGGCACCGAGCTCGATTTCGCACGCGAGATCTGCGAAGCCGTGATGGACGTCTGGGGCCCGACACCGCAGCGCAAGATCATCCTCAATTTGCCCGCCACGGTCGAGATGGCGACGCCGAACATTTACGCAGATCAAATCGAATGGTTCGGTCGCAACATAACGCGCCGCGATGCGATCGTGCTCTCGGTGCATCCACACAACGATCGTGGCACGGCGACGGCTGCGGCGGAACTCGCACTGATGGCGGGTGCGGATCGCGTCGAGGGCACGCTCTTCGGCAACGGCGAGCGCACGGGGACCGTCGACGTCGTAACGCTCGGCCTCAACATGTTCTCGCAGGGTATCGATCCCGAGCTCGATCTCTCCAACATTCCCGAGATCGTGCAGACGGTCGAATATTGCAACCGGCTGCCCGTCCCCGCGCGCCATCCTTACGGCGGCGAACTCGTCTTCACCGCATTCTCAGGCTCCCATCAAGACGCGATTAAAAAAGGCTTCGCGGCGCGCGAAGCGGGTCACGATGTCGTGTGGGAAATTCCATATCTGCCGATCGACCCGCAAGACGTCGGCCGCACGTATGAAGCGGTCATTCGCATCAACAGCCAATCAGGCAAGGGCGGCGTCGCATACGTCATGCTCCACGATTATGGGTACGATATGCCGCGCGGAATTCAAGTGGAGTTCGGTCGCGCGGTACAAGGAATGTCGGAAGAGACGGGCACGGAAGTCTCGCCGGCAGACATTCTCGCTGCGTTCGAAAGCGAATATCTTGGGACGCAATTGCCTCTGCGACTCGTGGAATATCACGTTGCCGACGACGGGTTCGGCCGCGCTACGATCGAAGCAACGATCGCCGACGCCGGTGGCGTGCGCACGCTGTGGGGCACGGGGAACGGCCCGATCGACGCATTCGTCGGCGCGCTCGCGCAAGATCTCGGCGTCGCGATCGCGGTCGGTGATTATCACGAACATGCCGTTGGTTCCGGTGCCAATGCCGCCGCCGTTTCGTACGTCGACGTCGTGACGGCCGGCGTCTCGCACTTCGGTGTGGGTCGCGATCCGAGTATCGTGACGGCCAGCTTACGAGCGATCGTTGGCTCCGTAAACCGCGCGATTCGCATCGACCATCTGCGCTGCGCCGGATTGCGCGGCGGCTCCTCACTCGAAGAACCGAAGGGAACGCATGCCCCAGTCGCTGTTTGAAAAAGTCTGGAATGCCCACGTCGTCGAGGAACTGCCGGGCGAAAACGCGCTCGTCTTCGTCGACCGCGTCGTCGCGCACGAAATCACGACACCGCAGGGCGCGCTCGAAATCGAGCGCGAGTACGGCGATGTGCTCTATAATCCGGATCGCATCATCGCGATTAACGATCATGTCTCACCCGCAAAAGACATGGAGACGGCGATTCAAGCGAAGGTCTTACGCGATTGGGCGAAGCGCCACAAGATCGCGCTTTTCGATATCGGTCAGAACGGCATCTGTCATGTCGTAACGCCCGAACGCGGATACGTCGAACCCGGAATGACGCTCGCCTGCGGCGATAGTCACACCTGCACGCTCGGCGCGTTCGGCGCATTTGCGCTCGGCGTCGGCTCGACCGCACAGGGCGGCGCGATGCTCGCGCAGACGCTGGTCTTGCAGCGGCCCAAGGTCATGCGCGTCACCGTTCGCGGTCGGCTCCAAGGCGGAGCGACGGCGAAGGATTTGGCGCTCCACGTGATCGCGACGCTCGGCTTCAAAGGCGGGACGGGCTACGTGCTCGAGTACGCGGGGCCCGCGATCGACGCGCTCTCGATGGACGAGCGCATGACGCTGTGCAACATGGCGATCGAAGCGGGCGCGACGACGGGTATGTGTCCTCCTGATGAAACGACGTTTTCGTATCTGCGCGGTCGTGAGAACCAGCCGACGGGCGACGCGTTCGAAGCAAAGGTCGCGTACTGGCGTTCGCTTCGCGCCGATGCGGGCGCGACGTACGATCGCGAGATCGTCCTCGACATCGATGCACTCCGACCGATGGTCACGTGGGGCACGAACCCGGGCGAAGCGATTCCGCTCGGCTCGCGGATTCCAGCCGACGCCGAAGCTTCATCTCTGAAATACATGGGCGTGGAGGCGGGCGGCGATCTTCGCACGCTCGATCTCGATCAGGCGTTCATCGGGTCCTGTACCAATTCGCGGCTTTCGGATCTGCGCGCCGCGGCGGAGGTCTTGCGCGGCCGCACGGTCACGATTCCGACGATCGTCACGCCGGGCTCGCAGGCCGTCAAACGCGCGGCCGAACGCGAGGGATTGCACGATATCTTCCAAGATGCCGGATGTCTCTGGACGCACTCATCGTGCGGGCCATGTTTGGGCATGTCGATGGGCGTGCTCGCTCCGGGTGCGCGTTGCATCTCCTCGACCAATCGCAACTTTCCGGGCCGCATGGGAACGGGGGGGCGCGTCCATCTCGCATCGCCCGCTGTCGTCGCCGCGAGCGCAGTGCTCGGGCGCATCGCGAGTCCGAGCGAACTCGGAGCCGTCGATGCGCCGTCGATGGCAACCGAGGTGCGTGCGTGATCGTCGCAGGCACCATCCTCCCGCTCGATCGCGCGAACGTGGATACAGATCAGATTATCCCCGCGCACAATCTCACCGGCATCGAAAAAACGGGCCTCGGCAAGCATCTCTTCACGGGAATGACGGGCGGCGCGGAACTCCTCGCGCGACACAGCGAAGCGGCGATTCTGGTCGCGCGGGAAAATTTTGGTTGCGGGAGCTCGCGCGAACATGCGGCGTGGTCGCTCGCCGATCGTGGGTTTCGCGCCGTGATCGCGCCGAGCTTCGCGCGTATCTTTTACGAGAACGCGTACAATAACGGCATCGCACCGATCATCGTCGACGCTTCGGAAATCGACGCGCTCCTGGAATCGATCTTCGCGAGCATCGATCTCGAACGTGAAGTACTCACGCGCGACGATGGCGGCGAAGTGAAATTTACGCTCGATCCGCTACGCAAGCAATTCTTGCTCTCGGGCGGGTATATGGCGTTTCTCGCAAGCAAAATCGCCACGGTGCGTGAGTGGGAAGCGGCGCGCGGGGCATAAGGTCGGCATGGCTCGCATAATCGATTCCGCGCCGCTCGATGCCGGCGCCGCGTTTCCACCTCTCACGTTGCAGGGAGTCGACGGCGCGATCATCCTTCCGAAGCCGGGGCGGTGGATGGTCGTCGTGATCTATCGAGGCGAGTGGTGACCGAACTGTCATCGGCAGTTGGCCGATTTTCAAGCTTCGAAAGCCGCATTTGATGCAGCGGAGATTGACGTCGTCGCGGCATCGGTCGATCCCCTGGCAGACGCTCGAAAGATGATCGATGCCGAGAGGTTGACGTTTGCGGTCGCCTACGGACTCGTCGCAACGGACGTCTCGCGCGCGCTCGGCGGCTTTTACCAACCTGACCCCGAGGGCGCATATCTCCAACCGGTCGGCATCGTAATCGACCCAAGTGGCACCGTCGCCGTTTCGATGTATAGTTCGGCTTCGATCGGACGCCTCTTCGCCAAAGACGTCATCGCATTCGTACGGGATAAGCACGCGTAAAATGTCGGGTGCTTCACCCACGAAGTAAGCTCGATTGAAGCGACCGTGTCGTCCGGTACGTTCCCGGCGACGAGCCGCATCGGATCCGGCTTTCACGGAGTCGTTGCGGCGATGTCGTATTTTCAAGTGATGGGACTTCCCGTCGCATTTGCCGAGATCGAAGCCGCTGCCGAACGTATCGCCGCCTACGTCGTCCGAACGCCGACGGTCCTGGCCGCGACGATCGGCGAACGTATCGGCACGGAGCTTTTCCTCAAGCTCGAGACGCGGCAGCGAACCGGGGCGTTCAAAGACCGCGGCGCGGCGAATCGGCTCCTCCAACTCGGGCCCAACGAACGAGCGCGCGGCGTCATCGCGATGTCGGCCGGAAACCATGCCCAGGCCGTCGCGTATCAGGCCGAGCGGCTGGGCATCGCGGCGACAATCGTGATGCCGGAAAGTACGCCGTTTACGAAAATCCGCCGAACCCAGGGCTTCGGCGCGCGCGTCGTGCTGGCGGGCGACGTGCTCGCGGATGCCGCGGAGCGTGCGCAGGCGATCGCGGCGGAGGAAGGCCTCACGATCGTGCATCCCTATGACGATGCGCGCATCGTCGCAGGTCAGGGAACGGCGGGTCTCGAGCTCTTTGCCGACGTGGACGACCTCGACGTGCTCGTCGTGCCGATCGGTGGAGGCGGACTCATCGCCGGTTGCGCGATCGCCGCCAAAGCGGCGCGCCCGCAGGTCGAGATCGTCGGCGTGCAGACCGCGGCATATCCATCGTTCCATCAGATCCGCAATGGCTTGCCGCAGGTCTGCGGCGGGCAGACCGTCGCCGAGGGTATCGCGGTGAAAGCGATCGGCGATATTCCGCTCGCGATCGCACGCGCGCTCGTCGACGATGTGGTCGTCGTTTCGGAGCGCTCGATCGAGCGCGCGATCCACCATTTCCTCGAAGACGAGAAACTCGTCGCGGAGGGTGCTGCGGCGGCGGGGCTCGCGGCGATACTCGACGATCCCGAGCGCTTCGCGGGCAAACGCGTGGGGCTCATCGTCTGCGGCGGCAACATCGACACGGGTCTCCTCGCCAACGTTATCGCGCGCGTTCGTTTGAGCGAAGGGCGAGTCGTGCGCATGCGCGTCGAGATCGTCGATCGACCGGGCGTGCTCGCGCACGTCGCGCGACTCATCGGCGAATGTGGTGCCAATATCCTCGACGTCATGCACCAACGTCTCTTCAGCGATGTCACCTCGAAGAACGCCGAACTCGATATCACGGTCGAGACGCGCTCGCCCGAGGACGTCGATCGCATCCTGCACCGCCTACACGAGGCGAACTACTTTCCGCATCTGCTCACGACCACGGCGGCCGCCGTGAAGCACGAGTCCTACGTGCGGTAGTGCACCGCTACCGGTGGCTGCAGGCGATCGCGAACGTGACCCAGCCGGCGACGAGCGCGATCCCACCCAGCGGCGTGATCGCGCCGAGTTTGCGGATGCCACTGAGCGCGAGGGCATAGAGGCTTCCGCTAAAAACGACGATGCCGGCAAGCAGCAGCGCGGCTGAGACGCGAGCCAGCGACGCCGAAGCCGCGTGCGCGTCGATCGCGATACCGACTGCGAGGATGCCGAGCGCATGGACGAAGTGATAGAAGACGGCGCGTTCGTAGATCCCGCTCGCGTAGGCGTCGAGTCGATCGCGCAGCGCGTGCGCACCGAACGCACCGATCAGCACGGCGAGTGCGAGAAGTACGGAACCGATCGTAGTCCATGGCATCACGTACCGAGTAGCGTGAGATCGTGTGCGAAGTCCTTCGCGGTCGTATCGGGCGGATACACGAGAATTACGTGTTGCGTCTCGTCGACGGCGAAGACCGTCGTACCGTGCGAGATCTCGTGCGTGCGTGCGTCGACGCGCACGCCAAAGGCATCGCGAACGCGTGCGAGCGTCGCTGCGTCTCCGGTGAGCCCGACGATGTGGGGATCGAACGTTCGCGTATAGCGCGCGACGACGGCGGGCGTGTCGCGCGCGGGATCGACGGTGATAAAGACGATGCGCGTTCGCTCGCGTGCTCGGTGCGAGAGCATGCGATACGCGCGTCCGAGCGATGCGAGCGCGAGCGGACACATGTCGGGACAATGCGTATAGCCAAAAAAGATCATCGTCGTCGGCGTCTTGCCGTCGATGACGTGCGTCGGTCGACTGCGACCGTCGAGAAGCATCGCGTCGATGACGGTTTTCGGGGGAACGAGCGGTGTGCCGAGCATCGCCGACGTGTCGATGAATCGTGACGATCGTGACGTCGCCCCGTTGCTATGACGCACGCTCACGATCGCGAGAGCGCCCGCGAAGACGACGAAGAAGATCGCGCCCGCGATGGCGAGGATTCGCCGACTCATCGGATACACACGCGGCTTCATGCCGTCGCGACGCGCGCGCGCGGAACAGCGCGCAACGCGAGCACTGCGAACGCCGCCCCGAGGCAAAGGAGGCCCGAGATTTCGAAGGCGGGCGTGTAGCTCGCGAACGCCGTGCGAATCGATCCCGCGCCGAACGCGATCGCACCCGCGCCGAGCTGGTGCGCCGCGCCGATCCAACCGTAGACGATCGGCCCTTCTTCGGTGCCGAAGGCTTGCGTCGCGAGTCGCACGGTCGGTGGAACGGTCGCGATCCAGTCGAGGCCGTAGAAGATCGCGAATATCCAAAGGCCGCCGAACGATGCGTCGAGCGCGAACGGCAATGCGAGAAGCGAGAGGCCGCGCAATCCATAATACACGAAGAGCAGGATACGGTTATCGAGACGATCGGAGAACCACCCCGATGCCGTCGTTCCAATGAGATCGAAGATGCCCATTGCGGCGAGCATCGAGGCTGCGGGAATCTCAGCGATGCCGTGATCGCCGCAGGCCGCGATAAAATGCGTGCCGATCAAACCGTTCGTACTCGCGCCGCAGATGAAGAACGTCCCTGCGAGAATCCAAAACGACGGCGACGAGGAAGCGCGTCGCAACGATCCTAGTGCGATCGCGAGCGGATTGCCGCCGCGAACGGGGACGACGCTCGCTTCCGTCGCGCCGAGCGCCAGGAGGCCCACGTCGCTCGGACGGTCGCGGATGAATGCGACGACGGGCACGATCGTCGCGAGCGCGGCCGAGGCGACGATCCACGTCGCACTGCGCCAACCAAAGTGTTCGGCCGCGAGTGCGAGCACGGGCAAAAAGATGAGTTGTCCCGTCGCCGTCGCGGCCATGAGCGCGCCCGTGACGACGCCGCGTTGCGCGACGAACCAGCGATTGGCGATCGTCGCTGCCAGCACCATCGCGAGCATTCCGAGTCCCGTCCCCGCGCCGATACCGTACGTGATGATGAGTTGCCACGGTTCGCGTGCGAAGCCCGCGGTTGCAACCGAAGCGGAGACGAGCAACAAGCCGAGCACCATCGTGCGCCGGACGCCGAACGTCTGCATCAAAGCCGCGGCGAAGGGCCCGATGAGTCCGAAGAGCGCGATGTTGATCGCGGCGGCGGAGGAAACGGTCTGCGCGCTCCAGCCCATCTGGAGCTCGATCGGTAGCATGAGCACCCCCGGCGTCGAGCGCACGCCGGCGGCGATGATGAGCACGAGGAACGTCGTCGCCGCGACGAGCCACGCGTAATGGAAGCGTCCGATACGCAGGGGCGGTTGCGGCGGCATCGGTCGACGCTATCAGATCGGTTGGTCGCGCGTCAACGTTAAGGTGCGGGCTGTGCGCTCGTTGCCGGCAGATCGATCGTTCGGATGGTGATTCGGAACGCGCGATCGTGCGGTGCCGCAGCTTGTCGGAGCACGAGTTTGGTCGGCGCGAAGTTGGCCGGCACCGAGAAGCCCGATGCGGTGCGCGCGGCCGCGCCTTGTTCGAGACTCCAGCCGTCGTCGAGCGGACGTCCGGTGACCGTGATGCCGTCCGCGTCGGAGAGCGTGGCATCGAAGAACCCATGGTTCTCGTGATGCGTCCCGTTGCTGACGATCGCGTGAAAGACGAGAGCTCGCTCGCCTGTTGCATTGGGATGCACCTTGTCCGCGGGCGTGGCGTCTTTGAGCGACATCGCGCGCAGACGTAGTGTCCCGTTGAAAAGCGTTTGTGCGAGCGTGCCGCTCACGCCGGCGGCCGCATTGGCTCCGCCGGGAACGGGCGTGGGTTTAGGGGCGGCGAGTGCGGATCCGGCTTCGCCGCCGAGGAGCAGTGCGAGGAGCATTGCGGATACCTTCGCGGTCGTTCGTACGGTCATGATCGGTCCTTTACTTTAGTAATAGACGATGTCGAGCGTGGGTGCAGCGTATTCGGTCACGCATAACTTGTTCGCGAACGCGCTGAGGTGCCGTAGGTGGGTTCGCCGTGCGAGCACGCGGGATTCTGCCACCAAAACTCAGTCGACGTGGTTCCTTCGGAGGTTCGCACGACGAACGGCAATCGGCCACAGACGACTCGTACGAATACCTAGCACGATTGCGTTCGGCGCTGGTTCGTATGGAGAGCCGCGCGTACGATTTGTATCGTGTCAACCGTGCTCGTCGCCGCCATGCGACGCTCGAAGGGGATCTCCACATGAAGCGAAGTCTTTTTGCGACCGCGCTCGCAACGTTCGCAGTTCTTTCGACGATGCCGATCGTCGCGCAAGCGAAGGGCGAGTTGTGCGCGCTCCCGAGCGCCGCGAATCTGCGCGCGTGGGTCGGGCGCGACGTGCACGTTGCCCCCGAGTACCTCGGGAAACCGCAGTCGGGTCAGTGTCAGTGGACGGAAGGTGGAGCGAGCGGCGACGGCGCGTCCGTGCTCGTGCAAGTCGCGCCCGCGCGCTATTACGAGCCGCATCGTGCTGCTCGTGATTTCGCCAAATTGCACGGCATTGGCGAACGAGCGTACTATCAGAACGATCTCGGCTTCGTCGCGGGCGCACTCAAGGGTCGTTCCACGATTGTCGTTTCGCTCTTAGGTGGAACGGCGAATAAAGCGCGAGCGATCGATGCGCTGCGCTTTTTCGTCGAACGATTGTAGCGCAAGCCCGATGAAACGCACGAAACACATCGAAAAGATCATCGTCGCGACCGTCGCGCGGAATCGCGATCACCGACGTGACGACATCGATCACGTCTATACGAACGGGCAAATACCGCCGCGCCGAAGCGGAGCCGTTTCTTCGATACACTTTCGGGGGCGAGCGGGATATTTTCCGGAGTGGCGAGATCGGCCGTCTCCTCTGTCTTGCCGACGGCGTTGGGAAGATCGTCTCCCATCGCAAACGGCATGGGCCTCGCCGGTAGCCGACGGTTCGACACGCTGCTCCAGACCTATCTGTTACCGCGCGTCTCGCCGACCGGCACGGTGTTGCCCTCCGATTTCCTCAACGCGCAAAATGAATTCAAGAACAGTTTTCCAAACGCACGTGCGCGCGTAGGGCAGCAACCTGCGCCCGAACGACTCGTATCGTACGCACGCGAAACACTACGGTACTATACCATTGGTGCAAACGGCTGGGTCCGTATCGAGGAGCCCGGCGGCGCGACGACGCTGATCGTCAAACTGGATCTGGGAAAAACGTACCTTATGGATCCCGTCAGCCGATCGGTCCGTATCGGTGCTTACGGCCGTCCCGAAGCCGCGTCAGCTTCGACCGCTGCGGCTTCGGATGGCACGGCGGCCGTCGTTGAGCGCGTCGAATCGCTCGGCGAAGCCGACGTCGATGGTGTCATCTCGGCCGGGTTCAAGACGCCTGCGAGCGTTCACGTAGGGGGGCGGCGAACGTCTCGCCCGCGGTACGTGCGATGACCGAAGGCGGTTGCGAACCGACGAGTCACCTTGCCCACAACGGTGCGAAAGTTCCGATCAATCGGGGCATACGGCACCGATCGCTACACGCTCATCATCGAGCGCGGCATCGGCCTTCGATGTCCCGCCCGAGTATCGGCAAGTCGCACGTGTCGCCATCGCGTTCGTCGCGTTCGGATCGCCCAGCGCCGCATCGGCCTCACTCGCGCTCGCACACGCGCGTTTGGATTTCACCGACCGGGCGCGCGGCGTCGGAGACGTCGGAACGGCCGACGCATCGGATCGTGCGATCATCGTATCGGGGAAGACGATAGCGCCGCACCGAGCGGTGCGAGTGCTTCGGCAATCGCCACATCGAGATCCAGGGCCGCGCCTGCAGCGAGTTCGGCGCTCAGGCGCGGCTCGCCGATGATCTCCCGCGATTCGTCGATCGTACGGTCATAAAGCATCTGTTCCATCGGCTCGCGTCGGAGATCGAAATCGCGATAGAGGGCATCTGCAGCACCGGCGAGCCGTGCGGCGCGCGTGCCGTCGCCCGCGCGGACGGCGACCGTTGCGAGATGTTGCAGCGCGCACATGGCGTTGAGCGTCTTGCCGAGGTCGCGCACGAGCGTCAGCGCTTCGCGCGAGGCGCGTTCGGCGAATGCGGTCTCGTCGAGCGTCAGCGCGTATGCCGCCACGTTGATCAATGCGGATGAAAGCGTCGATCGATCTTGGCCGCGGCGCGCCATCTCCGCGACCTCGATGCCGATCTCGTACGCACGCTGGACATTTCCGGCTTCGAAATATGCGGCCGCAAGATGTGCGCTCGGCACGATCGCGTCGGCATCGCCCGACGCGCGATAGCAGCGGATCGCTTCTTCGAGAACGTCGAGGCGATGCTGCGAGTTGTTCGCGGGAATCGCGAGTGCCGATGCGTTGAGGGCGCCCGCGAGTCGGAAGACGTCGCCGGACGCGCGCGCTTCGGAGACGGCTTCGTCGCTTGCAATGCGGACGTCGTCGAATCGCCCGTAACGATACGCGCAGAGTGCTTCCTGTGTGAGCGACCACGCGAGTTCGGCCCTCGCTCCGACGCGGCGATAGGCTGCCGTGGCCGCGCTCGCGGCATCGAGCGCGCGCTTCATGCTCCCGATGTTGAAACAAAAAAAGCTCAACGCCATCTGCAGTCTGCCGATCGCGCGCGAATCGCCTGGCGATACGACGGCGAGCGCGCGCTCGACCCACGTGACGCCTTCACGCTCGAGCGCTAGCTGTCGGTAGATCCAGCCCATGGCGCCCGCGAGCTCGACCCCGAGTTGCGGCGCGTTGCCTTCGCCGAACGCCCACGCGAGTGCGGCGCGAAACTGCTCGAGGTCGTCGCGAACCGATGCGACGAAATCGACGTTCCTGATGCGACCATAGCGAGCATCCGCCGCCATCGCGACGGCGAGATAGTGGCGCGCGAAGCGTGCGGCGTGGGTGTCTTCGTCGCCATCCTCGCGCAAACGGTCGCGCGCGTAAGCGCGCATCGTCTCGAGCAGTCGGTAGCGCAGGCGACCCTCGCGATCCTCGACGACCGTCACGAGCGATTTCGCGATCAGTGCCGCGAGCGCGTCGCGCACGACGGTCGGATCGTCGGCACAAATGGCGGCCGCCGCTTCGGGTGTGAACGCTTCGGCGAAGAGTCCGAGACGGGCGAAGATGCGGCGCTGCGTCGCATCGAGCGATGCAAAGCTGCCGTCGATCATGCCGCGCAACGTAAGTTGACGCTCGGGCGCGGTCCGCCGCCCCGAAGAGAGTAGCGCGAAGCGCTCGTCGAGTCCCGTGATGATGTGCGCGAGCGTGAGATCGCGAGCGCGACCGGCGGCGAGTTCGAGTGCCAGCGGAACGCCGTCGAGACGTCGCGCGATCGTTGCGACGCCTGCGCGTTCATCGTCCGTGAGCGTCGAAAAACGCGTGAAATCGGCATCGATGAGTCGGCTGACGAGCAGATCGATGGCGGGGCCGCCCGCATCGGACGCCGGCAACGGCTCGACGCGGAAGATACATTCGCCCTCCGCGCGAAGCGCCTCGCGCGTCGTCACGAGCACGGTGAGGGACGCTACCCGTTGCAGCAGCGTCTCGGTAAGTCGCGCGCATTCGTCGAGCACGTTCTCGCAGTTGTCGAGCACGAGCAGCGCGCGTTTCTCCGCGAAGGCGCGCGCGATCGTCTCTACGAGCGATTCGTCGGCGCGTTCCCGCACGCCGAGCAATCGCGCGACGGACGTCGTGACGAGCCCCGCACTGACCAGGGGCGCGAGGTCGGCGAACCACACGCCGTCGGGGTATGCCCCCGCGTCGATGCGTTCGCGCGCGATTTCCAGCGCGAGCCGCGTTTTACCGACGCCCCCGGAGCCCAAGAGCGTCACGAGACGCCGCTCGTCGAGCAAGCGCGTGACGCCGGCGATATCGCGTTCGCGTCCGTGGAACGAGGTGAGGGCTCCTGGGATGTTGTGCGGGATGCTCGCGGACGTATTCGTGGCGTGAACCATCGCGGATGTCGGAGCGCGCGGCGAACGGAGCCGACCGACGGCCGCGGCGAGTTCGAGGCGCTCGCGATCCGCAGGGCCGAGTTCGAGGGCTTCTGCAATGAGGGAAAGCGTTTGGTGTTGTGGGCCGCGACGCGCGCTTCGTTCGAGCGTACTGATCGCTCCTGGGCTCAGGCGCGCGCGTTCGGCGAGCGCCTCTTGCGATAACCCGGCGGCGCGCCGAAAGTCGCGCAGAAGTTCACCGAAGACGTCGCTCACGTCAAGGCAGGTGGACCGGGCGTGCGAGAACGCGACGGGTCATGTCGGAAACGTATCACGTCGGATTCGCCTTCGCAACGGCGAGCCGGCCGGGGCAGACCGGCGTCGAGACGTTCCGCGCTCGTTACGTCGAAGGGCTTCACGATGCTCCGCGTCATGACGTTCAACGCAAACGGAATCCGGTCGGCGGCGCGCAAGGGCTTTTTTTCGTGGCTCCGCGACGTCTCGCCCGACGTGCTTTGCATTCAAGAAACCAAGGCGCAGGAACATCAAGTCCCATCCGAAGCGCTCGATCTCGACACGTACGCATACGCCTTCGTCGATGCGCAAAAGAAAGGCTACAGCGGCGTCGCGATCTATGCGAAACGGCCGCCCGATGCGATCGTACGCGGGCTCGGGATGCCCGATCTCGATGCTGAAGGACGGTACCTTCGTTTCGATTGGGACGACCTGAGCATCGCGTCGCTCTACGTGCCTTCGGGCACGAGTGGACCCGCACGCCAAGATGTCAAGAACGGCTTTCTCGAACGTTTCCTCGTCTCGCTAGCCGCGATGCGTTCGGACGGTCGGCGACACGTGCTCTGCGGCGATTTCAACGTCGCGCATCGCGCGATCGATACGTACGATCCGGTCAAAAACGCGCGCGTGACGGGACATCTTCCGCACGAACGCGCGTGGCTCGATACGGTAACCGAAGAACTCGGCTGGATCGATGCGTTTCGTGAAGTCGATCCCGCGCCCAAGCGCTATACGTGGTGGTCGAATTGGCCCGGAGCATTTGAAAACAACCTCGGATGGCGGATCGATTTCCAACTCGTCTCGCCGAACCTCGCGGGGCTCGCGCGTGAAGCATCGATCTACACGGCACGACGTTTCTCCGATCACGCACCGCTGACGATCGCATACGATCTCGCGGATATCGCGAACGCGGCTATGTCCCCGAGCCGCTCCCAAAACGAAGGACGTATTTGACGACCACGCGTTGGATCGTGGAGTTTGCCGCCGGCGTGCCGTAATTGATGAAGAGTTCGCCCGCATTGGTAAAGCGCTGATGATAGCTCGCTGAGACGTTGATTCCCGGGTTGCCGAAGCCGCCGCGACCGTTGATGGATCGTAGGGAAAGCGAGAGATTGGATTCGTTGCCGAACGCTTCGCCGAGCGAGAAGCGTCGCAACGTCTGACCGTCGTATGCGGAGCGTGTCATCATCGTTGTCGGAAATGCCTCGAGCGTTCCGTCGATCTCGGCACTCGCGGTGAATTTCGACCCAACAGGGCGCGACGTCGAGAGCGAATATTGCCTGACATACGTCGAGCGCGGCGAACCGTTTCCATCGAATGTTTCGAAGGGGCCCCACGAGAGCGACGCGTCGTAGGGAGTCGGCGTGCCGTCTTTATAGCCGAGGCTCACGCTATCGGAATTAAACGGGACCGTGACGCCGTTACGATAGCCGCCGTCGTATCCCACGAGCGACGTGCCTCCGTCGTAGAGGCGCAGCGCGCTCGTCGACGGTCCGAAGTTGAGATGGATGAGATTTTTGAACGTCACGTCGGCGTTCATGAAAAAATCGGACTGATGCGTGGCGCCCGAACGATCGAGAAGCCGATCGCCGAAAAAAAAGAGACCCGCTTTTTTTATCACACTCGCCCCTCCGGGAATCGTTGAAAAACCGACGAGTGCCCCCGGCCCGCGAATATCGGCGAGGCTCGTGAAGCCATCGATCGGATTCCATTTCGGACCGACATCGCGGTAGGTCAAGAAGATTTGATAATTCGGTTTGATGAGGCTGACGAGATTTTCCGATTTGTAGGCGAGTCGTGGCGTCGTGTTCGTAACGCTCCCGCGTTCGCTCCCATAATTGAGCGCTTCGCCGAAGCCCGTCGTTCGGTTCGAGTTGCTCGCCGAAAAATTATAGGTGACATCGTCGATCGCAGCGGGAAATGCGGTGAGGTTTCCATCTGCGTGATGCGCGCTAACGGCTTGCAATGAGTAACCGAATCCTCGATCGCTCGTGACGTGCTGGTAGCCGAGGACGGAATCGTTGAATCCGGCACCGGCGACGTTGAGGAGGCCGAACGATTGTGCGCCGAAGCTCCCCTCGAGCTTCGTACCGCGGTCGAACGGTCCGATGCTCGGCGAATAAAAGATCGAATTCGGCGGTCCGTTCACCGCGAAGTTTCCGACCGGGATAAAAAAATCGGCACCTTGGGAGAAGAACGGACGATACTCGGAGAGGCCGCGACGAAATTCTTGCGGCGAGATCGTCTGTTGATCGATCTCGACGTTTGAGAAATCGGGTGCGAGCGCTCCGACGAACGAAATCGTACTCGTGATCGGAACGTTCGCATCGAGGCCGACGTGTCGCGTACCCTGCCGGGCGAATCCGCTCGTCGCCTGTTGGTAGCGGTCGCGATCGAGCCCGATGCTCTCGAGGCCGAAGATCTCCGCGCGCGGTTTCGGACGATTGGCGCGCGAGGCAACTTTCACGCCCACGAGCGACGGCCAATAACGCACGTCTGAAAAATTCGGGACGTAGTCGTTCATGAGGCGATCGTACGCCCACGTTTGATTCTCGTTGAGGCTCGCGATGTGGCGGACGAGATTGAATCGCCACGTTTGGATCGGCGCGTTTTGCGTGCGCAAGATCGCGAGCGGGATGACGAGCATGGCGTCCCAATCGCCGCCTGTCACGTTCGCGGTCGCGTTCCAGAGCGGCGAAAATTTGACCGTCTCGGCACTCTGCTGATAGCGCACGCCGCTCGGCGTCGTTTCGAAGTAATACGTTTGCCCGTTGCCCGTCGTGTCGAGCCCGATGCCCACGTAATCGTCGAGTCCGAAACCGACGTTGTTCGTCGACTGCGTTCGCACGATCGGGATGCCCGTTTGCGCCGCATGAATCGCGACGTATACGTTATTGCGATCGAAGACGATGCGTGCCGTTGTCGGATTTTTCGTCGCAGGACTCTGCGTCGTGATGTTCTCGAAATCGGCGATCGGTTGGGCCTGCGACCACGGTTGAGACGCGAGATCGAAGCCCGTGGGCGGCACCTCGACGATCGTTGCGGTGAACGACGCATTGCGATCGGTCGTCGCCGCCGCGGCGTGCGGAAACGCGGCGAGAAAACCTACCGATAGGAAGAGCATCGCTCGAAGCGTGCGGTGCGTCGCAAACGTCAACACGTGACCAGATACGGCGAGGGTGCTTCGATGTTTCACCGATAGGCCGCGTGTCGCACGCGTGCGAACCGTCGTCGTATGCCGAACGTTCTCATTACCGGAGCAAACCGCGGCCTCGGCCTCGCACTCGCCGAACACTTCGCGTCTCGTCACGACACGTGCGTTATCGCGACCACCCGCGATGCGTCGACCGCGAGCGATCTGCACGCAGCGGCACGGCGATGTGACGATCGCATCGAGGTGATCGCAGTCGACGTGGCGAGCGCGACGTCGATCGCCGCTCTCGCCGAAGCGCTTGCGTCGCGCGATATTATGCTCGATGTGCTCGTGAATAATGCAGGTACTGCGAGTTGGACGTCCTTCGGTGAGATCGATGAAGTGACGAGTGCGG
Organism: Vulcanimicrobiota bacterium; assembly: GCA_031420415.1. GTDB lineage: Bacteria > Vulcanimicrobiota > Vulcanimicrobiia > Vulcanimicrobiales > Vulcanimicrobiaceae > JANYGA01. The sequence continues at coordinate 20,100 of JANOMT010000038.1, forward strand.
AGATCATGCGCGTAAACGCGCTCGGGCCCGTCCTCGTGACCCAGGCACTCGCCGGGCGCGTACGCGACGGAGGTAAGATCGTTAATATCTCTTCGACGCTCGGCTCGATCGAACGCGCGACGAGCTCGTGGGGGCTCGTCTATTCGATGAGCAAAGCCGCGCTCAACATGTTCTCGAAAATTCTTTCGAACGAGCTGCGCGATCGCCAGATCGCGGTGCTCGCGTTGCATCCGGGATGGGTTCGCACGCGTATGGGCGGCGACGAAGCGCCGCTCGAAATCGCGCAGTCCGTCGCAGGCATGATGACGGTGATCGACGGTCTCACGCTTGCGACGTCGGGCCAGTTCCTCACGTACGAGGGAGCGCCCTTACCCTGGTAGGGCGGCCGCGCCCGTCGTGACCGGCACGATCGAATCGCGAAACGATGCCCACGTTCCGTTCGCGATTGCGGTACGCGCGTCGGCCATGAGTGCGGCGAGGAGCGCGAGATTGTGGTATGAGAGTAAGCGCGGGCCGAGCATTTCATCGGCACGAAAGAGATGTGAGATGTACGCGCGCGAGTATGTCGTGCAGACCGCGCAAGCGCACGTCGGATCGATCGGACCGGGATCGCGTGCGAAGGTTGCATTGCGGATCGCGAGATCTCCCGCACGCGTAAGTGCGCGACCGTTACGGCCGCAGCGCGTGGGGTAAACGCAATCGAACATGTCGACGCCGCCATCGATTGCGGCGATGAGATCGCGCACGGTGCCGACGCCCATGAGATACCGTGGCTTGTCGGCGGGTAAGAGCGACGCGGTAAATCGCGCCATGCGATAGAGATCTTCGCGCGATTCGCCGACGGAGAGCCCCCCGATTGCATAGCCGGGAAAATCGAGTGCGATGAGATCGCGCGCGCTGCGCTCGCGCATCGCTTCGTCGAGCCCGCCCTGTACGATGCCGAAAAGCGCGGTTGCCGGACGCGTTCGCGCAGCCATACAGCGCTTCGCCCAGAGCGTCGTACGACGCACGGCCTCAGCCACATCTTGGGGCGTCGTCGGTAATTTCACGCAGACGTCGAGCGCCATCGCGACATCGACTCCGAGTCGTTCTTGAAATGCGACCACGTTCTCCGGCGTGAACTCATGCGCGCTGCCGTCGAGATGCGAGCGGAAGCGCACGCCATCGTCGGAAAGCTCGCGCCGCGATTCGAGTGAGAAGACTTGGAAGCCACCGCTGTCGGTGAGGATGTTGCGATCCCAGGCCATGAACGCGTGCAAGCCGCCCATCTCGGCAATCGTCTCGCCGCCCGGCCGTAGCATGAGATGATACGTGTTCGAGAGGATGATGCGCGCATCGAAATCACGCAAATCATTCGGTGTTAAACCTTTGACCGTCGCCGCAGTACCGACGGGCATGAATGCGGGCGTCTCGACGTCGCCGTGCGCGAGCGCGAGCGTGCCTCTCCGCGCGGCGCCATCGGTCGCGCGCAGCGTGAAGATGCCGGGCACTAGGTTTTCCGCAGCGCCTCGACGGCAGCGACGTAATCGACCGGCGGTGGCGCTTCGAAGGCGAGGGCTTCGCCCGTGACGGGATGCGTGAAAGTAAGCCGCCATGCGTGGAGGGCTTGCCCGGGCAGGTCGACGCGTGCGTCGATCTTGCCATAGACGGGATCGTTAAAGATCGGATAGCCGAGCGCCATCATATGGACTCGAATTTGATGCGTACGTCCGGTCTCGAGGACGAACATGCATTCCACGGAATCGCGAAAGCGTTCGCGTACCTCGTAATGAGTCACGGCCGGTTTGCCATCCGCGCGAATCGCGTGTTTGAGGCGGTTGTGCGGGTCGCGGCCGAGCGCCCCATCGATCGTGCCCTTGGGATGCGTCGGAATACCCTGTACGAGTCCGAGATACGTCCGGCCGATCTGGCGGCGCATCATCGATTTTCCGAGCGCCGCGAGTGCGGCTTCGGTCTTGGCGACCACGAGTAATCCCGACGTATCGCGATCGAGGCGATGCACGAGCCCCGGCCGCAAGGGGTCGCCCGGCAGATTCTGCGCGTGCGCGAGGAGCGCGTTGACGAGCGTGCCGTCGCGCGCGCCGTGTGCGGGATGCGTGACCATTCCCGCGGGCTTATCGACTACGAGTAACACGTCGTCTTCGAAGACGATATCGAGGGCGATGTCTTCGGGTTTCGCGTCGAGCTTGAGGCGTTCTTGGATTGCGAATTCGAGCACGTCGCCCGCCGCTACGGGTGTCGCTTGCTTCGGTGCTACACCATTGAGGCGCACGCGGCCCGCACGGATGGCATCGGCGACTTGGCCTCGTGAAGCGCCCGTGACCCGAGCGATTGCGACGTCGCAGCGGGCTCCCGCTTCCGCTTCCGTCACGACGTGGGTCGGGATCGCGGGCGTTTCTATTGCGCGGTCCCGATCGGCGTTTTCGCGTTCTCGCGTTTGAGCGAGCCCAGAATCAGGAGCGCGACGCCGACGGTGATGCACGAATCGGCGACATTGAAAACCGGCCACCACCGCAGATCGACGAAATCGACAACGAAACCGTAGTGAAAGCGATCGACGATATTACCAATGGCACCGCCGACGATGCCTCCGAAGGCGATGCGCACGAGCGCAGATTGCGCTGCCGCATCTCGAAACGCGAACCAGAAGACCGCGAGCACCGCAAGTGACATGCCCACGAGCAGCCATGCTTGCGACCCGAAGAGTCCGAACGCGCCGCGATGATTTTGGACGTATGTCCAGTAGAGCAGGTGCGGGATCGCGAGGCGACTTTCGCCCGGGACGAACCCCGTTGCGATGATGTGCTTCGTGTATTGATCGATCGCGAATGCGGCGACTGCCGCGAGCCAAAAACGTCCCACTACAGGCTCGGCGGTTTGACGTACTGGTAGAAGAAGCCCGCGACGCGCGTGAATTGATCCGTCGCGACGACGAATCCGGTCGCGACGAGAATCGCACCCGACGTCGCTTCGATAACGGGGAGATAGCGTTTGATCCGATTGAGGGCACCCAGGGCCTGTGTGATCGCGGCGGCAGTGATGAGGAACGGCACCGCCAGCCCCATCGAGTACATGAAGAGCAGAAAGGTGGCTTGCGGCACCTTCTCTTGAGAAGCGAGCAAAATGATTCCGGAGAGAATCGGCCCGATACACGGCGACCAACCCGCAGCAAAGCCGATGCCCACGACGAACGAGACCCACAGCGAGCGTTTCTTCGGCGTGATATGCATGCGCTTATCCATCATCAAAGCCGGAATTTTCAAGATGCCCATCATCTGTAAGCCGAGTACGATGATGATGAGTCCGCCCACGATTTCCACGGGCCGTTTGTTGCTCGTGAAGATGCCGCCGATCGCGCTCGCCGAAAGTCCGAGGGCGATGAAGACGATCGTAAAGCCGCTAATGAACGCGAGCGCGTGCGCGATCACGCGGGCTTTGGCCGCGGCTGTCGTCTCGGCTTTGAGATCTTCGAGGCTCGTGCCCGTTAGAAACGAGAGATAGCTCGGGACCAGCGGTAGCACGCACGGCGAGATGAACGAGACCAAGCCCGCCAGGAACGCCGTAAGGATGTTGAGTTGATGCACGTCCGTCAGTCTACGCGACCGTAGGGCGGTTGCCTGTGCGGCGGCTTACGGGTGGCCACGGTTGCGGAGAAGGCCGTTTCTTCCCAATAACGAAAAAAGAGGTCATCCCTCGCACGAGGCCGCCCAAAGTAGGATCGAGACAAAACGATGAAACGTTGTCGCGGTCCGGACGTACGATTCGTATTATCATGGTTATCACCAACCTCCGCTCCGCCGCGAGCGAACTCGCGACCATATCAGCTGACATCCGCCGCGCGGATGGCGATATCGATGTACTGCTGGCATTGGCGGCACGGCTCTCGACGCTGGGATCGGAAATCACACACGCATGTGAACGAGCCTTTGTCGATTCGCTCGCGTCTTCGGCAGCCTAGAACAAGACGACTGGGTCGGGTGAGCGCAGGCTCGCTCCGAAACGAAGTTCGAGGCCATCGTGAGCGATTGCGAACGCAGCGGCGCGCAATTCGCGTGCTGCGTCCGACTTTTCGTCCAACAGCGGATTTGTGTTGTTGAGGTGGGCGTAGAATCGTCGTGCGCCAGGCGGCAAGCCCCGGAGTAACGTGAGCGATCCCTTCGGGCCGCCGACGGGAGCGTGGCCGAGCGATCTCGCCGCCTTTGCGACACCGACGTCATCGAGTTCATCATCCGACCAAAACGAGCCGTCGAAGAACGCGGCGTGCGCGACGGTCGCGGCTTCTACGAGTGCCGGCGTGACGTCCATAAAAACCGGTGCGAAGAGCACGCGCTCGTTCGAAGCCATATCCGTGATCGCGTAGGCGACCACGGCATCGCTGCGCGGGACGCGTCCGGCGTATCCAGGCGTGAGACCGGACATCGGGATCACGTCTACCGAGAGCGCATCGTCGAGCACGAAGCTCTCGCCAGGCACGACGGCATTCCAGCGATGCGGCGGCGATGCGAACGTGGCGAAGGCTTCTTGCGCGGTCGCGAGTGCGCGGACGGTCGGCGTCGAGTAGATGCTGAAGGCGTGGTCTCCCGCTTGACGGAGCACGGCAAGCCCGCCGAGATGATCGACGTTGGCATCGGTGAGAAGCATCCCCGCGATCGGGGTGCCACGTCCCATGCGCGGCTGTAATGGTGCGTAGGATTCGATCTGCTGCGCGACGTCTGGCGAGACGTTAACGAGCCAGAAGCGTTCGCCCGTCGCCGAGACCGCGAACGACGACGACGACCGATGCGGCGCGTCACCCTCGCGCGCAGCCGTGCAATTCGCACACGCGCAATTCCATTGCGGAACGCCGCCCCCCGCCGCCGACCCGAGAACGCGGACGATCACCGCAGTGCTTCGGCACGACGGGGCGACCAAGCAACGCCCGGTTCCGCGTCGCGATACGCGGCCACCAAGTGGTGATCGGGACTTTTCGCACACGCGGGATCGGTCGCTGCGCCATCGCCCGTCAGCAAGAACGCCTGACAGCGACAACCGCCGAAGTCTTCTTCTTTGCGATCGCACGAGCGACACGGTTCGGGCATCCACGCGGTGCCGCGATAGCGTGAAAACGCGTCGGAATCGTACCACGCGTCCCGTACCGAGCTCTGCGCGACATTCGGAAATGCGAGCGTCGTGATCGACGTGGCCGCGGGACACGGCAAGACCCGGCCGTCGGGTGTCACGGTGAGTGCGAGTTGGCCCCAGCCGTGCATGCATGGTTTGGGAAGCTCTTCGAAATAATCCGGGAGAACGTAGGTAATCTCCATCTGGCCATGCATGCGTTCGCGAAACGCATCGACGAGCGCCGCGCCCTGCGTTACCTGCTCGCGCGAAGGCATGAGCGCCGCACGATTTTTAAATGCCCACCCGTAGAATTGCACGTTCGCGAGCTCGAGACGGCGGATGCCTTCCCGCTCGGCAAACGCGAGCACTTCAGGTAACGCATCGTGATTGAGCCGATGCAAGACGCAGTTGAGGGTGAGCGCGACGTCGCGCTTGGCAACGCGGCGTAACGTCTCGAGCTTTTTCTCGTGAACGTCCGTACCTGCGATGAGCGCGGCACCTTCACGGTCGGGGGCTTGAATGCTGATCTGCACGTGGGCGAGCCCGGCATCGAGCAGCGAGTCGAGTAACCGATCGTCGAGAAACGTGCCTTGCGTGATGAGATTCGAATATGCGCCGCGCTCGGTCGCGCGCTGCGTCATCGCGACGAGCTCGCGCGGTCGCAACGTCGGTTCGCCGCCGGAAAACCCGATCTGCACGACGCCGAGATCGGTCGCTTGATCGATCACCGAGAGCCATGCTTCGCCCGAGAGTTCTTCGCTCGGTCGACCGAGGTTGAGCGGATTGTAGCAATACGGGCACTGCAGGTTACAGCGGTACGTCAACTCGCACAAAAGCGATCGTGGCGGGGCAACGACGGCGATCACCGTAGCAAGTATCCACGAACGGCGAAGTCTTCGAAGAGGTCGGCAACGTCGGCTTCGAGCGCTCCATCGGGCGCGTCGAATCGTGCTGCGAGCAAACTTGCGATCGCGGTGATCGGGCGTTCGCCGTCGGCGAGTTCGAGTGCGGCGTATGCTGTGTCGTTGAGTGTGATGATTCCCTCCGGAACGAGCATCAGAACCGAACCATCGGCCTCACGGCGCAAGCGAATGCCGCGCGCGAGCCGATACGTCGTGGTCTCCGTCATCGAAAGACGCCGCAGTCGAGTGCGGTCGCATCGAGCATGCACCATAACACGTCACATTTAAAGCGCAATGCGGCGACGCAGGCGTCTTGTAGCTCGACCGTCGTCGCAGCTTCAACGACCCACGAGAGCGCGAGATCGGCGTCGTGCTTGGCGAGATCGAAACGATCTTCGAAATACGCGAGCCCCTCGCGCGCGATCCACGGATACTTCGCGACGATCGCATTCACGCGCGCGGCCATTACCGGCGGGCCGAAGAGTTCCGTAAGTGACGAGGCGACCGCCTCGAGCCATGGCTTATGATGCGCGAATTCGACGTACGCATCGACGGCGAAACGGGTGCCCGATGCGACGCCGTCCTCCGACCGCAAATACGCATCGGTCAATCCGACCGCGCGACCGAGCGCGAACCATTTTTCGGTGCCGCCCGGACGCGTATCGTCGCCGTCGTGATCGGTCACACGCGAGATCCACTCGCGTCGATGAGCGCTCGTCGGTAACGAAGCCAACACGTACGCATCTTTTCGCGGGATCATCTTCTGATAGTAATATCGGTTGGCGACCCACGATCGCACCTGCGCGTCCGTAAGTTCACCCGCCACCAGTTTTTGGTGGAACGGGTGTTTGTCGTGGTAGCGTTGCGGCCCGATCGCACGCAGCCGTTCGACGAGGTCCGAAGCGGACGCAACGCTGACCACGGTGCTCACGTGTGGTTAGGCGCGCCCTTGCGTGCCGAGATACATCGTGACTTCGAATCCGGTGCCGGTCACGGTGAAAGCCGGGCGGGTCCAGGTCGCTTTGGTCATACGGTTCCCCTTGTGGTGGTCCGTCGAAGTGAGATAATGGCGTGCGGACGGACCCGCACGGCGTTATCGTGACAGCCGCGGCGACCCTTTGAAAGAGTGCGGAACGCCTATTTCTGGGACTGGCCTGGAAGTTTCGGCTGTTCGAGGTCGCTTGCGGCAGGGTGGCTGGCTTCCCGACCGCAAGCCCCCGCGACGTGCAGCACTGGTTCACGTATCCCAATATCGATCCCGTCGCGTTCCGGCTCGGGCCGCTTGCGGTTCATTGGTATGGCCTTTCCTATCTCGTCGGTTTTCTCGCGGTCGGAGCCTGGATGGCGCGCCCCGAGGGTCGACGTCGCCTCGGCCTCAGCGTCGACGGCGTGCAAGATTTTCTCGTATACGCACTCGCAGGCGTGCTTATCGGCGGCCGGATCTTCTTCGTGATCGCCGACATCGTCACCAAACACGACGCAGCGCTTTACTTCGGCGATCTGCCGCGTAGCCTCATCAACGTTATTGCGGTGTGGAACGGTGGGATGGGATTTTTCGGTGGGATGCTCGGCGTCATCGTCGCGATCGCGTTCTTCATTCGGAAGCATCCGGGGCTCACGTTCAGCGTCCTCGCCGACGAAGTCGTCATGCTCTTGCCGGTCGGCCTCGCGCTCACGCGCGTCGTCAACTTCATCAATGACGAACTCTTGGGTAACGTGTGCGTTCCCGATCGCCCGTACTGTTTGAAGTTTCCCGGCGCCGATGGCTTTCGCTATCCGTCGCAACTCTTCGAATCGTTGCTCGACATCGCGGTGTTGCCGATCGTGTACGTGCTGTATCGCAAGCGTCCCCCGGACGGCGTCGTCGCATGGACGTGGTTCGCGCTCTACGGCGTGACGCGTTCGCTTGCGGAGATTTGGCGCCAAACCGATCTCGCGGTCGGCCCGCTTACCGGAGGCCAATTGCTCGCGTTGCCGATGATCCTCATCGGCGCCGGGCTTGCGATTGGATTCGCTCGTCGTAATCGTCGCACCGACGTCGCGCCGAACGCCGTGGTTGCGTAAACCCGATGCGGTTTCATAGGAAAGCGCGCTAGCGTACGGAACGCCTTTCGCTCATGGAACTCGGCATCGAAGTCTTGCCGGAAAACGGCCCGAATACGCTCGCCGAACGGATCGCGGCGATGCGCGATCGTCTCGCATCGGCGGCCGTACGCGCGGGCCGTGCGAGCGATTCCGTAACACTCGTCGGCGTCACGAAAAAACAGCCACGCGATGTCGTCGAAGATGCGATCGCGTGCGGCCTCCGCGACGTTGCGGAGAATTACTTGCAAGAAGCGCGTCCGAAACTCGCGGGTATCGCTACGGTCCGCAAGCATTTCATCGGCCACATTCAAACGAACAAAGCGAAAGCGATCGTCGAGACGTTCGATGTCGTGCAATCGATCGACCGAATCGAAGCGGGGCGCGCGATCGCCCGTGCCGCACTCGCCCTCGGCAAGCCCGTGCGCGCGCTCGTGCAAATCAATATCTCGCCGAGCGATCGATACGGCGTCGCGCCGCAGGATGCGGTCGAACTCGCACGGACGTTGCGCGACGAAGGGCTCGATATTGCGGGCGTGATGGCGATCGGTCCGAACTCGGAGAATCGTGCCGAACTTGCGGAGGCTTTCGCGCTCGCAGCGCGGATGTTCGCCGCGGTCGGTGGCGATACGCTCTCGATTGGGATGTCGGGCGATTACGATGAAGCGATCGCTAGCGGGTCGACGATGGTGCGCATCGGAACCGCTGTCTTCGGAAGCCGCACCACGAGCGAAGGAGGCCTATGAACCAACACGACGAGGATGAAGTCCGGGTCCAAAAGCCGAGCGTGCTTCACAAAATCGGCTCGTTTTTCTCCCTCCACGAAGATGAGGAGGAGTTCGAGGACGTGCGCGAAGGCAGCGCCCCGGTCCCCAAACGTAACGTCGTCGCGTTCTCCGCGCGCGAGAAGCGCACCGGCACGAGCGGCGAGGTAAGCCTCTTCGCGCCGCGCGCATTCGCCGACGTCACCGAGATCGCGGACGCGTTACGCGGACGCCAGACGGTGATCCTCAATCTCCAAGGCGTCGATCGCACGCTCTTGCAGCGCGTTGTCGATTTCACGAGCGGCGTCGCCTACACACTCGACGGGAAGATTCAAAAACTCGCGGATGCCATGTATCTCGTGGTTCCGCCGGGGACGAGCGTCAATTCCGACGGCATTCGCGAGACGCTCGCGGCCGATCCGTCTTTCGATTTCATGACGAGCCGAGGCTAGCGTATGGCGAAGATAACGATCGTCGATATCCAGCACAAACAGTTCAAGAAGAAAATGACGGGATACGATCCATCCGATGTGGATCAGTTTCTCGACGAGATCATCGAAACGCTCGAAGACGAAGCGCATCAGCGCGCCGCACTCGAAGCCGAGATCGGCGATCTGCGCGAACGTATCAGTCACTTCAAAGCGATGGAAGAATCCCTTCACAACACGTTGCTGCTCGCGCAACGAACGGCCGACGAAGTCAAAGCGAGCGCGCACAAAGAAGCAGATCTCATCCGAAAAGAGGCGCGACTCGGCGTCGAGACCGAGATCGCGGCGTACGGCGATCGGACGATCGAAGCGCGACGCGAACAACAGCGCGCGCTCGAAACGGCTGAGAAAGCCAAGAGCGAATTGCGCAGCCTGCTCATGACGCATCTCGCGTTGCTCGATCGGACGACGCCGCGATCGAACGTCGACGCTCCCGATGGCGTACCATCGCGCAACGGGACACACGCAACGGCGGACGTGTAACCGAACCTCGATGGCAACCGTACCCGCAACGCGTGGCTCGACCGGTTCGCGATCGAATGTCTATCCCGTGGGTCGCGCGGTGCTACTGCTCGGCATCGCAAACGCAGCGCTCGCCGGTCGGCGCGTCAACGTCGATGGGCGACGCGTCCAATCCGTCCGCTACGGATCGATCGCGCTCGTGGTGACCTTCGTCGATCAAGATGCGTACGATCGCGACGAGATCGCGCGCAAACGCGTCGATGCCTCCTGGCTCGCGACCGAAGCGCGCGCGCTCGAACGCGCCGTCGATCGGCTCGCTGCGGGTGGAGATATCTTACCGATGAAGTTGTTGACCGTCTTCCCGCATTCGGGCGCGCTCGAGGCGCACGCGCTTGAATCTGCGGCGCGTTGGACGCGTGCGCTCGCGCGCGTGGGATCGAAGCGTGAGTGCGCCGTGCACGTCTACGCGGGTCCGCACGTCGCACCGGGCTCGGGCGCCTATGTCGCTCGAGTGAGCGAATGCGCGACGAGCGCCACACGGCTACCCGTCTTCGAAGGTGATGCGCCGTTGACCGAAGCGCTCGGCTCGCTCTGGCGCGACTGCGTGGGGCTCGGGCTCGCATCGCGTCGCATCGTACCGATGCCCGCGCGCGGGGCGCATTTTTCACTCGCGATTTTGCTCCCGCAAAGCGACGTCGAGGCGCTCGGCGCGCTCGTCGATCGCTGGAATACGCGCGGTTCCGTGCTCGGGCTTATCGCGTATTGCGAGGGGCCGCGTCGGCCGTTTACGTTCGTTGTCTAGCCTCATCGCTGTCCTCGCGGGGGACGGCATCGGTACCGAGATCACGGCGGTGGCCGAGCGCGTCTTGCGCATCGTCCGCCCGGACGACACCTTCGTTGCGGGAGACGTCGGCGTTTTGCCGCTCGAGCGCGACGGCACGTCGTATCCCGATGCGACGCATGCGCTCTGCGCGCGAAGCGATGCAATCCTTTTTGGCGCCGTCGGCGATCCGAAATACGATGCGGCGCCGAGCGACAAGCGCCCCGAATTCGCAATCCTCCAATTGCGCAAACGGTTCGATCTCTTCGCCAATCTGCGGCCGGTCAAGATGATCGCGGGTCTCGAAGATGCTTCGAGTCTCAAACCGCAATTCGTACGCTCGCTCGATCTCGTGGTCGTGCGCGAAACGACGTCAGGCTTGTATTTCGGCGAACCGCGGCACACGCGCGTCGTCGATGGTGTCGAGACTGCGACCGATACGCTCATCTATCGCGCACCAGAAGTCGAGCGCGTCGCGCGCGTCGCCTTCGAACTCGCGCGCAAACGTCGCGGCCGCGTCGCATCGATCGACAAGCAGAACGTGCTGGAGACGGGCCGCCTGTGGCGTCGCGTCGTGATCGCACTTCACGATGCCGAATATCGCGACGTCGAACTCGAGCACGTGCTCGTCGATAACGCGGCGATGCAGCTCGTCCGCGACCCCCAACGCTTCGACGTGATGCTTACGGAAAACACATTCGGCGATATTCTCAGCGACGAAGCCGGAATTCTCACGGGATCGCTCGGCAATCTCCCGAGTGCGACGCTCGGTGCGAGCGCGGACGGCACGAAACGCTTCGGACTGTACGAACCGATCAGTGGTTCGGCACCCGATATCGCAGGCAAAGGCATCGCCAACCCGATCGCGGCGATTCTTTCAGCGGCCTTGCTGTGCCGATATAGCCTTGCGGACGAACCGGCAGCGGCGCGCATCGAAATGGCGGTCGCGCATGCGATCGCGAGCGGTGCGCGGACACGCGATATCGCGCGCGGTGACGACGTGGCACTCGGAACGACCGAATTTGGCGAAGCCGTCTTGCGAGGTCTCGCCGGGAGCTAGCGAGCCCCCCGTACCACACCGCCGACGAGGACCGCGGCCAGGCCGAGAAAGAGGACGAGCCCTCGGATCTCGGGCGTGCCGATGGAGAGCGCGGCGATCGCACCCGTGGCCAGGAGCCAGAGAGCGATGGCGAGCGCGAAGAGGCGATCCTCGACGAAGAGCCCGACGAGTTCGCGGACGACCGTGCGGAGCGCGTTCATCGCGCTGCTGAGAGTGCTCGACGCGAGCGAACGCTCTTGCGCGCGATCGCGTAGGCGAGTGCTGCTGAGAGGCCGTACCCGGCGATGAGCGCGAGCAAAATGAGATCGGCTCCGGGCCATTCCACATGGAGGCCCTCGCCCGTCCAGAACGTCCCGAATGCGGAGAGCATCACGCCGACGCAAAATTTGAGCGTATTTTCGGGTACTGTCGCGAGCGGTCGGTGCAGGACGAGTCCCGTTGCGACGACGAGCACGCCGGCCACCGCCGCACCGATGCTCGCGGGCACGAGTGCACCCGCCGTCGCGCCGACGGCGATCACGATGAAGACGACCTCGAGGCCTTCGAGGGCGACCGCTTTGAACGAGGTCGCGAAACCGATCCAGTCGATGCGTTCCCGAACGCCTGAGCCCGCGGCCAGGAGTCGCGTCTGCTTCGCGTAGATCGAAGCCTCATCGTGCAATGCGATCGCACCGGCATAGCGCAAGATCGCCTTGCGCAACCAGCGCAGTCCGAAGAAGAGCAAGAGCACGCCGACGACGAGTTGCAACAGCGAGATCGGCACGCGGCCGAGCGCGGGGCCGAATGCGAGAACGAGTACCGCCAGCAGTGCTGTGGCCGCGAACGTGCCCGCAAGCGCCGAACGCCAGCCGCGCGTGACGCCGACGGCGAGCACGATCGTGAGGGCCTCGACGAACTCGACGAGCGAAGCGAGAAACGCCGGTAACGCGGTGGCGAAGAGATTCGTCATGATGGCCTTGCGCTTTCTCCTTGATCGGCACGCGCCTCTGGTGCGCCCGGGGCGCGCGTGCGGGAATCTCGACGAGCTTCCGGTAGAATGGGACGATGCTCTCGACCTCACTCGCATCACCGACGCAATTCCGCCTCGATAACGGTCTGGGCGTCGTTCTCGTTCCCATCGCCGCCGCACCCGTCGTCACGGTGATGGTCGTCTATCGCGTCGGCTCGCGCAACGAAGCCGTCGGGTATACGGGCTCCTCGCATCTGCTCGAACACATGCTCTTCAAAGGTACGCCTGCGAACAATCGGCGTAACGGTCGCGCTTTCGCCGACATCATGAACGAGATCGGCGCGAGTAAGAACGCGACGACGTGGATCGATCGTACGAATTACTTCGAGACCGTACCTTCGGGCTATCTCGATCTCGCGCTGGAACTCGAAGCCGATCGGATGCGCGGGGCCTTCGTCGCCGACGACGATCGTCGCTCCGAAATGACGGTCGTGCGAAACGAACTCGAACGCAACGACAACAATTCCGCGCGCGTGCTCGGTGCGGCCGTCGTCGCGACCGCGTTTCGCGAGCATCCGTATCACCATCCAACGATCGGATGGCGGAGCGATGTCGAGGGCGTCTCGACCGCGCGGTTGCGCGAACTCTACGACACGTTCTACCATCCCGGCAACGCGACGCTTTTTCTCGTCGGTGATTTCGACGAGGCGCGCGCGCGCGATTCCGTCGAGCGTACCTTCGGCGCGCTCCCGGCTGCGACGCACACGATTCCCGACGTCTACACCGAGGAGCCGCCACAGGCGGGCGAACGCAGCGTCGTCGTCAAGCGACCCGGCGACACGGCGCTTCTTTCACTCGCCTATCATACACCCGCGGCGCTCGGTCAGCGGACGGTCTTATCGTCGGTGGCGCTTGCGGAGCGCGGTGTGCCTGCTGAAAATGATGAGTACGCACTCGAAGTGCTCGGCCGGATTCTCGGTCGCGGCCGCACGAGTCGTCTCTCCCGCGCGCTCGTCGATACCGGGCTCGCCCTCGATGCATCGGCGTGGAATTGGGGCTCGCGCGATCCCGGACTCTTTCAAATCTCCGCGAGCGTACGTCCCGGCGTCGCGATGGACGACGTACGGCGCGAACTCGAGGCCGTGCTCGTAAAAATCGTTGCCGATGCTCCGAGCTTAGCCGAAGTCGAGCGCGCGCAGCGGCAGATCGCCGTGCAACGCGCTTTCGCGCGCGACGGCACGTATGCAATCGCTCAGCGCCTGGGCGAATTCGAAGCCGTGGGCACGTGGCGCCTCGATGAAGATTACGTCGAGCGCGTGGCGGCGGTGACGCCCGAACACGTCCGCGAGGTCGCGCGCGCGTATCTCCACGAGGATAACCGCACGATCGGATTGCTCGTGCCGGGCACGGCGAAGACGTTCGACGTCGTCGCCTTCGAGCCGGTGCCCGCGCCGGTCGCGCCCGCCGTGACGATCGAGGCCGCGCCGTTGCCACAACCGCGCGCACAGAACACGCAACCTTTCGCGTCGCGCATCGTGCGCGGTACCTGTGCGAACAATCTCTCGTGGCAACTCGTGACCGCGGCGGAATCGCCGACCGTCCACGTGCGCGGCATTCTCGAAGCGGGCCCCGTATTCGCCCCGCACCACCCACTGGTTCCGCAACTCGTTGCCGAGATGCTCGGCCGCGGCACGCGCGTGCGCGCGCGACAAGAAATCGAAGAACGACTCGAACGCGCGGGCGTGCGCCGCGGCTATCAGATCGACGACGATGCCTCGAGCGGCTACAACGCCTTCGCATTTCGCTTTGCGGGCGCGTGTACGGCAGACGACTTGCCGCTCATGCTCGAGACGCTCGCCGAAGAACTGCGCGAACCGGCCTTTGCCGCAAACGAACTGGCGCTCGTCAAAGCCGAACTCGAAGGGGCGTTGCGGCTCGCGCGAACGGCGACGGGATGGCGCGCGCAGCAACGATTTGCCGAACTCGTGTACGAAAAAGGCGACTTGAACGCGATGCCCGATCTCGACACGTTGCTCGCAGATCTCGAATCGATCTCGCTCGACGATCTGAGCGCCTACCATCGCGACGTCGTGCTCGGCGGCGCGGCGCTCGTTTCGGCATCGGGTGCCGTCGGGGAAGCGACGTTCGCATCCCTGATCGAGCGCACGCTCGGCACGGTGCCATTCGCGTTCCGGGTGAATCGACCGAAGATCGTCGTTCGCGCACGGCCGTCTCGCGCGTTCCGCGACGACGTCGTTCTCGAACGTAAAGCGAACGTCGACATCGTGATCGGTCGGGCGACGTCGCTCGTGCGCGCGGATGCCGATTTCGACGCGGCGGTCATTGCGAACGGTATTCTCGGTCAATCGACGTTGAGCTCGCGCTTGGGCCTGCAGCTGCGCGATCGCGAAGGCCTCACGTACGGCGTCACGTGCTCGTTTCTCGCAGGCGGCAAACTCCCGGGACCTTGGCGCACGAGCGTGAGCGTCAATCCCGCCAACGTCGATCGCGCGATCGCGTCGGTGCGAACGGTGATGAGTGCGTATGCACAGAGCGGACCGACGACGCGCGAACTCGTCGCACAGCGGAATTCGATGGCGGGATCGCATCACGTAAGCCTCGCGACCAATGCCGGGATCGCGGCGCAACTCGAACGGCTCGCGTATTACGGACTTCCCGATACGTATGTGGACGATTATCGCGAACGCCTCTTCGACGTCTCGCGCGACGACGTCGTAGGCGCGATCGCGCGATATCTCGGCCCCGACGACCTCATCATTGCCGCGGCGGGCACTTTCGTTGCGGGATCGTGATGTGCGTCCGATGAGCGAGCGCGATTGGCGCAGCAACGGTGTCGTGGTCATCCCGGGCGATGCGTGCGATAGCAATACCGAGCAGACACCGGGCATGCTCCGCGCCGCCGCGATCACGCGCGCGCGCGCGGGTGCCGAGAAGTTGTGGGCGGGAACGGTATCGATCCTTCCCGGTGCCAAGACGGGGGCGCATCATCACGGCGATCTGGAGAGCGTTATCTATGTCGTGAGCGGCCGCGCGCGGATGCGTTGGGGCGAACATCTCGAGTATACGGCGGAAGCGGGACCAGGCGATTTTATTTTCGTTCCGCCGTTCGTCCCGCATCAAGAAATGAACGCGAGTTCGAACGAGCCTCTCTCGTGCGTGCTCGTGCGCAGCGGTCAAGAACCGATCGTCGTCAATCTGGAACTCGATGCGACGATCGAACCGCAAACCGTGCGCTGGATCGACAACATCCACCGCTCGTAAGCCCGCTAATGCGGATGATCGCGCTTGCCCTCTTCAACTTTGATGTACCAGCCGAATCCGAGCAGACCCAAGAAGCATGCTCCGAAGAGCGTGAGGCCGATGGCCTGATATCCTGGAAGCTTCACATAGAGCGCGGATGCGATCAGAATGAGACCCAGAATTCCCGCACACGTAAAGAGCAATTGGCGCATGCACGTATCGTAGACGACGCGCCGAGACGGCGCGATGGTTTAGGTCACGTCGTCGGCCCAATGCATGTCGCTTCGTGTGCTGGATTTTGCCACGGCCTTCCGTGCTTCGCAGGTCGCGTTCGCGTCGTTACCATTCAGGCTGCAAGAGAGAGGCACGCTCCCTTTTCGGGCTAGTGCAGCAAAAAAGGCGAGCCACCGAGGCAGCCCGCCTTATCGTACGTGTTAAACCGGGTTAGCGATTAGGTGTTCTCGCGAACTTCTCTCTTGGCATGATCCACGCCGCCGAGAAGATTCTCTTTGCCCTCATTGACGATCGATTTTACATTCTCGCCAGGCGTCATCGAGTCGCCCGCGACTTCGCGCTTCGCGTGCTCGCCTTCGGCCGTCGCTTTATGACCGGCTTCGCTAACGGCGTCGGCGACGTTATCGACAGCCTTTTTGATTCCATCTAAGAGACCCATAAAAATAGCTTTCCTTAAAACGACTGCAACGTTTGTGCCCGGTGCTTGAAGTGTCTTACCCGTTCGCCGATCGATCAAACCCACCTTTTCAAATATTTTTCAAAGAAAAGTTAAGATGATTTAGAACTAAACAATATGAGGGCCAGTCGCGCATTCGTGTGTCGCGCTCCAAGGAGAATGGAATTTTAGCGCACGAAAACCTCCGACGCGGATCGGTTCGCAAACGCCGCGATCGGTCTGCCGAGTCGAGCCGGGAGCACGTTTATTTTTCGCATGCCAACCCTACCGGGAGTCTTCGTCGCCGTCGTCGTCGCGATCGCCGCGACGATCCTCGCGCCGTACGCGCCGATCTTGGGTTCGCCCGTCATCGCGATCGTGCTCGGCGTGATGCTCCGGTCGTTCGTCGCGCTTCCGCCCTCACTCGAACCCGGTATCCGCTACTCGGCGCGCACCGTCTTGCAGGGCGCGATCATCGTTTCGGGTTTTGGCATATCGCTTACGAGTATCTATCGAACGGGCTTGGGAACGCTCCCCGTCACCCTCGGCACGATCGCGATCGTGCTCGTCGCCGCTCCGATTCTCGGCCGATTACTCCAACTCGATGGCAAATTACGCGAACTCGTCGGGATCGGAACCGCGATTTGCGGCGCATCGGCAATCGCCGCGGTGTCGACCGTGATCGAGCCGACCGAGACGCAGATTTCGCTTGCCGTCGCGACGATCTTCACATATAACATCGCGGCCGTCTTGTCGTTTCCGCTCGTCGGACACGCACTCGGGTTATCGCAAGCGCAATTCGGCGTGTGGGCGGGGACGGCGATAAACGACACTTCGTCGGTCGTTGCCGCGGGGTTCGCATACGGACCCGAGGCGGGCGCACACGCGACGATCGTGAAGCTCACACGTGCGACGTTGATTCTTCCGATTGTCGGCGTGATGGGTCTCTTGCGCGCGCGGGCCGAGCAACACGCGGGTAAGGCAATCCCGTGGCTCAAGATCGTGCCGTGGTTCATCTTGTGGTTTCTCGTGGCGGCGGTCGTGAATAGCCTCGGCGCAATTCCGCTCGCGTGGCATGCCGCCATCACGAATCTCTCGACGTTCCTCATCAGCGTCGCGCTCGCCGCGATCGGCATGCAGACGGCCCTCGCGGCGTTGCTCCGCGCGGGTTCGCGCCCACTCACATTGGGCTTCGCGCTCTGGATTCTCGTCGCGCTCTCATCACTCGGCATCCAGCACTTCGCTCACCTGTGACCGTTTCGATGTGCCGTGCTACACTGCCGAAGATATGCCCGTAAAATTCCGGGAGTTTTTCTCCGAGCTCGTCCGCGAAGATGGTCGCATGCTCGTCGTCGCATCGATCGCGGGAATCTCCTCACTCGTTATCTTCCTCCTCGCACGCGGTCTCGGTCTCGTTCATTAAATCATGAAGTATCTTGAATCGCCGTTTCCCGCGCGGGCTTCGGTCCGCGGATGTTGCCGCAGCGACGACGATCGGTAGCCTCCTTTTCGAGAAGGGAAAGTGACTAGGGCGACGACCGCGAAGTCGTGCGGTCATGGTTTTCGAACTCGATGCGTTCGTCAGTGCGTGTCGTGAATCGCTTGGGGCGCGCAATGCCGCCGAGATCGTGCGCGACGTCGTCGCCCGTGCGGTCTCGAATCGGTCGAGTCTTCTCGCATCGATCGGCGAGCCGAAGGAGGCGGGTATCACGCCGCTCTATCGCGCTGCCGATCTCACGATTCTCAACGTCGTTTGGTCGCCGAAGATGGCGCTCTTACCGCACGATCACGCGATGTGGGCGGTGATCGGTATTTACGGAGGCCGTGAAGACAATATTTTTTGGAAGCGTGTCCCCGGTTCTCCGGACGGGCGTGTGGAAGCGGCGGGTGCGAAATCACTGGGCGAGCGAGACACCGTCATCTTGGGACCCGACATCATTCACTCGATCGCGAATCCTATCGCGAAGCTCACGGGTTCGTTGCACGTCTATGGTGGCGATTTCTACGAGGCCGATCGCCACGAATGGGATCCCGAAACCCTCGACGAGCGGCCATACGATTTCGCGCGAAACACACGACTCTTTGCCGAAGAAAACGCGCGACTCGCGGCCTACGGTGGGAACGAAAACCCAAACGCGAGCTAGCGTGTCGCGCGTTACCGTCGGCCACCGATGTCTCGTTGAATTTGCGTTACAATGGTAAGCACGATCTTGAGTCGACGAGCGACAAGGCTGACCGCCGTCCTACGGATTTCGGAAGTTCCCACCGTACGGGTTCAAAGGAAAAAGCGCCGGTATGAACCGGCGCTTTTATCAACGCACTTCAAGAAGCGACGTTGCTAAGGTCTTATTTGGGAAGCAGAACCGCATCGATGACGTGGATGACGCCGTTATCGCATGCAATGTCGGCCGTGACGATGTTGGATTCGTTGATTTTCACGCCGCCGTTGACGTGAATGTGGACCATGCTGCCTTCGACCGTTTTCGCTTCTTTAAGCTTCGTAACGTCGGCTGCGCGGACGTCGCCTGAAACGACGTGATAGGTGAGGATTTTCTTGAGCTTGGGGATGTCGGCGAGCAGTGCTTCGACGGTGCCGGCCGGGAGTTTTGCAAACGCTGCGTCGTTCGGTGCGAAGACGGTGAAGGGTCCGGGGCTCGAGAGCGTGTCCGCGAGACCGGCTGCGGTTACCGCAGCGACGAGTGTTTTGAACGTGCCTGCGGCAACGGCTGTTTCGACGATATTTGGCATGTGTACCTCGGGAAATCTGGTCAGCGTGACGTGCACGCCGGAACATTGACCGCGCGAAGACGTGCTTCGTTCCGTGACCTTACACGCCCCCACCACCAAATCGAGGTCGGTCAGTTCCCGCCGGGATTGGTTACGAGCGATCCGCCGGAGAGCGGGATCGAGACGGCGGCGGTTTGCGCGAGCGCACGACCCGTAAACGTCGCCGCATTGATCGTTACGGATTGACCGGCGAGAACGTTTCCAAAGAACGTGGCACCACCGAGCGTGGCCGAACTTCCGACCTGCCAATAAATGTTACACGCACTCGCGCCATTTTGAAGCACGACGTTTCCAGAATTCGAGCCGTTCGCCGTAGTCGTTAGCCCGGTTCCCATCTGGAAGATGAAGACACTTTGCGCATTTCCACCGCCGTCGAGGGTGAGATTGCCCCCGGCGATCGCGAACGTCGTCGGAGATTTGTAGACGCCGGGCGGTAGCGTACCCGTCGGAGATCCCGGTACGCTCGCGCTCGAAAGATCGGTCCCGCCGGCAAACGTGGCCGTCGCGGCCCGTCCGGCCGCGGTGTTGTACGCGGTCACGAGCGCGCCTTGCGCGTTTCCGGGCGTGGTTCGATCGGTGTTATACCCGGCGGCATAGATGGCGTTCGTACCGTCGCGATCGGTCCCGGGCGGATAGAAACCGGTCACGGCCGTGCCCGGTGAGACGCCGATGAGATCGTCGTTGACGCCTCCCGTGGTCGCACCCGCTGCGTTCGTCACGAACGTGTTGCCGACGTTGGTAACCGTGGAGCCGGCGAGCAACGCGAACGGCGCGAGCGCCGGGCCGAGTGCGATCGTCGCGGGCCCGCCTTGGCTACACGAGATCGCTTGTTGCGTGGGAAGCGGCGTCGGCGGCACCGTGCCGGTCGGCGTGGGTGTGGTCATCGGCGTTGGCGTTGCGACGGGCGTGAAGAACGGCGTCGGCACGCCCGAGCCCGGATTTTGAAACGGCGGAACGTTGCAGTTCGCGCATCCGCTACCCCCGCAACCGGCGAGAAATGCGAGCGGTGCGGCGATTGCCATTGCACGGCCGATGAAACGAGAGAAGACGTACACGTTGCGGTCCTTTACCTTAAATCTTGATGCCGAGGCCGACGTACGGACCGTCGTGAGTTTGATTGATCGGAGCGTTGCTCTTCACGATGAAGCGATCGCCGCTAAAACCGCCATGAAGATAGAGCGGCGAGTGCGCGAACACGAGTGCGAGGCCGACGTCGTATTTGACGATGCCGTACTGCTGGCGATACGTTTTTCCCGCGTTCGGACTCGTCGCGTTCGAGACGGTGTAATTGCCGCTCGCGCTCGGATAGTAGAAGGCGGACCCGAAGAGTCCGAGGCCAGGATGCAGATCCGGGAGTTTTTCGGCGCCGAAGCCGATGGCATTGAGTGCGGGGTACCCATAGTTGGTCGCAGTATGGAGATACCCGACCCCGAGATTGAAGTGCTTGGGCGCAATCTCGAATTCGAGCCGCGCGTCGAGTGAGCTCTGTCGCGCCAGGAAGACGGGCGTAAATGCGACGCCGCCATCGATCGTCGCAAATTGCGTGTAGTGATTGGCGAGGGAGTCTGTGATATTGTCACTCGTGACGTATGCGTCTTGTCGGTAATCCACTTTCAGTGCGAGCGGTGAATTCTTGAGCAAGAGCGCGCCGTTGACGAGGAACGAGCGCGGGCAATATTGTCCGCCAGAAAATTCGTTATACGTCTTCGGTGCCGCGATCGCGCCCGCAACGAAGGCGGTATACGACGTTTGCGTCGGCACGGCCGTAGGCATCGCCGTCGGCGCGACCGTCGGGATGACGATCGGCGCGGCGGTTACGACGGGCGCGGGTGTCGGAGTGGCGGGTGGCGCGGTGGGCGGCGTAGCGAAGTAGCGTACGACGACGACCCGCTTTTCGGGAACCCACTGGACGTACGCGCCGAGTGCTTCGGAGATGACGCGGACGGGCACGACCACGACGCCGCGGTAGAGCATGGGTGGGACGTCGAGCGGTCGCGATTCGCCGTTGATGACGACTTCGGATTTACCGAGGGTGACGGAGACGTTCGCGCCGGGCTTCGATGCGGTGATGGTCTTGCCGTCGGCCGACGCCGAGACGGTCGCACCCATCTGCTCGAACATGCTGCGGAGCGGCACGTAGATCTGGTGCCCACGCACGAGCGCGGCGAGCACACGACTTCGCTTGAGAAGATCGGGGGTCGCATAAACGGTATGGTCGTTGAAGAGAATCGGCACCTCGCCCGAAGGCGGGACGCCGAATTGGGCATCGGCGATCGCCGGCGCGGCGTTTGTTTCATTTGCCGCCGCTCGTGAATCAAAGGTGGCGAGCGCGGTTAACGCAGCTAGCGAAGCGACCGCGACAAAGCGATAGCGTGAAGTGGACCATACGTGCATGCCCGCTTATGGCGGGTTTGTCGCGGAAAACCTGCTCGAAACCACCCTGTTGTTCACAACCGTATGAGTCGTCACACGATTTTCGCGCTTAGCGCATCGCGCAACTTCGCATCGAAGAATGCAGGGTTTTCGATCCACGGCCAGTGGCCGCTGCGCGGTACGTACGTCCGCGTCGCATTGGGAAACGCTCGCCGTAATGTCGGTTCCATCGCGCGTGCCGCGTCGTCGGAGCCGGTGAGCAACGTCACGTGCGCGCGGACTGGACCGAGCGCGCGCGCGACGTGATAGTTGTGCGCGAAATCCGTGTAGATGGCATCGGAGATCGCCGGATAGATGAAGGGATGCGGTTCGCTCGCGATCGTTTCGCGCGCTTTGGCACGATCGTCGAATTCGGCGAGGAGTTGGATGTCGAGGGCTTTCGCGCCGTCATTCGCACGCTGCGCTGCCGTATATTGCGCGCGTTCGTTCGCACTGAGGTGCGTCATTAAAATTTTGCCAAAAATATCGACGCCCGCGAGATCGGTGCCGACCGATCCGATGAGGATCATCTTTGCGACCCGGGTCGGATGCGCGGCCGCGTACGCGAGCGCCATCCCACCACCGAACGAATGCGTGACGAACGTCAGCCGTTCTTGGCGCAGCGCCACGCGGAGCGCGTCGATATCCGCGACGGTCCCGCGCATGGTGAGGTCGGCGCGTTCGGCACCGGCCGCAACGGAACGGCCCGTGCCACGTTGGTCGAGGACGATCGCGCGATAGCCGTCACCTGCGATCGTGCGCGCGAGAGGCGCCATGTACGCGGCGTTGAGACCGGGACCACCCGCGAGGACGACGACGATCGGCCCGCTGCCGTACGCGGTATACGCGAGCGTCGCACCATGAGATGGGAAGCTTCCTCGTGATGGCGCCGCGTCGGAAGCGCGAGCGAGTCCTGGAATCGCGGTAATGGCGAGTGCGATGAGCGCTGTGCGAAATTTAGGAAACATCACGACCGATTCCGATATGCAACAACGAAAATCTTTTTCGCTGCGTTTTCATCGGCTCGGTGACAGTTACAGTCCGAGGTCGCTCAGACTCGCGTACTCATCGGGTCGGCGCGTCCCCTCCCATCGCAACAGGCGCTGAGACTCCGTGATCGCGAGATCGTTGATGCTCGCTTCGCGGCGCTGCATCAATCCCGCGGGCGAGAATCCCCAGTTCTCGTTTCCGTAACTCCGAAACCACATGCCCGACGCGTCGTGCCATTCGTACGCGAATCGGACGGCGATCCGATGTTCGCGAAACGCCCACACCTCTTTGACGAGGCGATACTCGTATTCGCGCGCCCACTTCCGTTGCAAGAATGCGACGATCGCTTCGCGACCGGAAAAAAATTCGTTGCGATTGCGCCAGCGGCTATGTGTTCCAGGCATCTTCGGCAAGTCGTGCTTTCGCGGCGGCGGTGACGGAATCGAATGGTGGCAACGGTGGCCGCTCGGTCATACGCCGCGGGAGCGATGTGAGCACGTACAAAGTGCACGGGACGGGGGACGTTGTTTGGGGTCGCTCGGAACGATAGCCATTGGCTTTACAGTGTCGCGATGTCGATGACGAAGCGATATCGGACGTCGCTCTTTACGACCCGATCGTAGGCGGCGTTGATGTCCTTAGCTGCGACGACTTCGATCTCGCTCGTGATGCCATGCTCGCTACAAAAATCGAGCATCTCTTGCGTCTCGGCGATGCCGCCGATGAGCGAGCCCGCGATGCTGCGACGCCCCATCACGAGACCGAATGCGGCGATCGGAATCGGTGCGTCGGGAATACCGACGACGACCATCGTGCCATTCGGTCTGAGCAACGATACGTACTGATTCCAGTCGAGCGCCGCGGAGACGGTGTTGATGATGAGGTCGAACGAACCCGCGAGCTTTTCGAATGTCGCCGGATCGGATGTGGCGTGGTACGCCGTGGCACCGAAACGTTTGCCATCGGCTTCTTTGCTCAGACTCTGACTGAGCACGGTGACGTTGGCGCCGAGCGCGTGAGCGAGTTTCACGCCCATATGACCGAGGCCGCCGAAGCCGACGATCGCGACCTTTTTTCCCGGACCCGCGCCCCAATGTTTGAGCGGCGAGTACAAGGTTATTCCCGCGCAGAGCATCGGTGCGGCTGCGTCGAGTGGCAGATTCTCGGGGATGCGCAGGACATAGTTTTCGTCGACGACGATCGTATCCGAGTAGCCGCCCATGGTTGGCGTGCCGTCTTTGTCCGCTCCGTTATAGGTTGGGATCATGCCCTTGAGGCAGAACTGCTCCAGCCCCGCGAGGCACTGCTCGCACTCGCGGCACGAATCGACGAAGCAACCGACGCCGACCCGATCGCCGACCTTGTATTTCGTGGTGCTCGCGCCGACGCTCGCGACGATGCCCGCGATCTCGTGGCCGGGGACCATCGGAAATTGCGATCCGCCCCATTCGTCGCGTACCTGGTGAATGTCGGAGTGGCAGATGCCACAGAACTTGATATCGATGACGACGTCGTTGGGCCGTGGCGCGCGACGTTCGAACGCATAGGGTTCGAGCGGCGCCCCAAATTTGGGGGCCGCGTACCCTTTGGTCGCGAGTGCCATGTGTTCAATCGTACTCATGGGCGGCTCAACACCGCGTGTGTACGGTTCGGTGGCAATGGTATGAATGTGCGTTTGTTCGGGTCAATTTTGGTCGCCGGTTTCCTACGGATCTCACTCGGTTTGCAGACTCGACGATGTTGGGCGACGAGACATTGGCATCTCGATTCTGTTTGGTCCTTCAGGGACATGCCGAACTCGTGAGGATTCCCGTGATGTTGGGTAGGACCGGCCACAGAACGGCCGTACCTCTGCGTCACTCACGGAAACTTCACACGTGAGTTGGATATCGCCGCTTACGCTCGTCGCGCCGCTCGCATTTTTCGTAGCCCTCGTGTTGCTGGCGCTGACTGCAAAGTTGCTCAAGCCGCCCCCTCCCCACCCTGAAAAGCATCCGCGAAACGGCTGGCGTCAATATCACGCGAGGTTCGCCCTTCTCGTGCTTGCCTTCGTGGTCTTCGATATGGAGATGGCGTTCATGTAGCCGTGGGCCGTGGCGTTCCGATCGCAAGGCATCGTTGGATTTGGTGACATGTTGGTGTTCGTCGTCATCCTCGGTGTCGCGCTAACGTATATGTGGCGCATGGGCGTATTAGATTTCGAGCGCCCGAATGAATGAAGCGTTCGTGCTAATCGGCATGATGGTCGTCGCAATCTGGTCCGTCGAAACGATCGATGCGTTTGCTTCCGGAAGCGGCGTGCGCGCATTTTTCGCGCCTGCGACGGTAATCCGCAAGAATCGGACTTCCCCGATGCCGGACACGTCACTCGGCAGCCCTCGCTGGATCGTCTGTGCGGCATTGATGTTACTCGCGTTGGCTTTAGCTGCGCTTTCACTGCTACCGTGGACGCCGTCGTTCCGAGCTGGGGATTCGAGCATCGGTGTCTTCCTCGTGATCATGTTGCTCGACTTCGTTGCCGTGATCGTCGGCACGATCGGCTGGTTCGCGAATCGCGCCCCCGGCGTCGCCGCGCTTTTCGCGGCGATCCTGCAACTGGTGGCGTATGGCATCGTCATCGGGTTCGGGACGATCGGCCCGGCAATGGCGGCAGCTGGCAGCGACCTCGGCGATGAGCGCTCGCATCGGTTCCTCGACACGTTCGTGGCACACGTCTTTGCGCTCGAGAAACCAGGCGCGCTCGTTATTGCGAGCGAGGTCGCGTAAAAAAGGTAAGCCGGCGGCCGGAAAGCCTTCGAAGTGCGTTGTCGTCGTTGCCACAAGTCGCGATGCGACGGCGTCCGCATCGCTCCCTCGCATTAAAAAAAGCACTCAGCAACGTGAAGAGTGCGACCGGCGGCGCAGGCTCGATTGCGACGGTTTCGAAATCGATCGAATCTCGGCAACCTTCGCACGGAGCGATGCAGAGGAAACATGGATCTCAAAACCTCGCGACGACGCGACTCCCGCGGCTTCGGAGCCGTACCCGTCACGGAAGGGACGATCGACTTTCGCGGTTACCGCACGTGGTACCGCATCGTCGGCGAGGATATCGGCGGTCGTCTCCCCGTCGTCGTCCTGCACGGCGGTCCCGGCGCCACGCATCAGTATCTCGAACCGCTCGACGTCCTTGCCGAGAGTGGCCGCCGGATCGTTTTTTACGATCAGATCGGTTGCGGCCGGTCCGATCGTCCGACCGATCCCGCGTTCTTCGAAACGCAGACCTTCGTCGACGAACTCGTCACGCTACGCGTGGCGCTCGGCCTCCATCGCGTCCACCTCGTCGGCCAGAGTTGGGGTGGAATGCTCGCGATGCAGTACGCGCTGGAGCGCCCGGCTGGACTCGCCTCGATCGTCGTCGCAGATTCGCCCGCCGATATGGGGCAGTGGGTGAGCGAAGCGAATCGCTTGCGCGCCGCCCTTCCAAGCGACGTCCAGCGAGTGCTCGCCGAGCACGAAGCCGCGGGCACGACGACGGCACCGGAGTACGGTGCGGCGGTCGAGATCTTCTACCGCAAGCACGTCTGCCGGCTCGATCCGTGGCCCGACCCTTTCGTGCGAACGGCCGAGGCGCTCGAGCGCGATAATTTCGTCTATCTCGTGATGAACGGTCCCAGCGAATTTCATGTGATCGGCAAGCTTGCGTCTTGGAGTATTCTCGATCGCCTACACGAGATCGAGACGCCCACGCTTCTGATTAGCGGCGCTCACGACGAGGCGACGCCCGCGATCGTCGGCGCAATTGCCGAACGCATCCCGCATGCCGAGTGGGTGCTCTTCGAAGAAAGCTCACATACGCCGCACCTCGAGCAGCCTGATGCGTTCTCGGCGACGGTCCGTGCATTTCTCGCAGGCGTCGAAAGCGGTTCGCGCACGCTTCAGACGGCGCATACCATTTCGTAGTTGGAACGCGGGGGGAGGGAGCCCGAATCGACAACTCCGTACTTATCGCGTACGACGATCCAACCGACCCCACGTACGCTTTGACAGCGCACCTACAATGGAGGCCATGAAATGCAACATCGTGCTTTCGTCACGTTCGTGTATTGTTCGGCGTTCGTCGTTGGACTCGCGCCCGGTATGGGGCGCGCGCAAGCGCCCGCTGGCCGAACTGCGGCCGATCTCACGGCCGACATCGAAGTCCGTCAGCGAAGTGCCGACGAAGTGGACGCTTTTTTAAAGAACGATGCAGATCGAATGGCGTCGCTTTGGTCCGATGATTTCGTCGTAACGAATCCGCTGAATCGATTCGTCACCAAGGCTCAAGTGCTCGGCATGGTGAGAAGCGGCGTTCTCGTCATTACTTCATACGATCGCGCGATCGAATACGATCGAGTGTATGGTGATACGGCGATTATGGCGGGCAGCGAGACGGTCGTCTGGGGCGGCAAGATGCCCAATGCGGGAAAGACCGAGCATTTGCGATTCACCGCCGTTTGGAAGAATCAAGCCGGACGTTGGCAAGAAATTGCCCGACATGCCAATATCGTTCCGTAATCTCCCGAAAGAAAAGCCGGCGCGCTACTGCGCGATGCCTCAAGCGATTTTGTTTCCTGCGCAACATCGAACACCGCGCGTTTTCGCTGGATGGAATTTCTCGGAAAAGGCCTTGTCGAACGGCACCTAGGCCTTGACCGATACAGATCAGCCTGTTACCTTTGTCGGACCGGATACGGTATCCCGTATACATTGTTCGATTCAGAAACAGGAGTGCATCATGCCAAAAATGACGGCCATGGAAGCCGCCGTGCGCGTAATGAAAAGCGAAGGGGTCGACCTCGTTTTCGGCGTTCCCGGCGCCGCGATTTTACCGCTCTATGAGGCGCTCAAGAACGATGGCACCATCCGCCACATCCTGGTTCGCCACGAAGAAGGCGGGTCGCATGCGGCGGAAGGCTACACCCGAGCGTACCCGGGTAAGATCGGCGTGAATTTGGGCACGTCGGGCCCTGCGGGAACCAACATGGTGACCGGCCTGTATTCTGCGATGGCGGATAGCATTCCGATCCTGTGCATCACGGGCCAGGCCCCGCGTGCGAAGCTTCACAAAGAAGATTTTCAAGCCGTCGATATTGCAGCCATCGTCGCGCCCGTCACAAAATGGTCCGTGACCGTGATGGAAGGCGCGCAAGTACCGTACGTCTTCCGGAAGGCGTTTCATTTGATGCGTTCCGGTCGTCCCGGTCCCGTGCATATCGATCTCCCGATCGACGTGCAACGCGAGATCATCAACTATGATGATGAAGCCGACGAACCGCTGGAAGTCCACCGCCCGCGTCCCGGCCAAAAAGCGATTCGTAAAGCACTCGACCTTTTGCTCGCGGCGAAACGTCCGCTCATCGTCGCCGGCGGCGGCATCATTAATGCGAACGCGCACGAGGCCCTCATCGCGTTTGCAGAACTGACCAACACGCCCGTTATTCCAACGCTTATGGGTTGGGGCACGATTCCCGACGATCATCCGCTCAACGCGGGCATGGTCGGCCTGCAGACGCAGCATCGTTATGGAAATGCAAATTTTCTCGATAGCGACTTCGTGATCGGTATCGGCAATCGTTGGGCGAACCGTCACACGGGTAGCGTCGACGTCTACACGGGCGATCGAAAATTCGTCCACATCGATATCGACCCGACGCAGATCGGTCGCGTGTTCAGTCCCGATCTCGGGATCGTCTCCGACGCCGGTCTCGCACTCGAAGCTCTCGTTGCGGAAGCGGGCGCTCGCAAACGTCGTGGCGAGATGCCCTCGCGCACGGAATGGGTTTCTACCGTACAGGAGCGCAAACGCACGATGCTCCGACGCACCGATTTTGGCAACACGCCCGTCAAGCCGCAACGCGTGTTCCAAGAAGTCAACAAAGCCTTCGGCGACGATACGCAATTCGTCACCGCGATCGGTCTGTACCAGATCCTTTCGGGCCAACTCCAAAAGGTTAACAAACCGCGCCATTACATCGTCTGCGGACAGGCCGGGCCGCTCGGGTGGGAAGTCTCCGCTTGCACGGGTGCGAAGCTTGCAAATCCCAAGCAGAAAGTCGTCGGCATCGTCGGAGACTATTCGCTGCAATTTTTGATCGAAGAACTCGCGGTCGCGGCGCAATACAAAGTACCGTTCGTTATGATCTTGCTCAACAACGCGTATCTCGGGCTGATTCGCCAAGCGTCGCTCGGCTACAAGATGGATTACGAAGTATCGCTGAGCTTCGAGAACGTCAATGCCCCGGAAATCGGCGAGTACGGCGTCGATCACGTCAAGGCCGCCGAGGCGATGGGCTGCCGCGCGATTCGCGTGTTCGATCCGGAAAAGATCGCCGATGCGATTGCCTGGGCGCAGCGTGAATGTGAGGAGATCGGCGTACCGGTCATCGTGGAAGTCATCACCGAACGCATCACCAATATCGCCATGGGCGGCGAGATCAACAACATCAAGGAGTACGAAGATATCCTCGACGTCTCCACTGCCGCGGTGCCCGAACTGCAGCTCGTTTAAATGCCAAAGTTTGCGGCCAATCTCTCCATGCTCTTCACGGAGCACCCGTTTCTCGAGCGTTTCGCGGCCGCCGCAAGCGCTGGGTTCCGTGGCGTGGAATATCTCTCTCCCTACGAACATTCCGAGGCCGATGTCGCGCGCGCATTGCACGGCGCCGGGCTCGAGCAAGTCCTTTTTAATGTGCCCTCGGGCGATTGGGCTGCAGGCGAACGGGGCATCGCGTGCCATCCCGACCGCGTCGAAGAATTTCGAGCCGGCGTTTCAAAAGCGATCACCTACGCGAAGGCGCTCGGATGCACGCGCATCAACGCGCTCGCGGGTAAAGTCCCCGCCGGCGTTTCGCACGCAGACGCGCACGCGGCATGCGTGAGCAACTTACGCTTCGCCGCGGAGGCACTCGAACGCGAAGGGATCGCCCTCGTTGCCGAAGCGATCAACACGTACGATATTCCGGGATTCTTTCTTTCGGGTTCGCACCAGGCGTTCGCACTCTTCGACGAGGTCGGTTCGAAGAATCTGACGCTGCAGTACGACATCTACCACATGCAGCGGATGGAAGGCGAACTCGCGGCAACGCTACGCCATAATATCGCGCGCATCGGACACGTTCAGCTCGCGGATAATCCGGGCCGCCACGAGCCGGGAACGGGTGAAATTAACTACCCTTTTCTTTTCCGCGTCCTCGACGATATCGGATACGCGGGCTGGATCGGATGCGAGTACGTGCCCGCGAGCGGCACGACGAGTGGCCTCGGATGGGCGACGTCTTACTTAAACCCGCCGCAAGTCGGCGTATAGGAGCGATGACCGTATGAGTAACGTTGGCTTCATCGGACTCGGAATCATGGGGCGGCCGATGGCCGGCCATTTGCAGGCTGCGGGACACACGCTCTTCCTGCACACGAATGGAACGGTACCAGAAGATCTGGTCGCGGGCGGCGGAACGGTATGCGAGTCGAGTAAAGATGTCGCATCGAAAAGCGACGTCATCATCACGATGGTTCCCGACACCCCGAACGTTGCAGCAGCCCTCTTCGGCCCGGGCGGCGTGGCCGAAGGTCTGACCCCTGGAAAAATCGTCGTTGACATGAGCTCGATCTCGCCGACGGAAACGAAGAAATTCGCGGCGCGGATCGGTGAACTCGGCTGCTCGTATTTCGACGCGCCCGTCTCAGGCGGTGAAGTCGGTGCGAAAGCCGCATCGCTTACGATCATGGTTGGTGGACCGGAGAGTGAGTTCGCGCGCATCAAGCCGCTACTCGAAGCGATGGGTAAGAACATCACGCACGTTGGCGGCAATGGCGATGGCCAGACGACGAAGGTTGCCAACCAAATCATCGTAGCACTGACGATCGAAGCCGTCGGTGAAGCGCTGCTGTTTGCATCGAAAGCCGGTGCCGATCCCGCCAAAGTTCGCACGGCGCTCATGGGCGGTTTTGCTTCGTCGCGTATTCTCGAAGTGCACGGTCAACGCATGATCGATCGCAAGTTCGATCCCGGTTTCCGCATCGCACTCCATCAGAAAGATCTCAACCTCGCGCTTTCTGGCGCACGCGAACTGGGGCTCTCGCTTCCCAACACCGCGACGTGTCAGGAACTGTTTAACTCGTGTACCGCTCACGGTGGTGCCGGTTGGGATCACTCAGCGATGGTACGCGCGCTCGAGATGATGGCGGATCACACGGTCGCACCGGAGCCCGCGACCGCCGAACGTTAGGCGCCGTCGCTTTGCGCGAGGACCGCGCGTTTCGTGTTCACGATGTGATCCGCAATCGTCGTGACGATGGCGCGCTCGTCTTTGGCGCGTAAGGCAACGAGGATTGCGGCGTGTTCCTCGGCTGAGGCTTGACGTCGTGCGGCTGTCGCGAGGGCGATGGAGCGCCATGGTGAGATGTCGGCGCGTAAATCGCCGAGCATGCGTTTGAGCCGTTGGCCTTCGGCAAGGGCGAGAATGCGATCGTGAAAGCGCGTATCGAGGCGTTCCATCTCCCTCGGATCGTCGACGCTTTTTTGCATATGCTCGACAATCCGCGCGAACTCGGTGAGATCGCGATCGTTCATGCGTCGCGACGCACGGCGAGCCGCCAGTGTTTCGAGGGCTTCGCGAATTTCGAAGATGCATTCGACCTCGTCGCGTTTGAGTTCGCGTACGACGCTCCCGCGAGCGCCGCGCGGTTCGAGCATCCCTTCGGTCTCCAAGCGCCGCAACGCTTCGCGAACGGGCGTGCGGCTCGCCCCGAGCTTCGCGGCGATCTCGGCTTCGATGACGGGCGCGCCAGGGGCGAGTTCGCCCGAAAGAATTGCCGCACGGAGGCGTTGGTAGACTTGCTCCCGCAAGGACCGAGGCCGCTCCAGCTGGCCGCGCAAGCTTGGGGTTTTGCTTGCAACCGCACGCGATGCCATTTCGCCGCTATACTAAGCAACGACAACAATGCCGTCAAGTACTTAGGATGCCGTATCCCCTGCAAATCCCGTAGTGGATAACGAATTTCCTACATTCGGTCGTATGATGCGGCGCGGATCCCGGCGCCTGAATGGCCGCGACGAGCCTCTCTGCATGGAACGAGTCGCAGCTGCCTCGGTCGGCATAGGCGACGTAAACCGCCTCATCAAGCTAGAGAATTTGCGTTCCGAGGCGCTAGGGGCGATACTCACCATCCACGATTGAGAAGGATGTATCCTAGGAACCATCTCATGAAGTGCTCCTTTGCCCTAATAGGAGTTGCCCTTACATGCGATTTGCAATAATCGGCGCTGGAGCCATCGGTGCGTACGTCGGGGCGGCACTCGCGCGAGCAGGTTCGGACGTGACCTTGGTCGCCCGCGGCCCCCACCTGCGTGCGATGCAGGAACGCGGGGTCTCGGTGATCAGCGCGCGCGGAGATTTTCACGCGCATCCGGCCGCAACCGATGACTGCTCCGAAATCGGACCCGTCGATTGCCTCATCATCGCGCTCAAAGCACATCAGATCGCAGCGATGCTGCCGGCGATGGCTGCGTGCATGGGGCCGAATACGCAGGTCATTGCGATGCAAAACGGCGTGCCGTGGTGGTATTTTCAAGAACACGGCGGGCAGCTCGAGGGAACGGTTCTGCAAACCGTCGATCCCGGTGGTTTACTCGCGAAAGCGTTCGATTCGAAGCGCGTTATCGGGTGCGCCGTCTATTGTTCGACGGAGATCCTCGAACCAGGCGTGATCAAACACATCGAAGGCACGCGCTTCTCGCTCGGGCATCCAAACGGCGAAGTGACGCCCGAGCTACAGAAAATCTCGGCAGCGTTGGTCGAGGGCGGCTTGAAGGCACCCATCGAGACCGATCTCCGACGCGACGTGTGGATCAAGCTCCTCGGAAACGTGTGCTTGAACCCGATCAGTGCTCTGACGCGCGCGACGCTGGAAGACATGGCCACGGACCGGCTCGTCGAGCCGCTCCTACGCGAGATGATGGAAGAATCGTACGCGATCGCACGACGTCTGGGCGTCCACCTCGATATTTCTATCGATAAGCGCATCGATGGAGCGCGCCGTGTCGGCGCCCATAAAACATCGACGCTGCAAGATATCGAAGCGGGCCGGGCGCTCGAAATCGACTGTATCGTCGGTGCGGTTGTCGAGATCGGCGATCTGTTAGATTTGCCGGTAGCCGCCACTCGCCATGTCTACGCGTTGACGAAATTGCTCGACGCGACGACGCAGCGCGCTGCGGGCGACCGTTTGCGCGCGCGTGAGCTCGTCGTGGGTGCGTGATGGAAGGCTTACGGTGGGTGCGTTTCGCACGGGCGGGCGAGAACGGCTTCGGAAGGCTCGAGGGCGAGATGATCGTCGCTTTCTCCGGCGACATGTTCGATGGCTCTGCTCGGCCCACGGGCGATACGTTCGCGGCGGCCGACGTGCGGCTATTGACGCCGTGCGTTCCAACCAAAATGATCGGTCTGTGGAACAACTTCGGCGCGCTCGCGGCGAAACTCGGACTCGCCCGTCCAACGCATCCGCTCTATTTTTTCAAAGCTCCGAGTTCGTTTCTCTCGACCGGCGAATCCATTCACGCACCGGCATCATACGTGGGCCGTATCGCCTTCGAGGGTGAGCTCGGCATCGTCATCGGAAAACGCTGCTCGAATGCGGACGCAGCTGAATCGGCCGCTGCGATCTTCGGATATACGTGTGTCAACGATGTGACGGCGATCGATCTCCTCGAGGCCGATCCGTCATTCGCGCAGTGGTCGCGCGCCAAGAGTTTCGACGGATTCGGCGTCTTCGGACCGGCGATTGCGACCGGCATCGAAGTCGAATCGCTCGTCATTCGTACCTTTTTGGACGGTACGGAACGTCAGTGCATGCCGGTGACCGACATGACGATCCAACCGGTCGATATCGTTCGCCTCATTTCCGCCGACATGACGCTCGTGCCAGGCGACATCATCGCATGCGGGACGTCGGTGGGAGTCGGAAAGATGAAGCCCGGCAGCACGATCGAGGTGTGCATCGAGGAAATCGGTACGCTTCGCAACATTTTTCTCGGCGCGGATACGCGCGCCGCGGGGAACGCCGCTCTGACGATCGCGGGAAAAAGCGCGTGAACGGCGGCCCGCTGCGCATCGCACCGCTCGAAACGGATTTTAGCTTCCGCCTCAAGGCCTACGAAGCGCTTCGAGATGCGATCGCGAACATGCACATTTACGACTCGAACGACGAAATTCGTCTCGACGAGCGCCATCTCGCACAGGAACTTGGCGTGAGCCGCACGCCGATCCGAGAGGCGCTGCTGCGTCTCGAAAACGATGGGATCGTCAAGAATATTCCGCGTCGCGGTGTCTTCGTGGTGCGCAAAACAAAAGCCGAAATCATCGATGTCATTACCGTGTGGGCGGCGCTCGAGAGCTTTGCCGCACGACTGGTGGTGGAGCGCGCGAGCGATGCGGCGATCGCGTCGTTGCGCGAGATCTTCGCGACGTTTTCTGGTGGCGACGGCGTCGAGACACATATCGACGAGTATTCCGACTCGAACCTCGCTTTTCACCAGCGCATCCTCGAGCTCTCGCAGTGCGCAACGCTGTTTGAAACAGCGAAGACGCTCTTCGTTCACATGCGCGCCATTCGGCACCGAACGATCACCGAAGATCGCCGCTTCGAGCGCTCCATCATGCATCACATGGAAATCATCGAGGCACTCGAAGCTCGGGACGCCGATCTCGCCGAGCGGCTCGTGCGCGAGCACGCACTCGATCTCGCAAAACACGTCGATCAAAACGCGGTCTATCTTAAATAGCTAGATGGAGAACGCCATTAGTGCGTTTAATTTCGTGTTTTTGCCGATGAAAAAAAGTTCCCGGAACTCCTTTACTTTGGTGGAGGGCTAGAGTATCGTCGTCAACATTCAACACGTGTCTGGTATGCCAAATACAGAATGACGCGTCTGAAGCGACCTTGACACGAGCGGGGACGACTTTGAAACTTCTGGAATACCAGGGAAAAGAGCTGTTCCGTCGCGCCGGCATTGCGGTGCCGCCCGGAACGTATGTGACGACCGCGGGCGCCGCCTCGGATTTTGTCCGTCAGAATCCGGGTTCGTGGGTCCTCAAAAGCCAAGTCCTCGCCGGCGGTCGCGGCAAGGCCGGGGAACGCGTCACGTCGCTGCTGGTCGAACGTAAGCTCTCGATCGCGCCGCCAAACGGCCCGTCGTCATCGTGTCCGCCGAAGGCGGCATGGACGTTGAAGAAGTCGCGAAGCACCGACCGCACGCGATCGCCAAAGCGTGGATCGATACCAACGTTGGCTTCTCACCGTTCGTCGCGCGACAGCTCGCGTTTCGCGCGAATCTGCCGGCCGGTTTTCATAAGAGTTTCGCAACGATCGTCTCCGCGCTGTACGGCGTGTTTATGACCTACGGCGCGACGCTGGTCGAGATCAATCCGCTCGTGTTGACGGTCGACGGGGACGTCTACGCATCCGATGCGAAAATCGAACGGGACGATAGTGGCCTCGCACGCCACCCCGAACTCGCATCTTGGAACACGGAAACGGCTGCCGACGAAGATCAGCGCGCAGCGCTCGCCATTGGTCTGGGCAGTTCGAATTATGCGCGTCTCGGCGGCTCGATCGGCGTCATCGCAAATGGCGCGGGACTCGGTATGCGCACGATGGACGCGATCAAGATCGCGGGCGGCGAAGCTGCAAACTTTCTGGACATCGGCGGCGGTGCGAAGGCAGATCTGGTGAAAAAAAGCTATCATCTTGTCGTTTTCGATCCGCGCGTGAAAGCGATGTTCATCAATATTTTTGGCGGCATAACGCGCGGCGATCAGGTCGCACAAGGCATCGTCGAGGCCCTTGCTGGCGACGACGTGCGCAAAGTCCCGCTCGTCGTTCGGCTCACGGGCACGAATGAAAAAGAAGGCCTCGCGATCCTCGCGGCCGCCGGCATGAATCCGGTCGAGACCGTAGACGAAGGCGCGCAGCGCGCCGTCGCTTTCGCGGGAGCGTAGCGACGATGGCGATCTTGATCGATGCTATGTCCCGCGTCGTCGTCCAGGGCATCACCGGACGCGAAGGACTCTTTCACACGCAGCGGATGCGCGCGTACGGCACCAACGTCGTGGCCGGGGTCACGCCCGGGAAACGCGGCGCGCTCGTCGCGGACGGCGTTCCCGCCTTCGATACCGTGCGCGATGCCGTCGCTGCGACGGGCGCGACGCACACCGCGATCTTCGTGCCGCCATACGCGGCGGCCGACGCGTTGCTCGAAGCGCACGACGCCGGAATATCATCGGACCGAATTGTCCCGGCATCGTGACACCGGGTGAGGCGCTGGTCGGCATCATGCCCGGCCACATTTTCAAGCCCGGAGGGATCGGCGTGATCTCGCGTTCCGGCACGCTCACGTACGACATCGTCGACGCGCTCACCAAAGCGGGTTTGGGTCAATCGACGTGCGTCGGCATCGGTGGCGATCCCATTACCGGCACCACGTTCGTCGATTGTCTGCGCCTCTTCGCAGAG
Source organism: Vulcanimicrobiota bacterium (assembly GCA_031420415.1). Taxonomy (GTDB): domain Bacteria; phylum Vulcanimicrobiota; class Vulcanimicrobiia; order Vulcanimicrobiales; family Vulcanimicrobiaceae; genus JANYGA01. The sequence goes on from JANOMT010000038.1 coordinate 56,377, forward strand.
GACGAGCAAACCGCGGCCGTCGTGGTGTGCGGTGAGATCGGCGGCACGGATGAAGAAAACGCCGCGGCTTTCATCGACGCGCCGGCGGGCGCGCCCCGCCCCCCGGCAACCGTCGCGGCCCAGCGGGTGGGATCAACACGGGGTAGGGCGGCACGCCGCAAAGTAAAAACGCGGGGTTTTGCGCCCCCGGCGTGCCCG
>JANOMT010000039.1:0-97038 GCA_031420415.1 Vulcanimicrobiota bacterium
GAGCTTGATCGTCGCGCCGCCGCCTGCGGCGATAACGTCGCGCGCAGGAGCGAGCGGAGCCGCGCCCGCGACGCGTGTTTCGGGAAGTATGAAACCGAGAGACGCGGCTCCGGCGACGCCGAGAGCTCCCGTTCGGCGTAAGAATTCGGACCGCGATACGCCGTCGAGGTCGGGTCGTTGATCGCTCATGCAAGTCTTTCTGCTGGGCAAAGTTAGTATTGTGAACGCCTTCTTGTTGTGGCTATTCGGGGACTGAAAGAAATTCCCGCGACGTCGTGTGTAAAGTGACGCACGCAAACCGGAGATCGAGTGACTGGAGCCGTAAAAGTCCGCATGTATGTGAGAGTGATGCCGATGGCAATCGTCGCGGCGGGGCGAGTCTAGTCGCCGGCACGCCGAAGATCGCGCTCTTACTCCGCCTTTTGGCCGCGATCGATGAGGGAAAGTACAGCCTCGAAGCATTGAAGGTGCGACTCGATGCGGAGCATCCGCCGAGTACGCGATCGATGCGGCGCTACCTCGCTACGCTCGCGGAAGCGGGCTTTCCATGGCTCTACGATCGTGAGAGCGGCACCTACATCTTCGAACGTGGCTACTCCCTGCGACGGCTCGAGCTCAGTGGGAACGAGCTTTTCGGGTTGCTCGCACTCAAGGGCATCGCGACGTCGCTCGGCGGGAATATCGGCGCTTCGATGGACGAGGTCGCGGAAAAACTCACGCGGGTCGCGGGCGATAAAAGCGCGCGCGCGACCGCGAAACCATCCGTGCGCGTACAGATGGCCGATCCTCATCTCGATGGCGAACGCAGTGCGTATTTCGATCTGCTCCAACGCGCGCAAGCGCAGCGGCAGAGCGTGCGTTTCGATTACGTCGATAAGGCGGGGAAACGCTCGGAGCGTCACGTCGATGTCTATGGGTTCGTGGTTTCGGGCGGCCGCGTCTATGCCGTCGCACACGATCGCGGGCGCGGGGCGCAACGCGTCTTCGCTCTCGACAACGTAGCGAGCGTGAAGATCGCGCCGCAGCGCTACTCGATCCCCGACGATTTCGATATCGAGAAATTTACGGGATCTTCGGTCAGCGGCATCATGAGTGCGGGCGAAATCACGCACGTGGTCGTCCGATTCTCGCCCGTCGTGACGCGCGCGGCGCGCGCCGATCGCGTCGTGCGCGAGCGGACGATCGTCGATCGTGCCGACGGATCGATCGAGATCGATTACGCCGTCGCCGATCCGATCGAATTCGTACGGTGGTGTATGAAATGGGGTGCGGAGGCCGAGATCCTCTCGCCGGCCGCCGTGCGCGCGATGGCGGCGGAGATCGCCCGCGCGATCGTCGCGCGGTACGCGGAGACGGGGGCCTAGAGCAGGCGGCTACGAGGCGCGACAGGGGACCGTGGGAGAAGACTCCGGCGTGCGAATAAACGTGGTGTCTCAGATCGTCGTTGGCGTGCTCGCGCTCGCGATCGCAGCCGTGGCGCCGACCGATGTTCGCGCGGCGACGCCGTCAGGACAGACGATCGACGGCATCAGGTGCGATCGAGCCGAGGGCGCGGTCTTCCATATTCACCAGCACGTTGCGATCAGCGTCCACGGCAAATCCCTCGAGATCCCGAGCGATATCGGCCGACCGATCGTGACGCCGTGTCTCTATTGGATCCACACGCACGGACCGGGCGGACTCGTGCACGTGGAAGCGCCGAAATTCCGCACGTTCACGCTCGGTAATTTTTTCGACATCTGGGGCGAGCCGCTCGGGGCGACGAGCGTGTCGTCCGTGCGCGTGAAGCGCGGTGACCTCCACATCTTCGTCAACGGGAAAGCCTATCGGGGCGACCCGCGCAAGATCGAACTCTCGCAGCATACGGATATCGCGATCGAGGCGGGACCTCCGTACTCCAATCCCGTTCCTTTTACGGATTGGCAAGGACAGTAAGCTCGGCACGTTAAGGGCGCGGCACGTTCATCCGAGGCGACTGCGGTCGCCGTCGCCGAGGTACGCAGCGGCGATCTCGGGACGCCCGGCGAGATCGGCACCCGTCCCTTCGAGCGCGATCGTGCCGCGTTCCATCACGTAGGCGTAATCGGCGAGTGCGAGCGCTTTGCGCGCGTTCTGCTCCACGAGAAGGATCGAGGTGCCGCGCGCGCGTTCGCTTTCGACGATCGCGAAGATTTGTGCGACGAGTTTGGGTGCGAGACCCATCGAGGGTTCGTCGAGCACGAGGAGCTTCGGCCGCACGACGAGCGCGCGCGCGATCGCGAGCATCTGCTGTTCGCCCCCGGAGAGCGAGCCGGCAGCGACGCGGCGTCGCGTACCGAGAATCGGGAAGCGATCGTACAGTGCCGTAATTTCGGTCCGCGCATCGAGGTCGCGCCGGAGCGCCGCTGCAACGAGGAGGTTCTCTTCGACCGTCATTGCGGGCAACATCCGGCGACCTTCGGGAACGTGGGAGATTCCCGCGCGCACGATCGCGTGCGACGGCGCCCGCGTCACGTCGCGACCGTCGAAGCGGATCGTGCCCGAGCGTATGTCGATGAGGCGCGAGATCGCGAGCAAGAGCGTCGTCTTCCCCGCACCGTTGGCACCTACGATCGCACAGAGTGCGTGCGGCTCCACGCGTAGCGTTATGCCGTGCAAGACCTCGATGCGGCCGTAACCCACACGAAGCTCCGTAATTTCGAGAAGACTCACGTGCCGAGATACGCTTCGATGACGGCGGGATCGCGCGCGATCTCTTGCGGCGAACCCGTGGCGATCACGCGACCGAAGTTGAGGACGACGACCGACGTGCAGATCGCAGCGACGAGTGACATATCGTGCTCGACGAGCAAGATGCCGACACCGCTTGCCGCAACGCTCGCGATCGTTTGGCCGAGCGCGATCGTCTCGGCGGGATTCATGCCGGCTGCCGGTTCGTCGAGCAAGAGCGTCGCCGGTCGCGCGGCGAGAGCCCGCGCGACTTCGAGACGCCGCTGTTCGCCGTAGGGGAGCGCGCCTGCCCGCCGATGCAGATCGCGTTCGAGCGTTCCCGTTCGTTCCAAGAGCGTCACGATCTCGGTGTCGGAGAGGGTGCCGCGCCGCGCAAAGGCGCCCGCGCGCACGTTGTCGGCCACGTCGAGTCGCGCGAAGAGGCGGACGTTTTGATACGTCCGCGCGATGCCCGCGCGCGCGACGCGATGCGCGGGTAACCGATCGAGTCGGCTCGGGCCGAGTGCGATCGTACCGCTCGACGGTCGCACCACGCCCGTGATTGCGTTGATGAGCGTCGTCTTACCCGCCCCGTTGGGACCGATGAGGCCGACGATCGCACCCGGTTCCACACGCAGGCTCGCGCCCTCAAGCGCGATCACACCACCGTAGCGCACGGTGACGTTATCGGCAACGAGCGTTCGTGCGGTCACGAACGACGCTGCCAGAGACCCGCGATGCCGTCGGGAGCGAAGAGCACGAAGCCCAAGAGAATCGCCCCGGTGGAAACTTCGCGATAATCGGCGAGAAATCGCACGCTCTCGGGCAAGATCGTCATCAGCGTCGCACCGATCACGGCGCCGAGCGAACTCGTAACGCCGCCGATCACGCAGGCGACGAGAATCGCTTCCATCCGTGCGAACCCGAAATCACTCGGCGTGATGAAGTAATTCGCATGCGCGTAGAGCACGCCCGCGCAACCCGCGAGCGCCGCCCCTGCGACGAACGCGCCGAAGCGAACCGCGTTCACGTCGATGCCGACGCCACGCGCCGCACGCTCATCTTCGCGGGTCGCTGCGATCGCGAGCGCGGCGCGCGAGCGCTCGAAGAGCACGAAAAGCGCGCCCGTGACGGCGAGCGTGCCATAGATCCACGCCGTATTGGCATCGTTTGGAATATTCGCATAGCCCTCGGCGCCGCCGGTGGCTTTCGCATTGATCTCGACGATGCGCGCGATCTCGCCGAAACCGATCGTCGCGATCGCGAGAAAAACGCCGCGCAAACGTCCGAGCGGAAGCGCGAGAAGCGCCGCCGCAATCGCGGCGCACAGCGATCCGATCGCAAGCGAAACCGGGAGATTCCAATGCGCTTGCACGGCACCGATCGCGCCCACGTACGCGGCGATCCCCATGAACGCGGCTTGCGCGAGTGCGAGTTGACCGCTGCGCAAACCGATCGAGAGCGAGAGCGCGAGAAGCGCGTTGATGCCGATCTGATCGATGAGTTTCGAGTGTGCTGCGAACCAGCCGAGCACCGCTATGCGGTGCGCAATGCGCGCTTGCCGAGCAAGCCACTCGGGCGCAAGACGAGGATCGCGAACATCACACCGAATGCTACGGCATCGCGATAACTCGAGGAGACGTACGCAACCGAGAGCACCTCCACGGCGCCGAGCACGAAGGCACCGATCACCGCACCCGTGATGCTCCCCATGCCACCGAGGATCACGATCGCGAGCCCTTTGAGTTCGATGCGCGAGCCCATCTCGAGGCTCACGCTATCGTATTGCAACCCGATGAGAATACCGGCGGCTCCGCCGAGTGCGGACGCGATGAAAAACGTTAGCGCGATCGTGCGTTCGAGATCGAGTCCGAGCAGCGCCGCGGCGACGCGATCTTCGGCGACGGCGCGAATGGCACGCCCGAGCGAGGTCGCACGCATCACGAAGGCGAGTGCGCCCATGAGCGCGAGCGCGACGCCGAGGATCACGACGTCGAGCCCCGTAAACGCGAGCGAACCGAGATGCAGACGCCCCTCTCCGAGCGCGCCGAGCGTGCCGGGTGGAAAGCGATGTTCGCCCGGGCCGAAGATGCCGCGCGCGACGCCGCCGATTGCGATCGCGACGCCGATCGACGAGATCAGCGGCACGAGCGTTCCCGCATTGCGCGCGCGTAGCGGCGCGAAGGCGATGCGATCGAGCGCGACGCCGAGCAGGCCTGCGAAGACGATCGCGATCGCGAAAGCGAGCGCGAGCGGCACGCCCGCACCTACGAGGGCGATCGCGGCGAACGCCGTCGCCATGAAGATTGCGGCGTGCGCGAGATTGAGGATATCGAGCACGCCGAAGACGAGGGTATAACCGATGGCGAAAAGCGCGTACACGGCGCCGAGGAAGATTCCGTTTGCGAGCTGTTGCGCGAGCACGGCGCTAGAAGTACGCGAATCCGTTCTTGGTGACGCGCACGATGGCACTGGCGGCTCTCACGTCGCGTGAGGCTTGAAAGTTGACGGGGCCGAGCACCGTTTGCACGACGCTAAGCTTCTTAAACGTCGCGCAGAACTGGTCGCTCGAAGTGGCACCGTTCTTGATCGCGGATGCGGCGATCTGTGCGGCTGCGTAGGCTTGTGCGGCGAACTGATCGGGACCGGTTCCGAATTTCTTTTTGTAGCGATCGACGAAGCCGCGATTACCCGTATAATTGTTGCCGAGGTAGTAGGCTGCGCCGATGACGACGCCCGTGCCCGCATCGCCCGCAAGTGAGATGAACTTCGGTGAGTTGAGGCCGTTGCCGCCGATGAGATGCGCCGTGATGCCGGCTTGCTTCGCTTGCACGACGATCTTCACGGCCTCTTCGAGCAGCGATCCGACGACGACCATATCGGGCTTCTTGCCCGCGATGTTGGTGAGCTGTGCTTTGAAATCGACGTCGCCCGTGTGATAGGTCTCCGTATCGACGAGCGCGATGTGGTCGCGCTCGAGTGCTGTCTTGAAGATCTCAAAATCGGTCTTCGTAAATTGATTGTCGTCGCCGTAGATGATCGCCGCGGTTTTTGGGTGCCACGCGCGCGTCGCCTTGCCCATGGCTTCGGGGACGACTTGCTCTTCGGAGAGCGAATCGCGAAAGACGCAGGGGCCTTGGGCGGTGATGCCCTGCGCGGTGTTCGATGTTGCGAGCACCGTGAGATTGGCTTTCACGGCGATCGGATCGGCTTTCTTCGCTTCGGCGGAAAGCGTCGGACCGATCAGGAGCGCGGTTCCATCGGTCGTAAACTTTTGAATGAGATTGATGACTTGCGCGGGATCGCTCGCGGCGTCTTCGATATCGAAGGCGATCGTCGCGCCGCCCGCATCGATCCGTCCGGCTTTGAGATCGTCTGCCGCGAGGTCGTACGCATTTTTCTGCGACGTCCCGTACGCGCCGGCCGAACCCGTGACATCGGTGACGACGCCGATTTTGACGGTCTTTCCCGTCATGGGACCACCGGCCGCAAACGCCGCGAGCGGAGCGAGCGCGGCGAGGAGACCGATGGCGGTAAACGAGCGAAGTTGCATCGTGCGCGTTTTTGCCTCGCTCACGAACGGTCCTTGCCCCTACGTCCCCAGATGCGGTCGAAGCGCACGCATAAATGTGGCGTGGCAGGCATCGGTTGTGGCGTTCGACGGCATCGGCGTATAGACGATGATGATGTAGCGGTGGCCACTCGGCAACGTGAGGATGCCGCCGTCGTGTGAGACCTCATCCGTGTCGCCGGTCTTGTGCGCGAAGTCGTCGCCCGGCCGCAGACCCCGCGAGAGCTTGTCATTCCAGATCTGGGCCGCGAGGGCGTCGTAGACGACGCTCGAACGGGCGCCGCGTATGCGATCGCGGGCGAGCGTTCGAAAGAGCGTTGCGGCGTCGCCCGCGGGATGGCGATTGCGGCCCGTTGCCTCCACGTCGTCGATAAGCGGTAGCGCACCCGAGAGTTTGCGATGAACGGCCGTATCGCGCAAGCCGAAGGACGCGCAGGCGGCGGTAATGGTCTCGCGGCCGAGGACGTCGATGAGGACGTTGGTCGCGACGTTGTCGCTCGCTGCGAGCATCGCGTGCACGTAGGCTCCGAGTTCGGCCGTATAGCCGAGGACGAAGGGCGAGGGCGCATCGTTGACGGTGACGTTTGCGGCGGAGACCGTGGCATCGTCGGTCCAGGCGAAGGCGCGCGCCTCAACGAGCGCCGCGAGGACCATTGCGATCGGCAGCTTGATCATGCTCGCGGGATAGATCTCCGCAGCGGAGTCGAGATGGACGGCGGGTCCCGGATCGTCGAGCGGCTCGACGACGATCGCGGGCGCATCGAAGCCGGCCTCGGCTGCCAGATCGGCGAGGTCGCGGCTGGTAAGATTCAGCTGCAAGTGGGTACTTGCATGACACTGGGGGGCATGATACTCTTTTGCATGCAAGTGCTCACTTGCTTTGTGAAGGTTTGAACGTGGTTGCTCTCCCAGACAATTTGCCAATCTTCTTTTCGCTCGGGAAGATCGATACGGCGCGCGCCCTCGACGATCTTCGTCATGGCACTCGGGCGGCCGTCAATGCGACGCCGATCTCGGTGGCGTTGAGGGCAATCGACGATAGGGTTTCGAGGCGGAACGGACGCGAATGATCGTGGGCGACGTTGCGGCGCTCTCGGGCGTGGATCAAACGCGCGCGCGCATCCTTGCGGCGACGCGCGAGATCTACTCGAGCCATGGGAGCCGGGGGACGACGACGCGCGAGGTCGCGGTTCGCGCGGGTGTGAACGAAGCGACGCTCTTCCGTCATTTCGGCACCAAACAACAGCTGCTCTCGGAGATGTTGGATTTCTATAGCGGCGTCTCGGTGATCCCCGAGATGGTGGAACGCGTTCGCTCGTACGCGACGATTGAAGATCAGCTCCAGGAACTCGCACTCGGTTGTATCGAGTCGATGAAGCGCAAAGAAGATCTCATGCGCATCACGATGGCCGAGGAGATCACCAATCCCGAGGCGCTGACGTGTGCGTGGCAAGCGCCGACGGCGGCCCGCGCGGCACTCAAAGAATTCTTCGAAGAAAAAGTCGCTTCGGGTACGCTGCGCGGCGATGGCGACCTTTTAGCGCGGGTCTTCATGTCGCTCTTTTTCGCGCTCGTGATGGCGCGCAAAATCTGGGGCGACATCGACGGCACGCACGAGACGGTCGCGGAGAACATCGTGAAAATATTTCTCAACGGAGCACGAGGACGATAATGGCAGGCACGCAAACGGTTCCAACCACAGAGCAAGCACCGAGAGCACCCGCAGACGCAGGCTCACCCGGCGGCGAAGCGCCGGCGCCGAATCTCGTTGAGCCGGAGCGTTCCGGCGGAAATCCCATAGCGCGCATCGCGGGGATCGGCGTCGGTGCGATCGTTTTGGTCCTCGCGATCGTCTTCGGGTTGCGCTATTTCGCATACGCATCTACGCACGAGACGACCGACGACGCGATGATCGATGCCGACGAAGTCCAGGTGACGAGCAAGATCGCCGAACGCGTTTCTCGGATCGTCGTCGATACGAATCAGCCCGTCCGCAAAGGTCAGCTCCTCGTCTTGCTCGATAATCGCGACGAAACCGATCGCGTCTTGCAAGCGAGTGCGGCCGTAGCGGCGCAACGCGCGCAAGCGCGCGCCGCGCAAGAAAACGTCTCGCTGGTGCGCGATACCCAAGTCGCACAAGACGCGCAAGCGAACGGTGGTATCGCGCAAGCGCGTGCGTCCATCGATAGCGCCGCAAGTAGCGCGCAGTCGTCGGCGGGGCAGATTTCCGTCGACGCCGCAGGCGTCGAAGCCGCGCGCGCGCAGGTGCACGCAGCGCAAGACGCCCTGCCGGGGTCGCTCGCGAACGTACGGCGTACGCAAGCGGATCTCCGGCGCGTGGCTACGCTCGTTTCCACGGGTGATATCGCCGCGCAACAACTCGACGCCGCGCGTGCGACGTATGAGGGTGCGCGCTCCGCGTACTCCTCCGCGCAAGCGCAGGTCGCGACCGCGACGGCGAACCTCGCGCAAGCGCAACAGAAGCTCGACGCGCAACGCTTCGCCACTTCGAGCACGCAGGCGCTCGTCGGCGTGCAGCAGGCGCAGCTCCAAACAGCACGAGGTAAGTTTCTCGAGAGCAACGCATCGAGTCGCGTCGCCGCGCAACAGGCGCAGGCCGATGCTGCGCTTTCGCAGATCGTGTCGCTCGATGCGCAGCTCATCACCGCGCGCAACAACCTGGGCTACACGCGCATCGTCTCGCCGATCGACGGGTACGTCGGGCAGAAGGACGTGGAAGTCGGTCAAACGGTCTCGCCCGGCGCCCCGCTGATGACGCTCATCCCATCCTCGAATGTGTATGTGACGGCAAATTTTAAAGAAACGCAGATCGGGAAGATGCGTGTCGGTCAACCCGTCGATATCGGCATCGATGCCTATAAGGGCGTCGCATTCGAAGGCCACGTCGACAATCTCTCGCCCGCAGCGCAGAATAAGTTCAGTCTTATTCCCCCGGTAAACGCCACGGGCAACTTCGTGAAGGTCACGCAGCGCCTCCCCGTGCGCATCCTTTTCGATCGCGTCAAAGACGGCAAACTCTCGGATTACCATCTGCGTCCCGGCATGTCGGTCGAGACGTCGGTTCGCGTGAAGTAGGCTTCGCATGGCATCGCTCGTGGCGGGCGCGGGCACCGGTACGCGACCGCACTCCGCCACGTCCGATGACGCACCGCGAAATGTCATCGAGTACGGCATGCGTCGTACGCTGATCACGATCGGCATCGTCCTCGCGACGCTGCTCGAGATCGTCGACGTCACGATCGTCAACGTCGCGCTCCCGAATATCCAGGGTAATTTCGGCGCGGGCATCGATCAAGCGGCGTGGATCGGTACGGGTTACATCATCGCCAACGTCATCGTCATCCCGATCACACCGTGGTTGCAACAGCGCTTCGGTCGGCGCCAATATTACGCGGCCTCGATCGTCATCTTCACCGTCGCCTCGATGATGTGCGGCCTCTCGCAATCACTCGAGCAGCTGATCTTTTGGCGCATCGTTCAGGGGCTGGGTGGCGGCGGGCTCATCTCGACGTCTCAGGCGATCTTACGCGAGACGTACCCGGCGAGCGAACAGGGCAAAGCCATGGGTATTTTTTCCGTCGGCGTCATCCTCGGCCCGACACTCGGCCCCACGCTCGGGGGAATCATCACGGATCAATCGTCGTGGCGCTACGCGTTCTTTCTCAATCTGGTGCCCGGGATCGTGGCGTTCGCGATCGTCGTGCTCATGTTGCGCAATCCCGATCGGCCGAAAAAATTGCCGCTGGATTACGTGGGCCTCGGCCTCCTCGCAATCGGCATCGGCTCGTTGCAGTACGTTCTCGATCAAGGGCAGCAAAAAGATTGGTTCGACGACGGTTCGATCGTCGCGTGCAGTATCGCGGCCGTCGTCGGGCTCGTCACGTTTCTGGTTTGGGAGCTGCGCTCGAAGCGGCCGATCGTCAATCTTTCGGTGCTGAAGTATCGCTCGGTTGCGGCGGGGAGCGTGCTCGGGATGGTGCTCGGCGTGAGCCTCTATGGCAGCGTGCTGATCATCCCGCAATACGTGCAAGGGTCGCTCGGATTTACGGCCACGCTCTCGGGTGAGGTATTGCTCTTCCGCGCGGTCTTCATCATGTTACTCACCCCGTTTGCAGCCGCGCTCGTATCGCGCAACAAGGTCGATTCGCGCTGGCTCGTCGCGAGCGGTTTCACGTGCATCGGCATCTCGAATTTTATGCTCGCCAACATCACGACCGCGCAGACCGACTTTTGGACGTTCTTCGGCTCGCTCGCCCTCAGCGGCGTCGGTCTCGCGCAGATATTCGTGCCCCTCACGGTTTCCGTGCTCGGCTCCGTCGAGCCGCGGGATATTCCCGCTGCCTCCGCGTTCTTCAATCTCGCGCGGCAAGTCGGCGGCAGCATCGCAATCGCGTTGCTCGTGACGGTACTCGCGCGTCAGAACGCGACGCATCACACGGAACTCGCCTCGCAAATTCGCCTCGGGCGCGGCGTCGTTTCCACGTACCTCGAACGAAACGGCGGCAGCGCTTCGATGCTCGCGCGCGGCTCGCTCAATCGGCTCGTCACGCAACAGGCCGTCATCATGTCCTTCGCGGATACGGCGCGCCTCGTGGGGGCGATCTCGCTCCTACTCGCGCCGCTCGCCTTCATCTTACGTCGATCCCAAGCGCCCGCTTTGCCGGCCGCGCACGATTAAGGAGACTCCCCGGTGCTCAGCTTTATGATCGCGACGCTCGTGACGGCCGCTTCGCCGCTGCCCACGGCGTCGCCGATGCCGATCGCGACCGCGCGTCCTACGATCGTGATCGGCGGGAGCGCCGGCCTCGTCTTGCCCGCGGTGCCCGCATTCCAACCCGCGCCGCGCGATCCGTCGCTCCCGCGCCCGAGCGGCGATATCGTCGGAAACGATGGGCCCTTCGTCGGTCTCGCGCTCGACGCGGCGATCGGCATGGCGCTCGCTCGCAATCCCGACCTTGCGGTCTCGCAATCGTCGCGTCGCGTCGCATCGTTTCAGATCGTCGCCGCGACCGGCGCGTACGATCTGCGGCTCGAAGTCCAGCCGTCCTACGCGAATGCGCGCTCGCCGTCGGTGTCGACATTCCAAGCGGGGCCCGACGGGTCGCCCTTACGCACCTCGACGCTCGGCGCGAGTGCGAGTATCTCCGGATTGACCGAGCACGGCGGTCGCTTCTCGGCGACGACGAGCCTCGCGCGCGCGAAGAACGATTCGACCGTTAATAGTTACGATCCGTACTATGCGACGGCGCTCGGAATCTCGTTCACGCAACCGCTCGCGCGCGGTCGCGCGATAGACGACGCGCGGCGTGGGATCGCACTCGCCAAGATCAACGCCGATCTCGCCGACGATACGGCGCTCCTGACTGCGTCGAACGTCGTGAACGAAACGGTCATCGCGTACGATAACCTCGTCGCCGCGTGGAAGAACGTCGCGATCCAAGAAGATGCGCTCCGCCAAGCGCGCGCGCAATCGGAATCCAACGCACGACTCGTGCGCGGCGGCGTGGCGGCGCGCGTCGACGTCGTGGAATCGGACACGCAAGTTGCCGAATTTCAAGAAAACGTGTACGCGGCGATTGCGAATGTCGCGAGCTTGCAAAATTCGCTTAAGTCCTCGATCTTAGGCGATCCGGGCGATCCTATTTGGACGGCCAACCTCGTGCCGACCACGCCGCTCGCGCCGCTCGTTCCCGAGCCCGCGCTCGCCGATGTCGTGACGAAGGCGCTGACGTCTCGGCCCGAAGTCGGCCGACTCCGCGAAAATATTCGCGCGCAGAACGTCAACGTCGCCTATGCGGACGATCAGCGCAAACCGCAGATCGATCTCAACGTCGGTGTCACGGAAAACGGCTTTGCCGGTCGCGCGACGCCACCAACCAATAACCCCTTCGTCGTCTCTACCGCGACGCAAGTCGGCGAGATCGACGCGCTGATCGCGCGTGCGAACGCGAGCGCACCGCCCGGTACGACGCCGCTCGTGCCGATCGGCGCCGGGCTCGGATCGCCGCTCTTTCCGGGCTCGACGGGTGGGATCGGGGCATCGTACAAGTCGCTCTTTGCGGGCACGTATCCGCAATATTCGGTCGGAGCGACGATCGCGTTTCCACTACGTAATCGCACGGCGGGCGCGACGTATCGAGCGGAAGTCGAACGCCGCCAATCGCTCCTCGCCCAAGAGGTCGGTCTGATCCAACGCGTGCAACTCGAAGCGCGTAACGCGATCCAAGGGTACCGCTCGTCGCGCGCGCGCCTTAGCGCGGCGACGGCCGCGCGCACGGCCGCCGAGATCGTCGCCGCGAGCGAAGCGCGGAAGTTCCGCGCGGGCCAATCCACGACGTTCCTCGTGCTCCAGCGTCAAGTCGCGGTCGCCAATCAACGCGGACGCGAACTCCAAGGGCAGAGCGACGTGCAAAAATCGCTCGTCGAACTCGATCGTGTAACGGGTGCGATCTTGGCGAACAACGGCGTCGACGTGCGAAAGATCGGCTCGGCATCGCTCGGGACGGTGCCGGATCTGCTCGCGCCCGCGAAGCGCTAATCGCGTCGCGCGAGTCGTGATGCGGCGGCGCGATCGACGATGAAGTCGAGCGTGCCGTTACGTGGAGCGAGAACCGCGATCGGATAGCGCATCGGATCGCTCGGGCCGTCGAAGATGGCGTGGAGCGCCTGTGCTTTTGCGTACCCCGCGGTTACGACGACGATGGCGCGTGCGGCGTTGATGACGAAGGGCGTGAGCGTGAGCCGGTGGGTCGCAAAGGTCGCGACGTACGGCGCACGGACGAGCAGCGCGTCGCCCGTGTGTGGATCGGCGCCGGGAAAGAGTGAGGCGGTATGGCCGTCCGGCCCCATGCCCAGCAGCACGAGATCGAAGATCGGCGAGCCGTCGGATGTGTGTTCGAGCGTCGCGCGCAAAACGTCGGCGTAGGCGCGGGCGGCACTCGCGGGTTCGTCCTCGCCACGCATGCGAAAGACGTTCGCAATGGCTATGCCGAGCGGTGCGAAAAGCGCGTCGTGTGCCGTGCGATAATTCGATTGTTCGTCGGTCGGTTGGACGCAGCGTTCGTCTCCGAAAAAGAAGCGCACGCGCGACCAATCGAGCGCATCCGCATATTCCGCTGCAAGCAGGGCATACGTTGCCTTCGGCGTGCTTCCGCCGGCGAGTGCGAGCGCGAAGACCTCGCGTGCGGCGAGCGCGCGACGGGCGTCGGCAACGATGCGGTTCGCGAGCTCGCGCGCGAGCGTCGCCTCGTCCTCGACGATGTGGAGATCGCGCGTTGCCATCGGAGCTTAGCCGAGCAACTGACCGACGGTTTCGAGTGACGTTTCGAAGATCGACTCGCGCGCGTTTTCGAGGATCGCGCGTTCGATGAGCGTCGTGTTTTCGATGTTCTGCAACGGGACGCAACCGAGGTTTTTAGCGTTGCGACCCTCGACGGTGAGGCACACGACGCCCGAGTCATCGTCCGAGAGCGCCGCCCGGTACGTCGAGTTCGGCGCGTGGAGTACGACGCTCGACACGCGGCGCTGATCGCCTTTGGCGATCTTGGCAAACCGCACGACACCACCACGGCGATCGCGGAACGCATCGCGCGCGGTCGCATTCCACGAAAGCCGACTTCCGAGCCAGCCCGCAAGATAGAACGCCTCGGCATCGCTGCCGCTTTCGATATCGAGTCCCGTCAACGAGAAGATGTCGTCGCGAAGAGCCGGGTCGTCGAAAAATTGCGCGATCATCTCTTGCCATGGCGCGAGACGCATGAAGGCGAGATCGTGAAGGACGATGCTCGGTGCGGATTCGTGAAAACGATAGAGATCGCGAATCGTCTCGGCGTCGCGCGCTTTTCCCGATGAGTCGACGAGGATCGTGGTTGCGACCGCCGCGAGGCCTGCGAACGTCCGGCTCGCGCGAACACGCGCGCCGCTCCACCACAGGACGGTCGCGATATCGGGAACCGAGAGTTCTCGCGTGAGGCTGACGATCGCGGCGTGATCGAGTTCGCTCACGCCGATATCGACGCGTTCGTCCACGACGGTCGAGTCTCCGATCTCGCGCGCGGTCGTCGCGACGTCGACGCCCCGAATCGCCTGCGTGGAATCGAGGACGATGAGGCGCGAAGGATGCTTTCCCGCGATGATTGCCGCGCGTTCGAGAACCCACGAACGATGTTGTGGATCGTCGACGAAGACGACGAAGTTCATCGTCGCTCCCCGAGCGCACGAGGCTCGCCCCTCGTTCGTCTCCTGGCGCGAGCGCCGGAGTTGCTCGAGAATCGTGCCGATCTCGTTTGTGGAATCGATGTGCGTCATCATCAGATTCGCCGCCACTCGCGGCCGTCGGCGACCAAGAGGGCATCGGCGTTTTGTGGGCCCTGACTGCCAGCGAGATAATTCGGAAAATCGATCGTGCGCGCCTCGCTCCAACGCTCCATCACGGGCACGACTGCAAGCCACGCTTGCTCCACCGCATCCCAGCGTGTGAAGAGCGTCGCGTCGCCGCGCAGGGCATCGCCGATGAGTCGTTCGTACGCGGGCGCCGACGTCACACCGAATCCCGTGCCGTAATTAAAATCCATCGTGACGCCGCGAATGTGCATCTTGGGCCCGGGAACTTTGGCATTGAAGCGAATCGAAACGCCTTCGTCGGGCTGGATTTTCATGACGAGCGTATTATTCTCGATCTGATCGCCCGACTCGCCAAAGATCCGATGCGGCAAGCCGCGGAAGGTCACCGCGATCTCCGAATGCTTGTGTGCGAGACGCTTGCCGCTCCGCAAGTAGAACGGCACGTCGGCCCAACGCCAGTTATCGATATGAAATTTTACGCACGCGTACGTCTCGGTCGTCGATTGCGGATCGACGCTCGGCTCTTCGCGATAGCCAGGCACCGGTTTGCCCTCGATGAGCCCGGGCCCGTATTGCCCGCGTGCCGTAAACTTCGCGACGTCTTCGGCCTTGATCGGTCGCAGCGCCGAAAGTACTTTGAATTTTTCATCGCGGACGTGGTCTGCGGCGGGTGAGATCGGTGGTTCCATCGCCACGAGCGCGAGCATATTGATCACGTGATTTTGGATCATATCTTTGAGCGCACCCGCGCTTTCGTAGTAGCCGCCGCGGCCTTCGACGCCGACGGTCTCGGCCGCCGTGATCTGGATGTTGTCGACGTACCGCCGATTCCAGATCGGCTCGAACATGACGTTTGCGAAACGTAGCGCCATGATATCTTGCACGGACTCTTTGCCGAGATAGTGATCGATCCGATAGACCGTCTTCTCACGAAAGACTTTCGAAACTTCGAGCTGCAACGCGCGCGCCGATTCGAGATCGGTGCCGAAGGGCTTCTCGATGATGATGCGCGACCAACCCTTGGTCTGATCTTTGGGTCCGAGCCCGGCGGCAGCGAGCTGCTGGATGATGGAGGCAAAGACGCTCGGCGGTGTCGAGAGATAGTAGAGCCGATTACCTTGCGTGCCGAAGTTTTCGTCGTTCTCCTCGAGTTGCGCGCGCAACGCCTTGAACGCTTCGACGTCATCGAAGGAACCTTGCACGTAGTGGAGCCGGTTTGCGAAATCCGTCCACAGCGGGTCTTTGGTCGGACCCGTCCGCGAGAACGTATCGATCGACGACTTCATCTCTTCGCGAAAGTCGTAGTGCGATTTTGGCGAACGCGAGAATCCGACGATGCCGAAGTTCGTCGGAAGGATATCACTGAGCCGCAGGTTGTAGACCGCCGGCATCAACATGCGTTTCGTAAGATCGCCACTGGCGCCGAAAAAGACGATGTTGCACGGATCGGTGATCCGATTGGAATCGAGCCCGGCGCGGAGCGGATTGACCGAGGAAGTCGATCCGTTCGAGCGTTCCACGGTTTGCAGATCGCTCATGATTTCGCTCCCGAAGCATCCTCACGTTTGACGGCGTGGCCTCCGAACTGATTGCGTAGCGCGGCGATCACTTTAGCGCTAAACGATTCGTCTTGGCGCGAGACGAACCGCGAGAGGAGCGACATCGTGATGACGGGAGCCGGAACGTTTTCGTCGATCGCGGCTTGCACCGTCCACCGGCCCTCGCCCGAATCTTCGACGAAGCCGCGGATATCGCCGAGCGTCGGATCTTCGCGAAATGCGAGCTCCGCGAGTTCCAGGAGCCACGACCGCACGACGCTGCCCTGTAACCACAATTTCGAGAGCTGATGGAGGTCGTATTTAAATTCCGATTTCTCGAGAATCTCGAACCCCTCACCGTAGGCCGCGAGCATACCGTACTCGATGCCGTTGTGGATCATCTTCGAGAAGTGACCGGCGCCCGAAGGCCCGACGTGCGCGTACCCGTCAGGCGGCGCGAGCGTGAGAAAGATCGGCTCGCAGCGCCGCACTGCGGCCTCGTCGCCGCCCACCATCAAACAATAACCGTTTTTGAGGCCCCACACGCCGCCCGACGTGCCGGCATCGATGAACTCGACGCCCTTTTCTTTCGCGAGTGTCGCGCGGCGTTGCGAATCTCGAAAGTTCGAGTTCCCACCGTCGATGATCGCGTCACCCTGCGCGAGATGGTCGAGCAATTCGTGGATCGTCTTCTCCGTCGCGTCGCCGGAGGGAACCATAATCCAGACCGCGCGTGGCGGCGTGAGCTGCTTGACCAGATCGGCAAGTGATTCCGCGCCGTGTGCGCCCTCCGTTACGGCGCTAGCGACGGCTTGGGGACTGAAGTCGAAGACGACGAGATCGTGCTTTCCGAGTAGCAATCGCGTCGTCATATTCGCGCCCATGCGGCCGAGGCCGATCATGCCGAGTTGCACGGTTTTTTCCTTTGGATCATTAAAGAGTGAACTAGGTCTTCACGGAAACGGCGTCTTCGAACGCGTTCGCGAGCGCTTCGAGCGCCTTTGGGAGCGAGCCGATGAGATGGATCGCGATGCCTCGTCGCCCGCGTGTATCGAGAGATTCAAAATCGCCGAGCGCCTGGGCATGCTCGAGCGCGCCGAACGTCCCCATACCCGGAATCTCGAGATTGCGTTCGGCCGGTGTGTCGAAGGAGAGCTGGAAGAAAACGCCCGAAGCCGGGCCGCCCTTGTGGAGTTGGCCCGTCGAGTGCAAGAAACGCGGCCCGAATCCGACGGTGGTCGCGACCTTTAGCGCGTTTCGAACGCTGCGACGCAGATCGTGCAAAGCAATCTGATGTTCGCGGTTCATTTCGAGATATGCGGTAAAGGCGACGTAGTCGCTCGGCACGATCTGTCCCACGATGGCGGCGATCGCCGATGCGAGATCGGGGCCGAGATCGATGCTGCTAGACCCGACAAGCGGCACGATGTTCGCCGCAGGCGTCGCGAGTTTGACCGGCGGCTCGGGAAAGGCGCCTTTTTCCTTGTACGCCGCAAGGAGACGTTTGGTATTGTCCTTCGATTCCTGAACGTTTGGCTGATCGAAGGCATCGATGTCGAGGATCGCGCCCGCGGTCGCCGTCGCGATTTCCCACAATGCGAATTGCTCGCCGATATCGAGACGATCGCGCATCGTGAGGCGCACCACGGGGTGTCCCGCTTCTGCGAGCATGTGCAAGCGCGTCTCGATCGCGCTCGCATCCATCGCACCTTCGTGATGCGCGAGCGTCGCGAGTCCGGATCCGACGTAGACGAAGACGCGATCGTTGCCGTATTCATGCGGCATGCCCAGAGGCTCGCCCTCGACTGGGACGATGCCTCGGCCGTTTTTTCCGGTCGATTCGGCAACGAGCTGTTCCGCCCACGTGCCGAAGGCCGCGACCTCGGGATGCGTGACGATTGTGAGTTTGTCGCGGCCGATTCGCGCGAGCTCGCCAAGTAGCGCTCCAAAGCGAACGCCGGCGGCTTCGGAGACCTTCGTCGCGCGACCGTTCGCCTCGAGCGTAGCGATGCCACGATCGAGGATCGCCGTGACGTCGTATCCGGCGAGAGCGGCCGGCACCATACCGAAATATGAGAGCGCTGAGTATCGTCCGCCGATGGTGGGATCGTTGACGAAGACGTGCGGGAAGCCGGCATCTTTGGCTTCGATTGCGAGTTGCGTCTCGGGATCGGTGACCGCGATAAAATGTTCGCCCGCGAGCGTCGAGCCGACGGCTTTTTGGACGCGTCCGTAAAAATAGCGGAAGAAGGCCTCGGGTTCGGTCGTCGTGCCGCTCTTACTCGCGACGATGAAGAGCGTGTGCGGGAGGTCGAGTGCGGCCTCGAGCGTTGCGACCTGATCGGGGTCGCTCGAGTCCAGGACGTGGAGTTGCGGATAGTTCGGTACCGTACCGAACGTCTCGCGTAGGACGTCGGGCGCGAGCGAACTGCCGCCCATGCCCAAGACGACGACGTGTTTGAATTTTTTCGCCATCGCCGTTGCGAACGTCTCGAGGTCGGCTGCGTTTTCGAGGACGGTTCGTGGGAATTCGAGCCATCCGAGCGCGTGCTCGATGATCTTCGCATGTTCCGGGTCGGCCGACCACGGCGTGGGGTCGCGGCGCCAGAGCTTGGCGAGAAAATCGCCTGCTTCGAGCGATGCGATCGTCGCGTCGAGATCGATCTTTGCCGAACCGAGATGGATTTGGACTCGCTCGCCGCCGGTAGCGAGCAACGCCCGCTTCGCATCGATTGCGGCGAGCATCGCGTTGTACGATTGCGCGAACGAACCGACGCCGTCTTCTTGCAATTTCTGCGTAACGACGGAGAGCGAGATCTGCGCGGCTTCGAGCGCTTCGAGGGTGGCGCGTGCCTCGTCGAGGCCTTCCTCGACGGAATTCGGGCGCACGATTCCATGATCGAGGAGTGCGTCGAGCGTTGCTGGCGGTAACGTATTTACCGTGTTGGGGCCGACGAGATTTTCGACGTAGAGGAGATCCGGGTATGCCGGATTCTTCGTTCCCGTGCTCGCCCAGAGCGGGCGTTGGACGCGCGCCCCGAGCGCTAGGAAACGCTGGCTCTCGAAGATCGCTCGGTAACGAGAATAGATGAGTTTGAGGCTAGCGATCCCGATCTTGCCTTTAAGACTCGCGAGATTCGGCGCGTCCTTTGCGATCTTCGCATCGAGAAGCGCGTCGATCGCACTATCGATCCGACTCACGAAGACGCTGGCAACCGATCCGACCGTGTCGACCGCGGCTCCCGCGGCGACGCGTTTCTCGAGGCCCGCGACGTACGCGTTCGCGACCGCTTCATAGGTTTCGATCGAAAAAATCAGGGTGACGTTGACGTTGATGCCCGCTGCGATCGTCGCGGTGATCGCGGGTAAGCACGCGGGCGTCGCGGGGATTTTGATCATCACGTTCGGTCGCGCGACGAGATCCCACAAGCGCCGTGCCGCATCGATCGTGCCTTGCGTATCGTGCGCCAAGAGCGGCGAGACTTCGAGGCTTACGAAGCCGTCGCCGCCGTGCGTCGCATCGTAGAGCGCGCGGAACTCATCGCACGCGTGCCGGATATCGTCGATGGCGAGCGCTTCGAAGAGACCGTTGGCATCGCGTTCGCCGCCAGCGAGCGTGCGTAACTGATCGTCGTAGTCGTTCCCGCTTCCGATCGCTTTTTCGAAGATCGTCGGATTGGACGTCATGCCGCGTAGCCCGTCCGCGATCAGACGATGGAGCTCGCCCGAGGCGAACATACTGCGTCGAATGTTATCGAGCCAGATGCTCTGGCCGACGCGGGCGAGCTCGTTGAGTTGCGTTCCCACGAAGACCCCTTATACGTTAGCGAGGAGGCCGGTCGCCACGTCTGCGATGTGTTCCGGCGTGAAGCCGACCTCTTTTGCAATCGCACTCGCGGGTGCCGACATGCCGAAGTGGTCGATGCCGACGGTTATACCCAAATCGCCGACCCACCGATGCCAGCCAAACGTCGCCGCCGCCTCGATCGAGACGCGCGCGCGCACCGCGGCGGGTAAGACGCTCTCCCGATACGCAGCATCGGCCGCCGCAAAAAGTTCGAATGAGGGCATCGAGACGACGCGCGCCTTCGTTCCCTTCGCTTCGAGTAATTTCGCGGCATCGAGTGCGAGCGATACCTCAGAACCTGTCGCGATGAGGATGACGTCGGGCTGTGCGTCACCGCCGTGGACGACGTAGGCACCGTGCCCGACACGCGCGTCGCGCTCACCGAGGAACGGCACTTTTTGGCGCGAGAGGACGATCGCCGTCGGCCCGTTGTGCGCGAGGGCGAATTTCCACGCTTCGAGTGTTTCGAGGGCGTCTGCCGGTCGAATCGTCGTGAGGTTCGGCGTGGCACGGAGTGCCGCGAGCTGTTCGATCGGTTGGTGCGTCGGGCCGTCTTCGCCGAGGAACACCGAGTCGTGTGTGTAGATGTAGACCAAACGCGTTTTATTGAGTGCGGCGAGGCGGACGGCAGGCTTCATGTAATCGTAAAAGTTGAAGAACGTCGCCGTGAATGGCACGATTCCGCTATGAACGGCGAGGCCGTTGGCGATCGCGCCCATCGCGTGTTCGCGGACGCCATAATGAATGTTTCGGCCCGCATAATCGCCGGGCTTTACGTCGCCAAAGCCCTTCATGTACGTCTTGGTCGACGGATCGAGATCGGCCGAGCCGCCGACGAGTTCGGGGAAGCATTTCGCGATTGCGTTGAGGACGGTACCGCCTGCTTCGCGCGTCGCGACGTTACCGTTTTCGGCCGTAAACGTCGGCCACGTGATTTCGCTCGGCAGCGTTTCCTCGCGCACGCGCGCGAGTTGCTTCGCGAGCTCGGGGTTGTTTGCCGACCACGTTGCAAACATCGCGTTCCATGCCTCTTGTGTCGCGGCTCCGCGTTCACCCGACGTTCGCCACCACGCGGCGACGTCGTCCGGAACGAAGAACGCGGGCTCGGTCGGCCAGCCGAGAGCTTCTTTCGTTTTCTTCACGTTCTCCGCACCGAGCGGCTCGCCATGAGCGCTCGACGTGTTGGCACGCGGCGAACCGAAACCGATGATCGTGCGGATGGCGATGAACGACGGCCGCGGATCGGCCTTCGCGGCGTTGATCGCCGCGTCGATCGCCGCGACGTCATTGCCATCGTCGGCGCTGACGAGTTGGACGTGCCAACCGTAGGCTTCGTAGCGCTTGCAGACGTCTTCGGTAAACGTGATATCCGTCGGTGCGGCGAGCGAAATCTTATTATCGTCGTAGAGCATGATGAGCTTGCCCAAGCGCAAGTGCCCCGCGAGCGAACTCGCTTCGGCGGAGACGCCTTCCATGAAATCGCCGTCGCTCGCAATGCAATAGGTATAGTGGTCGACGATCGTCTCGGTGCGATTGTAGGTGGCGGCGAGATGCGCTTCGGCAAGCGCGAGGCCGACGGCGTTTCCTACGCCCTGTCCGAGCGGTCCCGTAGTGACTTCGATACCCGCAGTGTGGTGGAGCTCGGGATGGCCCGGCGTCTTGCTCCCGAGTTGGCGGAACGCTTTGAGATCGTCGATCGAGAGCGGATAGCCCGAAAGATGGAGCAGGGCATAGATCAACATCGAGCCGTGGCCCGCGCTCAAAACGAAGCGGTCGCGGTCGAACCACGTGCTATCGTGCGCGTTGAACTTGAGATGGCGGGTCCAAAGTGTGTACGCCATCGCAGCGGCACCCAGCGGCAATCCGGGATGACCGGAGTTCGCTTTCTGGATGGCGTCGATGGAGAGGACGCGGATCGCGTTGATGCGTTGCTGATCGTCGGGGGTATTTGGCACCGAGAATCTCCTTGGGCGTTCGCTCACATGCGGGTCGCAGTCGTTCGGCCGCACGTCTACCCATTCCCCGCGAGTCACGGCGCTCGGTCTCAAGGGAAATCCGTGCTCGAAACCCTACACGCTCGCCTATGAACGTCGTGGAAATGCAAGCCGCCATCGAAGCGCTCGAGGTCGACCCCTCGAAGATTCGTACGACCGACGGCTCCGTGATCGACGCCGTGATCGACGCGCTCGATGTCGGTGCGCTACGTGTCTGCGAACCGTCGCAGGGCGGCACGTGGAAGACGAACGCCTGGATCAAGAAGGCGATTCTCCTGTACTTCCGACGGTACGACAGCGTCGAAGTCGGTGCGGCGAATCTCTACGTCGGCAGCACTCGAACGCCGGGCGTCGGGGCATCGGAGCTCGTCCGTATGCCGCCCGCGTTTTTCGACAAACTCCCGACGAAGCGCAATTACGCGGCCCTCGGCGCGCGTTGCGTGCCACCCGGGGTCGCACGCTACGGCGCGTTCATGGGTCGCGGGTCGATCCTCATGCCGGGATATATCAACATCGGCGCTTACGTCGATGAAGGCTCGATGGTCGATACGTGGGCGACCGTCGGTTCGTGCGCGCAGATCGGCAAGAACGTCCACCTCTCGGGTGGCGTGGGCATCGGCGGCGTGCTCGAGCCGCCGCAAGCACAACCCGTCGTCATCGAAGATGGCGCGTTCGTCGGCTCGCGTTGCATCGTCGTCGAAGGTGTCTTCGTGGGACGTGAAGCGGTCCTCGGTGCGGGCGTCGTGCTGACGGCGAGTACCCCGATCGTCGATGTTCGCGGGAGCGAACCCGTCATCACGCGCGGCCGCATCGAACCGCGTTCGGTTGTCATTCCGGGCTCGATGCCGAAGTCGTTTCCGGCCGGTAGCTTTGGCGTGCCGTGCGCGCTCGTGATCGGCGAACGCACGGCGTCGACGGACCGTAAGACGTCGCTCGAAAACGTGCTACGCGACTATGGGGTCGCGGTATGAATCCGGCGATCGCCGCGGTCACGGGGTCGACGATCCGCGCGTTGCATGCAAAGCGTCGCCCGACATCGATCAACTTGGGCATCGGCGAGCCGACGCTTCGTCCGAATATCGCGCATTTCGAAGCGGCGACGCGCTGGATCGCCGAGAACGGCTGTCGTTATTCGACGAATATCGGCGACGCGGATCTCCGCGCGGCGATTGCCGCCAAGTATGCGTACCCGACGCTCGCGCACGCCGACAACGTTTGTATCACCACGGGCTCGCAAGAAGCCGTGTACGTAGCGATGCGAACGTTGCTCGATCCCGCCGTCGACGAGGTGCTCGTCGTCGAACCCGCATTTCCGGTGTACGTGAAGATCGCGCAGATCGAAGGCGTGCGTTGCAATCGCGTCGCGATCGATCCACAGGCGACCGACGCGTTCGATGCCGAGACGATTCTCGCAGCCGTCACACCCGCGACGCGACTCATCGTGATCTGTTCGCCATGTAACCCCACGGGTCGCGTCATCACGCGGGCGACGGTGAAGCGTATCGCAGGCGGTCTCCTCGCACGTGGCGGCGAGCCCGTCTACGTTTTACACGACGAGATCTACCGAGAACTCACCTATACCGACGATGTGGGGGAATTCGGAAAAGTATACCCCTATACGATCTCGATTAACTCGCTCTCGAAATCAAACGCGCTCACGGGTCTGCGGATCGGCTGGATGATGGCGCCCGCGGAGATCATGCCGCAGTTCGTGAAAATGCACGGGTGGCTAACGTCGTGCGCGAGTACGTTCGCGATGCGCGTCGCGATGGAAATTTTCCGCGCGGACGATCTCGGCTCGCACCTGCCATGGTATGAAGCGCAGCGCACGCGCGTCATCGAAGCGCTCCATGCGTCGGGCCTCGATTTCGTGCGACCCGACGGCGGATTCTACGCCTGCGTGCGCGTCGGCGATCCGTCGATGGATACGCTCGCATTCGCAGAAGCGCTCATCGACGAACGCGACGTCGTTGCCATACCCGGTCATATTTTTTCGCCCACGATGGCGGGTTGGTTGCGGACGAGCTTCGTCGGCGAAATATCGCACGTTGCCGAAGGCTTCGCTCGCATCGCGAGCTTCGCATCGGAACGAGGGTCATTCGCGGTTCGATCGGGATAAAGAGAGAGAAAGACCCAGGACCACGCGTGGCCCCGGATCTTTGCTCGATTAGGTCGCGGCCGGAGCCGGTGCGGACACGGCGGGGGCAGCGGGGGCGGCGTTCTGACCGTTCGCGCCGTTGGCGCCTGCGGGACCCGGATCGCCTTTGGCGCCCGGCTGCGTGATGACGGTCGTGGTCGACGTGGGCTGCGCGTTCCACGGTTGCCACACGAAGAGTGCGATTGCCGCGATGACCACGATTGCGAGGATCGCGATGATCGCCGTATTGTTCGATCCGCTCTCGGTCGTATTTTTCAAAATCAACTCCATTCCGGTTCGTTGCGAACCAAGCAACGTGCTTCTACCCGAAACGCTCGCTCGCTAAGCAAGTACGGGCTTCGAAACTCGCGACGCACTTACTCGCTCGGCGTGTCGCTTCGGTGCGCGTGGGCGTCATTCGTCGGCCCGATCCAAACGGTTTGAATGTTCACGAATTCATGAATGCCGAACGAGGCGAGTTCGCGGCCGTAACCGCTGAGCTTGACGCCGCCGAAGGGTAATCGCGGATCCGAGGCCGTCATGCCGTTAATGAAGACGCCGCCGGATTCGAGGCGTGCGGCGAGTTCTTCGGCGCGCGCGATGTCGCGCGTCCACAGGTTTCCACCGAGTCCATATTGCGACGCGTTGGCGAGGTCCACGGCGTGATCGGCATCGGTCGCACGGATGACGGCTGCCGCCGGGCCGAACGTCTCTTCGCGAAACATCGTCATCTCCGACGTCACGTTCGCGACGATCGTCGCCTCATAAAAATTTCCGGGACCGTCGATTGCGTGTCCGCCGGTGACGAGCGTCCCGCCTTCGGCGATCGTGGCGCGTACCTGACGATCGAGATCGTCACGGAGGTCGGCGCGCGCGAGCGGTCCGAGGTTGGTTGCGGGATCGAGTGGATTGCCGATCGCGATCGCTCGTGTATGGCGCACGAACGCTTCGAGAAACGCATCGTAGACCGGTGCCTCGACGATGAAACGTTTGGCCGCGATGCAGCTCTGGCCGTTATTCTGAAAACGCGCCCGCACGGCCATCTTCGCCGCCGCTTCGATGTCGGCGTCGGCCAGGACGATGAACGCATCGGAGCCGCCGAGTTCGAGCACGGTTTTCTTGAGGTGCGCTCCGGCAACCGAAGCGACCGCGGAGCCTGCGGCCTCGCTTCCGGTGAGCGTCACGCACGCGACGCGTTTGTCGGCGACGATCGCCTCCATATCCTTGCCCGCAACGACGAGCGTGGCGAAGCAGCCTTCGGGGAAACCCGCGTCGATGAAGATCTTTTCGATCGCGAACGCACAGCCCGTTACGTTCGCCGCGTGTTTGAGGACGACGACGTTTCCGGCAACG
Organism: Vulcanimicrobiota bacterium; assembly: GCA_031420415.1. Classification (GTDB taxonomy): domain Bacteria; phylum Vulcanimicrobiota; class Vulcanimicrobiia; order Vulcanimicrobiales; family Vulcanimicrobiaceae; genus JANYGA01. The sequence goes on from JANOMT010000039.1 coordinate 25,493, forward strand.
AGTGCGGGGGCCGCGGCGCGGAAGACCTGCCAATACGGAAAATTCCATGGCATGATCGCGAGCAAGGTGCCGAGCGGACGATACGCGACGTAGCTTTTCGTCGCCGACGACGGCGTGAGCGTATCGGCAAGATAGCGCGGGCCTTCGTCTGCGTAATGCTCGCAACCGATCGCGCACTTTTCAACTTCGGCTGCGGCTTCGGCAAAGGTCTTGCCCATCTCGCGCGTCGCGAGCGTGGCGAGTTCGGACTTGCGCGCGCGCAGGACGTGCGCAGCTTCGCGGACGAGTGCCGCGCGTTCGATAACCGGGGTGGCGCGCCACACGCGTTGCGTCGCGACGGCGCGATCGAGCGTCGCATCGATCGTGGCTTTGCCGTGAACATCGTACGTTGCAAGCGACGCACCCGTCGCAGGGTCGATCGTCGTGATGGTTACGGAATGGGCAGTCGCGGTCACGGTTGTAGTCCCTCGTCGATCTCGATTGGGTAGTCGGGGTGAAGATACCGGTTTGCAGCGTGGATCAAACGCGTCCCGTCCATCCTAGATGCCGAAGTTCTGCGCGATGACCTCGGCGAGCGCGCGACGCCCCACCAGACCGATCAGTTCGCTTCGTTCCACCGCGACGCCGTGCGCGCGCGCGTAAGCGGCGATCGTGCCGACGACGCGATGTAACGGGGTGGCGTCGGCATCGGTGATATTGCAAGAAACCTGCACCCGCTTGCCATCGAGGGCGATGCCCAAGACCCGCAACGTTTGCAGACCGCCGCCGCGTTCGCGCAGGTCGCGGGCGATGGCGCGTGCGAGGGCGAGATCGCCCGTCGCGAGGACGACGTTGAAGGCGATCAGCGGCATGCGCGCGCCGATCGCCACCGCTCCCGCACTCGGATGGACCGCAACGTCGCCGACATCGGGTTCGCCGAAACGATGGCCGCGAGCGACGAGCGCTTCAAATTCCCCCGCGCGAACATCCGCGAGGAGGCGACGTTCGGGGCGCGTCGCGGCGGCACCGTAGAAGACGCTCGGCAACGCACATGCGCTCCAGAGGATGCGCCCGGCCTCATGTGCGAGATCGCGCGCGTCGACGAGCGTCGCCGTGCCGAACGGCACGATCGGGACGACGTCGAGCGCACCGATGCGGGGATGGGCTCCACGACGCGTGCGGAGATCGATCTGCGCCGTCGTAACGTGCGCGAGGGCGACGATCGCTGCGAGCACCCCTTCGCGCGCGCCGAAGAACGTGAAGACGCTGCGATCGTGAACCGCGTCGCTCGTACGATGCGCGAGCTTCACACCCGCGCTTTCGATCGCACGCGCACACGCGTCGAGAACTGGAGCATCGCGGCCATTGGAAATGTTCGGCACGCATTGGAAGACGTGCATCGTTAGCCGAGAACATCTGCCACGGCGCCCGCGATGTCGCGTGCGACGAGCGTGCCGTCGTCGCCCGATCGCGGCGGCCCCGGCGGCGCGACGATCGAGCTGAAACCGAGTTTGCGCGCTTCGCTCGCGCGACGCGCGCGCTGCGAGACCGCCCGAACTTCGCCCGAGAGCCCGAGTTCGCCGAAGGCGACCGTGCCCGCAGGGAGCGCAACGCCGCGAAATGCCGAGGCGACGGCGAGCGCGATACCGAGATCGGCTGCGGGTTCGTTGATGCGCAAGCCGCCGGCAACCGACGCGTAAACATCGTGTGCGCCGAGATGCATCCCCGCGCGGCGCTCGAGCACCGCGAGGATCATCGCAAGCCGCGCGCGATCGACGTTTGCGGCAAGCCGTTGCGGCGTGCCGTAACTCGTCTCGCCGACGAGGGCTTGGATTTCGACGAGCACCGGTCGCGAGCCGACGATGCTCGCGACGATGCACGAACCGCTCGGCCGCGATGCGTTTCCGCCGCGCCCCAAAAAAAGCTCCGAGGGATTGGCGACTTCATGGAGCCCGCGCTCGTCCATCAAAAAAACACAAATTTCGTCGGCACTCCCGAAGCGATTTTTATGCGCGCGAACGATCCGATATTCGGCGCCGTTTTCGCCCTCGAAGTACAGCACCGTATCGACGAGATGTTCGAGCAGGCGCGGTCCCGCGATCGAGCCATCTTTCGTAACGTGGCCGACCACGAAGGTCGCGCAATCGGTGCGCTTTGAAAACTCCATGAGCGCGGTCGCACAATCGCGAACCTGAGCGACGCTGCCCGCAAACGACTCGACTTCCGGAAGCGCCATCGTCTGAATCGAATCGACGACGAGCGCACGCGGCTTGATGCGCTCGAGCGCGTCGAGAATCGCGCGCAGATCGGTCTCGGCAAAAAGGAGCAGATCGTCGCTTGCGTGCAAGCGCTCCGCGCGTAATTTTGTTTGCGCGGCCGATTCTTCGCCACAAACGTAGACCACGGGGCCACCGCCTCGCGCGAGGTTCGCGGCCAGTTGCAACAGCAGCGTCGATTTGCCCGCGCCGGGTGGGCCGCCCAAGAGCACGAGACTCCCGGGAACGATGCCGCCACCGAGCAGCGTGTCGAATTCCGGCATGCCGCTTGCGATGCGGGCGATCGAGCCGCTAGGCACGTCTCCGAGGCGAATCGGTGCGCGTACGAGCGTGCCACCGCCCGCGAGTCGCCGCGCGGATCCGACGCGCGATGTCGGTGCCGCTTGCGGTGCTTCGGCAAACGTGTTCCAGGCATCGCAGGCGGGGCAGCGCCCGAGCCAGCGCATCGATTCGTGGCCGCAACCGGAACAGAAGAAGACCGCGCGCGTTTTTGCCATCGCGTGCAAGCGTAGCGTGCACGAGTGCCAACGTCCTGGCGCACTTTGGCGAGCGGAGGGAGGCGAGCGGTGTGCGCGAACGGTCGCGCCTCGGCATGGGTGGCTTCGCACACGTCGCGATCGACGGGCCCGCGGGAAGCGGAAAAACGTCCGTCGCGCACGCTCTCGCGCGCGATCTCGGCATTTTGTATCTCGACACGGGAGCGATGTATCGTGCCGTCGCCCTCGCGACGCTCCAGGCCGGGGTCGACCCGACCGACGGCATGGCCGTGGCCGAACTGGCACGTACCGAACCCGTTCGTGCCGAACCCGATCGCACCGCCGAGCGGGGATTCCGCATCTTCGTCGGTGCGCGCGAATTCGGCCAGGAGCTCTATGCAAACGACGTGAGTCGCGTCGTCTCGGTGGTTGCCGCGCACGCCGATCTGCGCGCGATTCTCGTCGGGCGCCAGCGTGCGATCGCAGCCGAGCGCGCCGTGATCATGGCTGGCCGCGATATCGGCACGATCGTCTTGCCCGATGCGCCGACCAAAATTTTCTTGACCGCGAGCGTCGAGGAGCGCGTCGATCGTCGTCTCGCCGAGCTTGCGGCTCGTGGAACGGTCGTGGATCGCGCCGAGCTTCACGCCGAGATCGTCGAACGCGACGGGCTCGATACGACGCGTGCGACCGCGCCGCTCGTCGCCGCTGCCGATGCCGTCGAGATCGATTCGACGGGCCTCTCGATCGCCCAGGTCGTCGCACGTATCGCGGCGCTCGTGCGCGCGTGAGAACGGTGAACCCGGGCGAATTCGACGTCGATTTTTACGCATCGGCCAAGGGCTTCGTGCGGATATTCATGACGCTCGTCGGCCGGATCGAGGTGATCGGGCGCGAAAACGTCCCGCTCACGGGGCCGCTGATCATCGCTTGCAACCACGTGGCCTACCTCGACCCACCTGCGCTCGGATGCATGTCGCCACGCCCCGTCTTTTACATGGCGAAAAAAGAACTCTTCGATATTTTTTTCCTCGGGAAGTTGATCCGGAAGCTGGGCGCCTTTCCCGTCGACCGAAGCCGCGGGGACACGCCGGCGATGAAGGCGGCACTGCGCGTCTTGCAGACGGGGGCCGCTCTCGGCATATTTCCGGAAGGCACCCGAAATCCGGAGCGTCTGGTCGTACCCCAAGTCGGCGTCGCGTTTCTCGCTGCCGTCTCTGGGGCGACGGTCATTCCCGCTTTTGTCGACGGAACGACCAACGCGAAGCAGTTCAAGCAGATCACGGTCATCTTTGGAAAGCCCATCGAAAACAAGTTGCCGCGAAAAGCGAGCCGCGAAGCGTTGGCGAAGTATACGGATGACCTCATGGGTCGGATTTACGCGTTGCGGGAGAACATCGATGGAAATTAAGAAGGCGAAAACCCAAGGCTTCTGCTTTGGCGTCGCCATCACGCTGAAAAAAGCGGAGGAGACGGTCGCGAATCCCACAAGCGGCCCCGTCACCACGCTCGGCCACATCGTCCACAATCCGCAAATGGTTCAATCGTTCGAAGAAAAGGGCCTCATCAACGCGCAGTCCATCGACGACGTCGACTCGGGCACGCTCTTCGTGCGCGCGCACGGTCTCCCCGTCGAGGTCTTCGAAAAGGCCAATGCCAAGGGCCTCACCATCATCGATGCGACCTGCCCGATGGTTACGAAAATTCACGTCCAGGCCGAGCGGCTCCGCGCCGACGGCTACAAGATCGTCGTCGTCGGCGATCCGAACCATCCCGAGGTCAAAGGCACGCTCTCGCACGTTCCCGGCGCCTGGATTGTACAATCTCCCGAAGACGTCGATGCGTTGCCGCGTGCGAGTCGCATCGGCGTGGTCGTGCAGTCGACGTGGTCGGGTGCGGGCTTTACCGAGATCGTAAAGAAGTTAAGTTCCAAGTACTACGACGTGCGCGCGGTCAATACGATCTGCACCGATACGCACAATCGCCAGTCCGAAGCCGAGAAGCTCGCGACCGAGGTCGAGGTGATGGTCGTCGTCGGCGGCAAGACGTCTGCGAATACGAAGCATCTCGCGGATCTCGCCGCGACACGCGGCGCGGTCTCCTATCATATCGAAGGCCCCGACGAATTGCAGCCGCAGTGGTTCGCGGGAATCCACACCGCGGGCCTCATGTCGGGCGCGTCGACGCCGGGCTGGCTCGTCGATAAGGTGGAAGCGCAAATGGAGGCATTGAGCCGTCGAGCTAGTTAGCGCCATCGAGGCACATCTCGCGCGGACGGTGGAGCGCTATCGCGGCCCATCCCCGATCTACGAGATGATCCGCTATCATTTCGGTTACGACGCCCTCGCGAGCATGAAAGTGGGGAAACGTCTGCGCCCGCAATTGCTCTTGCGAACCGCGCTCGAAGAAGGCGGTCCGATCGAATGTGCGATCGATGCCGCCGTCGCGATCGAGATCCTGCACAACTATTCTCTCGTTCACGACGACATCGAAGATGGCGACGAAATCCGTCACGGGCGCACGACGATCTGGGCGCGGTACGGGATCGCGCACGGCATCAACGTGGGCGATGGCCTCTGCGCGATCAGTTACCTGACACTGTTGCATGAAGAAGCTGGCGCGCCGCCGGACCGCGTCGTCGAGATGTTGCACGTCTTGCACGAGGCCAACTTGCGGATGTGCGAGGGGCAAGGGCTCGACATCGAGTTCGAAACGAAATCGCTCGTGTCGATGCCGCAATATCTCGAGATGATCGCCGGGAAAACGGGTGCGCTCTTCGCTGCGTCGTGTCAACTCGGTGCACTCGCCGCTGGCGCCGAAAAAGCCCGCGCGGAGCGCTACGGCGCGCTCGGGCGCGCGTACGGGCTCGCGTTTCAAATTCGCGATGACGCGCTGGGTACGTGGGGCGCAACGACGGTGACGGGTAAGCCCAGCGGCGCCGATATCGCGCGCCGAAAATGGGGCTTTCCCGTGGTGTGGGCGCTCGGTCTTCCCCCTTCGGACGATCGCAGCATCGTGGAAAGCGCGTATGCCGCAGGCGTGCCCCTCGCGCCGGATCGCGTGCGCGCCGTGATCGCCGCGCTCGAACGCCTTGGCGCCCGCGATGCCGCCGACGACGCGCACGATCGCGCGCTCGACGACGCCGATCGCGTCGCGAGCGAATCTTCGATCGACGTGAATCGATCGATACGAAACTTCCTGGCCGAAGGAGCTCGTCGCGTTGCGTAGCGCCATTGGGACGACTCCCGCGAGTACCGTTCGCGCGCCGTTCTTCGGCATTTCGTCGACGTCGTTCGCGCTTTTCGGGCTCTTCGTGCTCGCGTTGCTCGTGCGGTTGATCTTCATCAACGCCGACGGTTTCAAGGCCGACGTCTCGACCTTCGAAAGCTGGTCGCTGACGCTCGCCGAACATCCGACGCGCGAGTTTTTCGCGAAGGCCGGGTTCGCGGATTATCCGCCTGGTTATTTCTTCGTCTTGTGGATCGTCGGGCATCTCTACAAGGCGCTCGTCCACATCGATCCGACCTATGGCGCGCTCAAAATTGCCGTCAAATTGCCGGCGATCCTGATGGATCTCGTCGACGCGCTGCTGATCTACGCGATCGTACGCCGCTTCGCATCGGTCGCGTGGGCCTTCGGTGCAGCCGCCCTCTTCGCGTTTAATCCCGCGACGATTTTCATTTCGGCGTATTGGGGGCAGGTCGATTCCGTCGCTGGGGGCCTGACGCTCGGCTCACTCTTTCTCATGCTCGCTGCGGAGAAGCGCGTCGGTCGCGCGCAAACACTCACGATCGTCGGCGCGTGGCTCTTGCTCGCCTCAAGCGTGCTCATCAAGCCCCCGGCCGTCGTCATCGCACCGCTCTATCTCGCCTATGTTTTCGCAACGACCGACGCGCTAACACGCTCGCGGCGCATCGTCGCGACGCTCATCGGCGTGGTCGCGGGCTTCGCGCTCGCGTACGTTGCGGCGCTCGCCTTCCATCCTGGGATGAACCCGATCGGACAATTCGGATGGTTGCTCTCACGATATGCGTACGCATCGGGCGTCTACCCGTATAATTCGGTCAACGCGTTCAATCTGTACGTCGTGTCGCCGAGCAGCCACTTCTGGCAATCGGATGGCGCGATCATTCCCGGGTGGGTCGTCGGCGGTCACGCCCTCGGGCTCCCGCAATACGTGTGGGGTATCCTCATCTTCCTCGCGGGAACCGCGCTCGTCGTTTCGCGATACGTCCAACGACGCGATCCCGTGGCGCTGCTGGAAGCGGCGATGATTTTGTCGCTCGGCTACTTCGTGCTCTCGACGCGGATGCACGAGCGCTACATTTTCAACGCGGTCCTGCTTGCAACGCCGCTCATCTTTTTACGCAAGCGCTATCTCTTCGCGACGATCGCTCTGTCGCTCACGCTCTTCGCGAACCTCGCGTATTCACTCGAATATCTGCATGTGCTCGATGCCAAGATCGCGGGCGTCGATCCCACCGATCTGATGCCGATTCTGAGTCGGGTGGCCGCGATTCTCAACGTCACGACATTTTTCTACCTCGGATATGTATATCTCGGCGCGGGCGACGATCCGATCGAGACCTTCGATTTCGGCGGCTTCTTCGCGCGCGTGTCCACGGGCGTGCGAGGCTGGTTCTCGCCGCGCGAAGGTATCGCTGCGATGGTCGCGCGGGATTGGGCGATCGGGATCGGACTCTCGATGTCGTCGTTCGTCTTGACGTTCGTCGACTACACGTGGCCCTCGGAGAAGATCTTCGACGAGATTTACTACGCGCGTGCGGGCGAAGAATATCTGACGCACAAAGAAATTTTCGAGTTCACGCACCCACCGCTGACGAAGCTTTGGATCACGCTCTCGATGACGCTCTTTGGTGGCATGCACGGCCTCGGCGATACGTCGGCGGGTTGGCGCTTCCTCAACCTCGTCATCGGCGCGTTGATGGTCCTCGTGCTTTACGTCTTCGCGAAGCGTCTCACGAGTTCGACCGTCTTTGCGACGATTGCGGCTGGGCTCTTGCTCTTCGACGGCTTCCATTACGTCCAGTCGCGTATCGCAACGCCGGAAATCACGGTCGCCTTTTTCTCCCTCCTTACGTTGTACGCGTTCTACCGTTTTTGGATCGCGAGCCAGGTTCGTTTGGTCGCGCGCTTTACGACGCGTCAACTCCCCGCGCTCGGTGGTGCGCTCGCCGCCGGGCTCGCGCTCGCCGCCGTATTTTCGACGCTCGTCGCGCAAGGCCAGAATGCAACGGCACACATCATCGCGTTCTTGTATGCGGCATGCGGGTCGTACGTCGCCGTGCGCTTCATCGTTCCGCTCGTGACCAAAGCGCCGCTCGTCGCGTCGTATGCCGACGGCACGTGCGTCGCCGCCGGCGCGATGACGATGCTCGACGGCGGTCGTATTGGCGCGACGGGCATGCTCGTCGCGGGCGAAACGACACGAGCCGTCAAGAACGAACTCGTCTTCGAAGCCGAAGGCGTTCGCGCGACGTACGCGCGTGGCGGCACGGTCCGTTACGCGACGCAAGACGGTGAGGCGATTTTCGCCCCCGACGGCACGATGCGTGTCGATGGAGTGACGATCGACGGCGCGCGCGACGGCGTACGCTGGCTCTGGATTCTCGCGCTTTGCGCGGGTGCGCTCGCGGCATGTAAGTGGAACGGACTCTTCGATTTCTTCGTCATCGGGGCGCTCGCGTTCGGCGTGGTCGGCCAGCAATTCGCCGCTCCCTTCGCACGCGCGATCGGCCGCGCGGGAAGTCTCGCGAGGCCGGCCTTGTGGGGCAATCCGTTCGGGTTCTCACTCGATCTCGTCGTTGCGACGATCCTCTTCGTGAGCGCGACGGTCTACGCGCTCGCCTATATTCCCTATTTCATGCTCGGACACAATCTCGCCGATCTCATCGCGCTCCAACAGCAGATGTTCGGCTATCACTACGACTTGCGCGCGACGCATCCGTATGGGTCGTCGTGGTGGCAGTGGCCGCTGCTCTTGCGCCCGATCTCGTATTTCTATCACGACTTCCGCGTCGGCGCCGCGCACGACGATCCGCTCGCGTGTTGCGTCGCCGAGATCATCGCGATTCCCAATCCCGCCGTGTGGTGGTTCGGGCTCGTCTCGATTCCGATCGTCGCGTGGCTCGGATGGCGCGAGCGCAACAAGGGCTACGTCTTGCTCGTCGTTGCGTATCTTTTTCAATGGTTACCGTGGGCGACGTCGCCGCGCGTCTCGTTCGAGTATCACTTCTTCCCGAATCTCGCGATCATCTGTCTCGCCAACGCCATCGTCTTGCAGCGCGTTTGGAAGCTTGCCGCGGCATCGCCGGAGCGTTTCGCGTGGCCGCGCGTCGTCGTCGGAAGTTATCTCGCGCTCGTCGTGGGGCTCTTCGTCTTTTTCTTTCCGATCCTCGCGGGCTTGCACGTTCCGTGGAACGTGTGGGATGCGCGGATGTGGCATTGGCTCATGAAGAATCAGTGGGTGTAACCCGTGTCCGGACATTCGAAATGGCATAATATCAAGCTCAAAAAGGGCAAGGTCGACGGCAAGCGCGGTGCTCTCTTTACCAAGCTCTCCAAAGAAATTATTCTCGCGGCGAAGGGCGGCTCGTCCGATCCCGAGGCAAACTATCGTTTGAAGATGGCGGTCGAAAAAGCGCGAGAGAATAACGTCCCGCAAGAAAATATCAAACGCGCGATCGCACGTGCGTCGGGGGCCGACGGCGAGAAGGCGATCGAAGAGATTCGCTACGAGGGCCACGGCCCGAGTAACGTCGCGATCGTCATCGATGCCGCGACCGATAATCGCAATCGCACGGCCTCGGAATTGCGTTTTCTCTTCAGCCGTCACGGCGGCGCGCTCGGGGAGACGGGATCGGTTGCGTGGATTTTCGAGCCGCGCGGCCTCATCGAAGTCGAACACGGGACGCTCGATGAAGACGTACTCACCGAAGCCGCGCTCGTCGACGGTGTCGTCGATGTTCGGTACGACGACGGGAGCGACGAAGGGCGCTCGGTCGTCTCGACGGTACCCGGGGCACTCGCTGCCGTGCGCGGCGAGCTCGTCGCCAAGGGCTTGCGCGTGACATCGATGGTGCTCGGGGTCGAAGCGAAACAACACGTCGCGCCGATGGGCGACGAACTCAAAGCGATCGTCGCGTTTCTCGACGCGCTCGAAGATCACGAAGACGTGCAACGCGTCTATTCAAACGCCGAACTCGATCTCGCGCAGCTCGAAGCGCTCTCGTGAGCACGGACGTCGTCGGCCCGCGCGCGAAGGTGCGCCGCCCCTCCTGGTTCGCGCGCCAGGATTGGTTCTTCGCGGTCGCCCTCGCGCTCTTCGTCGGCGTCGGGGTTTGGTTCTCGCGCGCGATCTCCGATTTTTTCGCGCCCGCGCAAAAGACCGTTTCGACACCATCGCTTGTGGGACAGACACTCGGCGATGCGTACTCGACGGCCGCACGCGCGCATCTCAAGGCGACGGTACTCCGCCGTACGCCGAGCGATCGCTATCCCAAAGATGTGGTGATGCGTCAGAGCCCACCCGCGGGCTCGCAAGTGCGCGAAGGTCGCCAGATCTCGCTCATCGTCTCGACGGGCGTGCAGATCTTCGCGATGCCCGATTTGCGATACGAGAGCTTACGCGAAGTGCGTCTCGATCTCTCGCATTTCAAATTGCAGCTCGGGAAGACGAAGATCGTGCCGAGCGACGACGTACCGGGCAACCGTGTCGTAACCCAAGATCCGCCTCCGCTCTCATCCGTTCGTGCGGGATCGCTCGTCAATCTCGAGCTCTCCAAAGGCGGACCACAGACGATTCGCGTGCCCGACCTCGAGCGGATCTCCGTCGATCGCGCGCGCTCCGAAGCGAAGGCCGCACATATCCATATCGGCCAGATCGTCTGGACGCCCTTCGGGCGGTTCGGCCCCGCGCGCGGTCAGGTCGTGCGCCAAAAACCGGCTCCGGGCACCGAAATCGATGCCTCGCAGCTCGTATCGTTGCAAGTCAGCGCGGGCCCGCGCGAGTCGGGCTATCTCGTGCGTCAGGTGCACGCGCTCGCGACGGTGCCCGAGGATGCGGCAAAGCAAAACGACGCGTCACCGAGCGTGCGCGTGCAAGTTCGCGACGAGACGGGTACGTGGGATGTCTATAATGCGTACGCGCAGCCAAAACAGCGGCTGGACTTTAATCTCACCGTCGTCGGAACGGCCGAGCTCGACGTGTTCGTGAACCAAGAGCTCATCAGCTCGACGAAGCTCGGGGTCGAGCCGCCGGTTCAAGAGCGCCAGGAGCTTCGCCCTTTGCCACAGCACACGTCGGCTCCAGCGACCAGCTCGAGCATCTCTTCAAAGAAAGTTAACCCATGAAGATCGCGCCGTCTCTGCTCTCCGCCGATTTTAGCCGCATCTCGGAAGAGATCGCGATGCTCGAACGCGCCGGCGCCGATTACATGCACCTCGATATCATGGACGGCCGCTACGTGCCCAATCTTACGTGGGGTCCCAAGATCGTCGGCGATATCCGCAAATGTACGAAAAAGGTTTTCGACGCACATCTCATGATCGTCGAGCCCGAAAGATACGTCGATGATTTCCGCAAGGCGGGCGCCGACATCATTACGTTTCATCTCGAAGCGACCGTGCACGCGCAGCGACTCTTGACGTATATCCGCTCGATTGGCGCGAAGGCGGGCATCTCGCTCAATCCATCGACGCCCGTCTCGCTTTTGGAAGACGTCATCGAAGACTGCGATCTCATCCTCATCATGAGCGTCAATCCGGGCTTCGGCGGCCAGAAATACATTCCGAACGCGCTGAAAAAAGTGCGTCAGGCGCGCGCGCTCATCGACGCGCACAATCCGGCATGCGAACTCGAGATCGATGGCGGCATCGGCCGTTCGAACATCGCTGAAGTCTGCGCGGCAGGCGCGGACGTCGTCGTCATGGGCTCGGCTATTTTCAGTGCGGCCGATCCTGTCGCCGAACTGCAGGCATTACGCGCGCTTGCCGAGCCGCAGCCTGTGGGCGCGCGCGCTTAGCGCGATGACCGAAGATTCGCTCGTCGCGGCGCTTCGCGAAATTTGCGAAGCGCGCGCGAGCGACGCGTCGCCCGGTCCGCGCAAGATCGTGCTCGGCATCGGCGATGACGCCGCGGCATGGCAGCCGTCGCGCTCGCACCTCTGCGTGATCACGACCGACGCGCTCGTCGACGGCGTGCATTTTCGCAAGCCTGAGATGGACGCGGGCGATATCGGCCATCGCGCGATGGCGGCGAATCTCTCAGATATCGCCGCGATGGGCGCGCGGCCGGTGCTCGTGACGATCGCGCTCGGGGTGACGCCCGATACGAGCGAGACGTGGTTGCGCGCGTGCTACACCGCGATGGCGGCGCTCGCGCACGCACACGGTGCGCGCATCGTCGGCGGCGATATTACGGCATCGCCCGTCGTTTCGCTTGCGATTACCGTGGTAGGCGAAGTTTCGCGCACGCGTATGAAGACGCGTGCGGGCGGGCGGCCGGGCGACGTGCTCGCGGTAACGGGTCCACTGGGCGCGAGCCGCGCGGGTCTCGAGCTGTTGCGGCGCGCGGGGATCGTGGGCGAACCGGGCGATCTCGCGCTCGGAAGCGACGAACGCCGCGCCGCCGAGCTTGCGTTCGCGCGGCCGATGCCGCGCATGCGCGAGGGGCGATTTCTCGCGGCTTCCGCGTACGTCCACGCGATGATGGATAGCAGCGACGGTCTCTCGACCGATGTCGCACGGCTCGCCCGCTCGAGCGGCTGCGGCGCGACGGTCGATGAGGTACCGATCCATCTCGCAGCGTTCGCCGTGGCCGAAGCCGTTGGCGACGATCCCGCGTGCTACGCGCTCGACGGCGGAGAAGATTTCGAGCTTATCATCGCGGTCGCACCGCGCGCTTTCAATCATCTTTCGCGAAAATTCGCGCTTGCGTTTGGCGCAGCACTCCTACCGATCGGCAGCCTTGAGATCGAACCCGGTATCCGTATCGCGGCCGACGGCATCGCGCACGAATTGGTAGCTGCCGGCTTCGATCATTTCTTCGCTCAGGAGAAGCGCTGAGCGAGGTCGATAGCAGCTCCCGAAAAGCGTCGGATGCTCGCCCGCTAGCGCGGCGCGATCACGAGACCGCCGGCGTCACGAAAAAGGGCCACGCCGCAGTCGAGCGCCGCGTCGTAGGAGCGCTTGCCGGTTTCCCGGCGCCGAGTCCCGACTCGGAGCCAGAGGGCGTGCCCTCGAATCGCCTCAGCGCAAGGGTCAGGGCCGGCCGCTGCGACGAACCGCGCGTCGGGTGCGAGGCGGCGGACAATGTTCGGGTCGAGGTTCGTGACGATCGCTGAGGGATCGTAATCGACGAGCCAAGCGTAGACGCCCGTCCGGCCATTCGCATCGAGACGGGCCGCGAGCGCGTGGGAGTCCGGGCCGGCACACGCTGTCAGCGCTGCCAAGGCACCGAAAATTAAAAAGAGCCCGAACGCGCGACGCCGGACCCTTCGGTAGATTGGCCGCCCGGTGAAGGCGCGCGAGTGAGGAACTACGCGCGTTTGACCCGGCGCGAGCGCAGGCATTGGGTGCAGACCTTCAGCGTCTTGTGCGTTCCACGCTCATCGACGCGCACCGGCTGCAAATTCGGGAGCCAACGGCGCTTGGTCTTGTTCATCGCGTGGCTGACATTGTTGCCCGCCATCGGACCCTTCGCACAGACGTCGCAGCGTTTGGCCATGAATTTCTCTATCCTACTGGTCGTCGTAAAAGAAGTATGAGTACTCCACCACGCAAAGCGCGGTCGGCACAACCCCCGGACTATACCACGGGCTGTACCTACGACGCAACGTCGAGCCAAAGAGGACCGCGTCTCATGCCGGATAATTTCGAAATCTCGCGGCCGCGTACCCGGAACGCAGCCCGCCACGCTTCCAGATTGTGAGATCTTTTTTGAACGGTTCGAGGCCCCGCATCGCCATCGACGCGATGGGCGGAGACCACGCGCCGGACGAAATCGTCGCAGGCGCGGTTCTTGCGGACCGCCAGGGACTCGGGCATATGATCCTCGTCGGCGACGAATCCCGCATTCGACCGCTGCTCGAGAAAGCCGGCGCGAAGATCGAGATCGTGCACGCACCCTCCGCAATCGCCATGGACGCGACGCCCGCCCTCGCACTGCGCAACTGCGATGAAACCTCGCTCGGCATGGCCGTCAACCTGGTCCGTGATGGCAAAGCCGACGCCGTCGTCTCGGCGGGAAATAGCGGTGCGTTCCTCGCGATTGCCCTCGTACGACTCCGTACCATCAAAGGCGTCGCTCGTCCCGCAATTGCTGTGGTCTACCCCGCTCGCAAAGGCAGCGTCGTGGTGCTCGACAGCGGCGCCAACGTCGATTGCCGCGCCGAATGGCTCCTCCAGTTCGGCATGATGGGCAGCGCCTACGCCCGCGCGGTGCTTGGCGTTGCGCGACCGAAAGTCGGCATCATTTCCAACGGCGAGGAGAAGGGCAAGGGCAACGCGCTCACCGTGGAAGCCGCAGAGTTGCTCGAAAAATCGTTCGGCCCTGATTTCGTCGGGAACGTCGAGTCAAAAGATCTCTTCTCGAACGTCGCCGATGTGCTCGTGACCGATGGCTTCGTCGGCAATGTGATGCTCAAGCTCTCCGAGGGCGCGGCCGCCCTCATCGGCGACATCGTGCTCGACGCGATCAAGTCCGGGAGTATCGCGGCAAAGATCGGCGCGTTACTCGTCAAGCCGACGCTCATGGGCGTGCGCGATCGGCTCAGTTACGATAACGTCGGTGGCGCGCCGCTCCTTGGCCTGCGGGGGAACTGCATCGTCGCCCACGGCCGCGCCAATAGTGCGGCGGTGCGGAGCGCGATTCGGGCAGCCGTCGCCGAGGTGAACGAAGACGTCGTCGGACGCATCGGCGAACTCGTCGTGCCGATCGATCTGCGCGAAAGTAGAGAAGCATAACGCCTTCCATGGGGCGCAGGGGACTCTACGTCCATTTGCCGTTTTGCCCGTACGTATGTCCCTATTGCGACTTTGCAAAGTGGCCGATGCGGCGCTCGCAAGCAACGCGCTACCTCGCTGCGCTCACGGCCGAAATCGACGCGGCGCCCGCGTTCGAAGCCGCGACGATTTTCTTCGGTGGCGGGACGCCGAATACGTACGATGCCGCCGATGTCGCAGCGATCGTCGCGCGACTACGCGATCGCTTCGCGCCCGGCGGCTTTGCGGAGGCCAGCATCGAGATGAATCCCGATCCCGATCTCTGCACGCGCGACGTCTTCGCCGCGTACCGCGCGGCGGGCATCGACCGCGTTTCCTTCGGCGTGCAATCGTTCGTGCCGTCGGAATTGAAGACGCTCGGCCGTCGGCACACGCCGGGCGATGTCGGCGATGCCGTCGCACGCGCGCGCGACGCGGGCATCGAAAACATTTCGCTCGATCTCATTTTCGGCACGCCGCTACAGACGACCGAGTCGTGGCGAGCGTCGCTCGACTACGCCCTCTCGCTCGAGCCCGAGCATATCTCGACGTACGGCCTCACGATCGAAGACGACACGCCTTTTGCGGAGTGGTTCGCGCGGCGGCCGCAAGACTTCGCGCCGAACGATCTCGAGGGCGATCTCTATGCGGTCGCGATCGAGACGCTCGCTGCGGCGGGTTACGAGCACTACGAGATCAGTAATTTCGCGAAGCCCGGGCGTCGCTGCGCGCACAACGCGAATTACTGGGCCAATGGCGAGTATCTCGGGCTCGGCGTCGGCGCGGCATCGTACCGAGGCGGCACGCGCTCGGTTCATACGCGCGACCTCGCGATCTATTGTGACGCGGCGCTCGAGGGGCGCGCGATTCCCAGCGACGACGAGCATCTCGAGGGTGCGGCGATGCTCGGCGAAGCGGTCATGCTCGCGCTGCGGACGCGCGAAGGGGTAGATGTCGCCTCATTTGCGGAACGGTACCGCGTCGACTTTCATGAGTACTATCGCGCGGTGTTGAACGATTTGGAAAGCACGGGGACGCTCGACGTCACGCCCGCACGCGTCGCATTGACACCGCGCGGACGGTTCCTTGCAAACGATGTCTGCGGCGCCTTCGTCGCCCCGGCGGAGTAGCGCTTGCCGACCACACTCTTACGCGTTCTCTTTATGGTCGTCTTCGCAATTACGGGCTTTTTGCTCGGTCGCGAAGCGTACGTTCACCTCATCTCGATCCATGTCGCGAGCCAGATTTGGCTCATCGCACTCACCGTCATCGTGCCCGTGGTGGGTGCGGTTGCGGGGCTCTTCATCGCGCCGGTCGTGCAGTCGCTCTTTGAAGTCGAACTGCGGTCGGTCGAAACGACGATGGAGCGCTTGGCGCCGGGGGAAGTCCTCGGCGGTGCACTCGGCCTCGTGCTCGGCCTCGTCGTGGCATTTTTAATCAAGAGCGTTCTGCTCGATTCGGTCGCGACGGCGGGCCGTGCGGGCGGCTACGTCGCCAACGTCGCCTATATCGTCCTCAGCGTCTTCGCGGCGTTTTTGGGCACGCGGCTTGGCGCGAAACAACGCTTGGGCGGAGCGACGCGAGCGAATGCGAGCGGTGCGAGTCGCCCACCCGCGCAAGCGAAGCTCATCGATACGTCGGTCATCGTCGACGGTCGCGTCATCGAGATCGTCGAGAGCGGCTTTCTCGAAGGGCCACTCGTCTTACCGCGCTTCGTCTTACGCGAACTGCATCTCATC
Organism: Vulcanimicrobiota bacterium; assembly: GCA_031420415.1. GTDB lineage: Bacteria > Vulcanimicrobiota > Vulcanimicrobiia > Vulcanimicrobiales > Vulcanimicrobiaceae > JANYGA01. The sequence goes on from JANOMT010000039.1 coordinate 41,966, forward strand.
GCGGACTCCGTCGATTCGATGAAGCGCACGCGTGGCCGTCGTGGCCTCGAGGTTCTCGCGAAACTTCAGGAGTTAACCACACTCGAGATCGTCGATGAGGATTATGCCGATATCGCGGGCGTGGATGCGAAACTCGTGCGCTTGGCCCGCGATCGCGGCGCGAAACTCGTCACGAACGACTACAATCTCAATCGCGTCGCGCACGTCGAGGGCGTCGTCGTCCTCAATATCAACGAACTCGCGGGTGCGGTCAAGCCCGCCGTCTTGCCCGGCGAGGAGATGCACGTCACGATCGTGCGCGATGGCAAAGAGCCGCATCAGGGCGTCGGCTATCTCGACGACGGCACGATGATCGTCGTGGAAAACGGCCGTCGGCTCATGGGCGAAGAGACCGACGTTCAGGTAACGAGCGTCTTGCAAACCGTTGCCGGCCGGATGATCTTCGCGAAGATCAAGGCGAAGACGGGTGCTGCAAACCCATGATTTTCGCCGCAATCGTCGTGGCTGCGGGGAGCGGCGTCCGTTTCGGGCGCCAGAAACAACTCGTCGAGGTGGCCGGCCGGCCGCTCGTAGCGTGGTGTCTCGAGACGTTTGGTGCGATGGCCGAACTCGGCGAACTCATCATCGCGACGGAAGAAGAACATCTCGCGACGATGGCCGATCTCGCGCGCACCTACGCGCCGACTCTTCGCACGACGGTCGTGCGTGGTGGCGCGACGCGCCAAGGCTCGGTGCGTAACGCCCTCGCTGCGGTCTCGCCGACGTGCGACGCGGTCTTCGTGCACGACGGAGCGCGGCCGCTCGTGCGTGTAGCCGACATCCGCGCCGCAATGGCGCTCGTGGCACCGGGGACGGGCGCGCTTCTGGCTGCCCCCGTCGTCGACACGATCAAAGTCGTCGCAGCCGATCACGCGACGGTGATGCGCACCCTCGATCGCTCGGAACTCTGGGCCGCGCAGACACCGCAATTCGGCACGCTCGTCGACCTGCGCGCCGCCCATGCGGTGGCCGAACGTGCGGGTGATGAAGCGACCGACGACGCGATGCTCCTCGAACGCGCAGGGCACCGGGTCGTCGTCGTTCGCTCGAGTGGTGAAAATTTCAAGGTGACGATGTCGGCCGATCGCGATCTCGCCGAGACGATTTTGCGCGAGCGGGCGATGGTTGCGCCGTGAAGATTCGAATCGGGCACGGTTTCGACGCGCATCGACTCGTCGCGGGCCGCCCTTTCGTGCTCGGCGGCATCACGATTCCCCATCCCACGGGCCCGCTCGGGCATTCCGATGCCGACGTGCTCGCCCACGCGCTTTCCGATGCGATTCTCGGAGCATGCGCGCTCGGCGATCTCGGCAAGCATTTTCCCGATACCGATCCGGCCTGGAAGGGTGCGGATTCGATGCGTCTGCTCGAAGCGTGTATCGCCATGGCGCGCGAGCTACGATTCGAGATCTCCAACGTCGACGTCACCGTCGTCGTGCAAGTGCCGAAGCTCGGCCCGCACCTCCCCGCGATTCGCGAGCGTCTCGCGACGGTGCTTCGCATCGAAATCGGCGACGTGAGTGTTAAAGCAAAAACGAGCGAAGGTATGGGGTATACGGGCGATGGGACCGGAATCGCCGCCTATGCCGTCGCCGCCCTCGTCCGATTGTGAAGGCGTCCATGTCCCTCGATCTCTCCGCACCACCGTTCTCCACGGCCGTCACGCCGGAGATGTCGCGCGCGTCGCTCGCCGATGCCGTCGGCGATGCGATGCAGGCATGTGGACTTTTGGAAACGCCTGCGCCACCCGCCGCGCTGCGCTGGATCGAGACGTTCGTTGAGGCATACGGCGCGGGGCTCACGACCGTTGGCGACGCGATGCCGATCGTCGCGGACTTGCGCGCGGAAGCCGTTATCGTGCCCGCGTTGCAGCTCGAGAAACTGCGCAATCGTCAAGTGCTGTTCTTTCTCGACACCGTGAGCCAATACATCGACGATCAGCCCGAACTGCGCGGCTTACCGATCGATGCCGATATCGCGACGATGGCGCGTGAATTCGGCGTCGCACCCGAAGACGCGCTGTGGGCCGTGCGCGTCGCGCTGACCGGTGCCACGGGCGGGCCGCCGCTCGACCTGCTCTTTCCCTTGCTCGGCCACGACCGGATCATGATGCGCATCGGCGCGCTCAACTCGCACGTTCTCCACGGCCGCGGTCTCGAAACGATTCCTTTCGGTCCCGATGGGAAACCATTCGCGACGATCGTCGGTCGTCGGCCCGAAAGCGAACCCGCGTGAGCCTGCTCTCCGATATTCTCGGCGATCTCAAAGTGCCCGTCGAGCGCGATCCTGCGGCGAAGGGCTATCTCGACGTCATTCTTTCCTACCCGGGCTTTCACGCGGTCACCGCGCATCGGATCATTCACGAGATCAACAAGCTCGGGATCCCGCTCTTGCCACGCTTGCTCTCCAACATCGTGCGCTTCGCAACGGGTATCGAAATCCACCCCGCAGCGGAGATCGGTAAGCGTTTTTTTATCGATCACGGGATGGGTGTCCTCATCGGTGCCACAGCCGTGATCGGGGACGACGTCACGCTCTACAAAGGCGTCACGCTCGGCGGTACGAGCCTCGGACACGGGAAGCGCCATCCCACGATCGGCAACGACGTCGTGATCGGTACGAACGCCTCGGTGCTCGGCGCGATTACCATTGGGGACGGCTCGCGCATCGGTGCGGGTTCGGTCGTCGTGCGCGACGTCCCGCCGAAATCGACCGTGGTCGGCATTCCGGGTCGCATCGTTCTTCTCGATGGTAAACCGGTTCCGGCATCGTCGACGCTCGTCGATATGCCCGATCCGCAAGCGTTCGTGATCCAACAACTCGCCGAACGCATCACCGCGCTCGAAGCCAAACTTGCCGAACTCGGCAACCCCACGCAACCCTCGCGGCCGGCGCAGATCAACGCGGCGATCTTCGACGACGCCTTCCCGGTCATTTAGTTTGCGACTGTATAATACGCGCACGCGCGCGGTCGAAACGTTCGTTCCCCTCGATGGCGATCACGTGCGCATCTACGTTTGCGGTCTCACGCCATCGGCCGAAGCGCACCTCGGACACGCGCGCTCGTTCATGTTCTTCGACGTGCTCCGCCGCTTTCTCGTGCATCGCGGGTACCGCGTCACGTACGTTCGCAACGTAACGGATATCGACGATCGGAGCATCGCCGAATCGCACGCGACGGGTAAGCCTTGGCGAGATGTCGTCGCCGGGTATTTCGCGAGCTTCACGCAGTCGATGACGCGCTTGCATCTCGTCGAGCCCGACCACGAACCGCGCGCGACGGAATACGTGCCGCAGATCGTCGAGATGATCGCAGCGCTGGTCGATGCGGGCAATGCCTACGCGGCACCTGACGGCGTCTATTTTTCGGTTTCGTCGTTCCCGCGCTACGGTTCGCTCTCGGGTCGCAATACGGACGAACTCCTCATCGGCGCGCGCATCGCACCGGACGAAGGCAAGCACGATCCCCTCGATTTCGTGCTCTGGAAATTTGCTAAACCGGGCGAACCGTCATGGCCGTCGCCCTGGGGCGCCGGGCGTCCGGGATGGCACATCGAGTGCTCGGCGATGTCGCACGCCTTGCTCGGCGAGCCCTTCGATATTCACGGCGGTGGCTACGACCTGATCTTCCCGCATCACGAGAACGAAATCGCGCAGACCGAATCCCTCGTGCCGCCCCCCATGGCCAATGCCTGGGTCCACGGCGGGCTCTTACTTTTCGACGGCAAGAAAATGTCGAAATCGCTCGGTAACTTCGAGCCGTTACACGCGTTGCTCGACCGTCACGATCCGCAAGCCGTGCGACTGCTCTTCTTGCAATCGGGCTATCGTAAACCGATGAACTTTACCGAAGCCTCGATCGAAGGCGCGACGACGGGGCTCCGCCGTTTGCAGGCAGCCTACGACACGTTGCGCGCGCAGAGGGACGGATCCGATTCGAGCGACGCGCACGAACATCGCCACCAAGCGATCGATCCCGTCGTCGAGACCTATCGCGACCGCTTTGAAGCGGCGCTCGATGACGACATGAACACGTCGGGTGCGTTATCGGTGCTCTTCGATATTGTGGGCGCGACGCCCCAACTCGTCCGGAGCGGCGTCGCGAGTCCCGTCGCCGCATTCGTGCACGAAGCGATGACGATACTCGGCATCTCGCCGAACGATCGCGTTAGCACGGCCGCAGCCGTCGCGACCGAACGCATCGTGACGGTCGGCTTCGCGTCGCTACGCATCGCGGGACGTGGTGGCGAGCGCCTCGTAGGTGCCACGCTCGATGATCTGCGAGCGGCCGTCGGCGACGTCGTCGCCATCGCCGGTTCATCGGGTTCCGATGCGATCGACGCGATCGTCGAGGCGCGGCTCGTCGCAAAATCGAATAAGGACTTTACGATCGCCGATCGGTTGCGCGTGGCACTGCATGGTGCCGGTGTGACGCTTGCCGATTCCAAGGAAGGAACGTCATGGAGCGTCGACGCTTAGGATCCGGCCGCCCGCCCAACCGCAAAGATGCGATCGATCTCGACGACGTCATCTACGGCTTGCACGCCGTGGAAGAAGCGATCGTCGGCGGCGAGGCATTACGTAAACTCTACATCGGTGACGAACGCAAGCGCGATCCCGCGCTCAAGCGCTTGCTCGAACTCGCGAACGAAACCGGCGTGAACGTTCGCTTCGAAAATCGGATGTTTTTCGCGCAGTTTCCGTATCGAGCGCATCAGAGCGTGGTCGCGTTCGGCGTGCCGTTCGAGTACGTCACGCTCGAAGAGTCGATCGCCGCGCGCAAACCGGGATCCGGCCTCTTCGTGGTGCTCGATCACATCACGGATCCGCATAACGCGGGCGCGATCATCCGCAGTGCCGAGTGCGCGGGAGCGACGGCAATCGTGATGCCCGAGCGCCGCGCCGCGGGCGTGAACGCAACCGTCCGCAAGGCGTCGGCCGGGGCAACCGCACACGTTCCGATCGCGCGCGTCTCCAACATCGCGGGTGCGATTCGCACGATGAAAAAAGCGGGCATCTGGGCTGCGGGCGCAGCGGGGGACACGGGCGCGACGGAGTACACTCGCGCCGATTTCACGGGCGATATCGCGATCGTCATCGGGGCCGAGGGCGACGGCATCTCACCCGTCGTGCGCAAAGAATGCGATTATCTCGTGAAGATTCCGATGTACGGCGAAGTGAATTCACTCAACGCATCGGTCGCCGCGGGTATATTACTCTTCGAAGCGCGTCGTCAGCGTCTCGTTAAAACGTAGAGCTATGCGCGCCCGTCATGTTATTTCAGCGCTCGCGTTCGCGCTCGCTTTTTCAATTGCGATCACGCCAAGCGGCGCTCGATCGCGCACGTTCAAACTCGGCCTCGATCTCCCGCTTTCCGGCATCGATGGCGCGAGCGCCATCCCCGCACGCAACGCCGTCATCCTCGCGATCGAAGAAGGCAACAAACGCGGTTTTCCCGGCGGCGTCGACGTCGCGCTCTTCGATCTCGACGACGCGGTCCAAGGTAAACACGATCCGGCGCAAGGCGCTCAAAACCTTAGAACGTTCGTGGCCGATAGTGACGTTTTTGCGGTCGTCGGTCCGATGAATTCCAACGTTGCCAAGGCCGAAATCCCGATCGCAAACGCCGCCGGACTCGTGCAGATTTCGATGGCTGCGACCTCGATCGAACTCACCAAAGGTCCCGAAGCGCGCAAATTACGCGTCGCGTATCCCGAACGACCGACGTTCTTTCGTGTCTGCGCCTCCGACGATCGGCAAGGTGCGGCTGCCGCGCGTTACGCCATCGGTCGAGGCTTGCGGCACGCCTTCGTCATCGACGATAACGAATCGTATGGCCGCGGCCTTGCCGACGTCTTCAATACGGCGTTCCCCGCCGCGGGCGGTACGATCCTCGGGCGCGAGCACCTCACCTCGTTCGCACTCGACTACAAAGCGCTGCTTACAAAGATCCGCGGCTCGCATCCCGATGTGATCTTCTTCGGTGGGATCGTCTCGACGGGCGGGGCCGTGTTGCGCAAACAGATGGCCGACGTCGGGCTCGCGGGCGTACCGTATTTCGGTGGTGACGGCCTCGCAAGCCCGGAGTATCTGCCTCTCGCCGGAGCGTCGGCGGAAAATACGTATTTCACCCTGATCTCACCCGACCTCGGCCATTTGCCCGGCGGCTCGCGCTTCGTCGCAGCCTATCGAGCGCGGTTCGGAAGCGAGCCCGGAAGCTATAGCCCCGGCGCCTACAGCGCGGCTGTTGTCGCCCTCGACGCGCTCCGACGCTCCCTTGCGTTGCGCCAAGGCGTTAGCGCGAGCCGAGCCGATATCGTCGTCGCCGTGGCGCGGACGAGCGGGCTCGTCACGCCGGTGGGGCGCGTCTCCTTCGATGCGAGAGGCGATTTGCGCGAGCCAACGATTAGTCTCTACCGCGTTCATGGCGGGAAGATCGAATACGTCGATCCCCGGTCGGGAGGGCGAAAACCGCTTCATTAAGGCTTGACGCTCTTGCAGGACCCTCCTATAATGAGCGAGGTGCGGACGGCCCGATGGGCCACGGCTTGCGTTTCCGGCCGCTTCGATTCAAGGGAGATTGTAAATTATGGCGCTTGCGCAAAGCGCGGACGGCGTGCTCGAATACCATGAACGAGCCGACGAGGACTTGGTCTCGGCCGCCAAAGGCGGCGACAATCTCGCGATGGAGTTCTTGCTAAATAAATACAAGAACTTCGTTCGCATAAAAGCCAAGAGCTATTTTCTCATCGGTGCCGACCGCGAAGACATCATTCAAGAAGGCATGATCGGGCTCTATAAGGCTGTCCGCGATTTCAAAGCCGACAAACTTTCGAGTTTCCGTGCATTCGCCGAACTTTGTATCACGCGCCAGATCATCACCGCGATCAAAACGGCAACGCGACAGAAGCATATCCCGCTCAATCAGTACATCTCGCTCAACAAGCCGATTTACGACGAAGACAGCGAGCGAACGCTCTTAGATGTGATGGCGTCGCAGAAGACGTCCGATCCCGAAGAACTCGTGATCAATCAGGAAGTCTCCGAAGATATCAAAGAGCGCATTCAAGAGAATCTCTCTGATCTCGAGTCGCAGGTCTTGCTCTCGTACCTCGAAGGCAAGAGCTATCAAGAAATGGCGCGCGATCTCAATCGTCACGTGAAGTCTATCGATAACGCGTTGCAACGCGTCAAACGCAAAATCGAAAAGAATCTCGCCGAGATCGAACTGCCGTAGGGCTCGATCCCGAAATACGAAAAAGAGGCGATGATTTCGCCTCTTTTTTATTGTTCGACGATCGAAGCCGGCGGTGGGACTCGAACCCACGGTGTGGTATTCCAGTTTACAAAACTGGTGCTGTCGCCGCTGAGCCACGCCGGCACGTCGTCGCGCACACGCCGTTCGCCACGACCGTGAAGAACTCTCTCGAAATCGAGAGGACCGCGTCGTCTGATTCCGTAACGATGTGCGGTCGCACGTGGGTAGGTGGCCGAGTGGTTAAAGGCGACGGACTGTAAATCCGTTCTGCATGCAGTACGGGGGTTCAAATCCCTCCCTGCCCAGAGTGACCGCGGGTGTTGCATAATGGTAATGCCCTTGCCTTCCAAGCAAGAGTCGCGGGTTCGATTCCCGCCACCCGCTCCAAGTTTCCCAGCCGCCGATCAGCGGCTTTTTTGTCGTCTATTGGCTCTGAAATGACGTGATCGTATATCACGATGTTGATGGCGGTTTTAATAACACGTCGCCCGCTGCGTGGACGATCCTCGCGTTGCAAGGCACCTACGGACTCTGCTGGCTACTGAAAGATACGCTTTTTCCCGACGCGACTTGGCAGAAGCGGATCACGTTCGGGGGAGCGTTCTTAACATTCACGCTCGTACTCGGCATGTACTGGGTCATCCCGTTCCTCGCGATTTCACCGATTCTCGGCGTAAATCGGCCCCAACCATCCCTCGCATTCCTGGCACTCTGTGTCGGCATCCATACGCTCGGTCTCGCGATCATGCTCGCCTCCGACGCGCAAAAGCATTTTACGCTGCGCATGAAGCGCGGCCTCATTCCCGATGAGATGTTCCGTTTCGTACGTCATCCAAATTATCTCGGCGAAATGATGCTATACGGTGCCTACGCGCTCATCGTGCAGAGTTGGATTCCCTGGGTCATTCTCGGGGCGATCTGGTTGCAAGTCTTTACGGTCAATATGTTGCAGATCGAAGCGTCGCTCTCACGGCCCGACGGGTTTACCCGTCTCCCGCACAGCACACTTCGATCGGCTGCCTCGTAACGATCCCGAACGGAAACGCGGACGTCTATGACTCACTCCGCCAAAATCACTTCGATATGGCCGAAACGCTCCGAGCCGTTTGCAAGTTGGGATCATCCGAGTATCGTAAAGCACTCTTGGGAGGTCTTAGCCTTGCGGTTCAGAAACGCCGGAGCTGGCAATTAGGGACACGACCGCGCCTGTGGTTGCTCTCCGAGCGAGAATTGCGGCTTCCGATTTTGACACCCGTTCCAGTACCCCGTTTTGCGACGCCCTTGTAGCTCAGTGGTAGAGCACGTCATTGGTAATGACGAGGTCGTGGGTTCAATCCCCACCGAGGGCTTCACGCGTCGCTAGAAGTAGCTAGATGCGCTCGGCGAACCATTTTGCGATATCGTTGCGTTCGCTCTGGGCAATCGCGTGCCCGCGTGGATACGTTCGTTGATCGAGCGTTGCGCCGCTACGATCGGTGAGGTATCGCATCGTCTGCTCGACGAGGTGCGTGGGGATGACGTCGTCGAGCGTGCCGTGCGCGGTGAAGATCGAGACGTCCGCGAGTCGACCCGGCGTCGCATTCTCGTCGGTATCGAGCGCGATCGCACCACTCAAGAGGACCGCGCCTGCGAACCGTTTTGGATCGTCGAGTAACAACGCCCCGGCCATCATCATTCCCGCGCTGAAACCCAGCAGGTAGGTTCGGTCGCGAGCATATGCAGATGCGGTCGGACCTTCGAGCCAACCTCGGACGTAGTCGATCGACTCGCGCATGCTAGCGGCGATCGGGCGGCCCACGCCACGATCGCGGAACCACGTGTAGCCACCGCCGTCGAGGGCGACGGGCGCACGAAGACTCGCAAATGCAGCCGCCGGCGCGAGCGTCGGTGCGAGATCTGCGAGATCGTGCTCGTCGGCTCCCCGCCCATGCAAGAGCACGATGAGGGGTGTCGTCGGTCCGGAACGCATGGGGCGACGCCAAACGACCGGCACTTCGTTCATTTCACGTACGTAATACATCGCTATCGCACAACCTCTCGCTCCAGCGTTCACGATAAACGGCTTTTTTTTCTTCTCGAAAGACCGACAAACTGTCGTCATTGGAGTCGCGGGCGATGCACCGCACCGACCGTCCGTGACGGATTCCCGTCGCGCTTCAGAGCGAAAGGACGCTCTCGGAATCGTCTCCGTTAGCGCTCGATTTGATTGTCCGACACGAGCGGCACCATTTGTTCGAGCGTCGGATCTTCGGTGCGCCCTTCGGCCTGCTTCCATGCCTCAAATCCGCCAAGGAGGACGCTCACGCGGCCGTAGCCGTTGTCGCGAACCTTCGCCGCAAGGTCGCAGAGTGCGTCGGATTTACCATCCTCATCGTATAAAACGACCATGCCGTCTTCTTTCGGTAACGGCAAAATAAGGCGCTCGGCTTTGTCGAGCTTCTTGGGATCGTAGCGAATCGAACCGTAGATCTGTGCGTCGTGGGCGTGTTTTCGCACGTCGAGAACGAAGGCATCGCCCGCGTCGATGTGGCGCGCGAGTTCGTCGCACTCGACGGTCGCAATCGGCATGTCATTCGGCATGCCGTCCCTTACCCAAACTTGGACCGCCCGTTGAGCGAACCCCAAAAATTAGCCGAGGGAGACCTGTCGATACGTGAGGTTGATGCGTCGGCCCGTCGCAGCTTCTTTGGGTACGGCGTGTTGGTAGTGACGCTGCGAGGCAATCGTCATCACGAGAACGCTACCGTGCTCCAGCGCGACGGCCATCGGCGCGCCCCGTCGCCCTTCGCGCAACTGGAAGCTGCGCGTCGCGCCGAGCGAGACGGAGACGACGCGATCGCGAAGCTCCGGCTCGTCGTCAGCGTGCCAGCCCATGCTATTGCGCCCGTCGGCGTAGACGTTGACGAGACACGAGTTGAGCGAGGTGCCGAGGCGAGAGTCGAGTCGCGCGCGCAACGCCGAAAGGGTCGGGGTCCACGGTGCAGGTTCGTTCTTGAGGCCGCTGTAGGCGTAGCGGGCTCCCGGATCGCCATGCCAAGCCGTCAGGCGCGGCATCGGGACCGGTCCGCGGCCGAAGTTGAGGTATTCCTGTGTCGGTGTAAGCTCAGCGTCGAGAGCGGTAAGAAGCGTGTCGGCGTCTGAGAGAGCGCGATCGTAGAGCGTAATTCCCGGCAGGATTGTTGTCGTGTTTACCATCGTTTTCTCCTCAGGTCACGATCACTTTGGCGACGTCGTCGAGACGATGAAACACCCGATCGAATACGAATATCGGCGGACCGTAATAACTTCAGCGCCGATAGAAAGAGAAACTCCGACCACACGGTCGGAGTTTCTCTCTACGAGCGGTCGTCGTCGCGACGAATCACTCGAGTCTAGACCGGATCGAACGCGCCCTGCGCGATCATCGCTTCACCGATCGAGCGCGCTTCGCGCAACGTCTCCGCCGTGCCGGCGTCTTTGCCCGATGCGATGAGCTTCTCGAGTTCTTCATCGAAGAGCGCGCTCACCTCGGCTGCGGTCGTGATACCGTGCTTGATGCGTTGCGCGATCATCAAGCGATAGATACGATCTGTCGCGAGATCTTCCATGAAGCCGTCGAGCAGGCTCGCGCCTTTGCCGTTGATGTAGCCGTTGCGATAACGGATGACGGTGCGCACGGCCGCGCGCGTACCGTCGATCGTCGTTTTTCCGACGCCCACGACCGAGGGACGCAAGTCGGGATGCGCGTCGTAGCCGTCGTGATAGCTCGCGAGCTGATTGGGTTCGGGAAACTGAGCGACTGCGATCGCGTTTTGGTCGGGGTGACCCGTCCACGCGCCATCCATCAGACACGTCGCTTCGTTTTTCTTATCGACGGCGAGCGATTTGAGCGCGCGATCGTTGAGTTCGGCATCTTCACGACTCGGATAGAGCGCCGTCATCCCGCCAATGGCGAGCATGCCGTGCTTATGACAGATCGACGGAATGAGCGTGCGCAAATTCTGGAAGAACGGCACGTCATGCGGGATCGTGTTGCGATCCGGCAAGACCCACGTCGGATCGTTAAGATTGTAATGGATCAAACTCGCCATATAATCCCAGCGGCCGAGATTGATTCCGAGCAGATGCTCGCGTAAGTTGTACGCGAACTCCTCGAGTTGGTACGCGAACGAGTGCGCTTCGCAAAGCGCCATGCACTTGATGTAATCAGCTTTCTCGCCTTTGAATTGCGCGAGCGCTCGCAACATGTCACGCCATAGCAGCGCTTCTTCGGCCGATTCCGATTTTGGAATATAGATGCACAGCGGATGCTTGAGCTTTTTGAAATCGAGATGGAAGACGAGCAATGCGAGATCGAACAGCGATGCCGACGTGAGCTCCGGTAAGACGCCGGCTTGCGAGAGATGGAGGCCGCGCACGCGGGTGAACGTGACCGTCGACGACGGCTTGATGCCGACCGTGCTGCCACGTTTTTTATCGTCGTACGAGAGTTCACCGTAGAGAGCGGCGACGACGTTGCGGACGCCGAGCAACGTGTGTTCCCAGTTGTTGGCCATCGAATCTTCGAGATCGAGCATCACGCCGGGGGCGCCGGAGTTGAGCATCTTGACCACGAGATCGGCTTCGTCGGCGGGACCCGTCATCTGATTGCGTTGATCGAGAACCCAGGAGGGGAGATCGATTTTCCAGGGCTCGGTCGTCGCGGGTGACGGGCTGAGGTACGTCGGCCGGCTCCCGGCCTGCGACGCGGCCATCACGGACTTGCGCGCGGCGGCGAATGCCTGCTGGCGCGGGGTGAAGCGTTCGTGCAGGGGGCGATAGAAAGCGGCGAAGCCCTCCGGGAGATCGCGATCGATCGAAAATCCGGCGGGTGCCAAACTCATCGGCGGTAGCGCGCTTTGCGCGAGACTCAAGGTAACTGCTCCTTCGTGTGTGTGGGTGCCGCACGACGAACGCGCGACAAAGGGTTAAGGATTCGTCACCGCGCTCGGCACCACTTCTGAAAGTGCCAGGCGGGAGAAAAAGCGGGAAGCGTCATGTGCACCGAAGCAACCGCGCACCAAGCGCGCTCGTAGCTCAACCGGATAGAGCGATAGCCTCCTAAGCTATAGGTTGCCAGTTCGATTCTGGCCGAGCGCACCACATGCTCAAGAAGCGCCGGACTCAACGTCACTCTGCCAGTTCCGCCCGTTCCACGACCGCGTCGCCTTCACGATCGAACGTGACGACGAAATCGATCGGGTTACAGCAAACGGGGCAATCCTCGATGAAGGACTGGCGTCGGCCGCCACTTGGATCGACCGCGACATAATTCGTCTCGGAGCAACGGGGGCAGGTGTAGGCGGCATCGCTTTCAAGAGGCACCATCCGGCGGTTCGCCGTTCGCATCTTGGCGACCGCGTAGCGCCGATGCGACTCGTCAAAAACATCTGTGGCCGCCGAGACCTCGGCCTCTCGAGGCTGTCGCTTGCCCCGGGCCCGGGGGCTATGCTATGATGAGCGACGGAACGGACCGCGTGTCCGTCTTTTTTATGTCGGCCCGCGCGCTCTAGGAACACACGAGAAATGGCGAAAAAAGAGAACCGCGTCATGGTCGTCCTCGCATGTCAAGAATGCAAGCGACGCAACTACAACACGCAAAAAAACAAGCAGTCTACGACAGACCGCCTCGAGCTGTCGAAGTACTGCCGTCACTGCCGCTGTCACAAAGCCCACCGCGAAACCAAATAATTATGCGGTTGGCACTCGCCTCGCGTTCATTCGCGGCGTAGAATGTCAATATAATTGGAAACAGGCGCGGGAATCTCCGTCGATACGTCCACGTACATCGCAGCACGAGATACGCGACGGATCGTTGCCGGCGAGGAGCCCGCAGCGCGAACTCCGGCGGCGTTGGAGCGTCCCGAAAACGTAGGGTGGTAGCTCAATTGGTAGAGTTGCGGTCTCCAAAACCGTCGGTTGCAGGTTCGAGTCCTGTCCGCCCTGCCAAGTCTTTCACGCGAGAACGATCTCTCGCATCAGGAGCACGAGTCGTATGAACAGGCCAACTGGTGGAAGCGGGACGACGATTCGACCCGGATCGCCGAAGGCGCCCCGTCCGGCCCCCCCAAGCGATCGAGCCGTCCGGCAGCAAAGCGCGGAACGATTCATCCGTGATCTCATCGCCGAGATGCGTCGCGTCACGTGGCCGACGCGCCCCGAGTGGGTTTCAGCAACGGTCCTGACGATCGGCCTCGTCGTCGTCATCGGTTTCTACACGTACATCGCCGACCAAATCTTCGGCTATCTCTTCGGTCTCATCCATCACTAGGGGCAATCAGTGGAAGACGTAAACGCAGACGAAGCGGAAACGCCCGTCGTCTCGGCCCCGGGCGGATCGAAAAAAGACGAGCGTCGCAAATGGTTCGTCATTCACACGTATTCGGGCTACGAAAACAAGGTCAAAGCGAACCTCGAGCGTCGTATCCATTCGATGAATATGTCGGAGAAGATTTTCCGCGTACTCGTCCCGATGGAAGATGAAGTCGAGTTCAAAGATGGCAAGCGCAAAATCACGCCGAAGAAAGTCTTCCCGGGTTACGTGCTCGTCGAGATGGATATGGACGACCAGTCGTGGTACGTCGTTCGCAACACCTCGGGCGTGACGGGCTTTGTCGGCTCACCAGGCGCGGGCGAAAAGCCGGTCGCCTTGCAAGAAAAAGAAGTGAAGACGATCCTCAAGCAGATGGGCATCGAAACGCCCAAGCTCAAGATCGATTTCGCCAAGGGCGATCGCGTCAAGGTCACGAGCGGGCCGTTCTTCGACTTCACGGGCGTCGTGGACGAGATCCAGCCGGAAAAAGAGAAAGTCCGCGCACTCATTTCGATCTTCGGGCGTGAGACGCCAGTCGAACTCGAGTTCTACCAGATCGAAAAAGTGTAAAACCGAAAAATAGCCCCACCGGAGCGGAGGGGCTGTTTTTTTTTGATCGCGCGTGCGAGTACTTTACCGAAACGCCGTCGTCGTGGTATTCTTCTCAAGTTGCGCCGCTGTTCTACCCCGAGCGCGCACTTTCGATTGGGGGAGAATGCCCACTCGGGTGTTCGAAAGGAAAACCACATGGCGAAAAAAGTCGTCGGCAAGATTGGGCTCGCGCTCACAGCTGGCAAAGCCACACCCGCCCCGCCGGTCGGTCCGGCGCTCGGGCCCTACTCGCTCAACATTATGGCGTTCTGCAAAGAGTACAACGAACGCACGGCGAGCCAGCCCGGCATGGTGATTCCGGTCGAGATCACCGTCTACGAAGACCGGACGTTCACTTTTGTCACGAAGACGCCGCCGGCGAGCTTCTTGATAAAGCGCGCCATCGGCATCGAATCGGGTTCGGCGATTCCCAACCGCAATAAGGTCGGGAAGATCACCTCAAAGCAGATTCGTGAGATCGCGGAGACCAAGATGGCCGACCTCAACGCGAACGATGTTGAGATGGCGATGCGCATCATCTCCGGCACCGCGCGCTCGATGGGCGTCGAGGTAACGGCATAATGGCGAAATCACACGGAAAAAAGTACACCGAACTCGCAAAATCGTTCGATCGCAACAAACTACACGATATCAACGAAGCAACTGCGACCGTTAAACGTTGCGCTACCGCGAAGTTCGACGAAACCGTCGAGATCCACATCCGTCTCGGTGTCGATCCCAAAAAGAGCGACCAAAACGTCCGCGGCACGGTGCTCCTTCCCAACGGCACGGGCCGTACCGTTCGCGTGATCGCATTTGCCAAGGGCGACAAAGCTCGTGAAGCAGAGGCTGCGGGCGCCGATATCGTTGGCGACCAAGAACTCATCGACCGCGTGAAGGCTGGCTTCACGGACTTCGACGTCGCCGTCGCGACGCCGGATATGATGGGCGCCGTCGGGTCGAATCTCGGACGGATCCTCGCGCAGAAGATGCCTAACCCCAAATCGGGAACGGTCACGCCGAATATCGGCGCGGCGATTCGCGACATCAAGGCCGGTAAGGTCGAGTATCGGCTCGATAAGACCGGCATCGTTCACACGATCGTCGGGAAGGCGAGCTTCGGCGAAGATCAACTCGCCGAAAACGTGGCGACGTTACTCGATGCGATCGTGCGCGCGAAGCCGTCGGCCTCGAAAGGCACGTACATCCGGAGCGTCACGCTCGCGAGCACGATGGGCCCGGGCGTCAAGCTCGATCCCAATCGAGTAAAGCCGACCGCCGCTACGTCGTAGTCCGGGAAGCCCCGCTAGATGAGGGAGCCAGCGTGAGCTGGCTCTCTTTTTGTTGTGGACAATGGAAAGGCGACGATGATGTAGCCGATAGCGTTCGCATGGGAGAGCCTGCTTCATGAACGTTCACTATCAACCGATTGTCGAACTCGAGACGGGTGCGGTCGTCCGCGTGGAAGCCTTCTGCCGGCTTGGCGACGGCGCGCTCGGGCAGGTAGCAGCATCGGAATTTTTGCCACTTGCCGAACGCAGCGGCCTCATGCGCGAACTCACCCAAGGCGTCATCGTCCAAGTTCTCACGGATCGCGCGTCTTGGCGCACGCAATTGCCCGTTGCTATCAACCTCTCGCAGGCGAACCTCTTTGAATCGGATTTTCCCGAACGTGTGACGTCGTTGCTCGCACGTTTCAACGTCGAGCCGTCGCAACTCACGTTTGAATTGAACGATGGCATCCAGAATTCGATCTCGCCCGAAGAACGCCAAGCGATGAATGCGCTAGCCGTCAACGGCGTGCGTTTTTCACTCGACGGGTTCGACTTCGGCCGTTCGCGGTTTACGGCGCTATCCGTGACGCGCCTACCCATCAGCGAGATCAAGATCGATGCCAAGTTACTTTTGCCTTGCGGCCCGCCCGATCACGCCGTGCGCCGGTCCATGGCTTTTGCGCGGGACGCATCACTCGACGTCGTCGTGAAATCGGTTGAGAATACGCGTGAAATCGACGCGCTTCGCGCCATCGGTTGCACGCTCGCGCAAGGTTTTGCCTTTGGTGTGCCGATGGAGTCGGCTACTTTCGCCAGCCGTATGGAGGCGTTCGCCGCGGTCTAGCCGATTTGACCGCGCGCCGCGGCTAGGGTATAGTAAGCGACGGCTCCGATGACAGTAGGTCCGCACTCGTTGCGGTGAATGCGCAAGCGCCTACCGAGGTGACGACAGACTGACGGAACGACTCCGACTCGCGAAGCATGCGGGCGGCGGAAGAACGGCTGGGTGGCGCTCATCGCATGATTGGAGCGTCGTTTCTTTTCCAGAAAGAAGCCTATGCCTACCGCTAAAAAGGAACAGACGATTGCCGCGCTCAAAGCGCGGCTCGCCGAATCGAAGTATCTGTTCTTCACGAACTACTCCGGGCTTACCGTCGAAGAGATCACGAAGCTCCGCACCGAGCTCCGTAAGGACGGCTCCACGTACGCCGTCGTCAAAAACACGCTCTTCGCTCGCGCAGCGGGCGACGAACTCGCAAAGACCTTCGAGGCCTTCCTCGCCGGTCCCACGGGCGTCGTGTTTGCCGCTTCCGATCCGGTCGCACCCGCGAAAGCCCTCAAGGACTTTAGCGATAAGGTCAAGCCGCTCGAAGTTAAGGCCGCGTACGTCGATGGCGCGATCCTCGATCCGAAGCAAGTCGTCGCGCTCGCGTCGTTGCCCTCGAAGCCCGTCCTTCAGGCGACGCTTCTTGGCATGCTCGCAAGTCCGCTCCGCAACTTCGTCGGCGTGCTCGCCGCAAACCCCAGCGGATTCGTCCGCGTTCTGGCCGCTCGCGAGAAGCAACTCGCCGAGTCGGCGTCTGAAAACGCCTCTGGCGTTTCGTCTGAAAACGCCTCCGGCGTTTCGTCTTAAGGAGACACCATCATGGCCGTTGCCGATCTCATTTCCGAAGTTGAAAAGCTAACCGTCCTCGAGCTCAACGAGCTCGTCAAAGCCCTCGAAGAGAAGTGGGGCGTTTCCGCCGCCGCTCCCGTTGCCGCTGCTGCAGCCGGTGGCGGAGCCGCTGCCCCCGCCGCCGCCGCCGAGCAGACGGAGTTCGATGCCGTGCTGACCGAAGTCGGCGCCGAGAAGATCAAAGTCATTAAGGCCGTCCGCGAGATCACGAGCCTCGGCCTCACCGAAGCCAAATCGTTCGTCGAAAGCGCGCCGAAAGCGATTAAGACCGGCATTCCCAAAGACGAAGCCGAGCAGATCAAAGCCAAGCTTGCCGAAGTCGGCGCGAAAGTCGAAATCAAGTAGAACTTCCGCGCTCGTCGTAACCGCCGCTAGCGGTCACGAAATGAAAGAAGCCTCGGCAGAATGCCGGGGCTTCTTTCATTTGTCCCGAGCGCAGCCCGGAAACGAGTGTCTACTTCGGTGCGCAGCAGTAGGCGGCGTGATACGCGACGTGATGCTTCGCGGCCGTACGGCGTGACGATGCGGTGGTCGCACGCGCGCGCGCTTGCGTGTAGTAGCCGCCCGTGCTCGTTAGCGGCGTTCCGCTCGCGATATCGGAGGAGAAGCGCCCGTACATGCGCGGGCTCGCCGCAAACTCGGCGCGCAAATCGGAAATGCGATGGTCGTCGGTCGGGTGATCGGAAAGAAATTCCATATTCCCGCCGGCGCTCGCTTTTTCGAAGTTTTGGAAGAGCCAGATCATGCCCCATGGATTGGATCCGGCCTGCGCGCACGTCTGCGCACCCTTTGCATCAGCGGCGTGTTCGACGGCGCGTGAGAATTTGGTCGTCTGGACGGAGTAGGCGAGACTCTCGGCGGTTTGGCCGAGGCCGCTCCTATCGAGTCCGGTAAGCGCGCCGAGGATCCCGATGATGGTGCCCGTCGTCTGGTCTTTCGCGTTGTTGTTCACGACGTCGTGATGGATATCGTGGGACGTTTCGTGGCAGAGCACACCCGCGAGTTCTTCGCGATTCTGCACGAATTTCATCAGCGAATCCGTCACGTAGACGTTGCCACCGGGAACGGCGAAGGCGTTGGGTTGCGCTTCGTGGACGAGGATGAAGTGGAACGGGTAATCGTACTGTGGATCCGCGACGCCTTTGATCCGCGTAGCGATCGGATCGAGGATCGTATACAGGGCGTTGGGACGCGGAATGATCTCGCCTTTTTGCTGCAATTCGGCGTAGACTTGCGCGCCGATCTGCTGTTCTTGATCTTGCGCCTGCGCGAACGCGGGTGCGGCGTTCGAAGCGCCCGCGAGAAGCGCGGTAAGGGTGAGTGCGACGATGCGCTTCATTTCGGGTCCTCCAGCTTGGGATACGACGATCGTACCCCGACAGACCTCAAACGTAGCGAGACGGCATTTTGGTTCTCTTCCACGCCGCCTTCGCTCGCGGCACGAGCGAAAGGCGGTTCGTGAGGGAACGGCGAGAACGTGCGAGCGTCGCCGGTCTCGGTTTAGTGAACGAGAAAGCCGACCAGCAGCAACGCGAGGATGTTGAAGACTTTGATCATCGGGTTGATCGCGGGTCCAGCCGTATCTTTGTACGGATCGCCGACCGTATCGCCCGTGACGGCCGCCGCGTGCGCCGGAGATCCTTTACCGCCGTAGTTTCCATCTTCGATATACTTCTTCGCGTTATCCCACGCGCCGCCACCGCTGGTCATCGCGAGGGCGAGGAAGAGTCCCGTCACGATCGTACCGACGAGCGCGCCGCCCATCATTTTCGCGCCGCCGAAGTTCGGCAACACGAATGAGAGTAAGACGATGATGATGGGGACGCCGATCGGAATGAGTGCGGGCAAGATCATCTCTTTAAGCGCAGCTCGCGTTACGATGTCGACGGTCGTGCCGTAATCGGGTTTTTGCGTTCCGTCCATGATGCCGGGCATCTCGCGGAATTGTCGACGCACTTCTTCGACGACGGCGCCCGCCGCGCGGCCGACCGATTCCATCGAGAGCGATGCGAACAGGTACGGACATAAACCACCCACGAGCAATCCCGTGAGCACGTAGGGATCGCCGATGTTGAAGAAGCCGTTAAAGACCGACGCGTCTTTATTACAATACGCACCGACGGTCGAATGACAGCGATCGGAGAGCTCCTGGAGAAACGACGCGAAGAGCACCACGGACGCGAGACCCGCCGAGCCGATCGCATAGCCCTTGGTGACGGCTTTTGTCGTGTTGCCGACGGCATCGAGGGGATCGGTCACTTTGCGCACGGCTTCGGGCATATCGGCCATTTCCGCGATGCCGCCCGCGTTGTCGGTGATCGGTCCGAATGAATCGATCGCAACGATGATCCCCGCCATCGAGAGCATCGCCATGACCGCGATGCCGACGCCGTAGATTCCCGCGAATCCGTTCGCGACTAAGATGCCGACCACGATCGTGAGCGCGGGAAGCGCCGTCGCTTGCATCGAGACGGCGAGACCCGCGATGATGTTCGTGCCGTGGCCCGTCACCGATGCCTTTGCGATATTGCGCACGGGCGCGAATTGCGTCCCCGTATAGATTTCCGTAATGTACGTGATCGCGCCCGTGACGATGAGTCCGACGACCGCGCAGACGAAGATCCCGACCCACGTGATGTCGAGATTGCCGATGCGCACGCCCGCACCGAACTCGGCTTTCGTAACGAAGAAGAACGCGATCGCCGAGAGGACACCCGCGACGATGAGCCCGCGATAGAGCGCGTTCATGATCGAGCCGCGTGCGTCGTTGCTCATGCGCACGAA
Organism: Vulcanimicrobiota bacterium; assembly: GCA_031420415.1. Taxonomy (GTDB): domain Bacteria; phylum Vulcanimicrobiota; class Vulcanimicrobiia; order Vulcanimicrobiales; family Vulcanimicrobiaceae; genus JANYGA01. Next base: position 61,918 of record JANOMT010000039.1, read on the forward strand.
GAGCGTACCGATGATGCTTGCGACGATCGAGACCGCACCGAGTACGAGCGGGAAGGTCGTCGCAGTTTCGAGCGTTTTACCGAGGACGAGGTGACCGAGTAGCATTGCGGCGACTGTGGTCACGACGTAGGTCTCGAAGAGGTCGGCGGCCATGCCGGCGCAGTCACCGACGTTATCGCCGACGTTATCGGCAATGACCGCGGGATTGCGCGGATCGTCCTCGGGGATGCCGGCCTCGACCTTGCCGACGAGATCGGCGCCGACGTCGGCCGCTTTGGTGAAGATGCCGCCGCCGAGGCGTGCGAAGACCGAGATGAGCGAGCAGCCAAATGCGAGCCCGACGAGCGCGCCGAGCGAATCGCTCACCGGGCTCGCGTGGCTCGCGTTGACGCGGAGCATGATCGCGTAGTAGCCGGCTGTCGCGAAAAGCCCGAGGCCGACGACGAGGAGGCCCGTCACGGCACCGCCACGGAAGGCGAGCGCGAGCGCGGGGGCGAGTCCGCCGCGAGCGGCTTCGGCCGTACGGACGTTGGCGCGAACGGAAACGATCATGCCGATGAATCCCGCAGCACCCGAGAGCGTCGCGCCGATCGCGAACCCAAACGCCGACTCCCAACCCAGGGGCGCCGGGGCGAGCCCGATGAGCACGAAGAGCACGGCCGCCACGATCCCGACGGTCGTGTACTGGCGCTTGAGAAAGGCCATCGCGCCCTCTTGAATCGCGGCAGCAATCTCTTGCATCCGCGCGTTCCCCGGGGACTGCTTCATTACAAGCGTGATGAGAAAAACGCCATAAAGAATGGCGAGCACGCCGGCCCCGAGGCCGAGCTCTATTGCAAGCGAGGCATCCAAAGTCGCTCCTCGTTAAAGAAAACCGATCGTGGCGACTCATGTCGTCTTCCGATCGGCTTCATGAAAGTTGGTTTTGCCTTCTCGGAGGCTGAAGTCGCTCCTGGTCATTCCCTCGCATTCTCCCGCGACGCGGAGAACGAAGCATGAGGGCGAAACGATTAGGCCTCATGCAAGAGGTCGACTTTTTGGTGGTCGGGTGTGGGCCCGCGGGCGGCACGGCCGCTCGAGAAGCCGCACGTGCCGGAGTGGAAACGCTCGTCCTCGAGCGCGACCCCGTCATCGGCGCAAAGCGTGTCTGCGCGGCGGGCTTGCGGCCGGGCTTCTGCGAGGATTTCGATCTGCCGCGTTCGATCGTGCACTGCGATCCGCCGACGATCGCCGTCCGCGGGCTCTCGGGTCGTCGGTACGATTTTGCAACCGCCGGGTCCGCGCACACGACGACGCGAGAAGAACTCGACGGCACGATTGCCGCGCTCGCGCTCAAAGAAGGCGCGCGCATCGAAACGCAAGTGCTCTTTCGCAATTACGTCGCCGACGGCGGGCGCACGATCGTCGAGTATGCCGATTTGCGTACCGGCGAGCGGCGCAAAGTTCGCGCGAGATCGGTGCTCCTCGCGCAAGGGTCGAGCGCCCGCTTTGCACCGCAAACGCCGCTCGACTACGACGCGTGGAGCTCGGGCCTCATCACGTGCTATCAATACCGCGTGTATCTCGACCGTCCGGCGATCGATGAGACGTATCGCATTCTCGAAATGCATTACTACCTTACCAAATCTGGACGCAACGTCATCGCGTGGATGTTTCCCAAACGCGATCACCTCTCCATAGGCCTCGGTATCCAAGGCAAATATTCCGGCAAAGACCTCCGCGCCGAACTCGACGCGTTCTTACCGACCGTCCAGGAGCGGCTCTTCCCCGGCATCGGTTACACCGTTCGTGAAGAGGGGAATTTGCTCTACGGCGGCGCGCCACGACCACATATCAGCCACGGCAATGTGATGGTCGCTGGAACGGCGGCGGGGCTCGTCGATGCGACCACGGGCGAAGGGATTTACGAAGCAGCCTTCTCCGGGCGTCTGGCAGCGCAAGCCGTTGCCGATGCTCGGCTCGGCCGCACGACGGCACCCGCACAAAGCTACGAGAAGGCGCTCAAAGGCGTCTTTTACGGACGCCTCCGCCACCGTCATAAATTAATGACGTTTCTCGAACGCAAACCGATTCGCTTCGACGTGCTCTTCGAACAGCTCGCGCGCACGCCGCGCTTCGCGACGATGTTGCAACGCGATCGTAACGATTTCTCACTCGGAGAGTGGATGTATCTCTACGCGCAGGCCGCGCTCTTTTCGATCAGCGCGATCCGCGCGTGACGACATTCCTCGTACGCCGCGTCGTGCGGCTCGCCTTCGTTCTCGTTGCGATTACACTCGCGAGTTTCGCCTTCATGCAAGCGATCCCGGGCGATCCCGTGACGTTGCGGCTCGGCGATCACGCCACGCCCGATGAGGTCCTTCGCTTGCGGGCCGCCCTCGGTCTCGATCGGCCGTGGTACGTCCAACTCTTCTTCTATTTTGGCGCGCTTCTCCACGGCGATCTCGGGCGTTCGCTCATCGACGCGCAACCCGTCGTAACGAAGCTCGCGCAATATTTTCCGGCAACCGTCGAACTCACGGCGGGTGCGTTGCTCGTCGCGGTCGCGATCGGCGTACCCGCGGGCGTCTTCGCCGCACTGCGTCGTTCGAGCGCCCTCGACGTTCTCACGATGAGCGCCGTGCTCATCGGCGTTTCTATCCCGGTCTTCTGGCTCGGATTCATGCTCGTATATCTGCTCGCGGTCTTGCCGATGCGTTTCGGACTCGATCTCTTCCCAATCTCGGGCCGCATCTCGCTTGCGTATGTGATTCCGGCGCGAACGCATCTCGTCGTGATCGATGCGCTCCTTGCGGGCAACGGCCGCGCGGCGCTCGACGCGCTGTGGCATCTCGTTTTGCCCGCAATCACGCTCGGCACGATTCCGCTCGCGATCGTGGCGAAGATAACGCGTAGCGGGATGCTCGACGTCCTGCGGAGCGATTACATTCGGACGGCGCGCGCGAAGGGGCTATCGCCGCGGAGTGTCGTCGTCGGCCACGCACTCCGCAACGCACTCGTGCCGATCCTCACCGTCATCGGATTGCAGACGGGGCTCTTGCTCGGCGGTGCCGTGTTGACGGAGCACATTTTTGCGTGGCCGGGCGTGGGGCGTCTCGCCTTCGATGCAATATCAAATCGAGACATGCCGCTCGTGAATGGCTGTATCTTGCTCTTTGCTACGGTCTTCGTCGTGGTTAATGCGATCGTCGATCTGCTCTACGCGGTGGCGAATCCGCGAATCCGCTATGGCGGTTAAAATTGGTCCGCCTCTTCGGAAGAGTCCGGCACGACGTGTGGAATATGGTCGGCGTTGAAGACTGATGCGAGCTCGCCGTACATCATCGCGGGAACCCGCTACACGCGGGAAGAGGTCATCCACCGCTACATTCACCTCGTGAAGTATGTCGCCGGGCGTATTTCCGTTAACTTGCCGCCGAACGTCGAACTCAACGACCTCATCAACGATGGTGTCGTCGGGCTCATCGACGCGATCGAAAAGTACGATGACGATCGCGGCGTGAAGTTCGAAACGTATGCGATCACCCGCATTCACGGCGCGATCATCGATGCGTTGCGGGCGCTCGATTGGGTCCCACGCGCGATCCGTCAGAAAGCGCGCGAACTCGAACGCACGCAGCACGAACTCGAAGCCGAGACCGGCCGCATGGCGACCGACGACGAGGTCGCGGTTCGCATGGGAATTCCCAAACGCGAACTCGAGACGCTGCAACAAAAAGTACGCGGTACCTCCCTCCTCTCACTGGAAGAACATCTGCCCAACGATGGCGGGAACGACATCCCGTTGCTCGACACGCTTCGCGGCGACGACGGCGATTTGGGCACCGATGTCGAGCAACGCGAGATACGCGACGCTCTCGTTCAAGCCGTCGAAGCGCTCTCGAAGCAAGAACGTATCGTCATCAAACTCTACTACTTCGAGGGCCAGACGCTCAAAGAGATCAAAAGCGTCCTTTCCGTTTCTGAGTCGCGCGTTTCGCAAATTCACGCGCAAGCCGTGATCCATCTCCGACAAAAACTTCGCGTCCTCCGAGCCGATCTCGGTTTCCGCGAGAACGATCCCACCGTCAAACAGAAATATGTCCGTCGTCCGATTCCGCCGGGAACGGAAATCGCGCGCTAGCATCATGGCCGTTCGGCGGGTGCGTTTGCGCGGCCCGAGCGAACCGCCGCCGGTCGTTTTTTCGGAACCTGATGCAGGCGTCGAACGTGCGAACTCCGGCCGCGACCTCCGACTCCATCGGGCATGGCTCGCACCCGATCGTGCCGATACGCATTTGGCGACGATCCGCGCAACGACGACGTCGACCGCGGTTCCGCGGATTTCCATCTGAAATCGGGGCGCTTCGCATCGAACTCGAGGCTTTTACCGGGACGCGGCTTTCGTACGTCTTGCTCAATCGCTATTGCGACGGCGCAGATGGCGTCGCATGGCACGACGATCGGGATATCCCGGGTCGGTACTCGATATTCGCCGCAAGGCCCGCACGAGCGTCGTCTTGGCCGATCTCGACCACGGCGATCTCGCGATCATGCGCGGGCGCGCACAGTCGCCGTTAACCGAGTCCCAAAAGATCGTCGCATTGTGGGCGTACGAATAAACCCTACTTTTCGACAATTGCCCGATTAGAAAGTGGCGCGGCCGAGGTTTCGTCCCTGTGGCGTCCAGTGGCGAAGCTGCGGCCGCTGCCGTTGCTGCCGGCCTGGATCGAGCGTTCGATTTCATGATGACTGGCGGCGGATTCCCTTTCCGGACGCGTCTCGGTAGAGAGACCGGAATGCCACGCAATCGAACAGGAGTTCGAGCGGTCGTCGCGTACGGGTTCTCTCGATGAGTTGGCTAGCGAAGCTTAAGGGCGCTCTCGGTCGGTCGCGGGAGTCGCTTGCGGGAGTTGAGACGCTCGCCAGGGCGCGTCGGCCGCTCGATCGCGATTTTTGGGAAGAGTTCGAAGAGATTCTCATCGCAGCCGACTTTGGTGTTCCGACCACGGAGAAGATTCTCGAGGGCCTCAAGGTCGTCGCACGTCAGGAGTTTTGGGGTCGGAGCGACCAAGCCGTCAAGCGGTTCAAAGAAGACGTTCGCAAGTTTCTGACGCTGCCGGGCGGGGCACTCGCGTTGCGCCGACGCCCGGCGGTGGTCTTGGTCGTGGGCGTCAATGGCAGTGGGAAGACGACGACGATCGGAAAGCTCGGGCGGCTCTTGTCATTGCAGGGCAAGCGCGTGATGTTCGTAGCGGCCGATACGTTTCGCGCGGCCGCAGCCGAACAGCTTGCGGTCTGGGCGGAGCGGAGTGGCGCCGAATTCGTTCGTGGCCGCGAAGCCTCGGATCCGTCGTCGGTCGTCTTCGACGGCTTGGCCCAGGCCAAAGCTCGCAACGTCGATGTGGTCATCATCGATACGGCGGGGCGGCTGCAAACTAAGACCAACCTCATGGAAGAGCTCAAGAAGATGCGACGCATCATCGAGCGCGAGACGGGCGCACCGCCCGACGAGACGCTCTTGGTCGTCGACGGCACCACGGGCCAAAATGCGATTTCGCAAGCGAAACTTTTCAACGAGGCGACGGCGCTCACGGGAGTCGTCGTCACGAAGCTCGATTCGACCGCGAAAGGCGGGGTGCTCGTCGCGATTGTCGATACGATCGTCGTCCCGATCAAGTTCATCGGGCTCGGCGAAGACATCGACGCGCTCCGGCCCTTCGACCCCGCCGCGTTCATCGATGCGCTCTTCGAACCGGCTACCGCAACGGCGTAATCCACAATGCCACGATGGTGGCACGGCGGCCACTTACAATTACAGCACCAACGACTTCAAGGAGCATCCCAAACGTGGCGGACGATAAAGCGGTAGCGCTCGGAAACGCGCTAGCCCAGATCGAAAAGCAATTCGGCAAAGGGTCCATCATGAAGATGGGCGATTTTGCCGAGCGCATGCAGATGGACGTCATTCCGACGGGTTCCATCGCCCTCGATCTCGCGCTCGGCGTCGGCGGCGTCCCGCGCGGCCGTGTCGTCGAGATCTATGGTCCGGAGTCGAGCGGTAAAACGACGCTCTCGCTGCACATCATCGCCGAAGCCCAGCGCCTGGGTGGGACGGCCGCCTTTATCGACGTCGAGCATGCCCTCGATCCCGTGTACGCAGCGAACCTCGGCGTCGATCTCGATAATCTGCTCGTCTCGCAGCCCGATACGGGCGAACAGGCTCTCGATATTGCCGAGATGCTCATACGCAGCAACGCCGTCGACGTCGTCGTTCTCGACTCGGTCGCGGCGCTCGTCACCAAATCGGAACTCGAAGGCGATATGGGCGATGCGCACGTCGGCCTCCAGGCGCGTCTCATGTCGCAGGCGTGTCGCAAACTCACGTCGGCGATCTCGCGCTCGAAATGTGTGATGATCTTCATCAATCAGCTGCGCGAAAAAGTCGGCGTGATGTTCGGATCCCCTGAAACGACCTCGGGCGGCCGCGCGCTCAAGTTCTACGCGTCGGTCCGTCTCGACGTGCGCAAACTCGAACAGATCAAAATCGGTCAAGACGTCGTTGGGTCGCGCACGCGCGTCAAAGTCGTCAAGAACAAAGTCGCACCGCCGTTCCGCCAGGCCGAATTCGATATCACCTATGGCAAGGGCATCTCGAAGATGGGCTCGATCCTCGATGTCGCGCTCGAACGCAATATCGTTGCCAAGAGCGGCTCGTGGTATACGTACGGGGACCTGCGTGTCGGCCAAGGTCGCGAAAACTCCAAGGCGTTCCTCGAAGAACACACCGATCTCGCCGAAGAGATCTCCGTGAAGATCCGCGCCGCACTTGCGGCGACGGCGAAGCCGAACGGGTCGGCCAAACTCGCTGCAGTCGGTGCTTCGAGCGAAGAGTAATGGCGAGGGCGACGTCGAGCGGCCGAAAACGAAAGTGCGCGTCGTCGCCCTCCGCCTACTTGCAAAACGCCGGCTAACCGAAGCGCAACTCTGGACGCGCTTGGCGCAACGTGGCTATCCGCAAGATGAAGTTCGCGCGGCTGTTGAGTCGTGTAAATCCGATGGCTTCGTCGACGACGCACTCTACGCGCAACTCTTCGTCGATGGTCGTGCGAAAGCGGTCGGTGATGTGCGACTCGTTGCCGATCTCGTGCGTCGCGGCATCGACCGCGATGCGGCGAAGCATAGCGTTGCATCGGCCGAGCGTGAGGAAGACGAACGGCTCGGAGCCGCGATCGAAAAACTCTTCCGTATTCGTGCGAACGTGAGCTACCCGAGCGCGGCCCGCGCGCTCGAACGACTCGGATTTCCAACGCCTGCGATCTATCGATTTTTGCGGGCTCGCGCCGCGAACGTATTTTCAGACGCCGAGCAGATGCCACCAAGCTAGGCTGCCGAAACGTTTTCTCCCGCGATCTTCGTCGGCAATCCATTGGTCGGCGACCCACGCTCGAATGCCGATCGCTACGTGCCGGTAGCGTCTCTTCGTGAAATCGTCGACCCTGGCCGAGGTCAACGTTCTGTAAGGGGCCGAGGTGAACGTCGCAACGGCCACGTAACGCGAAGCATGCGTGCACTTCTGACGGCGTTTATAGCTGCGATGATCCTGTCGTGCCTGGCGCCCGCGCGCGCTGTCGAACTCGAATCGATCGCCAAAGCCGCATCGACGTACAACAATCCTAACAATCGGCTCGAGAAGATGTACCGCGCCGCTTTGCTCAATACGAGCCAACAGGCGACGATCGCCTCCGACGGTACCGCGTATGTGAAGACGGGCGACATTCCGGCGGAGTGGTTGCGCGATGCGAGCGCGCAGGTCCGGCCGTATTTGTTTTTTGCAAAGAACGATATAAAAGTCGCGGGCCTTTTGCGCGGCATTATCGCGCGCGAAGGCAAGTATCTCCAAGTCGATCCATACGCGAATGCGTTCACGATCGATTACCGCGTTTGGGAACAGAAATTCGAACTCGATTCGCTTGCCTATCCGATCATCTTATCGTGGAGCTACTGGAAAACGACGGGCGATGCATCGATCTTCACGGGAGATCAATCGCTCGGATTCGATAAGGCGCTCGAAACGATGGAGCGCGAACAGGACCACGCCCGCAATTCGAAATACGCACATCGCGAACTGCGCGACGACAACGGGAACGCCGGTCCCAATCCGGTCGCCTACACGGGTATGATTTGGACCGGCTTTCGGCCATCCGACGATGCGTGTAAGTACAACTATCTCATCCCATCGGAGATGATGGCCGTCGTCGCACTTGGCGATCTCGAAGAGATCGAGCGGACCGTCTACCGCAATCTGCTTAAGAGCAATCGCGCGAAAACGATGCGCGCCGAAGTGCAGGACGGCATTCAGAAATTCGGCGAAGTTTTTACGCCGAATTACGGATACGTCTACGCCTACGAAGTCGACGGACTCGGGCACCAAACGCTCATGGACGACGCGAATATCCCGAGCCTGCTTTCGGCGCCGTATCTGGGTTACACGAAAGCCGATAGCTTCGTTTACAAAAATACGCGTCGCTTCTTACTCTCGAAAGACAACCCGTATTATTATGTCGGCTCGATCGCGCGTGGGATCGGCAGCGCGCACACGAGCGACGGCTACGTGTGGCCGCTCGCGCTCTTGATTCAAGGGCTCACCGCAACGTCGGATTCCGAACGTAAAGATGTTTTAGGACAGTTGCTCGCGAGCGATCCGGGCGATCATCTCTTACACGAATCGTTCGATCCGAGCGATCCGCTGAAATTTTCGCGCAAGGATTTCGGATGGCCCAACGCCCTCTTCTCGGAATTCGTCATGACGTCGTTCAACGGCACCGCAGCGTTGCCGATGGGCAACACGAGCGATCTGGAGTTTCGCGGCGAATAGGTCCGACATGACGTCCAATCGCGCGAATATCGTTCTCGGCATTCAATGGGGCGATGAAGGTAAAGGGCGCGTTGTCGACTCGTTTGCCAAAGACTACGATCTCGTTGCGCGTTTCGGTGGCGGCGATAATGCCGGGCACACGCTCGTCGTCGGCGACCGTAAAATCGCGTTGCGGATCGTGCCGAGCGGCGTCCTGCAGGAACGGCCGCATCTTTTCATCGGCGGCGGATGCGTCGTGAGCCTCGACGGGATCGTCGAGGAACTCGATATGCTCGCGAGCATCGGCGTCGATATTTCGCGCATCAAGATCTCCGACCGCGCGCACGTCGTCTTCCCGTATCATGCCGCGCTCGATCGAGCGAGCGAGAAGGCCCGCGGTGATGCGGCGATCGGAACCACTGGTCGCGGAATCGGCCCGGCATACACGGATAAAGCCGCGCGCGTCGGGATCAGCTTCGGTGAACTGCGCAAGAAAGAAGCGCTCGCGGATAAGATTCGGTACAATATCATCTCGCGCGCGTCGCAATTTGCCATGATGGATGCGGCGCCGCGCGAAGAAGACGTGATCGCGCAGACGCTCAAACATCTGCCGCGCGTCTTGCCGCACGTCGTCGACGGCGTCTCGTATCTCCACGAGATGCTCGAATCCGATAAGCGCGTGCTCATCGAAGGCGCGCAGGGCACGTTGCTCGACGTAGGCTACGGCACGTATCCGTTTGTGACCAGTTCGCACACGATTGCGGGCGGCGCATGCACGGGGCTCGGGCTCGGCCCGACGGCGATCGGCAACGTCGTTGGCGTGGCGAAGGCATATTGCACGCGCGTCGGCGCGGGGCCGTTTCCCTCGGAGCTCTTCGATGCGACGGGTGATGCGCTGCGGTCGCGCGGCGGCGAATTCGGAACGGTGACCGGTCGTCCCCGACGTTGCGGTTGGTTCGATGCGGTCGCGACGAAATATGCGGTGCGCGTCAACGGCCTCACCTCGGCCGTCATCACCAAACTCGACGTGCTCAGCGGTTGTGAGAAGATTGCAATCGTGACGGGGTATCACAGTGGCGGGAAGAGCGTCGGTTTCGAGTCGGCTGGCGATGCGAACCTCGAACTCGAACTCGCGTGGTACGACGGCTGGAGCGAGGATCTTACCGCGATCCGCAAGATCGCGAACCTTCCGAAAAATGCGCGCGTTTACGTCGAAGCGTTGCAACGGGCTCTCGGGGTTCCGATCGACGGCGTCTCGGTCGGGCCCGAGCGAAGCGCGATGGCGCAACCCTAGGGCTTGTCGTTCGCGACCTTCGTCGCGATAGGCTTACCGTGAAGCGCTTTCGGTACGCCCATCAGGTCGCACTCCACGTTGCATCGGATCGCGAGCGCGCGGCCGCGCGGCAGTTCGCCTCCGCGCGCGTCGCACATCTCGCGGCACTCGCACATCGCGCGGACATCGATCGCGACGAGGGCGAACTGCGTGCGCACCTCCTTTCGCCCTCGCGCGACTTCCCGAGCATGACGATCCGCGGCGGCGCAGCGCAGCTCGTCGCATTCGAGCGATGTCTCGCGATCTACGCGAAGCGCCGATGTTCTGCCGATGCGAAGATCGCGCTGTCGGAAGGCGAGCACCTGCGCGCGCGCGAGCATTTGGCGACGCGGCGAAACGAACGCGACGCGCTCGAGCGGCACCGACGCCGCGCGGTCGAAGCGCACGTGCTCGCCTGCGATCGCATCGAAGCAAACGAGCTTGACGAGGCCGCTTCCCTCGCTCACGAGGCGCGCGTGGGCGACGCTCGGAAGGACGCTGCGTGATCGTCTTACATCGGCCAAGCGGCCACATCGTCGTCGTCAATGCCGATATCATCGAGACCGTCGAAGCCGTTCCTGGCGGCGCGAGCGCGGTAACGTTGACGTCGGGCAACGTTCTGGAAGTCGCCGAAACGCCAGAAGCCGTGCGTGCCGCCGCCATCGCTTTTCGGCGCGCGATTTTGGCGGGGCCGTAACGTGGAGCTTGCCTTTGTCGGTCGGCTCCTCGCGGCGTGCGTCGTTATCGGGCTCGTGCTTGCCGGCGTCCAGCTCGTCGCACGTCGGGCGCTTCGCGTCCGGCTTCAAGGCGGCGGCGGCAAGCTCGTAACCCTGCTCGAGACGACGTACCTGCCGGGTTCGGCGAGCGTCCACGTTTTGCGCGTCGTGGACCGATATTACGCCGTCGGACGTGGTGGAAGCGAAATCTCGACGCTCTGTGAAATTCCGTCCGACCGCGTCGAAGCGCACTTGGCGAGGCAATCCCAGCAGATGGGTCCCCCGACCCTCCGAGCGATCTCGAGGCGCGTGTGGGGCGGCGGTGCGGCGCAGGCCGACGATTCGCGCGGCACCTGATGCGCCTCTACATCGTCGATGATGCCGCAGTAATGCGTGCGGCGATCGGCCATGTTGCAAGCTCGCTCGGCCACGCGGTCGTCGGTGAAGCGGCGTCGCTTGAAGACGCGCTCGTCGGGCTTGCGGAAATCGCGGTTGACGCAGTGCTCGTCGACGGCCGTCTTCCGACTGGAATCCGGAAGGCGATTCGGCGGGTGGAGGGCGAGAATTCGCTGATATCTGGGCTGCAGGTGCTCTGTCGCGCCGCTCCCGATGCCCGAATCATCGTCATTGCCGCGCTCGATGAAACGACGCTCGTTGCGCGAGCGTGCGCGGCGGGAGCGGCGGGCGCCCTGCTACGCCCCGTCTCGCGTTCCGGGCTCTCGGCGGCGCTCGCCGTGGTGCGGGGCGATTCCACGGATGCGAACACGTAGCGGCGCGGGATGCGTCGCCTCGTGCGCGAACACAAGTAGGCATTATGGCAGACGGATCGAGCCTCGAAACGTACGTGAATCACGCGAATTCCGCCGCATCGGCCGAATCGGCGCAACGCGCGACCCCGGAGCGAGCGGCAGGCGAAGCGACGACGCGTTCTCTTACGTTCATCGGCGTCGCGATCGTTGCGGCCGGTCTCGTGTATGCGCTCGTGCGCGCGATCCTCGCGCGGCCACCCGCAGATCCCACGACGGAACGCATCCAACAGTTAATCGATGAAGCGAATCGGCTGCTCAAGCAGCTCGATGAAAAGAAACCTGAGTAGCGCGCTTCCGACGACGCCTCCCAAGACCGACGTTCGCCCGGTCCTGAACCCCGGAGACGTCGTCGAGATTCTGTGTACCGATCTCATCGCAAAGACGGGTCAGGCCGTCGGGCGTGCCGATGGCATGGTCGTTTACGTTCTCGGCCCCGTTCCAGGCGAACGCGCGCGCGTCAAGATCGACACCGTCAAAGCCAAGTACGCCGTCGGCGATCTCGTCGACTTGCTCGAACGCTCGCCCGACCGGGTCGAGCCATTCTGTGCCGTTTTCGGCACCTGCGGCGGCTGTCAAGTGCAGCATCTCGCCTATCCCGCCCAATTGGTATGGAAGCGCGGCATCGTCGAAAACGCCTTACGGCGACTCGGCGGAATCGAAGGCGCGCGTGTCGGCGCGCCCGTCGGGATGGAGAATCCGCGCGCGTATCGCAATAAGATGGCGCTCGTCGTCGATCACGCCTCGCCCGAGGCTGCGCCGTCGTTTGGATTTTACGCGGCGCGGACGCACGATATCGTCCCGATCGAACGCTGTCCGATCGTGATGCCGCAACTCGACGCCGCAATCGTCGGCCTATGGGATGCCGCCCGCGATCCCGCGACGACGCACGCTTTCGACGGCGCGCGACACGTTATCGCGCGCGCGGGACACGCTTCCGGCGAGAGCGTCCTTTCGATAACGACCGATCGCGCATCGACGACTCTTCCCACACTCGGCGCGGCACTCGCAGCGAAATTACCCGGCACCGTTGGCGTGAGTAATTCGTACGAGCCGCCGAGTGAAAATGCGGTGATGGGTCGGCGCAACGTCACGGTTGCCGGAAACGCATCGATGCACGAAGCGATCGGCGATGTCGCATTCAACGTTTCGCCGGCTTCGTTCTTTCAAGTCAATAGCGAGATGGTCGGGAAAATTTTCGCGTACCTCGCGTCGCAACCGCTCGCCGAGAAGCGCTTCATCGATCTCTATTGTGGCGCGGGTACCTTCGCGCTTTTCTTCGCGAAGGCGGGCGCGCGCGTCGTCGGCATCGAGGAAAATCCGAGTGCCATTCGCGAGGCCAACGCCAACGCCGCGGTCAACGGCGTCGGCGAGCGCACGGCCTTCATGAACGGTCGCGTCGAATCGGTGCTTCGGTCGAAGACCGGTACCGACGCGCTCAAAGCCGCCGATATCGTCTTTCTCGACCCGCCGCGGAAGGGCAGCGACGAAGGCACGCTCGATGCGCTCGTGCGCGCGAAGGTACCGCACGTGTGGTATCTCTCATGCAATCCCGCGACGCTCGCGCGCGATCTCGCGCATCTCATCGCGGGCGGATACGTGCTCGGATCGGTGCAGCCGTTCGACATGTTCCCGCAGACCGGACACATCGAAGCGCTCGCCGCGTTACATCGCGCGGATGTCGTGCCGTTTTCATTTCCGATCTCGGAGACTTAGGATCGTGGCATCGGGCGACATCGACGTTGCGTACGTCGCAAAGCTTGCGCGGCTCGCGCTCACGCCCGCCGAAGTCGAGCGGTTCGGCGCGCAACTCGGTGCGCTACTCGTTTACGTCGACGAGCTCGCGAAGCTGCCCGTCGACGACGTCGCGGCGACGGCGCAAGTCATCCCGCAGTGCAACGTGATGCGCGACGACGTCGTCAAGGCGTCGCTCGATCGCGAGACCGTCCTCAAAGGCGCACCGCGTCGCGAGGGGTCGTATTTTCGCGTGCCGCGCATCATCGGTGAAGAGGCATGAGCCACATCGATGCAACCGCGACGGCAATATCACGCGCGGTCAACGCACGCGAAATCTCTGCCGTGGAATTGGCGACGGCAATGCACGCGCGCATCGGCGAACGCGACGGCGCGGTCGGTGCGTATCTTTCGGAGACGGCGGATCTCGCGCGCGCGCACGCGGAGCGCGTGGATGCGCGCGTCGCGGCTGGGGAACGGTTACCGCTCGCGGGCGTGCCGCTGGCGATCAAAGACAATATGTGCCTCACGGGTACGGTCACAACGTGCGCGTCGAAGATTCTCGAGCACTGGGTTTCGCCGTACACGGCGACGGCCGTGCAGCGCTTGCTCGACGCGGGCGCGATTCCGCTCGGTAAAACCAACATGGACGAATTTGCGATGGGCAGTTCGTGTGAGAATAGCGCGCTGCGTAAAACCGCAAATCCGTGGGATCTCGGTCGCGTGCCCGGCGGTAGTTCGGGTGGCAGCGTTGCCGCGGTTGCGGCGGGTGAAGCCACGATCGCACTCGGTAGCGATACCGGCGGCTCGATTCGCGAACCCGCCGCGTTCTGCGGCGTCGTCGGCTTCAAACCGACCTACGGTCGCGTCTCGCGCTACGGGCTCATCGCGTTTGCCTCGAGCCTCGATCAGATCGGCCCGATCTCGAAGACGGTTGAAGACTCCGCGCTCGTTTACGACGTGATGGCGGGGCTCGATCCCATGGATGCAACGTCCGTCGATCGTCCCGTCGAGACGACGGCGACGATGCTCCGAGAGGATCTGCGCGGCGTGCGCGTCGGCATCGTGGATGAATTCTCACTCGACAAACTCGATGCCGACGTGCGTGCGGTCTACGAGGCTGCATATGCAGATCTCGTGCGACTCGGCGCGACCCTCGTGCCCGTGAAGTTACCGACGGCCGATTACGGGGTGGCGACGTATTATCTCATCGCACCCGCGGAATGTTCGTCCAATCTCGCACGCTTCGACGGCATGCGATACGGCTTGCGTGTCGAGGGCAGCGACGTCGGCGCGACGTACGAGGCGACGCGTGCTGCGGGATTTGGCGACGAAGTCAAACGCCGGATCCTCATCGGCACGTACGCGCTTTCGAGCGGCTTTTACGACGCGTATTACGTGCGCGCGCAAAAAGCGCGAACCTTAATTGCGGCTGACTTCGCGAAAGCGTTTGCCGACTGCGATGTGATCGCATGCCCCTCAGCGTCGACGCCGGCGTTTACGTTCGATGCGAAATCGGATCCCGTGAGCATGTATTTGATGGACTACTATACCATTCCGATGTCGCTCGCGGGCCTCCCCTCGCTCTCGGTTCCGTGTGGATATGCGACGCCTGTGGGCGCCGCCGGACCCATGCCGCTCGGGCTTGAACTCTCGGGGCCGCTCTTCGCCGAGCGCGCGCTTTTGGGCATCGCGCATGCCTACGAACGCGGCACGATGCACGCATCGAAACATACCATTCCGGCGATTGCCTCCGTTTCAACGGCTGGTACGCGATGAGCGCGACGATGCCCGGTGCGAAAACGGCGATCGACATCAACGGGGTCGCCTACGAAGCCGTGATGGGCATCGAGTGTCACGTCGAATTGAAGACCGAGACGAAGATGTTCTGCGGCTGCCGCAACGTCTTCGGCGCGGAGCCGAACACGAACGTCTGCCCGGTGTGTCTCGGTATGCCCGGGGCGTTGCCCGTGCCGAATCGCCGTGCGATCGAAATGCTCGTGATGTCGGGGCTCGCGTTTTCAGCAGAGATTCCGGCGTTCTCGAAGTTCGATCGCAAGAATTATTTCTATCCCGACATGCCCAAAGATTATCAGATCTCGCAGTTCGATACGCCGCTCACGCAAGGTGGCGTCGTGCCGTTTTGGCTACCCGATGGTACGCAAGGCTCGTGTCGGCTCACGCGCATCCATCTCGAAGAAGACACGGGAAAATCCACGCACGCATCGCGCGACGGACGCATCGCAGGCTCGACGCATTCGCTCGTCGATTTCAACCGCGCGGGCGTTCCGCTCATGGAGTGCGTCGGCGATCCCGATATTCGTAGCGGCGCCGAAGCCGTGGCGTACCTCGAAGCGCTCAAACGCACGTTCGTCGCACTCGGCGTGAGCGACGTGAAGATGGAAGAAGGCTCGTTGCGTTGCGATGTCAATTTGAGCTTGCGTCCGATCGGGCAAAAAGAGTACGGCACGAAGGCCGAGATCAAAAACATGAACTCGTTTAATTCAGTCGCACGTGCGATCGAGAGCGAGATCGCACGTCAAGCGCAGATCATCCGTTCGGGTGGTCGCGTGCAGCAAGAGACGCGTGGCTGGGATGAGGCCGCGGGTGAGACGCACTCGATGCGCAGCAAAGAGAAGGCGCACGATTACCGCTATTTCCCCGATCCCGACCTGCCGCCGATCGAATTCGCCGAAAGCGACGTCACGCGCCTACGCGGCATGCTCGGCGTTTCGCCGCAGGTGCGCCTCGATCGCATGATCGGCGTGGAGAAGCTTTCGATCGTGCAAGCCCACAACATCGTCGATAAGCCGGGCCTCGCCGATTACTACGACGCCGTGGTTGCCGCGGGTGCGAAGCCGCAAGCGGCGGTGAACCTCGTGCTCGGCGATCTCTCGCGTCTCGCAAACGAAACCGGCACGGCCGTACACGCATCCGCGCTGCGACCGTCGCGCGTCGCCGAACTGATCGTGGCCGTCGATGCGGGAACGATCAATTCGAAGACGCAGAAGGCGCTCGTCGAGCGATTCTACGCAAGTGACACGGCACAAACTCCGCTCACGAAAATCATCGAAGACGAAGGCCTCGGGCAAGTCAGCGATACCGGCGCGATCGATGCAATCGTCGCGGAAGTCGTCGCTGCGAATGAGAAGACGGTCGGCGAATATCGCGCGGGCAAGGTCAAAGTCATGGGCTTCCTCGTCGGTCAAATCATGAAGCAGAGTCGTGGGAAGGCCAACCCCGCGCTTGCCGAAGAGCGCCTGCGCGCCGTGCTCGGTGAGCCCGAGGGCGCCGCGTAGCTACGATCGTGGACCAGGAAACGTACACCGCGCGCGGGCGCGTGCTCGTTCGTGCGTGTGTGGAAGACGTGCCGGGAATCGTCGCGCTCGAAACGGCGCCCGAGATGGCGCGGTATATCGGGAATTGGTCGGCCGAGCGTCACCTCAAGCAGATCCAAGATCCGGCTTGGTGGTATCTGGTGACGCACGACGAGTGCGGCGCGGTCGATGGGCTCGCGATCGTTGCCCAGTATTCGCCTCGGTTTCGGTGGTATGAACTCGCGCGTTTCGTTATCGCGCGGCCAGGCGAGGGTCGCGGTACCGACCTGCTGGTCCCCGTGATCGATCAGATTTTCGATCGGCTCAACGCGCACCGCATCCAACTCGACGCGTACACGGATAACGAGCGTGCGATCCGTGCCTACGAACGGGTCGGGTTTCGCCGCGAAGGTGTCCGGCGCGCCGCCGTGATGCGCGATGGAGTGTGGGTCGACCTCACCTTAATGGCGCTACTCGAAAACGAACGCGTCGTTCCTGCGGTTCAACGACCGTGACCGAAGAAGCCATCTGGGCCGCGTACGAAGCGCACCTCCAGCAACGAACGAGAGATCCGGCGCCGCTTGCCGTAGCCATCGCCGAGCCGTTACCCGAGCCTATCTCGGAGCCCGAGCCCGAGCCCGAGCCCGTACACGAGCCGAGCAATCCGCTTGGGGATCGGCTTGCCGACGATCGCACCCTCGGCGTTCTCGACTGGCCTGCGGTACGAGCGCTCGTCGCGCGCGAGACGACGACCGATCGCGCGACCGCGCGCGCGCATGCGATGATTCCGCTCGTCGATTTCGCGCGCGTTCGTCTCGAACAAAAAGCGACGGCTGAGATGCGCGCGATCGCGACCGATTCCACGCTCGAACTTCCGCGCGTTCGCGAAGTCGGTGAAGCCGTCGCGCGTGCGGCGCGCGGCGGAACGCTCGCTCCCGACGAACTGCGCGAAATCGGTATCGCACTCGCCGCCGCCGACGCGGCCGTGCGTCGCATTCGTGCGAGCGTCGCACCGACGTTGCAGGCGCGCGCCGAGCTCGCGACGCCGCTCCCCGAAGTTGCGGCTGCGATCGATCGCGCGATCGGCGAACGCGGCGAGGTCCTCGACCGCGCTTCGCCCGCACTCGCACGTTATCGCCGTAACGTCACGCTCGCCCAAGACGACGCGCGCGAACGCTGCGCCGCGATCCTGCGTTCGCCCAAATACGCGAAAGCGATCCAGGACTCAATCGTCACCGTCCGCGAGAATCGTTTCGTCATTCCGATCAAAGCGGAGTTCGCGGGCGCCGTGCCCGGCGTGGTACACGACACGTCCTCGACCGGGCACACGCTCTTCATCGAGCCCCTCGACGCGCTCGAAGTCAACAACCGCGTGCGCACGATGCGTATCGAAGAACAGCGTGAAGTCGCGCGCATTCTCGGCGAACTCTCCGCACTCGTTGGGTCGCGCGCCGATCGCGCCGAGATCAATCTCGACGTGCTCGCCGATATCGATCTCGTGCTCGCGCGCGTGCGCGTAGCGCGTTCGATGGATGCGATCGCACCCGTGCTCGTCGATGACGCGAATATCGACGTGCGCATCGGGCGCCATCCGCTCTTGGGCGAGCGCGCCGTTCCGCAATCGCTCGCTCTCGACGGCGACGTGCGCTTTATCATCATCAGTGGCCCGAACATGGGCGGGAAAACAGTCGCGCTCAAGCTGCTCGGTCTTTTCGTGACGATGACGTATTGCGGCATGCAGATTCCCGCAGCCGAGGGGACGACGATCGGCGCGTTCTCGTATCTCGGCTGCGATGTGGGTGACGAACAATCGATCGCGGAGAACGCATCGACGTTCTCCGCGCACCTGCGGCGCCTGCGCACGATCGTCGAATCGGCGGGCGCGGGCGCGCTCGTGCTCGTCGATGAAATCGCGAGCGGCACGGAGCCCGCCTCGAGCGCTGCGCTCGGTATCGCAGTCGTCGAGAAATTGCTCGCATCGGGCGCGCGCGGCGTGGTGACGACGCATAGTACGGAACTGAAGCTCTTTGCGCATTCGACTACGGGTGTGCTCAATGCGAGCGTCCGATTCGATCCCAAGACCTACGCGCCGACCTACGAACTCGATCTCGGATCGCCCGGTCAGTCGCTCGCGTTCCCACTCGCGCGGACGCTCGGGCTCGATCGCCGCATCGTCGAACGCGCAGAGACGTTGCTCTCCACGAGCGAACGTGATTACGATCGTGCGCTCGCCGAACTTTCCGAAGTCCGTAGCGCGGCCGCCGCGGAACGCGATGCCCTGGCGCGGGAACGCGGGCGGCTCACGAATCTCGAAGCGACGGCGCGCGAACGCATCGATGCACTCGATCGGGAACGGCGCAAACTCGCGAATGAAGCCGATGCACGATTGGGTCGGGCGCTTCGAGATTTTACGGCCGAACTCGAACGACGCAACCGCGATCGCGTCGGAAACGGTCGCGCGAAAGTCACCTCTGGCCAAGCGTCGTTGCTCGGGAAAGTGCTCGATGACGTCCACCGCGATCTCGGGATTCGTGAGCCCAAACCCGCACCCGCGTCTCCGCAAGAACGCGGCCTCGCAATCGGCGATCGCGTCTTCGTCGATTCGCTCCAAAGTGAAGGCGAGATCGTCGAAGACTTCGGCAATGGTGTGCTCGTCGCGATTGGCGCGATGAAGACCGTCGTCCCAAAGAACGGCTTACGCATCGTGCGCCGCGCGGCGCAGATCGCGCGGCGCGAACGGTCGCGTGCGAACACGGGCGAGGCGACGCTCGAGGCCGCAACGACGGCGAGCGCCGAAATCGACGTGCGCGGGAAACGCTTCGTGGACGCGGAGCCGGTCGTCGATCGCTGGATCGACGAATCGACATTGCTCGGCCTCTCACCGCTACGCCTCATCCATGGCAAGGGCACGGGCCTTCTCGGCCGCGGATTGCAAGAGTGGCTCAAAACGCGAAGCGGCATCAAAGCCGTACGCTACGGTAATGCGGAAGAAGGCGGCGGCGGCGTCACGGTCTTCGAACTCCAATAGCGATCGCGCGTCGTTGACGAGTCGTCGTCGCGAGAGGGTTGTTCGCGCTGCTTGACATCGAGCTAGACATCGAGCACTATCCACGTAGACGTCCAAAAACTAATGCTAACGATCGCGAGCCGGTGCGCTGAGGGTGTACGGGCTCTTTTTTGTTTTTGCGTGCTTTCGGAGGATCGTCAAGATGGTTCGATGTCGCTTCGCTCGCGTTCTACGAGTCGCGATGGCAACGATGGTGCTCGCCTCGCTCGCGTTCTCTGTTCATCGCAGCGTCGGCATCGCGATGACGGTGCCACACGTTTTGACGATCTCCGACGCGGGCGATGTCAGCACGCTCAATCCACATCTCGCCCAATCAGCGGCGGTTGCAAACCTCTCGGAGATGACGATGGCATGGCTCGTCCGTTGGGATAAATACAATCAACCTTATCCCGAACTCGCGACGGAGATTCCCTCACAGGCCAACGGCGGCGTGAGCGCCGATGGTCGTACGATCATCTATCACATCCGCAAGGGTGTACGTTGGTCCGACGGCGCTCCCTTCGACGCCGATGACGTGGTGTTCAGTACGAAGGTTGTCAACGATCCCGCAAACGATGAAGGCGGGCGCCTCGATCAGATCGCGAGCGTCGAGGAACCCGATAAGTTCACCGTCGTCTACCATCTCAAAAAACCGTATGCGTCGTTTATCGAGGCGTTCTTTTCGAGTTGTTGTGCGAACCCATCGCTCCTTCCGAAGCACGTTTTATCACAATACCCAAATATCAATAACGTTCCGTATAACGCGCTTCCCATCGGGATCGGACCATTTCGTTTCGAACGCTGGGATCGTGGCAAGCAGGTCGTAATGGTCGCGGACCCGCTCTATTGGCGCGGGCGTCCGAAACTCGATAAGGTCGTGTATAAAATCGTGCCGGATCGCACGAAGCTCATGCAAGAGCTTACCGCACACACGGTCGACATGTGGTACCAATTCGGCGGGGCGTATCTCGCGCCGATTACGCAACTCGGCTCGTATACGATCCTCCGGCATCCGAGTTATGCATACGATCATCTCGACTTCAACCTCACCCATCCGGCGGTCTCCGATCTTGCCGTGCGCCAGGCGTTGCGCCTCGCACTCGATCGCCGAGCGCTCGTCGAGACGGTCGCGCATGGCGTCGGCGTGGTCCAAGATACCGCGGCTCCGCGTACGGCGCCCTATTACGCGGATCTCGGAACGACGCCGTACGATCCCGTCGCGGCCGACGCGATCCTCGATCGCGCCGGATGGAAACGCGGTTCCGACGGCATCCGTGCGAAAGCCGGCTTACGGCTCGATCTCGCATTCGCTACCTCTTCCGGACAGCCCGATACCGACGCGCGGGTCGCTGTGGTTCGCGCCAATTGGAAAAATATCGGGGTCGATCTTCATGTCGATCGCTACCCGCCCGCGCAGATGTTCGCATCGGCGCAACAAGGCGGCATCATCTACGGCGACGCGTGGGATGTGGTGCTCTTTGCATTTGCTGCGGATCCGTTGGGCGATTTCTCGGGAAATTTGGGCTGCGCCGCGTTTCCGCCCGAAGGCCAGAACGATCTTCATTGGTGCAATCACAAAGCGCAAATGGCGATGGATTCACTCGCCGGGCACTACCTCCAATCGCAGCGGACGGATGACGTGACGGTACTCATGCGCGAATTCATTCGCGACACGCCCTCGATCGTTCTCGCGCTACGGGAGGATCTTTTCGCCTTCGATAAAGCCTTGAAAAATTACGATCCCAATAACATCACGCCATTCGACAACATGATGGACGTCGATATATAAAGCCGCGCGCTATCCAAGGACCGGGCTCGTCTGCGGCACGTTCGCGTTCGGCGATGGGGAAGGCTCCCTCGCACGGCCTCGGGAAAATCGCCTGTTCGTCATGGAAACTGCACCCCGTTGACCCCCTGCGAACAAGCGCAATTCCTGACCGCGGGTTGCGATCACGTCGAAACCGTCGCCGAACTCGAAGACCGCATCGCAAAAAAAACGCGTCTGACGGTGAAGTTCGGCATCGATCCCACGGGCTCGTTCTTGCATCTCGGGCACGCCGTCGTGTTGCACAAAATGCAGCAATTCGTCGAACTCGGTCATCGCGTGATCTTGCTCATCGGCGATTTCACCGCGAAGATCGGCGACCCCACGGGTCGCAACGATACGCGCCCTCCGCTCACGGATGAAATGATCGCGGCGAACATGTGCGATTACACGGCGCAAGCGGGGACGGTGCTCGACCTCGCGCGCATCGAAGTGATGCACAATTCCACGTGGCTCTCACCGCTTTCGCTCGCCGATCTCATCGGGCTCATGGGCCGCACGACGGTCGCGCAGATGCTCTCACGCAACGATTTCTCCAATCGCTATGCAACGGGCGCCCCAATCTCGCTACACGAGTTTCTCTATCCCGTCGCGCAAGCGTATGACAGCGTCGCGATGGAAGCCGACGTGGAACTCGGCGGGTCGGATCAGCTCTTCAACTTCTTACTCGCGCGCGAATACCAGCACGCCGCGGGGCAGCCGCGTCAGATTTGCTTGACGACGCCGATTCTCGAGGGCACCGACGGCGTCGTGCGCATGGGGAAATCGAAGGGTAATTTCATCGGCCTCACCGAGCCCGCTCCCGAACAATTCGGCAAGCTCATGAGCCTGCCCGATGAAATGCTGCCGCGCTATGCGGAACTGGTCGCTTTTCGCAATGCCGCCGCGATCGCGACGCTTGCGGCCGGGCTCGCCGACGGAACGCTCCACCCGATGACTGCGAAAAAAGACCTCGCCGAAGAGATCGTCGCGCGCTATCATGGACACGCAGACGCTCGCAGTGCGCGCGAGCGATTCGAAGCGACGGTACAACGTGGCGAACTTCCGGCCGAGATGTCGGAGATCGTCGCAGCGGAATCGTGGCGGTCGATCGGCGATGCACTCGTCGCGAGCGGATTCGCCGCAAGCAAACGAGAGGCGGAGCGGCTCGTCTCCGGCAACGGCGTCAAACTCGATGGGGCCGTCGTCGTCGATCCACGTCTCCCGTGGTCGATCTCTGCACCGACCGTTCTCTCCGTCGGCACGCGGCGCTTCGTGCGCGTCGTCCCGCACTCCAAGTCCAACTAAGGAAACATCGTGAGCAAACATCCCGCCGCCTCGTCGCCGCCGATCACGTATACGGCGAAACCCGCACTCGGCGATCAAACCCTCACGTGTAAGCGCTGTACGCGCGTCTACGCCTATCCGTATGTCGGCGGTCCGTCGATTCGGTGCGAGTGCGGCTGGCGCTATGAGAATGTGAACGGTACGATCCGCGAATCGTTCACGCCGCGCCTCGGCGTCTAGCGCCGCGGGGGCGAAACCGACCCTAGTTGCGCGCCTCGAGTTGCTCGATGAGACCGAGCACTTCGTCGCGGCTGAGCACGTAGGCCGTCTTGCAGAATTCGCAGACGGCCTCGGTTTGTTGCTGTTCGGTCGCGATCTTGTGGAGTTCGTCGCGCCCGAGGCCGAGGAGTGCGCGTTCGACGCGTTCGAGCGAGCACGTACAGGCGAATTCGAGTCCGTACGCGCGCGTTTGGCGCATGCCGATGGCGCCGCCGAGCACGTCGATCAAATCCTCAACCGTCGCTCCGGCGGCGATCTGACCGGTGATGGCCGGCATCGCGCGCGCGCGCTCTTCAAGGGCTGCGATCGTCGCTTCGTCGGCGCCGGGTAAGACCTGCGCGATGATGCCGCCCGCAGCGATGATGCCGCTCGGATTCGCGAGCACGCCGAGAGCGACGACGCTCGGAATCTGTTCCGACGTCGCGAGATAATTCGCGATGTCGTCGCCAACTTCGCCCGTCGTGAGTTCGGTGATTCCGATGTAGGGTTGGCCGACTTCGAACGAGCGCGTGACCTGCAAATAGCCTTTGCCGACCACGCTCGCGACGTCGAATTTTCCGAGCGCGTTGAGCGGCACGTCGGCCTCGGGGCGGCGCGCATACGCACGCGCGCCGATGCGATCCGTGCCCTGCAAGGCGACGTCGGCGACGATTCCGCGAATGGGTCCGTCGCCGGCGATCTGCAGCGTTAATTTCTCGCGGCCCTTGAGGCTCGCGCCCAGGAGCGCCGACCCCGTGAGCAATCGACCCACGGCCGCGCTTGCCGTGGGCGCGAGATCGTGACGTGTTTGCGCGTCTGCAACGATCTCGGTCGTGATGCCCGCGACGATTGAAAAACTTCCATCGAGTGACGTTGCGGTAAGGATTCGGTCGGGCATCGTGCGGGCTTTCCGAGGGCGCGCGCGATTCCTCTACGAACGCCAACCCGCGTGAACGTGCTCGTCATCCACGGCCCGAATCTCAATATGCTCGGTATCCGCGAGCCGCAGACGTACGGCTCGCGGACGCTTGCCGATATCGACGCGCGCATCGCCGCTGAAGCGGCCGCTCTCGATATCGCGGTGCGTTGTTTGCAGTTCAACTCCGAAGGCGGCATCATCGATGCGTTGCATGCGGCGCGAGGAAGCGTCGATGCGGTCATCATCAACCCGGGTGCCTTCACGCATTACGCATATGCGGTGCGCGATGCGATCGCTTCGATCGGCCTTCCGACGATCGAAGTGCACCTCACCAATACGAGTGCGCGCGAAGAGTTTCGTGCGCGCAGCGTGGTTGCGGCGGTGTGTGTAGGAACGATTGCCGGCTTTGGCATCGAATCGTACGCGCTCGCGCTTCGCGCGCTCGCAGGAGCACCCACCACGTCTGCCAATTAGACCCAACCTCGCGCCCGTCGTTTGGAGATTTCACGTTGACAAAAGCGGAACTCATCGACGCGCTGGCCGGCAAAGTCGATCTTTCGAAACGGCAACTCGGTGAGATCGTCGATCTCGTGCTTAACGAGATTCGCGATGCGCTCGTGAACGGCGAAAAGGTTCAGCTCATTCCTTTCGGCAGTTTTGTGGTGAAGGAACGGCAGAAACGCGAAGGCCGTAATCCAAAGACGGGTGTGAAACTCATGATTCAGGCGCGGCGCGTTCCGGCATTCACGGCGGGTAAGGGGTTGCGCGACGCGGTTGCGGACTCCAAGAAAAGGACCGTACCGAAAAAACGATAGGCGCGCCGACGTCGCGAGAGGCGGGGGTCGCGGTACGGCGGCACGAATGAGCGGATTATCGGGTAGTAGCGCAGCTTGGTAGCGCACTAGTCTGGGGGACTAGGGGTCGCAGGTTCAAATCCTGTCTACCCGACCATTTAAGCCCTCGTGGAAAAAGGTCTCGCGGCGCTCGGTAACGTGCGTCGCTTCCTTTTTTTCCGGCGTGTTCCGGCCTGACTTCGCGCATCGCTTCGGATACACGAAGAACGCCCGCTCCTCCAGTCGGCATCCGACCAAAGTACTCTCCGGACAGAAGCAAACGTGGAAGGCGAGTAGCAGAGATATGGTCTCGGCGACTCGCTCCGCGCTAATGGCGCTGAGGCGGATATTTGGGGTTTTGGCATCGGCACTTTCTCCTGAATGGAAACGAGCGATTGACCAACCCACGTACTACCTGTACGTGCACCGCCACAGTCATCGCGTTTCCGCGCTGGCTCACACGGTGGGTGGGAGATGCCCTAGATTGCTGTGCCGACTCTTACACTCGAAAATGTAAGGGATTGCTGCGAATCTCATAAAATCTGAAGGAGAAGCTGATTGAGCTAGTCGGTCTTCCTGCGCCTCATGCCCAGGATTACCGATAAATAAATATTGAGCGCTATTTCGGTGCTAGCGTGGCCGAGACGATCCTGGACGGCGTTTGGGTAGGCTTCCATCGAAGATCTTGTGTTGTTAGTTTTTGCGCGAACTCTTAGGAACCGAGCATCGCACATGCTTCGGATGTAGAACGGGTTCGGCTCAATCTAGCTATTCGTCAATATGTATACGTTGCCGTAGCTTCCGAGCGAATATCATCGATGAACGGCCGCCGTAGATAGACGAGTTGCCATCTGACCGGTGTATAAAAAGTCCGTCAACGAAATCAAACGATCGTTGACGGCGTCCTGCGAAGCAACGGGCTACGTGTGAAACCGACTTGCCGGGCCGATTGGACTCTTCGACCGTGAACCGCCGGCGGTGTTGCACGCTCGCGATCATTTCGATTATCTCGTTCGTCATAGTCAAAGCCCTTGGCGTAAGCTTGGCCCCCAAGCAACCCCATATTTCCCGATTCCGACGCGGTGACCGCGGCTACATCGCAATCGTCTTCGCACGTGCGATACTGATATCGACCCAATCTCCGCGGAGGCCACCTTGGAATCTCAGCTTACGAATATTATCTTAATGGGCGTCTTCTTCGGCGTACTGGTCGCCGTGCCGATTATGTGGTTCCTGTTGGGCCTCAAAACGTACGGCACGGGTGATTACCACCAACCATAACGTTTTTGGGCGCGCGAGGCTGGTGGACAGCTGACGTCGCCATTGCGAAAGACACCGACTTCGCACATTGACTGATTTGTAAGTTCGCCATGTGGCGATCTCGCCATGAGATCCGCGAAAAACGTGCTCGTATTCGCCGCCGAGAGGGTGGCGATGCGGGTCGCGTTGTTTTGCGTCATCGAGGCCGAGCCAGAGGTTCGTGCGACGGTCGTGAATGCTTTGCTATTCGGCAAGAAGCCCTTTCGGTGGAGTCATCTTGCGGTGCTGCGCATTGATAATATCGGCTCCGTAGCAGAAAGCGGAGGAAGCGAACCGGTTGCGCTGCGAATGATGGCGGTCCACCAAGTGCTCCTTGCCGGGGGACAGATGGTATCTCGAAAATTTCAAGGCTCCAGCAACCCGTTCGCGGCCGTGTGGTCAGGCGATTACGAACGCGCGATCGGCGAACTCTATCACGAGACGCGATCTGGAGCCGCCGTGATGCGCGCGCGCATCTTCGGCCATCTGCACCTCGACGCACGCCTCGTCGCGGAGTACGAGTCCGGCATCTGCAACGCCCTCGAGCCGACGGAACGTGCGATCTACCTCGCGATCGCGGCGTGTGCGCATCTCGCGATCGGTCGAAGCGGCGACGCTCGCGCAATCTTTGCCGACGCCGAACGTGCGGGCACCGCGCTCGCGGATCCGCTCGCCCGCGCGACGCTGGGTTTCTATCACGTGGTTTTTACCCTTCGATCGGGAGACGAAGCTGCGACAGTGGAACGCGTGCGCGCGACGCTCGTCGATCTCGACACGATACCCGATCTGGAGCCTCGCGACTCGTGGCGTTACGAGCGCAACCATTTACGCGCGCGGTTGCTCGCCGTACGCGCCATTCTATGCGGCCTGCGATGCGACTACGCGGGTGAAGAACGCGCGCTCTCGGAGGCACTGTTGTGCTGCGAACTCGTGCACAATCGCGATGCCGTTCTCGAAGCCGAGCTTTTGGCCGCGCTCGCGATGCACACGAAGCATTTCCCGAGCATCTCTTCGCGCGAACTCGTGTTCCTCAAGGCGCAGAAGTTCACGTGGACGTCGTATGTCGATCGCCATCGCGCGATGATCAAAGGCGCACTCGCCCTCAATCGCGTGCTCTTCGGCGGGTCGATCGATGCGCAGGCGCTCGGTGGCCGCTCGGCGCCGGCTCTCGCGACGCGGGTTTGGCCGTGCGTGAATGATCTCGCCTTCACGACGTGGTCGGATACGCGCGCATATGCAGAGGAAGTACGTTTCGGTCTCTCGCTCGCACGCGCGAGTGCGTGGGATACGACGCTCGACGATAGCGCGAGTGCGTTGCTGGTGCTGATCTCCGTCGTCGCACCGAACGATCTTGCATCGGCGCGCGAACTCCTCACGATGTACGATCGCGCGATCGCCGCAATCGCGCCGTACGTGATGACGACGCAAGACGCGCGCAGCCTGGCAGCTCGTAGTTTCGCCGTCGGTTGTATCGCCAAAGCCGCAGGCGATGATGGCGTGGCGCGCGCGGCCTTTGCCGACTCCCTCGCATTTTGGCGCGGCAAAGGCCTTCGCGTGCGGGCGGCATTCGGGGGAATCGAGGCTTTCGCCATCTCGCGTGATGCCCGCGATCTCGACCAAGCACGCGCGTTCGTCGCAGACTTTCCCGAAGCGTCCTACACGCGCCGGTTGCAGGCCGCACTCACGGCGTGTATGTCAACGCTGCCGCCGCGCTTTCCGTATTTCGATCGAGCGACCGGGTAGGGTCGCCCGAGGCGGCTCCGAAAATCGGCGGCGTGCAGACCGAGCCACGAACCGACGATCTCCCCAAAACCTACGACCCCGCGCGTGTCGAGGCTGCGCGCTATGCGACGTGGCTGGCTTCCGGCGTCTTTCACGAGGAGCCCGATCCCGCGCGGCCGCCGTTCGTCATCTCGATGCCGCCGCCGAATATCACGGGTCGCGCGCATCTCGGTCACGGCTCGACATACACCCCCATGGATATTCTTACGCGCTATCATCGCATGCTCGGTGAGAACGCGACGTGGTTGCCGGGGCAAGATCACGCGGCGATCGCAACGGAGACCGTCATCATCCGCGAGCTCGCGAAAGAGGGCCTGACGCGCGACGGTCTCGGGCGCGAAGCGTATCTCGAACGCGCTTGGGCGTGGCGCGAAAAATATGGTTTCGAGATTTACGAGTCGTTTCGGACGCTCGGTTTCGGGCCCGATTGGGAACGCGATCGCTTCACGATGGATGCGGGCCTCTCGGCTGCCGTGACGAGCGTCTTCGTCTCGCTTTATGGTGAAGGACTAATCTATCGCGGAACGCGCCTGGTCAATTGGGATCCCAAAGCGCAATCGACACTTTCCGATGCCGAGATCGATAACGAAGACCGCGACACGTTCCTCTGGCACCTGCGCTATCGCGCCGAAGACGGCGGCGAAGGTCTCGTGATCGCAACGACGCGCCCCGAGACTTTTCTCGGCGATGTCGCAGTTGCCGTGCATCCCGATGATGCGCGCTATGCCCATCTCATCGGGAAGAACGTTGTCTTACCGATTGTCGATCGTACGATTCCCGTGATCGGCGATCCGGCTGTCGAATCGTCGTTCGGAACGGGAGCCGTAAAGGTGACGCCCGCGCACGATGCGACCGATTATGAAATTGGGATTCGCCACGGCTTACCGATGCCGACGATCATCGATTTCGACGGCACGATCTGCGCGCCGCTCTGGCGCGATTCGACGCGGGGTGCGATCGATGCGAACGCGCAGGCACGCTACGACGCCGCGACGACACGGATGGCGCCGTACGTCGGTCTCGAACGGTTCGCCGCACGCAAAGCGATCGTCGCCGACTTGCGCGCGTGTGGTGCGCTCGAACGGGAAGAGCCGTATCGCACGAGCGTGCCGATCTCGTCGCGGTCGGGAGCGGTGATCGAGCCGCTGCTCTCGCTCCAATGGTTTTGCAAGATGAAGCCGCTCGCCAAGCCCGCGCTCGAAGCGTACGAAGCGGGCGAAATTCGCTTTATTCCCGAGCGATTCGGCCGCACGTACGCGAGTTGGCTTGAAAATATTCGCGATTGGAATGTCTCGCGCCAAGTGTGGTGGGGCCATCAACTTCCGGTGTGGTACGGGCCGAACGACGAAGTCATCGTCGCGAAAACCGAAGCCGAGGCACTCGCGATCGCGCGCGAAACGCTCGGCGCGGTTGAGATTCGGCGCGATCCCGATACGCTCGACACGTGGTTTTCGAGCGGACTCTGGCCCTTTTCGATTCTCGGATGGCCCGAAAAGACGGCGGAACTCGAGCACTGGTATCCCAACGCGACGCTCGTAACCGGGCGCGAGATCATCTTTCTTTGGGTCGCGCGGATGGTGATGCTCGGCTTGCATTTCGTCGGCAAGGTTCCGTTCAAGGACGTCTTCATCGCGCCGCTGGTCTTCGACGATAAGGGACGCAAGATGTCCAAATCGATCGGCAACGTGATCGATCCGATGGACCTCGTCGCGAAGTACGGCGCCGATGCGACGCGGCTCGGCGTCGTCTTGCAAATGCGTTTAGAATCGCAAGAACTGCGCTTCGACGAACGCTTCGTTGCGAAGGCGCGCGACTTCAACAACAAGATGTGGAACGCACTTCGCTACATGCGTTCGTTACCGGAAGGCTTGCCGCAAGCCAGTCGCTTGCCGACGCAGAGCGAACTCTCGCTCGCCGACGCGTGGATGCTCGCAGGCTTGCGCGCGACGATCGTACGCGTGACGGCCGCGCTCGATGCGTATGAGTTCGGCGTTGCGGCCGATACGCTGCTCGACTTTATCTGGTACCAGTTTTGTGATTGGTACATCGAGGCGACGAAGGTTCCCTCACCGACGCGCGCGCGCGTGCTTTCGTACGGTTTCAATGTGCTGATGCGACTGCTGCATCCGATCGCACCGTTCGTGACCGAAGAGATCTGGCAGGCGCTTCCCCACGATGGAAAGACGATCGTCACCGCGATGTGGCCGGACCCCGATGAGATCGCGATCGATCCGGCAGCACCCGCGCGCTACGAAACGTTGCGAGCGGTCGTGGGCAAGGTACGCGATTTGCGAAGCGAACTCGCGCTGCAACCGCGCGAAAAACTTACGATCGACGTGCCGCCCGAGCTCGACGCCGACGCTCGTGCACTCCTCGCGATGCACGCCAATGCGACGCTCGTCGATGCGCCCGCCCTTGCGGGGACGGCGAGCGAACCGCTTTTGGCCGCCGTACCTCGTGCGCCGGCCGGACTCATGCGCGAACGCTATCGCAAAGATGTCGCACGGCTCGACGTCGAGCTCGAGCGCTTGGAGAAGAAGCTCGCGAACGAAATGTTTACGAGCAAAGCGTCGCCCGACGTCGTCGCGAAAGAACGTGCGAAGGCAGTCGCGTTCGCGGCCGACCGTGCACGGGCGCTCGCCCAACTCGCCGCACTCGGCGACGAGGCGTAGGATGGTCCCGGTTCCCAGGCCCGAAGGACGCTTTATGAAGTACCACGCGTGAGTCGAGCCCTCGAGGCGCTTCGCGAGCGCACGCTCATGACGGCGCAACAGATCGATCGCGTGATCGCGCGCATCGCACATCAGATTCTCGAACCCGAGGACGCGCAGGCGGGCATCGTGCTCATCGGTATTCGTCGCGGTGGCGAGCAGTTCGCGCGTCGGCTCGCGCTCAGTGTCGAGGAGATCAGCGGCACGCGGCCGGGGCTCGGCTTCCTCAATATCAATCTCTATCGCGATGACGATGTCGCAAAGGCCCTCCCTGAGTCTGAGATCCACGAAGATCTCGCGGGCAAGGTCGTCATCATCGTCGACGACGTGCTCTTCACCGGGCGAACCGTTCGATCGGCGCTCGACGCGGTGACCGATCTCGGTCGACCGCAAGTGATTCGCCTGGCGGTGCTCGTCGATCGCGGACTGCGTGAATTGCCCGTGCAAGGCGATTACGTCGGCCGCGCGATTCCGACGAGTCGGCGCGAACATATCGTCGTGCACATTTCGAAGACGTTCTCCGAAGACGATCGCGTCGTTATCCGCAGCGACGGCGATGCCGGGGCGTAGTCTTCTCGATCTCGACGATTTCACCGCGGGCGAAATTGGCTATGTCCTCGAACGCGCGCGGTCATTCGCGGAGGATCCGCCACCGCGCGATCTCTTACGCGATGTGTGCGTCGTCAATCTTTTTTTCGAAGCGAGCACGCGGACGTACACGTCGTTTGCGATTGCAGAGACGCGCGTAGGCGCCGACGTCGTTGCGCTGCCGCCGGGGTCGTCGAGTTTGGGGAAAGGCGAGACGATTACCGATACCGCGATCACGCTCGCCGCGATGGGCGTGCGTGTGATCGTGACGCGTCATCCCGAATCGGGGTTTCCATATCGTCTCGCCGAATCGTTTGACGGGCACGTGATCAATGCGGGCGATGGCCGCCACGCTCATCCCACGCAAGCGTTGCTCGATTTGCTAACGTTGCAGACGGAGTTCGGGAAAATTGCGGGGTTGCGCGTCGCGCTCGTGGGCGATATCTTGCACAGCCGCGTTGCCCGGTCGAACATTTTGGGTTTACGGGCGCTCGGCGCTGAAGTGACGCTCGTGGGGCCGTACACGCTCTTACCCGATGCGATGGCGCGCGAAGGCGTGCGGATCGAACGCGACCTCGACGCGATCTTACCGCACGTCGATGCCGTCATGTTGTTGCGCATCCAGAAAGAGCGTATCGCTTCAGCCGTGTTGCCGTCGCTCGAAGATTATGCGCGGAATTACCGCTTGGATGCGCGCCGGTTGAGGCTCTTGGGGAGCGACGCGATCGTGA
Organism: Vulcanimicrobiota bacterium; assembly: GCA_031420415.1. GTDB lineage: Bacteria > Vulcanimicrobiota > Vulcanimicrobiia > Vulcanimicrobiales > Vulcanimicrobiaceae > JANYGA01. The sequence continues at coordinate 93,897 of JANOMT010000039.1, forward strand.
TGCATCCAGGCCCGTATAATCGCGGCGTCGAGCTCACGGAAGATGTCTTCGCGTTTCCGGGCTGGCGCTACGCGCAGCAGGTTTCGCACGGTGTTTTCGTGCGCATGGCCGTGCTCGATTTTCTCGTGAACGGCGCGCGCGCCGCAGTCATCGGGCGCGGTTAAAGAGCTGCGCGACAGCTGGCGCAGCGGCCGGCGAAGGTCACGTTGCCGGTATCGATCGAGAAGCCGGTCTGCGATTCCACGGTTTTGAGAATGCGCGCGGGAAGTGCGTACGAAACATCTTCGATTGCGCCGCATGCGATGCAGCGAACGTGCGCATGCTGGGGCCCAACGGGCTCGTAGGTCGCGCTCTCGGCGCCAGGGACAACGATCTCGGCAATGAGACCCATCTCGCGTAAGCGGACGAGGCCGCGATAGACCGTCGAGTAGCCGATGCCCGGTCGACGCTCGGTCGCTCGGGTAAAGACGTCGGCCATCGTAAGATGACGGCCGAGTCCACTCTCTTGAACCACGTCGAAAACGAGCTGATAATTCTTAGGAAGCGACACGCTTGCCGATATCTCGGTTGCCATTACGGGTACTCTATCACAGAGGGGGAAAAAGTGAAAGCGAAGTTCACTTTTGGCGTTGACGCTTACGAAGCCGGGTGGTACGATTTACGACATGAGAGTGAATTTCATTGTCACAAAAGCGTTGCAGGAGGGCGGCCGAGCGTCGCGTCCTGCGAGCCGTCGAATCCTCGACTTGCTCGGCATTTATGGGCTCGTAGCCATCGTTGTCGTTGCTCTGCACGCGATCGTCCCGTCCCTGTAACGACACCAATGGCAAGCGCCGAGGTATCGCCGGACGTGCGGCCTACGTCGCCGATCGCGGCCCGCGTGCGGCGTGTGATGCGTCTCGTCGGTCCGGCATTCGTGGTAAGCATCGGCTACATGGACCCAGGAAATTGGGCGACGGATTTAGCGGGCGGAGCGTATGGTGGCCGCCTCTTTGGCGTCGTGGTTCTCGCCGGGTTGCTCGCGATCGTCTTACAAATTCTCGCCGTTCGGCTCGGTGCTGCCACAGGCGACGATCTCGCGACCCATATTGCGAAACGATGGCCGCGAGCAGCGAGACCGTTATGGGGCGTCGCCTTCGGCTCGGCAATTGCGACCGATCTCGCCGAATTTACAGGCGTGACGATCGGATTCCATTTGCTGTTCGGTATCGCGCTTCCGATCAGTGCGGCTATCTCCGCCGTGTTGCTCGCGGGATTTTTCATCGTCGTCGGTAAGCGCGTGCGTCGGATCGAGCTTGCGTTGATTGGTGCGGTCGGAGCGATCTCGGTAGGGTATCTCATCGAAGTCGTGCTGACGCATCCCGATTGGGGCGCGTTCGCGCGGCAAGCCGTGGCGCCGTTGCCCCTAGGCCGCGAAGCGATCGTCATCGCCGTCGGCATCGTCGGCGCGACGGTCATGCCGCACAATCTCTTCTTGCATTCCGCGCTTATTGCGCGCCGCGCGCGGTCATCGTCCGATACCGCACGCATGTCGCGGACGTTCGTCATCGAGACGATTGTCGCGCTCATGGCAGCGACACTCGTGAATGGCGCGATCCTCGTCGTCGGCGCGCACTTGCATGCACCTGACGGCTCGATCGATGCGGCGTTTGCGGAGCTCATGCGTGACACGTCGCGATTCGCCGCGTTGCTCTTCGGTGCGGCACTCGTGATCTCGGGATTCGCATCGGCGACATCGGCTACGTTAGCGGGCGATTACATCTTCCGTGGATTCGCAATCGTCACGATGCCGACCAACGCCCGTCGCGCGGCAACGCTCGCGCCTGCACTCCTCGCGGTCCTTAGTGGTGCGGATCCCAATCGGCTGTTGCTTTTCTCGCAGGTTGCACTCGCACTCGCGTTACCGATCGTGCTCGTGCCGCTCGTGAGTTTCACGGGAAGTCGCGCGATCATGGGTCGCTTCGCAAGCGGTCGGAGTTTGCGCATCGCGGCGTATGCGGCTGCGGGAATATGCGTGATGTTCGACATCGGTTTGCTTGCGACAATGCGCGCATGAGCGAACTTTTTCAGACTTGGAATGTCCAACACAGTGCTACCCATGGAGGAATACGTTGAAATTTGATCTGAGCTGGTTACGTCGTCTCGTTGGTGGTCCGCAGCCGGTACTCGTGCCGATCCCCGTTCGCGTGCGAGACGGCCGCCGCCGGTAAGTGTTCCTCGAAGCCACTTGCCGCGAGTGTTAAAACGCGAGATCGAACGAGGGTCGGAAAGGGCGTTGATGCGAGCTTTTCAGTCGGTCACGCTTTAGTCGGAGTTGCCCGAGGTTCTCCTATGGCGTACCAGCTGGAGCCGTCGCGGGCACCTTTGTCGGGGGTTCGACGCTGATGGCCCAGCCGCCGGAAATGCGGCCTGTGTCGCTGCAGCGGGAGGCGACGCCACCTCGCTGCTTTGTGAGGCTGCTTCACTTGCTTGCGAAGCATCGTAACCTCTGAGCGTTCATCGCTCGTTAAATCGTCTTCGCGATCGCCTGCGTTGATTTACGCTTGTGGTCCTCAAATTGCGAATCGATTGGGCCGAGGGCACGAACTGCGCAGCTTACTCCTCCGGTGATCGTGCGGCAAGAACGACCGCGAGGAGCTTTGTCTTGAATTCTGGCGGACACACACGCAGATGGCGCTACGGAGTGATAGACTACACCAGCCCTAATTGGGCAACTGTCCACGGAACCGGGTCAACAACGGGCTGGCATTTCCGTACCTCGTTTCGGAAAAAAAATAGGTGAAAATAAACAATTGAAAGGCGAACTAGCTCGCCTTTCAACTCATCGTCCATTACCTCAATAAGGATTGGACACTAGACGCAGAGCAGCAGGGGAGATGCAGTGTAGCCGAATTTTTTTATCTTGAATACGTTTAAAGATTACGGTGCGGCGTCTCTCCTGGTGTTCAAAGACGATATCGACGTCCTACTTGCGCCCAAATACAATGACGAATAGCTCATGTACGTTGGTACAAAACGTATTTCACGGAAGCATTAGAGCGGGGCTTCGTCCGGGTCAACGACATTCGAAAGCCAATCGGACTTTGACGCGTTCTGAGGGATTCTATTTTGCAAGCGTGGAATTTTCGTGTTCCATTCTTGA
>JANOMT010000040.1:0-20045 GCA_031420415.1 Vulcanimicrobiota bacterium
GCGACGAGCCCAGTCGGAAACCACGACGAGGTGATCGTCCAGCGATCGCTTGATACTCGGACGGCGCAACGATATGCAGCGCGCATTGCTCGCAGATCCTTAAGGCGCCCCGCACCGACGGCGTATCGAACAACTGTAAAGGCACACGACGGATCGAAGGCCGCGCTCTGCGGGTGCGCCGGCGCTACGACGGTGACGGCCTGCCCCGCGAGCGCTAACTGCTCGGCAAGGCGGTGAACGTATCGCTGGATGCCGCCGTTAGACGGTGGAAAGTCCGAGCTGAGAAGAATCGGCATTTAGCTCCCGCTTAAGCGCGCACGTTTGCGATCACGACGTGACGAATCGGCGCAAGATTCTCGGCGGCAGAACGGCGCCAAGCAACGAGGCATCGGAATCTTTGAAGAATCGCACGAGCACCAGCAGCACTCCCGAGAGAAGCACGTAGAACAGGCCGGCGATCGCGAGCGTAAACAAACCCAGCACGCGATGCGCGAAGAACGAATTGCCGAGCGTATTGAGCGCTAGCCACGTAACCGTCGTGGATGCCGCGAATGCCAGGCACATTCGCGAGAACCAATCGCCGAAGCCCGCCCAAATCGGGAGTGCGTACGTTCGATGGAAGAGCCACACAAAATAAACGAGGCCGACGAGAGACCCGATCAGCGTGCCGAGGACGACGCCGTACATGCCCATGATCTTGCCAAGGACGATCGAGGCGATGATCTTCACGACGATTGTTAAGATGCTGTAGAACGTCTCTAGCTTCGGCTCGCCGATCGCACGCACCATCGTAGCGCCCACGATCGTGAGATTATTCGCGATGTAAGCCAGACAGAACAACCCGATAATCGAGGCAGCTGGATCGAATCCGGGGCCGAGCCATGTGCGAATGATCGGGTGCGCCGCGGCGAAGAGAAATCCGAGCAAAAGCAGCGTCGCGAGCATGAAATACCGCGAAGCGCGGACATACAACTCGTTGAATCTGCTACGACCTTCGCGGGCCTCGAGCGCGCTGACTGCGGGCAGAAACGCGTTAATGAAACTCAGCGGCGCCGAGCGTAATGTCCGCGCCAGTTTATTCGCCACGTCGTAATAAGAAATACTCGAAACGTTGACGAGCCAGCCGATGATGATTCGATCGGATTCGAAATTGAGCGCGGTACAAAAATCGGTCAATTGGATCCAGCCGCCGAGAACGAAGAGACGCCGGACGACATGCGGCTCGAGGGAAAACGGGCTGATGAAAATTTTGCGAAGATGCGTACGCGCCGAAAAAAACGTCCAAAGTGCGCTGCCGAACAGGCGTAAATAGATCGCTGCAACCATGCCGTAAAGGCCGTAGCCGCGGATTAGGAAGAGTACGGAGCACGAATAGAAGATGAGCTGGGTGACGAATTGGATGCGCGATGTAACCCGCAAAAAGCCGAGGCTCGTAAGGAGCCAGCCTGGCATACCGAGCGCGCGAGAGAGAATCGTGTACGCGAAGACGAGCACGAAAACGTTCGAGGCGATTTGGTGCACGGCCGGTTTGAGTTTGAGAAATCCGATGAGCGAGGGCATCGCGATCGCGACGATTGGAACGAGCACGAGCGCGAGCCCGATGTAGAAGAGCGCCCCGAACGTCATGACTTGCCGCACGCGTCGTTCTTCGTCGAGCGCGTGATATTCGGCAAGCGATTTGATGAACGTCGATCCGAGGCCGAGATCGGACAGAAACGCGTAGGCCACGAGGCCGTTGGCGAGCGCCCAAATCCCGTAGCCCTCGAGCCCAAGTTTCCAGATGAAAAACGGCGTAATCAGCACGCCGAGAACCGCCGCCCCCGTCGAACTCATGAGCGCGGCAATTCCATTAAAAATGAGCGCGCGCGTGCGCGATAGGGCTTTTCCTTCGCGCGCGGGCTTTTTATTCACCCCGCATGAGCGACGAGCGTCGTACCGGACCCCTTGAACCATTCGTACGTCTGCGCGAGACCGTCTTCAATCGTCCATTTCGACTGCCAGCCGATCGACCGCGAGAGCGCGAGATCAGGCTTTCTGCGCCGCGGATCTTCAGGGCGCGCATCGAGGTACTCGAATTCGCACGGAATCCCTGCGACGCGTGCGACCGCACTCGCGATCTCGCGAACGTTCATTTCGACATCGGCACCGAGGTTGATCGGCTGCAGCGCGGGCGGTTCCCAACGCGCGACAGTCCGGATTCCGTCGATAAGATCGTCGATGTACGTCATCGTTCGCGACTGCGACCCATCGCCATGAATCGGCAGACGACTGCCCTTAAGCGCGGCCTCCATCAGCGATGGAATGAGGCGACCGTCGCCGACCGACATACGCGGGCCATAGCAGTTAAAAATACGAACGATCCGCCCGTCGAGACCGAGGCTCGTACACGCCGACGACACGGCAGCTTCGGCGAATCGTTTTCCTTCGTCATAGCACGCGCGCGGACCGACCGAATTGACGTTTCCGAAATAGCCTTCGCGTTGCGGATGTTCGAGCGGATCGCCATAGATCTCGGACGTCGAGGCCAAGATGAACCGCGCCTTGTATTCGAGCGCGAGTTCGACTAGCGACATCGTGCCGATCGAGTTAACGCGTAAGGTCTCCCACGGAAGCCGACCGTACGCATCGGGGCTTGCGGGCGAAGCGAGATGATAGATTTCGTCGATTGTCGTGGCCGATGCATCTGCTACTATCCGGCGTAGGCTCGCGACGTCCGTCGAGACGTCGGCGAAGACGAACGTCGCCTTATCACCGCTGAGGACAGTCTCGAGATTGCCGATCTGTCCGGTGACGAGATTATCGATGACGATGACGGAGCGCCCTTCGGCCACGAGCCGTTCGACGAGGTGCCCTCCTACGAACCCGGCTCCACCCGTAACTACGGTTGCCATAAAGTAACCTTTCGACGCGAAGATTTTTCGATAACGGCCTCGACGACGCGTCGAGGAATCAAAGTAGCGCCGGCAAAGAGCCAAAACGCTTGCGATACGGGCGCGTAATCCCATGACCCTTGCGTAAGAAAAGCCGAAACGATGAGCTCGATCTGAGCTCCCGCAAAACCGATGAAGACCACCCGCGCTTCCAAAGACTGCGAAGCGAACGCGCTTCGGATCGTTTGCGAGAAAATCGTTACCAGAACGACGACCAGCAAGATCAGCCCGATTGGCCCGGTTTCATAGAGAATCGCTAGATAGTAATTATCGATCGGAGTGCTTTGATCGCTCCCCGCGAGCGCCGCGCCGCCCGCTCCCGCGGACCCGATTCCCAGTCCCAGGGGGTTCTTCTGCAAGGCCGACGATACCAGCGGAAAAGCCGCTGCACGATTCTCGGCGCCGTACGTCGTGCTTTCGGAAGAAAATCGTTCAGAATTCGAACCACCGCTTGCGAGCCCCGCCAGCGGAAGCCCGAGGCCGACGACGATGAGGGCCAGCCACGCCGAACTGCGTGTCTCTTTCCAACGGAATGCGAGCGCGAACACGAGGACGAGCCCAAACCCGGTTCCTAAGATCGCTCCACGCGCGCCGCTCAGGAGCAGACTCGTTACCATTATCAACATGGCGATGAGGACCCACACTTTCGCGGAGCCTTTCACGAGACCGAGCATTCCCATCGCGAGCAGAAGACCGAAACCGCATCCAAGGCCGAGCGACTCGGGATCGACCATCGTGCCGTACGCGAGAAAGTAAGCTCCGATTACCGATGAAAACGATTGGTACTTCTGACTCGCGAGCAAGAATCCGACACCTAGGCTCTCCCAACTTACACCGAGCGCTACCTGGATGATTCCCGTGCCCGCTGCAATCGTGATGCCGATGACGAAAACCCAAGCGGCTCGCACGAGCACGCGCGGGCTCGAAAAGTAGACCGCTCCGACGACGATGAGCAACGAGAAAAAGACCCGCGCTCGAAAACCCGCAATCTGCGAAGCGATCGAGAGATGCGGGAGCGCGACATTCGCTACGATGAACATGAAGTAGAAAACCCAAGGGAAGAGCCCTTGCCATCGACCTTGCGGCCGTTCTTTCCGATGCAATGCAAGATCGACGACCATCCCGATGATAATCGCCACAACGAGAGCATCTTTGAGGATGAGCAAAGCCGACGAACTGATAAGGTGCTTTAAAAACCCATCGGTACAACTGACGAGCAGTAAGATCGGAACTGTCGTTCGCCAGTAGCGTCCGAGCCAAAATAGCGCGAGGATCCCGATGCCCGCAAAGAGCCCCGTTGCATTGCGTCGGCCAGCGAGGAAACCGATGCTCATCGCGTATGTCCCAAAAAACGCAACGGCGGAGATAGCCGCCCATGGCAATTTGGGTCGCGTGCGAATGTCGATCAAGGTTGGGTTGCCTGCCTCAAGAGATCTTTACGGCCGTATCGACCGTTCGCGAAGACTGCGCATATTGCGATGGGTCGCCAGAACCATCGGCCTGCCGAATTTTATCCGATTCGGTCGTGACGATACCGAGCGCTCGTGCATTTACGATTTTCAGCGCATCGATCGTGGCACGGTCGGCTTCACTCGGCGCACGTCCCAACCGAACTGCAAGTACGAATCCGCTAGACACGCGCGCAAGCTGCAAGGCTAGCGCACTATCGATCACGGCGCCAAGATCCGCGATCGTACATTGAAAAATGCCGCGCAAATTGCGCGAAAGCTCTCCGGCGCCAGTAGCCGAGAGCGTACCATTACCCTGACGATCGCCCAACGCCACGCCGCTGAGATTTGGGACGGATGTTCGATACGCGCCGACCCCGGACGTCCCCGTTGCGAAGGGTGCAAAGCGCGAGAGCCCCGTAAGCGCCGAGTATCCGGCCGCGTCCTCTTGACGCGCCAAAAGTGCCGTCACGTAACCGGCCTCGGCGAAGGCCTTCGCGATGCCCCCGGCCACGGTCACTCGCCCTTCGTATTCGCCCGAGGACGTTACGAGAATCAAGCTCGGGAGTTCAACTTCCGACTCGAGCTTGACGCGAACGGTGCGAAAAGTATCGGCGGAATCAAGCATAATCGACCTTTCGAAAATTAGCGCGCGCGAACGCTGGCTAAGACGGGAATCCCAAAGATCTCTTCGACGTCATTCGACGTTCTGAGGCGCTTGTCTAGGATTTCGAGGAAAAAGGCGGCCGTGATACCGATTGCAAGTGAGCCAAAGATCGCTCCTCCAATAAGTAAAAAGAAGATCTTCGCGAGCGCGTTGTATGCCGCCTCAGCACGGTCGATGACCTGTATCGAACCGAGCGATGACGACGTAGCCTGTGAGGCAAGGGTCGTCTGCAGGCGCGTGTAGAGCGATCCGTAAGCGATGCTGCTCGCATCCCGGTCACGGCGAAGAGCGGCTAGTGCGACTCCCTTGCTTGGAACGCCCGCGAGGTGATCTTGAACTTGCTCGATCGCGCGATCGAGAGAGTGCAGCGTCGCCTGATCCTGCTTTACGGCAGCCTGCGATCGCGACTTCGTTGCGAGGGCGGAGACATACGAGGGACTCGCTTCGAGACCGGACCCTGATCTGACGTTTTTTGCAACATCGAGGGCTTGAGATTCGACACGGACTTTTTCTTCGAGGCCAGGCAGGCCAGGAAACGAATCGGAGTACTGAGCCCGATCGATGGTTAACTGCGCGGAGTCTGAGCCTGCTTGATCTGAGAGCTTCTTCAGCCCGGTGTCATCCTTAAGAATTTCGGCCTTGGCGACGGGCACCACCGATTGCATGCCTTCGACAGCTGAGCCTGCGATAGCCTGATGACCGGTAAGAGCCGCCTCGGCGGTCGAGCGCTGTCCCTGAAGCTGTACGAGTTGAGCGGCTAATGACTGTGTGGCGTCCAGCTGATCGAGATACGGATCTTTTACAGCCGCAGTTTGAAGCGCGCGGTCGAGGTCGGCCAGATGTTCCTTCTGTTTGTGCAACGCATCGTTGAGATAGGTGGCCGAAGCGTCATAACGGGTCGTCGAGATCTGCCGATAGTACAGCGAGAGCTGGTCTGCGAGCGCGTTGGCAAAAGCAACCGCGATTCGCGGATTGCTATTCTTGTAAATGATCGGCATGACGTTCGAGCCGTACTGAACCTTGGCGCTGAGATCGGCGATGACGCTCGGCAGAGGATATTTTACGCCGATTGCACGTTCGGCACGCTCGATCACCGTCGTACTTTTCACAAGCACCGGCATATCGATTGCCGCCATAGACGGGTCGCGGCCCGACGTCTGATCTACGAGCAACACCGTCGTAGTAGCAGCGTAAGGTATCGGGGTTAACAAAAATGCGATTGCTGCAATAAGTAGGCCAACCGCCGCGACCCCAATCACGACCCAGCGCCGACGCGAAAGTATCTGCCATGGTGAGACGCTTGTTTTCAAGGACCGACCGCCTTTGAGAACATTTCGATAGTTTGCTCGCCGACAACGATCATGTTCAAAAACGTCTCAACGTGCGACCGAGATTGATCGCTTGGAACAGCAAGGCAAAATCGATTTTATGGTTTTCAGGAACGTAAACGATGTCGCCGTCTTGAAGAGGCGGATTTTGCCGTACGTCGCCCTTTTGAAGGGAGGTAATATTGTAAATCGTACTCTGCGTTCCGCGCATCACGGTGACTTTACGGATGTCACCAAACCGCGAGGGCCCGCCGGAGAGATAGAGAGCGCTGAGGAGCGTGTTGTCTTGGCGCAACTGGACAACCCCCTGGTGCTCCACGTTTCCAATGACTTGAACATTTGCGGCGTTAGGTACGTCGATCGTCGTGCCAGTTGCTACGACTTGCGCACTCGCGGGCGCGCCAATCGGCACGATCGTTTCTTTCCCGTTCTGCGTGACTGTTGTAAGGCTCGGAGCTGCAGCTTCCGTCGGTCCGCCGGCGGCCCCGATGGCCGATGCGATCGTCGAACCGGGCGCCACGTACTGGATCCCAGGCGACTTGACGGCGCCGCGGACGTTCACAGCAATCGGCTTGTTACGGATCGAGACGATGTCATTGGGAAAAAGCGTCGGGCCAGATTGGCCCTTGACTTGCAAGGCGGCGACGTCATACTGACCGATGACCCGGCCATTCCGTTTGACGGAAACGTTCGTTAAATCGCTCGGGGATACCGTATTCGTTTTCGCATTTTTTTGTAAGTAAGAGATCACGCCAACGAGCGATTCACCGGGGCTAAGCGGGACTGCTCCGCCATCGAACCCGTCGACAACAACCTGCGTGCCTTCTACAAGGGTCCGGATCTGAACGGCCGGTAGTTTCACGAACGGCGCGAGCCGCGATTTCACGCGCGAGGCTGCGTCGGTCGGCTCGAGACCTGCCACGTTTACATCGCCCGCAAGTGGAAGGGAGATTGTTCCCGCCGACGTTACGGTGACTTGCTGGCTCAGCTCAGGGTGATTGTAGACGAAAACGTCTACTTTATCGCCGGGATGAATCGTAGCTGCCAAGACAACGCCAAACGTCACAGCGATCGTTGCGCACAGCGAACCAATCCCGAAGGCAACGAGGCGACGGAGTCGAGATTTTTTCAAAAGCTTACTTCTCCACATAAAACGCATTGGCTTGCAACAAATCTGGTCCGAAGCGTCCCAACGACTTCATGATTTTTCGGTCAACCCATGCCTACGATAACTTTCGGGCGATAATAGTCTCGGTAAACTCGCCATGCTGTAAAGCGGCAATAGCCTCTTATTCACCACTAAACCTCAGATTAGGCATTCGATACCAGGTGCAAACGTCATGTCGAACTAGGACCTCCGGACCTCGCATGGCGCGTGCCACGAGCTAAATTCGTATGCATCCTCCGGCGAGCTTTCGTAAAAAAAACTTAACTCACCAAGTGGATGGCATCGTGGAGACGCGAAGCGCGGCACTATTTTGTGAATACTAAGCCAACCGCGAACGGAAGGGGAGCCCGCCTCTGCCACACTACTTCAACGCTCTGTGAAAATCCAGAACGTTCAAGCTCTCCGTGGAATTGCCGCCGTCTTGGTCGTCGGCGCTCACCTCCCCGAAATGGAACGCAAATTTACCGGTTCGAGCTTCGTCGGCTGGTTCGATCCGATCGGCAGCTGGGGCGTCGATTTATTTTTCGTAATTAGCGGCTTCGTGATGCTGACGTCGACGTGGAATTTTTTCGCAACGCCCAACGCATCCGGCATCTTCTTCTTGCGCCGCGTAACGCGCATCTTTCCGATCTATTGGCTCGTTCTGATTCCGCTCGCAGCACTCGATCTTATCGCACCGTCGCTCATCAATGGCTCGCAAACGATACGACCGAGTATCGCGGCGTCGTTCTTGCTGCTTCCCCAACAGGGAAAACCGCTCCTCACCGTAAGCTGGACGCTCGTCTACGAGATGTATTTTTATTACATCTACACGTTTCTAATCACCCGCCCGAGGCGCTATCTTTTCGTCGGACTCGGCACGTGGATCGCGTTTACGCTTCTCGTTCATGCCATCTTCCCGCATCCCACGAACGCCAACATCTTTTTCCTATCGAATACGATTACGATCGAGTTTCTTTTGGGTGCTGCAATCGCGCAGTGGTGTAAATCGGGACGTCCGATGCCCTTCGCATGGGCCGCCATCGCATTGGGCGCGATCGCGATCTTCTTCGATGGGCTCACCTACGTGAATCTCGATAGAGCCCTCGACTTGAACGGTGAAGCGCGCTTCTTTTTCATAGGCGTTCCGATGGCCGCGATCTTCTACGGGGTCGTCAGCCTCGAGCTCGAGAAAAACATGACATTGCCGACGGCGATCGTCGCGCTCGGCGATGCGTCTTATTCGCTCTATCTGTGGCACGTTCCAATTCTGATTTCGGTCGGCCGGTTATCGACGCATCTCCCGCTACGGTACCCGGCGTTCCACGTCGCTTGGCTCGTCGCCATCACGGCCTTCGCCGTCGCGATGAGCGTGCTGCTCTTCCGCTTGATCGAAATGCCGATGATCGATTTCTTCGGCAAGCTGATTCGCTCGAAAACAAAACGCTCGCCGATCCCGGCCGTGCAACGATGAAGATCGCGTTCGTCGCGCCGCGATATCCACCGGAAATGGACGGCGTCGGCGACCACGCCGCGAAACTGGCATATGCGTTGTCGCGCCTTGGTAACGACGTCGTCGTCATAACGACGGGAGATCCGCGGCCCGAAAACCCCGTCGAAGTCCGCATCGTCGGGAGAACCTGGTCGCTCGGAGCCGCGAGACGCGCGGCCGCAATCGTTCGGGCGACGCGCGCGGATGTGGTCGTTTTGGAATATACGCCGTTCCTATTCGGAGGACGTTCCTTCGTACCGCTGCTTCTGCCAATGTTGTGCCGAGTGCCGACTTTCGTCTTCGTGCACGAGATCTTTTATGCGAGCGGCACGGCATCGGTGAAGTCGCGCTGGAAAAAAATATACTTCGAATATCGCGATCGCGCGGTACTCGCGATGTGTCGCGGAATTTTCGTGCCCAATATCGTCCGACGGGATCGAATCCTCGCGAATGTCGGGAACGCCTACGCTGCGAAAATTTCGATCGCCCCGATCGGTTCCAATCTGGAGCCGAGTGCCGGTCACCAGTGGTCGCCGGATGCCCGCAACGGTCACCGCAAACGGATCGTAACCTTCGGCGTCGTTGCCAGTAGGCGACGACTCGAACGTGCGATCGACGCGCTCGCAATTCTCAAGGACCGAAATATCGATGCTGAATTGCGGATCGTCGGTCGGATCTGGGACCAGCCGTATGCCGACGCCTGTCGGGAGCGCGCGCGGGAAGCCGGCATCTCGGAACTCGTCACGTTTACCGGAAGCCTACCAGAAACGGCGATCGGCGATGAATTCCTGCGAGCCGATGCGGTGGCGTACATGGCAGCCGAAGGTCTAACGAGTTCGGCGGGCAGTCTGCTCGCCGCATTCGCATACGGCGCGCCCGTCGTCGCCACGCGCAACCCGCACGATGAAGATCGGCTGGGCGCCGTCGTCACGCTCACCGACGATACGGCAGAAGACTTTGCCGATGCATTCGTCGGCGCGTTCGCCCGACCGAACGATATCGCGAGGCGGGCTACCGCGGCGACGGAGCTCTATCGCTCGACGTTCGGCTGGGACGCGAGTGCCGCAACCATTGCGAGCCGTCTCGCAAGCGAGATCTAAATTCGAATTATTTGGGAATCGACTCTTCGAGCGCCCGATGCAGCGTATTGGCCGATGCATCGAGAGAAAATTCTCGGTTCGCGCGTTCCAAACTTTTCTCAATGATGGTGGCGCGCTCGACCGGATCGAGCGCACGCAAAATGCACGCGGCGAATGCATCGACGTTGCCTTCTTCGAAAATCAAGCCGGCGTCGCCGATCACCTCGGGGATAGCCGCACTCGAGCTGCCGATCATCGGGACGCCCTGCGCCATCGCCTCGACGGCGGTGCGCCCGAATTGTTCTTTCCAAGCTTTCGTCGTGCGGGATGGGAGCGTGCAAACGTCGAGCGCCCCGATGAGGCGCACCGCGTCGTTCGGCGCGAGATTCCCCAAGAAGTGAACGCGATCTTCGAGATCGAGCGTTCGCACGAGCGCCTGCAACTCGTTCATCGAAGGGCCGTCGCCGCCGATCACGAGCTCCGCGTGACCGACTTTAGCGAATGCTTTAATTAAAAGATCGACGCCTTTTTCGGGAACCAACCGCCCGACGTAACCGATGCTCGGTCGCGAAAATCCGTACGTTTTTGCGACCCGCTCGCGCTCGTCGCTCGCGAGCGGGACGAGCTCGTATCCGAAAGACAGGATCGAAACCGGCCCCGTATAGCTTCGCTGCACGACGACGGTCCGGCATTCTTGCGAACCCGCGACGCACGCTCCCGCGCGCGCGAAAACGTACTTTTGAATAGCGTTAAACGGCATCGGATATTTTTTCAGGATGTTCTGCATCGACATGAACACGAGGCCCGCGCCCTTGCGATGCGTTGCGATCGCGGCTTGAAACGCCATCAAGCCGGCGGGATCCTGATCGACGTACACGGCACAGCGCTCGCCGCGCGGAATGAGATCGTCGATGCCCGGCACCATGAAAAAAAGGTTGGAGTGCGCGATGCCGATTTTCTTGCGGACGATGAGTTTGAGCGGCGAACCCGGCTCCTCAGGATCGGGGAGAATCGTTCCGCCGAGCACGCTCTTCCAGCGGTCGGGGACGACTAGGGTCACATCGAGCCCACGCTCAGCGAGCCGCCGATAGACCGCGCGATTGGACGCGCGTATGGCAGGATGAGCGACGACGACGACTTTCATCGCTGCGCGCATTTTGAGTTCGGAACGAAGCCGTCCTTTCTTGGGTTTACTTCGAAGGCGCACTCGTTCCATTGCTCGTCGACGAAGCGGCGTAGTTCGTCGATAAACAATACCCTCGAAAATTTCTCTGCGTATGCACGGATCTCGATCGGATCGAACGTCATCCCTTCGAAGCGCCGGATCCCCTCGACGAACGCATCGACGGATTGCTCGGGGACGAGCACACCCGTCTTTCCATCGATCACCGTTTCGAGTGCGCCGCCGGCGCCATACGCAATGACGGGGCGGCCGCATGCGTTCATTTCCAGCGGCGTCATCCCGAAGTCTTCGTATTGCGGAAATAAGAGGGCACTCGCACCGCGCATGAGTTCGAGCAATTTCGCGTCGTCGACGATACCGAGCATCTCGACACCGGCGCCGGCAACCATGCCCATGTGATTCCCGCCGACGACGACGAGCCGACGCCCCAAGATGCGGGCGGCCGCCACCGCGATATCGACGCGTTTATAGGGTACCGCACGCGAAGCGACGAGATAGTACGGCGTTTGACCGTTGAATTGCACGGGCGACGGCGTGAAACGCTCGATGTCGATCGGTGGGTGCATGATCGTGCTCTCGCGCCGGTAATGCCGCGCGATCCGGCGCTGGGTCACGACGCTATTGGCCAAATACGAATCGACTCGCGAAGCGGTCGCGAAATCCCACACACGCAACCGACCGAGGGCCGCCGCCGCGAATGGGCGGAGCATGCTCGGTAGCGTGGCGAGCTCGGCGACCGGACGTTCCCAGAGGGCGCGCATTGGCGTGTGGCAGTAGCAGATATGGAGCTGATCGGCGCTGCGAACGATACCCTTCGCTACCGAATGATGTGACGACAGCACGACGTCGTAGCCGGTAATATCGATGCTCTCGATCGCGGGTGCGAAAAGCGGGAAGAGCATCCGATGACGATGTGCGGCACCCGGGACCTGCTGCAGCCAAGACGTACGCACGCGGTGCGCTAGCGATGCCGGACCGCGCGAAGGCGAATAGAGCAATGCAAATACCGGCGCTTGTGGAAACGCTTCGGCCATCGCCTCGACGACGCGCTCGGCACCGCCGTGCTGCACGAGAGCATCGGAGACGATCGCGACGGTCGGCTTGAGCGGCATCGAAGCAATGTAGGCGATGTGCGAATGTCGATTCCTGCCGCAGCATCGGAGAAACACATTGTTTGAGAAGTTAAACGTGGTGAGACTACTTTATTAAGAAAGCCGCCGTCTCCGAAACACGAAAACGGCGACTCTTGGAGGGATTACCTAGACTGCGACGTTTTCGGAGATGTCGTTCGCGCCGGCGACAACGCTCGTCATCGGCATCGCCTTGCGACCGACTCCGCGATAGCGAACGCCAGCGAGCGCGAGCGCACGATGGTCGAGCGTATTGCGACCGTCGACGACAACGCCACGACGCAGACGTCCGACGATTTCCGCGATCGGGATCTCACGGAACATCGGCCAATCCGTCAGAACCAGCAAGGCATCGGCGTCGAGCACGTCGAGCGGGGAAACCGCGATCTCGCAATGGATCATCGTGTGCGAACCGCTGACCGCGGGATCGAAGGCGCGAACGCGAGCCCCGCGTTCGATCAGATCTGCGATGATTTTAATCGAGAGCGAATCGCGCACGTCGTCCGTACCCGCTTTGAAGGTCAGCCCCCAAATGCCGACCGTCATGCCGTCGAGCCGGCCGAGTTCCTCCTGGAGGAGATCGACGATCCGGCGCGGCTGATAATCGTTAACGCGTAGCGTCGCGGAGAGTAATTCGCGGCTGGTATCGTGCTGGGTCGCAACGTGGTGCATCGACCGAACGTCTTTATCGAAGCAGGGACCCCCGTAGCCGATTCCCGGCTGCAAGAAGAGCTTCCCGATACGCGAATCATTGCCGATCCCAGCGAGCACGTTGAGAGCGTCGGCGTCCACGGCGTCGCAGAGATTCGCAACTTCGTTTGCAAACGAAATTTTCAGCGCCAGATATGCATTCGAGAAGCCCTTGATCAATTCGGCTTCGCGCGGCGACGTAGCGATGAGCGGCTTATCGAGGTGTGCGAAGAGCGAGAGGAACGAATCTGCTTCGTGAATCGGATTCGCGCCGACGACAACCCGATCGGGGTTGAGGAAGTCGTTCAGCGCCGAACCTTCGCGCAGGAACTCGGGAGCGTGAACGACGGCGGCGACGCTGCGCAGCCGGTCGGCGATAAAATCCGTCGTCCCAACCGGGACCGTCGACCGAACGACGAGCGTCTTCCCGGAGAGGTCGATATCGAGCAGGGCGTCGATTGCCGAATAGAGGTAGCTCAGATCAGCCGACCCATCGGGTCGCGACGGCGTGCCAACAGCGATGACGATGAACTCGGCGTCGGTTGCCGCTTCGACGAGAGACTCCACGAAGCGCAGGTAGCCGGTAGCCAGGTGTTTCTGAAGGGCCGCCGCGAGGCCATCCTCGTTATAGGGTGTGATCCCGTTTTGCAATCCGCGGATACGCTCGCGAATGATATCGTAGCCGACCACATCATGGCCGAACTCGGCAAAGCCGATGGCGCTAGCCATCCCGACGTATCCGGTACCGACGATGCAAAAACGACGCGAGACGAACGCTTCTGCAGATTCGAGAGGGACGAGTTGCGACACGTTGTTAAGCACCTTTCGTGGTAATCACCGAAGTGACCGCAGTTCCGACGACCCACAAATTGGCCGACGCGGGACCCTCCCGCACTCGAACGATTTGCTTCATAAGATTACTTTTAGAAATGACGGCAGATGTTAATGCAGCGCATTTTCCTGAGACAGGACAGCCTATGGGAAATTTCTCCCATTCGCGCTAGCACCACTGCCGCAATAATAGCCGATAAACTTACAGATGTGAACCGGAATATGTTACGGATAAATAGTACGACCGGCCGTTGACAAAAGGGACCCGTCTCATGGAGTCCGTCTGCGGACGTCGGCAAGGCAGAATGTTAATTTCATGGCGAAATAACGAACGGAGTGGCTTAAAATCGAGCTCGCATTACACGCAAATTCTGCGGAATGCATCGCACGAGGATCACCATCCGCCACTCGGCGCCGATCGAACCGTAGGATCGTTTGGTTCGGTTAGTGCGGGAAAACCCACATGCAAAAAAACGAATGTCTTCAAGATCCAACGTCATTTGCAAAAAGAAGTTCCTACCTCGTTCGGCATCGAGTTTGTGACGGTCCCGACCGAATGTAAGCGCGTGCTTCGCTTCGCATCCGTCACGCCCCATTCGAACGTGCGTGACGCCGATTTACCGTTCCGCCGATTTTAAGCGGGCCGTCGACAGATACGCTGCTGCCACCGCCGAGCGAATTCTCAAGTCCGAGCTGGCCCTAGAAGTACGAACCGTGCTCAACGAAAGACGCGTTCGAGCGGCTCGTTCAGCGACTCGTCTGTTACTACGAACCGTCTCCAATCGCGATCTGGCTCGGAACAGCCCCCGAGACGCCGAACGCAGGACAGCTCGGCTGGCGCTCTAAGCCGCCATTTCGAATCGCTGCGAGCTCGCCGCTCGCGAACGCACTCGAGGACGTCCTAAACCGCGACTTCACTCTCTGTTGATCGCTCGACGTTCAGTGTCTTCGGCGGTATGGCGCGACGCCCGACGCCGCGATAGGTCACGCCGGCCACGGCGAGCGCTTTATGATCGAGTGTGTTGCGGCCGTCGATAACGACCCCGAGTCGCAAAGCCGAAGCAATTGCGGTAACGGGAATCTCGCGGAACATCGGCCACTCGGTGAGCACCAGCAACGCATCGGCGTCGAGCGCATCGAGTGGCGAGCCGACGAGCTCGCAGGAAATCATCGTGTGCGGCCCCTTAACCGCAGGATCGAAGGCGCGGACACGGGCGCCACGCGCTTCCAAATCAGCCACGATCTTGATTGCAAGCGAATCACGAACGTCGTCCGTTCCGGCTTTGAATGTCAGGCCCCAGGCTCCGATCGTGAGCCCATCGAGTCGGCCGACTTCTTCTTCGAGGGTGTCGACAATCCGGCGCGGCTGCGCTTCGTTGACGCGCAGGGTCGCTGCCAGCAACTCGCGGCTCGAATCGTTCTCACCCGCAATATGGTGCATCGAACGGACGTCTTTATCGAAACACGGGCCGCCGTAACCGATCCCCGGCTGCAAGAAAAGCTTCCCGATTCGCGTGTCGTTGCCGATCCCGGCTAGCACCACGAGGGCGTCGGCATCGACGGCGTCGCAGAGATTCGCAACTTCGTTTGCAAACGAGATCTTCAGCGCGAGGTAGGCATTCGAGAAGCCTTTGATGAGTTCGGCTTCTCGCGGTGACGTCGCGATCAACGGCTTTCCGAGATGCTCGAAGAGCGAGAGGAATGGCCCCGCATCTTCGAGCGGTGACGCACCGACGACGACGCGGTCGGGATCCAGGAAGTCTTTGAGCGCCGACCCTTCGCGTAAAAATTCCGGCGCGTGTAAAACGCTCGCCGTTCCGCGAAGACGATCGGCGATAAAATCGGTCGTACCGACTGGCACCGTCGAGCGAATCACGAGTGTCTTGCCGGTAAGGTCGATAGCGAGGAGCGCGTCGATCGCGGAGTAGAGGCACGAGAGGTCTGCCGAACCATCCGTACGTGATGGCGTACCGACGGCAATCACGATGAACTCGGCGGATCCTGCCGCTTCGGCGAGCGATTCGACGAACGTCAACCGGCCGGAGGCGAGGTGCGTTTGCAATGCTGCGGAGATGCCCTCTTCGTGATAAGGCGTGATGCCGTTCTGCAGACCGCGTACACGTTCGCGGATGATATCGTAGCCGACAACGTCATGGCCGAATTCGGTGAGCCCGATCGCGCTCGCCATTCCGACGTATCCGGTCCCGACGATGCAGAAGCGGCGTGGTTCGACGCTCACGTTGGGAGCTGTGCGTTGCGACATGTGAATGAGCGCCTTTCGTACCGATGCCCGATGTAAAAGTATTGCCGAGTATCGGAGGATCGAGGACCGTTGCTACGGGACGGTGGAGGGGCACGGTGGAGCGAACCTCTGCCGACCACGAGCAAGTGAGCCCGGCGGTCACGAAACTGCGCAGGCGATGCCACCGTACCGGACGACGACGGACCCCCCATCCTCGAGTACGATCGCGGCGCGGGCGATTCCGATAGGCGAACGATGTAGGTGCGGCTATGGATGTGACGTCGCTGCTCATCAGACTCGGGATCGGCTCGGAGTTGCAATCCCGAGGTCGTGGAACAACGGCGTCGGCATGGGGCCGCCACCAGCGCCGCAAACATTGCGGTCGGCGTCGGGAACCTTCCTCGCGAGCGAATTACGAACGATCTGCGCGTTTTCAGGCAGGATGGTCGACGTTCGACCGGGGTCATCCGCCACGTTTGAAAGTTCATATCTGTACCAATCGGAATTAACGAAAGGTTCGAAAGCGTCAGTACCGCGCACGCCAAAAACAACGAGAAGAAATTTTTCGGGTAACGACGAAAAATGTGTAGGAGCAAATTCTCGCCGGTAGGTTACAGAGCTTCGATTTTGCCCTCAATCTGATGCTGAGCTTGTCCGAAGAACCATCGCTGCACGGTCGCGCCAGCTGGGTCTGAGGAAAACCAAGATCACAACGACGCGCGCGATAATCGGCATTTGCTGCTCAATACGGCTATGAACAACACCCTGACGATTGATGATCGAGATTCACAATTACGCTCCGTATAAACCTCGAAGACGACCTAAGACGATCACAAATGGAGCTCATTTAAATGATGCGAGTCGTGTTCAATGGAGACGTATTACTTAATAGGTGTCTAAACTTCTTAGTCGGCCTATCCGTCGTGTAAAGACATCTTGGCCGTTTGTCGGGGCAATATGAAGTCGTGAGGCCTTCGGTCGCATCAATCCCCTATCCAGGGTGTAGGCGCCGTTAGCATACATCTGTAAGATCGCATCATGGAGACAACCGATCTTCGCGATTTCTGCGCTCACGCCGTTGCCGCCGATCCGTTCCATGCAATCGCGATCACCGATCGTGACTTTACGGATGCGCAAGAAGATACAGTGGACGTGGAGCTTCTGGTTCTGTGCGCGACGGCTTCGTTTGTCGAGCGTCGAAAACGTTCGCGGCGCCCGCTCGTGTACCGCCATCGCCGGGCGGTATCTTTTTTACAGCGCATTCGCGACGTTTTATTGGCAAGCATCGCCTTGATTGCGATCATCCCGATTCTCGTCGTAGCGGCTTTTGCAATATGGTGCGAGGACCGTGGCCCGATTCTTTTTACGCAGCGGCGCGTCGGTCGATTCGAACGGCTCTTTACAATCTACAAGCTGCGGACGATGCGCGTTTCGCAATGTGGTGACGGAAAATCTCCAACGTCTTCTGTCGATGTACGAATCACGAAGGTTGGGCGGATTTTACGGAAGACCTCAATCGACGAGTTGCCACAGCTCTTCAATATAATTCGGGGAGAAATGACCCTGGTCGGTCCACGGCCGGAAATGCCATTCATCGTTCGCCGCTACGCGCGGTGGCAACATTTGCGGCACCTCGAAACGCCCGGACTCACCGGGCTTTGGCAGATCAACCACCGCTCGACGATTCCACTCGATAAGTTCGAGGCGACCGCAGTCGATCTCGACTATATCGTTCGATCTTCGCCAATGTACGATCTCACTTTGATTTACCAGACGTTTTCCGCTCTCGTCCGTTCGAAAGGCGCATATTAGTTGAGGGCGATGTCGCGAGCCGTAAGCCTTGTTACCGGCGGGGCCGGTTTTGTGGGTAGTCATCTCGTTCGCAAGCTCATCAAATCCGGAAGCGAGGTCATCATCATCGATGACCTCTCGACGGGGCATGTCCGCAACCTCGAGACCGCCATTTCCAGCGGCCGTGCGACGTTCGTGCATGCTGACGTCGCGGTTCCAAAGACTAAATTACAAGAGATATTGGATCGGGCGAAAGTCGAGCAGCTCACCGAAATCTACCATCTCGCGTCTCCGGCGAGTCCCGAAGCGTACGATGCTCATCCGTGGGAGACGTTGCGTGTGAACAGCGTCGGCACGATGTCGCTCGTTGAGTTATCGATCGCACATGAGGCGCGTATGCTTTACGCATCGACATCGGAAATTTACGGTGACCCGCTCGTTCATCCACAGCCGGAGGCGTATTTTGGCAACGTTGATCCGATCGGGCCGCGTGCTTGTTACGACGAGGGCAAGCGCTTCGGAGAGGCTGCAATGTCGAGTGCGGTTCGCTCGAAAGGTCTCGACGGGCGACTGGTTCGGCTCTTCAACTGCTACGGCCCGATGATGGATATGCACGACGGGCGCCTCGTTCCCGCACTCGTCGATGCGGTCATGAACGGGCGACCCTTGCCGATTCACGGTACGGGTTTTCAGACGCGTTCGATGACGTACGTCGACGATGCCGTTGACCTCATTCTGCTCGTAATGAAGACGTCGCAACGAGAGCTGCAACCGATCAATGTTGGAAACGACGACGAACGGTCGGTGCTCGAAATCGCTGCGACGTTGGCTCGGGTTGCGGGCGTGAAATTCGAGGTCGAACACGCTTCGGCTCGCGAAGGTGATCCGCAGCGGCGTAAGCCCGATCTCATGCTCGCGCGGAAACTCGGTTGGACGCCGACGACGTCGCTTGAAGACGGTTTGCAAAAGACCATGGCGTGGGCATCAACGGAGCGCCTCAACTTCGCATAATAGGAAAGCAATTCGCGAGAGATTCGGCGCACCTCGCGATGCTCTGTCATACATTACTACGCATTACTACGCTTGCGCCGGAGACGCAGCGCCCGTTCCGGCGCCAATCCCAACGACGCGCGCACCGACCGCTCCTCTGACGCCGAGCCCACTCGGCACGGCCGTCGCTTACAATTCGAGCGAAGGGTACGTTTACGGGAAACTCTTTCGCAAACGATGTTGCTCCGTAGGAACCGACCGACTCGATCGCAATGGGTGAGGTCGCGACCCACAGGCGCCGCCTGCTCGTACTCTTAAACGCCAAAATAACCACAAAGCGTCCAGCATTCATGCCGGACGCTTTTCCATTTACCGTTATTTCTCCGCACAGTCGACATCGTAAGAATGGGAATCGCTCCTAGCAGGTGCTCCGTCGGAAGCTCACAAAACGCGGCACTCTTCGTGAAGTGTCTGCTCTGCGCACCCCTCCGAAGCTCGCTTTCACGGCCGCCCGCGAGCGTACCAGGAGACTCCAACGTCGCTTCCTCTCCTAAAACTGAGAGTGATAGCTGGCACAACGGAGCCGTCGACCTCTTCTCGCGCAGAATTGTCACCGAGGTAAAGATTATGTTAAGTTGCCGTTCTCCATTTATTGGCCCGGCGTACGTGTTGGTCGTCGTCTCGTCGTTGCTCGCATCTTCGGGCTGCAGCGGTGGCGGTGGATCCCAGCCACCGCTCGCGACCGCTCCGAGTCAAGGCGGGCTTATTGGCTTGTCTGCACACCCAACTCCGTCGCCGACACAGAGTGCCGCGCCGCAAGGGTCCTCAACGCCGACAAATAAACCGAGCGGCAACCCCACGTCTACGCAAGGAGGAGGTCCCTCTACGCCAGGGGGAGCCACGTCCGCACCCGTAGCGACGACAATTCCAGCAACGCCGGTTCCAGCAGGAACGCCAGGCACATCGTTAACCGCATACGCGACGTTCGTGAAGAATGATAGGCCGCTCGTCTATTACCGACTCAACGACTCGTCGGGTTCTGGCGCGACCGATTCCTCCGGCAACGGCCACACCGGGGCCTACGTCGGTTCGCCGGG
>JANOMT010000041.1:0-1853 GCA_031420415.1 Vulcanimicrobiota bacterium
CCTCGACGAGCGCGAACGGATGCTTTTCCGGCGGCTCGGCATCTTCATCAACGGTTTCACGCTCGAAGCGGCGACCGCCGTCGCCACGAACGATGATCTCGACGAGCTTGATCTCTTCGATGTACTGGCATCGCTTGTCGACAAGTCGCTCGTTCTCGCGGAACCCGACGGCGAATCGCTGCGCTATCGGATGCTCGAGTCAACGCGCGCCTACGCACACGAAAAGCTCAACGCGGCCGACGAAACACGCGAGCGTGCACTCCGCCACCTCCTCCATCTTCGCAATCGATTCGTCGACGAACGCGAACGCCTCAATCGTACGGGTCGCAAGGAGCCCATCGAACGGCACGTCGCAATTGAACTCGAGGACGTTCGCGCGGCACTCGATTGGGGAATGGCGAGCGGCAAAGCCATCCTCGCGGGCGAATTGCTCGCCGCCATCGGCACGGTTTGGCGAGCGGTAGCGCTCGCAGGTGAAGGATACGAGCGCCTCGGACACGCGACGGAGCTTTTGGGAGATGAAGCCGGAGCGTCGCTGCGATCCATGCTCTTCGCCGCGAAGGGAGAGTTCGCGCATGACGCCGGACGCCTCACGGATTCTATCGACTTCGCGGCGGAGGCCGTTCGGCTCGGTCGCATCTCCGAAGATCGAACGACGCTCGCATACGCCCTGCTGATGGAGGCAGGCTTGCTCCAAAGAATCGATCGACTCGACGACGCCGCGAGCGAAATCGCAGAAGCGGAATTGATGATCTCGAACGCCGATCGCTATTTGGGTTTCTTCGCATTGCAGCGGCGCGGCGGCCTCGCCGTGGTACGCGGCGATTTAGAAAATGGTGCGCGCCTCGTGCGAGAATACCACGATAAGCTGCGGGCGGTCGGGAACCGCCTGATGGCCATCAGCGCGGGTGCAAATCTCGCCGAGATCGAGCACGCTCTCGGGAAGACGGAGCGAGCGGTGGTCATCGTCCAAGAGAGTCTGGTGGAGATGCAGAGCACGCCGTCTCGCGCTGAAAACCTGTCTGCGGGTCTCTCGTGTAATCTCGTTGGCTTTCTCACCGCGCTCGATCGACTTACCGAGGCACGGGAAAACGCACGCGAACTGCTCCGCCGACACGGGTCGGATGCGGCCAATATCGGGAACGTAATAAAGACGTTGGAACATTTGGCGCTCGTCCTCGCAATCGAAGGAGATCATCGTCGCGCCGCTCAGCTTGCCGCACACGCCGACGCCACGTTGCGCGACCTCGGCTTCGGGCGCGAATTCACGGAGAAAACGACGCGCACGCGGCTCGACGCGCTCCTCGCCGAACGCCTCCCAATCGACCAACGCAAGGACCTGGAGGCGCGAGGCGTAGCGATGAGCCATGAGCAAGCCGTCGCCCTCGCACTCACCGCACTCGAAGAGCCGCCGGACGGCGGACCGCACGTGCGATGAGTTGCTCGTTTGCGTGGTCTACGAATTCGCACAATTCCAAAGCGCTCCCAAACCTCGATTAGCGGTCGATATGATAGAGATACGGCGGCGCAAAATTTCGAGCGCCGTCGTCGATGTGAACGCCCGAACGCACGAGTTCGATATCTTTGGGCCAGGTGACGAAAACTTCGGGCACCTGATCGATGAGAATCTGCGACGCACGTGAATAGTCGCGTTTGCGTGTGACGCGATCCATCTGGAGTAACGCATCGGTCGTGATGCGCTCGTATTCGGGGTCGCACCAGCGGCTGACGTTAAACCCGCCCGGAGGAATTGCCGCGCACCCAAAGGCCTTGCGGGTATTCGGATCGGACGAACTTGTAAACCCAAGATAGACCATATCGAAATCACCGCTCATCAGCACGCCATGCTGTGC
>JANOMT010000042.1:0-15765 GCA_031420415.1 Vulcanimicrobiota bacterium
GAACTCCCGAAATACGCAAACTACGGTAGCTCCGCGAAGAAAACACGAAGCTCAAAAGGATTGTCGCGGATCTAAGCCTCGTTCGTCAGATGCTTCAGGAGATAGTCACAATAAAACGGTAAAGCCGGCGCAACAGCACGATCGCGTCGGCTTTCTCGTCGCAGCTTTTGAGATCAGCGCACGACGAGCGTGTCGCCTCTTGAAGATAAATACATCGACGTTCTACTACGAGTCCCACACGAGCGAGCTCAACACGATGCTTGCGGCGCGGATTAAGGACATCGCGACAGTTCGTGTTCGTTACGGTTATCCACGCATTCATGTTCTTCTGCGTCGTGAGGGATTCGCGGTCAATCGTAAGCGCGTGTACCGGCTGTATGCGTTGCATGGTAGGCGCGCCGCGGTACCTCGATCAAAGCTTCATGCATGAGCGACTTGCTGACGGCAGCAAAATCAGACTGCCAACGATCGTCGATCATTATTCACGTGAATGCATCGCACTGAGCGTCGCGAGATCGTTTACATCGTTCGACCTTATTGTTGGCTCAATTTTGCCAGCAACCATACGGTATGGGAAATCAGCTAACCACTCGTGTGCATTGAAGCGTAGTCCGAATATTATTAAAAGTGGCTTGAGAACTAGGAGAGCGATGCCAGCCTGATATGCAAGAAGCGCAAATTTCAGGCGTCTATTCATCCCGTTATCGACCGACATATATACCTCGCGAGACCAATGAGTTGATCTTCGCTACCGAAGGGGACTGCGTCGCGAATGAGCGCGTGCCAAGCAATAAATACGCCTTACACGAACCACCGGTATGGAGGACGCATGTGGCTTTCGAGCTCGGTTGATAACCGGCTGGGAACTGACCCCATAGCGGATCTCGCCGGTACGGCCACGTCCCGCGAATATCGACGCGAAGCTGGTCGCCTCGACGAAACCGCGTAGCGTGTGGCAGTAAAGCAATTTGGACGTGGACGATTTCACCGACACGAAGCGGCTCGATGCGCTCGTGCCGATGGACGGGCTGCTCCGACGTCGAGAGCGCGCTGTCGAGTTCTCGATGTGATGCTTTCTGCCAACCCTTCGAGACCATATCGCCCGAGAATCCGTAGGAACCCTCAAACGTCGTCTCGACTCCGGCTCGTATCTTTCGAGCGCCAGCGAAGAGAGAGATGTCGTCCGCTCCACGAACTTCTACGAACACGTGCAGAGCCATCGGACCGATAATGTCTACGTCGGCCGGTACCGTCCAGAGAAACGATGCACGATGCGAACTGGCAAATGTGCTCGAAGCGGAAGGGAGGGGGGTCGTGTCTTCCGTCATCGATTGCGTTCGCGAATCGAGCCACAGTTTGCGCCATACGAGGTCGTTCGGCGGCCAAGCATTTTCGTAAGTCACGGCTGCCGATTCCGAACCTGTTTCGGTGGCCGCTAAGCGCACGGGCGGCTCGACCGCCCATCCGTTATCGAGCCCCTTAAGCGTATGATCGAAGAAGCGCAGGCGAGTTTGTGTGGCACGCTCGCCGTAGTAAGCGCACCATTTGCCATCGCGATGCGTATAGAGCCATTTTCGAGCGGAGCCCGCGCGGCGAAATACTTCGAACGAGCCGCGCGAGCGCAGGCAGTGATCGGAAAAGCTGCCACACACGAGAAGCGGTACTTCAATCCGCTCGAGATCGGGCGTCACGGAGCGATACCATTCATCGCGTTCGGACCGCTCCACGATTTCTTTGCGAATCGAAGAACGAACTCGTGCTTTTCGACGCGTGAGCGCGCTCCAAAGAACACTGAAGCCGTCTTCACGCACGCCGCCTGGTCGCGCGAAGTCGCGATAGAGGTCACTCAACCCCTCCCACGGGCATATCGCGGCGAGGTGGGGCGGACGGA
Source organism: Vulcanimicrobiota bacterium (assembly GCA_031420415.1). GTDB lineage: Bacteria > Vulcanimicrobiota > Vulcanimicrobiia > Vulcanimicrobiales > Vulcanimicrobiaceae > JANYGA01. The sequence continues at coordinate 1,892 of JANOMT010000042.1, forward strand.
GTGCGGCCACTTTATATTGGCTGATCGCAAGATACGAAACGCCGTCCAACCCGACGCGCCCGGACGACCAACTTTGCGTTCCCGCCCATTCGATGAGATCGTAATAATCTTGCGCTTCTTGGTCTGAAAAGAGATCCGCGACCCCATCCGACTTACCGCCACCGCGTAGATCTGCATTTACGACGGCGTAGCCCTGCGAAGCCCAAAAGACCGGATCGGGAGCCTCCCAGCTTGTCCACTCGGAAATTCGGACGCTATGCGGTTGCGGGAAAACGCGAGTTTGTGGGGCGGGAGCGCGTCCGGAGCGCGATTTAGCCGGAATCTTGTCTTTCCCATACGGATGCGCCGACATGATGACGGGAACCGGCGATTCGGAGAACGGGCGAAAAATGTTGACTCGTAGCGTCGTACCGTCACGAACTTTTACCGCGACGTTCCAATCCGCACGAATCGTCGACGGGGCTTTCGTGATTTCGACGCCCGGACATACGAGGTTACGAACGAACCGTATTGCTGAGGTCGTCACGATTAAAGATTGCCTTCGACGATGGTGTAGCTTTGATCGAGAATCGACCGCGCCGCGAGCGCTGCTTCCGTTCGCGACGAGAGGCCTAACTGCGATAAAATTCCCTCGCTCATGCAGAGCTTACTCGCGATGCGCTTGTTGGAAGATCCGACGGCGAGCTCGCGCAAAACATCGCGCTCGCGTATAGTCATCGTTCCAACCTGCAATGGGTCGTGCTTCATTGATGAAATGCTTTCAACCGCGTCGAGCATCAAGCCAGGCGCGAAAGCCAAATAACCTCGTCGAGTAATCTTGATGAGGTCGGCAAGATCCTCGGCCGGCGTACCCTTGAGGACGTATCCGGCAGCGTCGGCCGCGATCGCCGAGCGAACGAGTTCATCATCATCAAACGTCGTAAGCACAAGCACCTTAATCGTCGGCAGCTGTTTCAAAAGCTCGCACGTCTCGGCTATTCCATCCATGACGGGCGCCCGGATATCCATAAGGACGACATTCGGCCTGACGCGCAAGCATTGTCTCGAGCACCTCAAAACCGTTCGCCGCTTCACCGACGACTTCGATATTGGGAAGCGTTCTTACGAGGGCGCAAATCCCGATACGGTATGCGTCGTGATCGTCCGCGACAACGATACGCGTCGTCACGTGGCGTGCCCAATCATTCGGACAACGGTGCCTTCCCGATGGTCGAGTCAATGTCGAGATTGATCGCCGCATCGCCGGCCCGTTCGCGCATGATGGATAGCACGCATCTCAAGTGTCGTGAGCTCAGAGGAACGCTTGACCGATATTTCGATTTTTGAACCGCCCGAGTGCCGCACCACCTTGTTGAGTACTTTTTCGAGGATTTGAGTCACCGCGGTGTTGGTCGCGGCGTCGCCGACGACAGGCTCGAGCGTCCGCTCGACGCCCATTTCGAACGTCGCTTCGAAGCGATCGCACGCGCGATTCATTATCGTAACCAGAGGCTCCCGTTCCAGCGGTTCTGCCCGCAATTGCGCGACGCTTTCGCGGCTTCCCCGAAGCCGCCCCGAGCGGCCGCTGTCGCGAAGCCCGAACGTAGCGAGGGCTCCCCGAAATCCCCGACAAGCCCGACGACGGCAACGCGCGTTTTGAGAATTAGTGTAATCCGCGTAAAACGGAGTGACGTTTATTTATCTTCGCATAATCGTACGTGCTGACTTGGTCCACACGAACGCGGAAGCTGTCAACGGCGATCTCGATCGCGACCGCGACGACCATGACGGCGCAGATCCCGTCCCAGGCTAGGTCGAGGCCCGGTCGCTTTTTAAGTATGGCCCGAACCGTTCACACGGCGCGCGAGGTCTTCGGCGCCGGACGTTGAGCGCGTGCCGGCGCGGCGCGCAGGGGCGAAGCTTCATGCGGGCGCAAAACGGCCCACATGGAGGAGCGTATAAGCGCAACCGTGCGTTCCCGTGTCACGGCGAAGGTCATGCCGACCGGAACCGTGACGTTTTTGTTCACGGATATCGAAGGCAGCACGCAGCGCTGGGATCGTTTCGGGCGCGACATGGAAACTGCGCTACGCCGGCACGACGTCATCCTGCGGGAGGCCGTCGAACGCCACGACGGCGTCGTTTTCAAAACGATCGGCGATGCCTTTTGCGTCGTCTTCGGGCGCGCCGAAAGCGCACTCGAAGCGGCCCTCGGATTGCAGCGCGATATCGCACGGGAAGATTTCTCGGCGGTCGACGGGATTCGCGTGCGTGCGGCCATGCATGCGGGAACGACCGACGAACGCGACGACGACTACTTCGGACCCACCGTCAACGAGGTGGCGCGGTTGGTCGCGATAGGACACGGTGGCCAAACCCTCGTCTCGGAAGTAACGGCCTCCTTGCTTCGTGCGGTGCTGCCGAACGGCGTGACGCTGCGCGATCTGGGCAGGCACAAGCTCAAGGATATCGAGCGTCTGCGCGCGGTCTTTCAAATCGAGGCACCCGACTTGCCGGACGATTTTCCGCCGCTCCGAAGTGCAGGGCAAGCAAAGGCCGGAAATCTGCCGTTATCGCTGACGTCGTTCGTAGGACGTACGGCAGAAATCGATCAGATCGTCGCACTTTTTTTAACGGAGCGGCTCGTCACGCTCGCCGGCATGGGTGGCGTCGGCAAGACGCGCCTCGCGTGCGAGGCCGCTCGTGCCCTCGCCGAACGGTATCCCGACGGCACCTGGATCGTCGAACTCGCGCCGCTCACTGATCCCGCGCTTGCGAGTGCCCGCATCGGCGAAGTCTTCGGCATGCACGAACAGATCGGAACGGTTATGAACGAGACATGGATAGCCGCGCTCGATCATAAGAAGGCGTTGCTCGTGCTCGACAATTGCGAGCATCTCATCGACGCCGTCGCAGCAGTTGCCCATCGCATTCTCGCGCGGTGTCCGGGGATTGCGATCCTGGCCACGAGCCGCGAACCGCTGCGCCTCGGGGGCGAGCGCGTCGTGCGGATCTCGCCGCTCTCGCTCCCCGCGGAATTGACGGATCGCTTACCCTCGATCGAGGAACTCGCGGAGTCGCCGGCGGTGCAATTGTTCCTCGAACGCACGAGGACCGTTCAATCGTCGGCGCCGGCCGTCTACGACGAGAGCGCTCGGCGTTCGCTCGTCTCGATCTGCGCGAAGCTCGACGGCATACCGCTTGCGATCGAGCTTGCGGCCGCGCGCGTGAACGTGCTCGGACTGCGCGGCCTCGCGGAGCGGCTCGACGACCGCTTCCGCATTTTACGCGGCGGTTCGCGCACCGCGCTGCCACGCCAGCAAACGCTTCGTGCTCTGATCGACTGGAGCCACGATCTGCTGCTGGAGCCCGAGCGTCGCGTCTTGCGCCGACTCTCGGTATTCGCCGGCGGCTGGACGCTCGAAGCGGCGCAGGCGGTTTGCGTAGACGAACCGGGCGCCGCGGAAGCGATTACGGAGTGGGACGTCTTCGACATCCTCTCGTCCCTGGTCGACAAGTCGCTCGTTTCCTTCAACGACGGCTACGACGACGACACGCGCTATTCGCTGCTCGAAACCACCCGCGCCTACGGACTCGAGCGGCTGACCGCGAGCGGCGAATGGGATCGCATTGCAACAGCGCATGCGCGTTACGTGCTCGGCGTCGCAGCGGGCGCAGCGAAGCAAAGCATGGGTGCGACGGGACACGATTGGCATGCATCGTTCGAGCGAGAACTCGATAACGTGCGCGTGGCGCTCGATTGGACGATCGCTTCCAAGGGCGATATCGTTCTCGGTGCGTCGATCGCTGCGGCGCTCGAGAAGGTCTTCGAATCGCTCGGACTCTTCTTTGAAGGGCTCAACGTCAGCGAGAAGGCGTTCGCCGCAATTCACGGCGGCAACGAAAAGAAGCTCGAAGCGACACTCGCCGTCGCGGTCGCGAAATTTCATACCTACATCGGCAACCCGCTCGGCTGCGTTCGGGCGGCGCATCGCGCCGCCGAACTCCTGCGCGAACTCGGCCGTGCACCGCAATTGTGCTTCGCTGCCGGTCTCGAAGCGATCGGCCTCTACTATCTCGAGCGGCGCGTAGAAGCCGACGTGCTCGCAACCGAGAGCATCGCGCTTGCGCGCGCGGTCGGCGTACCCTCGCTCGTAGCCTGGGCACTGTGTGTGAAGTCGTGGACGGTCCCGCCCGATGATTTTGCGATCCGCCGCGAGATGCTCGCCGAAGCGCTCGCGCTGTTCGGCGCGCAGCCCGGCCGGATGAACATCGAATTCGCCTATCAAGTGCTCAGCGAAGTGGAATTCGGGGCGGGCAATTACGAGTTATCGATGGCCTACGCCCGGCAAGGTTCCGCGCCGGATCGCCGCGCCGGAGGTAACGAAGGCCTCGTCATGTGGTGTCTAGCAGCTTCGGCCGCCGCCGCCTTCGCTTCGGGAGATACCGAAGAAGCGCGACGTGACGCGCGTGAAGCGCTCTCTTACGGCCGCCGTCGCGGCAGCGGCAGATTCGTCGGCGCGACGGTCGGCGTCCTCGCCGGCGTGGCCGCGCGGCGAGGCGACGCTGCGCTTGCGGCCCAATTGCTCGGTGCCTCGCAAGCGCAGTTCGTCGCAATCGGCCGCGTGCCGATGCTTCAAGAACGCTACCTTCACGAGCGCACGCACGAATTACTGACCGCCTTGCTCGCTGCCCCCGACATCGACGCTTTGATCGCCGACGGCCGCAACTGGAGCGTCGAGCGAGCCGTCGAAATGGCGCTGTCGATCTAAGACGTTGCTACACGCTCGAACTGTTCGGAACGTTCGCCGGCAGCAGATACGAATAGGGCAAGAGGCCCGGCTGGTTTGCGCGTTCGGCGTTGCGCGCGTCGATGGTCGCCGTCACGTCGACCGTCAAACGGTCGAAGTATTTCTCCACGATCGCTTGCGACGCGTCCGCGCCGCAAAGATCGTAATCGAGCAGTCGATCGTAATGGTAGCCCGCAAGCGAATAGGCGGTCCGGAACTGTGTTTGCGTCTCCGCCCTGGGTGCGAGCGCAGCCAGCAGGTGCGCCGGGGTCACACGGCCCCGCGGCGGCGGCGCGTACGTGGCGGCGCACATGTTGGGGATGAAGCTCGCGTAGTCGACCTGCGGAAAATTCACGGCCGCATGCTGCGGGCCCGCCATCCACACGATCCGGCGCACGACATCGCGTAACGCTGCGCGCTCGGCGATCTGTTTTGGAAACCCCGCGATCGCGCCGCTTCCACCATCGAGACCGCCCGAGAGCTGAGCCGCGAACGCCGCAAGTTCGTAATCTTGCTTGACGTCTTCGTCGCTTGCGTAGTAGAGCGCAAGGTACTCGTCGAGATAGTCACCCAGGAGATTCCACAGCAGCATGCCGTCGTCGCGGTACGGAAAATACGGCAACGTCGCGGCATCGGCTAGGCCCCGCGCACGAATCTGTTCCGGGTAATCGAGCGCTGCGAACGTCCAGGAGGCGTAGGCGTTGCGAATCAGATCGATCGAGCCGTTCAAACCACCTTCGAGGATCTGCGCGATGATGCCGCCCTTGCTGATCAGCGTCAAGACGCCGATCTGATTGATCGCGAGCAGCGCTGCAAAGTGCTTGGAGAGCAGGCGATGCAACGGATGTTGCGCCGCGAGACGCCGGTGCATCGCAAGGCAAAAACTCTCCTCGATGAGGTGCGTGAACGCGAGATGGTTCACCACTTGATTGTAATTGTAATCGGCGCTTTGTACGAACGTTTTTGCAAGCGCCCAGCCTTCGTCGCCGCTCGGCGTCGAGGGCCGGGCGAAAAACGTGCGCTGCGGGCCTAGACCAATCGCAATTGGTGTGAGCTTTGGCGTCGCGTCCGTGCGGGCGAAGAGCGCGATCGGCGCGACCAGCTTGCGGCCGGCCTGCCATCCGGGCGCGTCTGCATCAGCCGTGATCTCGCCGAGCTCTCGATAGTCGGTCACGAAGAGGCGTCCCGCAGCGAGCGCGCGCTCGAAGGTCGCGCCGCTGCCGAAGTACGGTTCGAGCACCTCGCTCGAGAGTGCCGGAACGAAACGCTCGGTAAGCACCGCGTGTCCGGCGGCGCCGTCCAGGGCGCTCAGCGCCATCGGGTTGAGACCGGCCAGTCGTTGCGCGGCGAACACGTCGTCCGCTTGCCATTTCGTCACGATGTCGGGGGTGCGATACGTTGTAAAGAGTTCCGCGTACGCTGAGAAACGCGAGAGGCCGGGCTCCCTCCGGGTCTTCAGACGCCACGTCGCGATGTCCACCTCGGCTCGCACGCCGCTCGCGGCCCAACCTGCGAACCACCCCGCTAGCTCCGGGGCGTTCCAGAGCGCCGCGCGGCTCTGCGCCATCGGCATCGGAACGTTTGCGGCGGCGTCGTAAGCGAAGACGAGGCGCGCGGCCGCGAGTTCGAGTTCGCGTCCGGCTTGTCCGATGAAGCCGTCCTGTTGAGGAAGCGTCGGCGGTCGTCGACGCACGCTACGAAGCCTTCGGCTCGACGTCGAAGTTGATCGGCAGCGTCACGGGACCCGCCACCGTCAGCCCGGGCAGCCACGTCGGCGTGCCCGCCGGCACGAGCGTCCGTAGGCGGCGCGCCAGCACCGGCAACGCCTCGGCCATTTCGAGCGCGGCGAAGCGATTGCCCAAACACGAATGGAATCCGTTGCCGAACGAGAGCGGAGGGGCCCCGCGCTCGACGGAGATATCGAAGCCGCCGTTGCCGTACACCCTGGGATCGGTGTTTGCCGACGCGATCAAGAGAATGACGAGCGTACCGAAACCAACGTGCAGATCCCGATGATCGACACGCGTCACTGCTAGCCGCAAGAGGCTTGGAATCGCGGGGCGCACGCGCATGATTTCTTCCACCGCGCGGGTCGCGAGGGCCGGGCGCGCGCGCAACATCTGCCATTGATCGGGATGATCTACGAACTCCGCTACGGCGTTACCCAGTTGATACCGCGAACTGTCCGCGAATGGCAAACCGACGATCGTGGCCCGCAGTTCTTCATCGGAGAACCGGTCGCCGGCGAGGTCGACGGAGAGCAGTGCCGACACGAGATCGTTGCCGGGCCTGCGCCGGCGTTGTGCGATCAGGACGTCGGCAATCTCGTAGCCGGAGCGGAGCGCATCTTCCGTGACTCGATAAAGCTTTTTGAAATCCGGCGAAAAAACGTTCGCGATGCCGAGAATCGCCGCTCCAAACGCACCGCGCATTTCGTGCGGCACGTCGAGCCACTCCGACCATACGGCGAGCGGGTACGCGTGCGCGAACGCCGCGGTAAAGTCGCACGAACCGCGCTCGGCGATGCCATCCACGAGTTCTTCTGCGGCCCCCCGCATCGCCGGCCGCAGCGCCTCGATCGCCTCGATCGAAATAGCAGCGCGGATCAAACGGCGCAAACGCGCGTGCACGGCACCGTTGCGATTGAGCACGAGCAATTGCCACCAGCGCGCGAGCGGTCCTGACAGAACGAAGTCGCTCGCCATGAAAAATCCGCTCGCTTGATCGAGCCGCGCATCATCCATGAGCGCTTTGACATCTTCGTAGCGAAGCACCGTGATCGCGTCGATCTCGCGTCCAAAGACGTGGAAGAGCGGCGTCTTCGCATACCAGTGCGTCTCACGCGCCCACGCAACGTCGGGCGAGTCGGGGCGGAAGCCCGCGCCGAACACCGCAAGCTCCGGAACGACCGCCGACCCGCTCATTGACGTTTTTTTCGGTCGACGCCGCCGCGACCCTGCGCTCGGTTAGCGCCGTCTCGATGGACGGTGCATCTGACGATCGAGGCTTAGATCCGCGACAAGCCTTTTGAGCTTCGTGTTTCCTTCGCAGAGCTGCCGCAGTCCGCGAATTTCGGAAGTTCCAAGACCGCTATATTTCTTCTTCCAGAGTTAAAACGTATTATCATGGACTCCCATTTTACGGATGATATCAGCGATCGGCGTGCCGGCTTCCGTTTGGCGAAGGGCTTGAGCGATCTGTTCCGCGGTATGACGTTTTCGCATTGGCAAAGGCTCCTGAAGGTGCGGAGATATTTTGCCGATATTTCGCGAGTCCCGCTGGTCTAGTTTTCGGGTTTAGTGTCAAGCGCCGCGCTCGTTCTTTTTTCTTTCAGCGGTCGGTTGGCCGCACGACCGCAACATCAGAGCTTCGTCAAAGCCGAACCTTTGTGCATCGCGATATGGTCAGTCTTATCGCTTTTGATCTCATACTGTGGTTCGTCGTCGCTAGCGTGAACCGTGTATCCCTTAAATTCGATCGCGGATGTGACCATGCGAACGATCCGACCGTGCACGCGGCCAGCCTCCGAATTCCAACTCACGTGATCGCCCGTGCGGAATCGACCCTTCATGATGTTTTCCCCTCGTTGCTTTTCGTAACGTATCACACCCGATCGCACCGGAACCGTCGTTTCTAAAAGTTCTTTTCATGATGTTCGCGGAAACATTCGTCGATGGCGCCGCGGCTACTCACGCTCGGACATGGAACTGCGACTGCAAATGAAATCGCACGGCTCATTCGCGAAGCCGCGATCGAGTCGGTCGTCGACGTTCGTTCGGTTCCGAGGAGCCGTCGGCATCCGCAGTTTTGGCGCGAAGATATGGAACAGTGGGTCCCCAAACAAAGCGGGAGTTCGTATAGGTGGGAACCGACGCTCGGAGGCTTTCGCAAAGCTCATGCTGGCAGCCCAAACATTGCGCTACGCCATCCATCGTTTCGCTCATACGCCGATTACATGGAAACCGATAATTTTGCGTTCGCATTGCGAGAACTTCTTGGAGAAGCGAGGATCTCGCAAGTCGCAATCTTGTGTTCGGAAACGCTCTGGTGGCGATGCCATCGCCGGCTGATCTCTGACGCCGCCCTCCTCCTACACGAGGTTCCGGTTCAGCACCTCATGCACGATGGCAAACTCCGTCCGCACATTCTCACCGCGGGCGTTCGCGCGACGGCACAGAGAACGCTTCGCTACGACGTGCTTTTCTAGCCGGATGATGCGACCGATGAAGTGCTCTTCTCGAAGTTCGAGCAGTGCCGCATCTGGCCGCGTAGTCCCACCTTCGTGCAAATAAAACCGAAGGCCGCCCAGTGATAGCAGCGCGAAAGCAAGGCCGACCGTGACCAGGCCGATTGCCGTCGCGAGGTTGTGCGGGTTGTCGAACCAGATCGAAAGGAATGCGATCGCGAAGAGCACGGTCGTCGTTATATTGATCGTCTGTCGCGTCCAGAAGCGGCGCCTATGTATAGAGACCTTCCACCGCGTCGACCGCGTTTCCGACCGCGGTCGCGCCGGTCTGGGCTTCCTCGGAATCCCGATCGTGAGCGCCATCGCGAGCTCGGCGAACTGCCGCATCGAACATGACGACGACCTTACGACCGTTCTTCTTCGTGGCGACGAGCGGTTTGAGGCGCAGCCAGGCGCGATCGAGCGCATAGGCGTCGTGGCCCGCGCGGCCCCATTGCGCCATCGTCGCATCGAGAGAGATCGAACGTCCGAGATAATCGAGGCTATGCACGTCCGCCGGAATCGACTCGCCCACGACCGCGAAGAGCGGCGCGAGAGCACCCGTCACGTCGTTTGCCGCGCGTTCGATCGTGCGCGAGTCGTTTAACGTCCGAGCGAGCTCCTTTATGCTCGTATCCATCTGCACGAGGGTTCGACCGGAAGCACCCTTTTGCGCGAGCGTCGTGCGAAGGGAGCGCCACTTGGCAATCGATTCGCGAGCGGCGACGATTGCGGCGTTGCCGGTCTTCTCACCCTCGGCGATCGCTTCGGCACGATCTTCGATTGCATAGATCGCACGCATGTCGGCCGCACGATCATTGTTTTCCGTATCCCTGGCAACCATCATCGACCCGGCCGACGCGGGCACCGTAAGTGCGAGCATCGATCCGAGCGCGACGATCAGCCTCGCGGTTACGACCGTCGGCAAGAACCTCGTAGTCGGTTTCATTTGTGCCGTTCTCCTTAATGGAAGTTCCGTGTAAGTGGCGGCGCGCTTACGCTCCTAAGCGATGACGCAAGGTTTGGATTACCGAGCCACGCTCGCACGTGGCTCGGGGTGGTTGCTTCGTCGACGATCGGCGTCGCCGGTACCGTCTTCTCGATCACGATCGCCGCGCTCTCGCTCGCGGCCGGGCAGATGGGTCCGCGACTGCTCCGCAATTTTACGCGCGACCGCGGCGTGCAAATCGCACTCGGTACCTTTCTCGGAACCTTTACGTTCGCGCTGATGGTTCTGCGCGCCGTGCGCGACAAGAGTGAGGGTGCCTTCGTGCCTCACCTCGCGCTGAGCACCGCAATCTTCTTCGCACTCGTCTGCGTCGGGATGTTGATCTATTTCGTCGATCATATGGCGAGTTGCATCAACGTCGACACCGTCATCGCGCTCGTCAGTGCCGACTTACGAACGGCATTCCAGCGGCGTCCTCGACCGGTTGGGCGTCGCGTTCCGCGATCTCGTTCCGCGGTATTTGCCGTCCGGCGTTTACGCGCGGGACGAGCGCGTCGTTCTCGTCGTGCCGCAGGTCGACTACGACGGACTCGTCGACGGTATGTTCCATCGCCGTGCTCGCACACGCAGTCGACGTCATCATCGCCGCCGCGCGCTGCGAGCGCAAGCCGAGCCGTCTGGCAACCCTCGCGCGACACGTCGCGCTCATCCGCGACGATGCGTTTCGCTCCGTCTCCGCCAAGCCGGATCTTGGGGATATTCTCGCACGTTGCGAGAAGTTCGCCGCGGTCGTTCTCATCGATCGCTGCCTCGGTGTCGACGATCGGCTCGACGCAGAACGTACGAATCGAGCGTGACGGACGGCCGTGGGGCGGCGTTTACGGCGTCGGATCGCCATTGGAATCGCCTGGGTTTGCAGGCGCTGCCATGCCGATTTGAGGCGCGCCGGCTCGCACGGCGACGTCGTGTTCGACGCCACCGGTCGTGACCGACAGCGCGATCGTGTAGCCCGGTTTACGCGCGCGAATCGCGTCGGCTACGGCTTGCGGGGTATCGACGTTCTTTCCGTCGATCGCGACGATGACGTCGCCCGGTTTGATCCCCGATACGTCGGCGGGGCTCGCCGATGCAACGGCGCTAACGCCGACGCCGTGATCTCCAGCGAACCGATATTGCGCGGGCAACGTATCGAGTGGCGCGAGTCGGACCCCGACGAACGCCGCGCCTTGCGGCGTCGTGGCGCCGGCGGTCGTTTGCGACGGATTGCCGAGCATCGCCGACACCTTCGCGGCGATCGTGTCGACGGGAATCGCGAAGCCGATGCCTTGCGCACCGCCGGCGACGGACTGATTAATGCCGATCACGCGTCCGTCCATATCGATGAGCGGACCGCCGGAATTACCGGGATTGATCGGTGCCGAAGTTTGCAGCAGGCCGGAAAAAACGTGCTGGCCGCCGCTCTCATCGGCGATCGGCTCCGAGCGATCGAAGCCGGAAACGACGCCGACCGTTACCGTCTGACGTAATTCGAGCGGTTCGCCGATCGCGATCGCCCATTGCCCCGCCACGATCTTCTTCGAATCCGCGAGCGTCAGCGCGGGCGGGAGTTTCGCGTAGTTGTCGACACGCACGAGCGCGAGGTCGGCATTACGATCGACGGCCGTTACGTGCCCCGCGACGCGATCGCCGTTGGCGAAGAGCACGTCGATCTTCTCGACGTGTCCGCCGCTCGGCGGCGAGATGACGTGCGCGTTCGTCACGATGGTCCCCGTCGAATCGTAGACGAATCCCGATCCGGACGCACGACCTTGCACCGCCTGCGGGGCGGTATCGCCGAAAGGATCGATCGGAACGTATTGCGTGCCGCCGACGTAGACTTCGAGTGCGACGACGGAGGGCTGGTCGCGTTTGACGGCGCCCGTGATGCGCGCTTGATCGCTCCCGCCGTCGAAGAGGTTTGCGGCGTGCGCCGGCGTTGCGAGCGAAAGGCGTAGGAGCGCGAATGCGATGATCGCGAGGAGGATGGCGATGGCAAACGCTATGAATCGCGGCCTGCTACGGGTGCTAACGTGTTGCAAGATCTTGTTCTCCCTATCGGTATGTCGCCTGCGGTACTCTCCGGAGCCGCATCGGTGTCATTCGATGGCCGATTTTCATTGAATTTTCATCAAGTCGTACGCCAGCAACGCTGGTCCGCAGTTCGTCGCGCTTGCTTACGCGCGGTCGCTGGAAGGTTCGCCATATGCGACCTACTCGTAGACCCTCGACTGCGTCGTTGTCGCCACGACTTTTGCTGGAGAATCGTTCGCGTCGCGATCTGTTGACAGCGAAACGCCTGCCAATCTCACTCCGCGAGGCGTCGGCCCGTGTTACAACGACTCCGGGATGTCGCCTCACTGGGCAATGGATGCCGTTATCCGAGCTGCGCAATGTGGCCGTCGGCTCGCGGAGCCCGAAAGACGACCCGTAGCCTCACCGCGCTCGGCCAGTAGCGATGAACGCGTGCGCGGGCATTTGGAAACCGTATGGCGGTATTTTTTTGCAGACGTTCGACTCGAGCCATTAACTATCGACCGTTCCTCAAGCGCGTGTCGCGCTTTTCGCGTCGACTTTCTCCCTCATCCACGTGCGACGATCGCTTAGACGTTCTCATCGATACAATGCCTCTGTGCTTACGCGCAACGTGCGAGCTTCGTGGCGGAATGCGCGGAGATCGCGACGCGGCGGTGCGATGAACGCTCCGGATCGTACTTCGGTGAATTCGTTACCCGATCGCCCGTTTCGCCGACGCGGACATCATAGTCGTCGACCTCTGTCATCGATTCCACGGACAGGAGGAAGTGCTGATCGCCAATTCCCAGGAACCGACCGCCGCCGATATCGAGCATGCGAACTTTTCGTTCGAGTTCGCCGATGAGTAGGGCACAGACGTGCCCGATTATCTTGCCATCCTAATCGATCACCCGCCGCCCCCGGATATCTTGACGATAGTCGGCGACGGTTAGATCGCTGTCTCGGATCATCTTTAGCGGTTCGTTGCAGCTTTCTCGCGTACGTTGTATTTGCGGCGCTTAAGAATCACGCGAACGACTATTGTTCGTAAAGGTCAGCGATCTCTGGCGGGTCGGCTATCATGCTGACCCGCTTTCTGTATCGCTTGAATATCAGGGGGTAACGGGCGATTCGATGATCCGTTCAGAGAATATACGGTCCTGTACGGATCTAATTCGTTAGAAACGTGCATCATGGAGATCGCCTTACCGTGGGCGCCGCACACCGACGCATCGTACGTTCGACGGACCGAGGCTCCGGATCGCGATGCCGATTACGAATTGCAGCGAGCCGAACTCGACGACGCAGAAACCCGGCCGATCTTTACGACAAAGCAAAAGTATACTTTGAGCTGGTAGAATCGATCGTGGTGTCGGACCTTGACGATATCAGCGTCCGCAGCGACCTCACGCAAGTGCCGTCGATTGCGGAGTATCTGTCCGCACACCGGCTTCCGGACCTCGATCGGTCCGTGCTCGCGGGTCGTCACCTCGATTTAACGCGAACGATTTCCGGACATCTGATGCGCTATCCGTTCGCCGGGCACCAATTCGCTGGCATTCGAGCGCAAAGCCGCCATTCCGGAATAACATTTGCTCATTTTGAGGGTCATTACAGGTTACGGCCGCCCGTGGTCGGACCGATCAGGTTAACGCCCGACGGTCCTGACGTTCGTAGAATAGCTCAGCGTATTCACTTGGTTCCGTAAACTGCGGATTTGGAAACGGACTCCGAAGAAGCCGCAACCGTGGGCCGCCGCGGGATGCGCATTTGCGCAACCTGCGTATGCGTGGAGGGTCGGGCCTGACCGTTGCGTCTAAGCCGTCAGTACCGCCCCAGCGAGGGCGCGTCCGAATGATTAAATGCTTCGATTAGCGCT